>JANQSH010000166.1 GCA_028284145.1 Planctomycetaceae bacterium | reverse complement strand
CAGTGATCGATTCATCCTCTGACTCCTTTCCTAAATGAGGAATCAGAAGCTTATCTAAACTGCCTCAATCGCGCTAGACTCACATGCCATACGCTCTAGCCGCGTCGATACCTCGCGCGGTATCCCCGTACGTAGCACGTCGGCAGGCAGAGGGCACACACGAAACAGTGACGATCGGGCTATCTCAGAACATCATGTGAATCCTGTCTGACACTTCTTTTCTGCCTGGTTTGCAGAAACGAAAACTCCGTGTCCTCCCGACCTCAGTGGTTCATTTTCCAATCTTCTACCAGTAACTCCGGTCGAGTGTGCGGTAGTTGATCGCCTCACTCAGATGGGCACTGGTGATCTCCTTCGCGCCATCCAGATCTGCGATCGTCCGGCCAATGCGCAAGATCTTGTCGTGAGCCCGGGCCGAAAGACCCATCTCATCCATCGCGGTTTTCAATAACGCTTCGGCATCGCTGGCGAGTTTGCAGAACTTGCGGATTTGCGGCGGGGTCATTTTGCCGTTGAGTTGCGCTGGCTGGTCGACAAAACGTCGATGTTGAATCTCCCTCGCAGCGATGACCTGCTCTCTCATTTCTCCGCTGCTGGTGCCGGTTTGCTGGTCGGACAACTCCCGAAACGGAACCGGCGGGACTTCGATGTGAATGTCAATGCGGTCCAGCAACGGCCCGCTGATGCGGGCGAGATACCGTTCGATCTGTATCGGGCTGCAATTGCAGTTACGGCGCGGATCGCCCCGGTACCCACAGGGGCAGGGGTTCATCGCAGCGACAAGCATCAGACTGGCGGGAAACGTGATGCTGCCCATCGCGCGGGAGATTGTCACGCACTGGTCTTCCAGTGGTTGCCGCAACACTTCCAATGTACGGCGGTTGAACTCGGGGAGTTCATCCAGAAACAGGATACCATTGTGGGCCAATGAGATTTCGCCCGGCCGAGGTGTGCTGCCCCCTCCGACCAGCCCGGCTTCGGAAATCGTATGATGCGGAGGGCGGAATGGACGCAGAATTTTGAGCGATTGACCATCTTCCAGTTGACCGACCGCGCTATAGATACGGGTCGTCTGCAGGCTTTCTTCGGGTGAGAGTCCGGGCAAAATCGTACCGATGCGCTGGGCCATCAATGTCTTGCCTGTGCCAGGACTTCCGATCATCAGAATGTGGTGATTCCCCGCTGCGGCAACGGTGACCGCACGCTTGGCCATCTCCTGCCCTTTAACGTCGGAATAGTCGATCGGGTACTGGCCAAATTCCGCGACCGCGTCATCCCAGCGGAATTCGAGCGGTTCAATCGGAAGTTGATCGCTGTAAAACCCGACTGCTTCTGCCAGAGTGCCGACCGGGATGATTTCCAATCCTTCGACGACGGCGGCTTCGCGCCCATTTTCGACAGGCACGAGCAAGCCGCGCAAACCTTGTTCGTGGGCTGCCAACGCCATCGACAGCGCGCCTTTAATTGGCCGCAATGTTCCATCCAGTGCGAGTTCTCCCACGGCTGCGTAATCGGCAAAGCGTTCGGAATGAAGCTGATTGCTGGCAGTCAGCAGTCCGATGGCGATGGGCAGATCGAAGCTGGCGGCTTCTTTGGGAAGGTCGGCCGGGGAAAGGTTAATCACAATGCGGTCGATGGGACGTTGATACCCGCTGTTGACCAATGCCCGTTCGATACGATGCGTACTTTCGCGCACGGCGGCCTCGGCCAATCCAACGAGGATGGTCCTGGGCATCGCGCCGGGGGAAATATCAACCTCCACCTCGACCGATTTTGCATCGATACCAAACAGGGAATATGTGAACAGTTTCGCCAGCATTGCCCCATTGTGCGGGCGAGGCGAATGAGATTCAAGCGGATGCAATCAACGGAATCCAGTGAAGTCAGAAATGGTTCTCACTCAGCAAGTTTTCCAACTATCAGTCTCCTGCCGGCACCACTCGCAGATCCATTACATTGGTATGCGTTGCGTGGTAACGCTGTTATGGGAATTTTCCGTGTTCTCTGAAAACTCCTTTACCGAAAAAGCGTGCTCACGTGAGCGAGAGCTTTGCTCCCATCTTCCTATCGAAAACTCAATAAAACTGGTTGCGGTGACGCTTCTCAACCGGGCATAATAGAGTAGTTTACCTTCTGATGTGACGTCTCTGGCTCGTGGGGGGCTTTGTTTGCAGGCCAGACAACGCTCATCGCGACACAGAAGAGCGTAATACGTTCTAAAAGAACGTGATTCCAGTTTCCGGATCATGTTTCCAACACTTCTTTGGGCCTGGCGTCAAAGTGATGAACTCCTCCCAGTCAGCGGAATCACGTTCAGACTCTGAACCAGATGCATTGCAGCAAAGCGATCATCCGATTGCTGATGAGCCGAGTATCATTCCGCTGCCAGGTCGTTCCCGCGCCGGCCAGGAGAGCGCCACGACGGATTCGGAAATTCCAGCGGCCGATCTGGAAACGCATTTCGGGCTCACGCGACGGGATCAGATTGTCGTCGGCGTGCTGATGCTGGCGATATTGGCGATGCTCGGTGCCCACTGGTTGCGTCTCAGTGGCTGGGGCATGAAGCCGGTGGAAATCGACCGGTTGCCCGAGCGCGAATACGCTTATCGTATTGACATCAATCGAGCGACCTGGATTCAGTGGTACCAGTTGGAAGGGATCGGTGAGACGCTGGCCGATCGGATTGTGAAAGATCGTGAGGAAAACGGTCCGTTTGAATCGATTGACGACTTGATACGTGTGCGGGGTATCGGCAAGAAAAAACTGGAATCGATTCGGCCCTGGCTGAAAATCGAACAGGAAGAACAACCGGAGCCTGCCCCGGTCGAAATCTGATGTGTTTTACTTCTTCTTTTTCTTCTTCGACTTTTTATCCGGCCTTTTGCTTTTCGGTTTACTCTTCGCCCTGCCTTCTTCGCGGTCGGGGATCTTCGGGTCTTTTTTGAGCGGCAGTTGCACTGCTTTGCCCGTCCAGGAAGCCTGATAAATGGCAAGAATAATCTCGACGCTCTTTCGGCCTTCTTCCCCATCGACCAGTGGTTTTTCGCCCGTTTGGATCGAGTTGATGAAATCCTTCAGTTGAGCCATGTGGTTGACATACGAAATGGCGGACGGGTCACTTGCTCCGCCACCGGTATCGGTCCTGGCGAACTTCTTGCGAACGCTCGCATCCTTGCGGCTCTTTTCGGCGAACTCCCAGGTGAGGATGGAATCTTCTTCAACCACAACCGTACCCTGATTTCCGTGCAGTTCCACTCGCTTAAGCATGCCAGGGAAAGCAGCGGTTGTTGCTTCAATCACGCCGAGCGCACCATTTTTGAAGCGAATCGTCGCCACACCGATATCTTCGACTTCGATCCGCTCGTGTGCGACGAGCGATGTCGCCCCGGTGATTTCTTCGACATCCCCCATAAAAGAATAAAGCAGATCGATACTGTGAATGGCCTGATTCATACAGGCGCCGCCGCCGTCGAGATCCCAGGTGCCACGCCATCCGCCGCTGTCGTAGTATTCCTGCGTCCGCCACCATTTGGTGTAGGCATCGCCCAGCGTCAATTTGCCAAACCGCCCGGAATCCAGCGCCTCTTTGATGGCCAGATTACAGGGGCTGAATCGCGAGGGGAAAATCGTGCAGAGTTTCACCTTGTTTTTGCGGCAGGCATTGATGATGGCATCGCAACGCTTGAGTGTGATCTCCAGAGGCTTTTCCACGACGACATGTTTACCGGCATTCGCCGCAGCGACTGCGGGGGCCATGTGTGAACCACTTGGCGTGCAGATGGTGATAATGTCGACGTTGGGATCGGCGAGCATCTCGTCCAGCTTTTCGCAGGCAGTACAGCCGTTCGCTTTGGAAAACCGCTCTGCCGAGGGTGCATACATATCAAAGCAGGCGACGATTTTCGCACCGCGAATTTTTTCGATGGCCTGGGCATGGAAATTGGCAATCATGCCACAGCCGACAATTCCGAAACCAATTGGCATGGTGTCTCCTCAACGGTGAAAGAATGGTGAAAGATACTCTCGTGGTATTGTTCGTATTGATTTGTTATTCATCGATCCAATGAAACGGCAGGAACACCCCTGCTCTGCGAAAACCGGGCCCCACCTGCGCAGGGATGACGTGCTTCCTGGGAGACTTGTCCTTCCTGGTATGACGTGCTTCATTTCCGTAATCACGCCTGTCAAAGCGTGACGTAATCGACATTCGAGTTACGTTCTCACGAACGTGACTACAAAAAACACTCTCGCGTTTTTCGATTGGTTCTCGGTCGTTTTCTTTTCGATCGAAAAACACTGCAAAGAACGATCCTGTTGATCCTGTCTGATTCTTTCCCTCACGGACAAACAGCAGACAGGAGCACTGCCCTGCAAAACTGCTGCGCGATGCAGGCATCCCACGCAACTCAAACGATTTTGATGCGACAGAACTTCTTTTTCCCCACCCATAACATCAGGCCATCACTCACGGCGATCTTCTGATCATACGCTTCAATACGCATCTTCTCTTCGCCGAGATATGCCCCCCCCTCTTTGATTTTGCGGCGCGCTTCACTCCCGGAGGAAACCAAACCCGCCAGCCGTAATAATGGTGCCGCCGGTATCTCGCCATCGGTCAATTCACTGCCGGTGAGTTCTGCAACCGGAATATCTTCGGGCAATTGATTGTCCCGAATTTCGCGTTGCCAGCGATCGACTGCATCTTCGGCGGCGGCGTCATCGTGGTATTCACCAATGACCGACTTTGCCAGCGCAATCTTCGCTTCCTTGGGATGCCCGGCCAGCAGTTCGCCGACTCGCTCCATTGGCAAATCCGTCAGCAGTTCAAAAAACATGCGCATGCTTTCGTCCGAAAGCTGCATGAACTTCTTCATCATCTCGTAAGGCGGCTCGGAAATGCCGATGTAATTGCCGAGACTCTTGCCCATCCGTCGCACACCATCCAACCCGACGAGAATGGGCGACATGACCGCCACTTGCGTCGGCAGGCTTTGGGCCTTCTGCAGGTCGCGGGCCAGCATGAAACTGTAAAGCTGCTCGGTGCCGCCCAGTTCGACATCCGCCTTGACCTCGACCGAGTCCCAAGCCTGCATAATCGGGTACAGGCATTCGTGCAGGTAGATCGCCGATTCCGATTTGTATCGTTTTGCGAAGTCATCCCGTGTCAACAGCTGGGCGATGGTCACTTTGCTGGTCAGTTCCAGAATGTCGCCGAAGGACATTTTGGAAAACCAGTCGCCGTTGCAATGCACTTCCGCCTGGCTCAAGTCGATCACCTTACCAACCTGTTCCAGATAATCCTGCGCGTTTTGTTCGACCTGTTCGGACGTAAGACGGGCTCGGGTTTCATCTCGTCCGCTTGGATCGCCAACCAGCGCTGTATAATTCCCAATGATGACGACTGCTTGATGGCCGAGTTCCTGAAACTGTCGCATCTTCCGCATTGGCACGGTATGTCCCAGATGCAGATCGATTCCGGTCGGATCGATGCCATATTTGATCCGCAGTGGCGTACTGGTGGCGTGGCTCTGTTTCAGTCTGGCGGTCAGTTCATCCTCAGGCACGATTTTTTCGACGCCACGCTGGATGAGAGCCAGTTGTTCTTCAACGGGAGGAAACGACATAATTGATGCAAATTTGTTATTGGGGTTAAGAGGCTGTCAGAACCAGAAGTTTAACAGCGCCAGCGGGTCTTTCGTAGGTTTGGGAGTGAAATTCAGCAGCAGGTTGTAGCCGTTAAAACAGGCATGCATCAATACGGCGGCCCAGTAGCTGTGTCGCTGGTAAAACAGATAACCAATGACGAAGGACATCGGCAGCAGGGCGAGGGAATCGGGAATGCCATGCACCACAGAGAACAGCGAGGACGAAATTCCTATGGCGATCCAGGCGGGCATTCGTGTCTGCAGCCAGCCCTGCAAAATCACTCGAAAGATCAACTCCTCCAGCAGAGGTGCCAGTAAAACCGCATTGATCGCAATCCAAATCATCAACTCCGCTCTGGCATCACTCCTGAGTGCCTTGAGAAACTGATGTTGTGATTCCTCCGAGCGTAAAGAGGCGGTCGCGCCGAGAATCAGATAAACTGGCAGAAGGCAAAGCAGAAATCCGATGAAGCCATCGATAAAATCCTCGCGGACTGGTTGTGGATCGATCCCAACTTCGGGCATTGGCGTGAGACGTCCATGACAAACCATCGCCAGCAACATGATGAACATCGCACCGCTGTACATGGCATTTGTTTTGGCGAGTTGCAGGTAGGATATCTGGCCGACATCCTGTGCAGGGGCATATTGCAGGGCAATACGCAAACCAAACCACAACAGCACGAGAAACATTGCCCCCATGTTGGGCGAAACCCGCGTCAATTCGAGAAACGGCAGCAGTGACCCGCCTCGTGACCGGAGCTTGACATGCAACAACCAGAGCAATCCGCTGAGAGCCATCGCACCGAGAATGATATGAACCTGATTGATCAAGAACTCGCTCCATCCAATGTTTTGCCGGAAAGGGCAACCTATCTGTTGGACGATACAACGGTCAACTGAGTGAAAGAAATTGGATTCTCTCAAGTGGGTTTCCGTTCCCGCCCTGCAGTAGATAAAATGGCATTGTCCTTGAAACGGACCGTCAGGCATAAACCGAACTCACATCGCCGCAGGAAAGCTGAGAGACCGACATGCAGGATGTGCTGAAACAGATCGTCGATCACAAAAAGCAGGAAATTGCGGTCACAAAGGAACTGGTTCCGGCCGGGCAATTGGAGAAACAGCTTTCCGAACTGAAACCGACGCGCCCTTTTGCCGAATCGCTTCGCAACGCCTCGACCGGAATCGGGTTGATTGCCGAAGTGAAAAAAGCGTCTCCCTCGGCGGGTTTGATTCGCGAAAATTTCGATCCGGTGGAAATCGCGGAGATCTATTCCCAAAACGGAGCGGCGTGCATCAGTGTGTTGACCGACGAACATTTCTTTCAGGGACATCTCGATTATTTGCGACAGACTCGACTTTCGGTGGAAACACCTCTGTTGCGGAAGGATTTCATTCTGGATCGTTATCAGGTTCTCGAAGCGCGCGCCGCTGGAGCCGATGCTGTGCTGTTGATCGCCGAATGCCTGGATGATGAATCACTGGCGGATCTTTATGAATACACCAGGGAACTCGACATGGAAGCACTGATTGAACTGTACGAAGAGGAAAATCTTGAGCGCGTGCTGCAGTTGCAGCCGCAGATGATCGGGATCAATAATCGCGATCTGCGGACCTTCGTCACGAATCTCGATCATTGTGTAAAACTGTCGCAGAAAATTCCGGAGGGAGTTCTCGTGGTCGGAGAAAGTGGGATCGTCTCCCGGGCCGACGTTCACACTCTGCAGGAGGCGGGAATTGGAGCGATCCTCGTGGGGGAAACGTTGATGCGTTCAGACGATATCGCGTTGGCGATCCGCGGACTGTTAGACCTTGATGAACTGGAGGACTGGAACTGAAAAGGGGTGGCCCGGGTAACTTGCTCGACCGGGTGCGGAAGGCACAAACGGAATGTGAACCTGGCTGTCAATTGTCGAAATGATATTCCTCCATTCCTGTGCGGTGTGAAATCCAATGTGGGGGGAATCCACACTTTTTTCTGGACACCCGCCTGCATGGGTATGACCTGTCCTTCCTGGTATGACATGCTTTGGGACTGCGTGTCATATCGCGATCCAACCGCCCCACACTGTCGGACAAAGCCGCCAGTGGCACACAAAAACAGAGATGGCCGAGCCACCAAAACACATCATTTCGTGTCATGTCACTTCCACGCATTGCACTCACACTGGGGGACGTCGCCGGGATTGGCCCGGAGATTGTCGCTCGCGCCTGCGTCAATCCAGAAGTGCGAAATATCTGCCAGCCGATTGTCATTGGGTGTCCCGCTGTCTTTCGGCGGGCGATGGTTCTCATCGGGACGGACAATCCCATCGCGGAAATCGACAGGCTACAGGACGCAGTCAACACTGATTCGCTGCCGGTCTTCAATTCTTCCAGCGTCAACGTGGCGGACATTCCTCCCGGTGCGCACAACGCCCGATCTGGTCGGGCGGCTTACGATTATCTGATTGCCGCAACGCAAGCCGCATTACGAAAAGAAATCGATGCGATTGTCACTGCTCCATTGAGCAAGGCCGGCCTGCATGCCGCCGGGTTGAGTTATCCTGGCCATACGGAGATTCTGGCGGAACAATGTGGAGTCAATCAGTTTGCCATGATGCTCTACCTGCCAGAGGTTCGCATGCTCTCATCCGAGCCAAACGATGTACATTCATCCAACGGGCTGGCGGTCAATCATGTCACACTGCACACCTCCATCGCAAGTGTGCCCGGTTTGCTGACAACCGAAGGCATCAGCGATAAGATCGAACTGTTGTATCAATTTCTGAGTGATATCGGCATTGAGGAGCCTCGACTCGCGGTTTGCGCATTGAATCCACATGCCGGCGAGGAAGGGCTGTTTGGTGATCAGGAACACCACCTGATTGCCCCCGCAATTTGCCAGCACGATAAAATGCCCGGCACGATTACCGGTCCACTGCCAGCGGATACAGTTTTCCGGCGAGCCGCGTACGGAGAATTCGATGGTGTTGTGGCGATGTATCATGATCAGGGGCATATCGCGTTGAAGTTGCTGGGCGAGCATCGGGCCATCAACGTGACGCTCGGACTACCGATCGTGAGAACCAGCCCCAGCCACGGGACGGCTTACGACATCGCCTGGCAGGGAATCGCCAATAGCGACGGGCTTTACGATGCGATTGCCGTGGCAGCAAAACTTGCCGAACAGTGATTCCTGGATTCGCCCACACGGAACTCTCGCCGCTATGCGCGCAACCGCTCGTGAATTGGTAAGTGAGATCTTTCGTGCCGAACATCGAAGGAACGATGGGAAGATGAAGCGACTGTAACATCCTGTAAACAAATGTGTTACAGCCTCTCCATGCGTGACGGGATTGATCTCGCTTCGGTTTTGATCAGTTGATAGAATCCCCGCCCGAAATCGGCATGCGCTGCTCCAGACAAATCGTTGCGATGTGTGTGTCGTACTTCGTCAATCTACGCAAATGGCCACGGAATTGCCCGGACTGGCAATCCGATATCAGTCGCAAGGATCACTCAAGATGGTAAGCGGGTGCAAATCTCTGAACCTCTTAATCCTGTTCGTGTGGTTGGGTTCTGGTGTGGTAACATCGCTACCCGCACAAGGGCCGCGCCCCGATGGTCCCGGACCTGCACCGGGTAACGTCCGTCGTCCGCCGCAACATCCGCCCAATCGACCGGCACCGGGACAGGTTCGCCTGGGTGAGGGTACCAGACCACGCCCTGCGATGGACCCATTGCGCATCCAGCAACTTGGACCGGAACTTACGAAAATTCTTACCGATTGGTCGAATTCCACCAGCAAGATTGAAAAACTGGAAGGGACGCATCGGCGTTATACCTACGACCATGTCTTTGGCACCGAAAAGCATGCCGTTGGCAAATTCTTTTACGAAGCGCCGGACAAAGGTCGCATCGATGTCGAACCAGTCGATATAAAAAATGGAGCGGTTGGTCGTAAGAAGGACAAAGCTGGAAAGCCCTATTCGCTGAAAAAAGATCGTCAGGAGAAATGGGTTTGCGATGGCAAACGCGTGATGCAGGTGGATGACGAAGCGAAAGTCGTGAATGTCTTTCCCATCCCGCCACAAGCACAGGGCAAGAACATCATGAATGGTCCTCTGCCGTTTCTCTTCGGCATGCCGCCAGAGACAGCCAAACGGCGTTTCCATTTGACACTGTTAAAACACGAAACGAACACCGCCTGGATCAAGGCGATTCCGCGTTTGAAAGCAAACGCTGCCAACTGGAAAGAGGCGGAAATCATCCTGAGCAAAAAGACCTGGGTGCCGATTGCAGTGAAGTTGCTTGATCCCGCTGGCAATAAGGAAACGGTTTACGCTTTCACCGAAAAGGATCTGAAGATCAACAAGCCGCAGCGGATTCTGTTTCCCAAAAACCCGTTCGCCATCAACATTGCCAATTACAAAATCGTGCAGAAGGTGGCGCAGAATAATGTGCAGGGCGTTCCCAAAAACCTGCCTGACAGAAAACCGGCTCCCCAGCAGCAGGAGCGAAATATCACTCCGCAGCAGAATATGTCAGCACAAAAGACGACACTGAAGATGCCCAATGTGATTGGCCAACCCGCTGCCAAAGTGCGCGACATCTTCACTAAGGCGGGCTACAAACCGCTATTTTACAAGGGCAAAGTCACGAAGGACCCGAACAAAAAATACATCGTCTATCTGCAAAGCCCTGCACCGGGAACTCCGCTTAAGGGAGGCGAAAAGTTCCAGTTCAAATTCCACACTCCGCCGGAGACAGCTCAAAACGTCGGCAGCAATTGAGAAAATCGGCTGCGCTCAGACCGCTTTACAGATAAAATCCAGATGCACCTCCGCATGATGACGCCTACTTCAAACTGATTCTCAGGTTGAATTCGTCCTTGATTGCCAGCAACGCCTCGGCGTTACCGCGGGCATCATCAACAGGATGATGCGTGTGTTGGGTCTTTCGCAAATGCTTGAAATTCTGGAAGACATCTCGCACAACGCCTTTGTAAAGCGAGCCGAGATTGGTGGAACTGTATCCGAAGGGGTTCTCGCCCAGAAAGTGGTGGAAATACCAGTTGATAAACTGCCAGTCGAAGCCGTTGTTGTCGGAAACGAAATAGGGTCTGCCATGAGAGACCTGATCGATCCAGCCGTTGAACTGTTCCATCACCACGGTCGGATCATCGAATTGCAGCGTCTCTTCCCGCGAAAATCCGCTGACGGCCAACGCTTCCGGAATCCATTTTTCTGATATCGGCTTGAGTTGGCCGTAGAAAGTTCTA
>JANQSH010000165.1 GCA_028284145.1 Planctomycetaceae bacterium | reverse complement strand
CTGCAACAGGTCTCAGATCCGCGCGGGCGGAAGGGACAACGCCTGGAATGTCCAACACCTCTTCGCCAGACTCAGGAAAACAAACCTTGAACCGCACTGCGAAACAACTGAGATCATCTTGAAATGGGGTAGGGCAGATGGGATGATGAGCAATGTGTTCTGGAACCGCTGCCCTTGTCCGTATAGCCGCCCGCCAATGTCACCTGCACGATTTACCCGTACGATTCGCCTGGCGTTGAAAAGCCTGATGCTGCACAAATTGCGATCTGGGCTGACGATGCTCGGTATTGTGTTCGGTGTGTTCTCGGTCATTGCAATGTTGGCGATCGGCGAAGGGGCCAGTGCCCAGGCTCAAAGGCAAGTACTCGAGTTGGGAGCCAACAACATTATTGTGCGGTCGGTCAAGCCGCCGGAAGAAGCCACCAACTCGGTCGACCGAGTACTGACGTATGGACTCACACGAGCCGATTATGATTTGCTGATCGACACGATTCCCTCACTGGTCAATGCGGTTCCAATTCAGGAAAGCATGAGGGAGGGACGCAATCAGGGACGCATGATGCAATGCCGCCTTGTCGGTTGCACGATGGATTATCTGAAAGTGAATCACCTTGAGTTGGAGCCAGCGGGTCGATTCATTTCCAATTCTGATCAGGAATCTTATGCGAACGTCGCTGTCATCGCTCAGGAGGTGGCCGATGTGCTTTTTCCCACCGAAGATCCGCTCAACAAGTCGATTCAGGTGGGAACCAATTACTACGTGGTGATTGGAGTTGCTCGCCATCGTACGGCATCGGTCGCGATTGGCGGAAGCCTGACGGGTCAGGACTTCAACAAGGATGTCTACATACCCATCCGCACATACGATTTACATATCGGCGACCTGGATGTGCGGCGGACATCCGGTTCCTTCACAGCCGAACTGGTTGAACTGAACCAGATCACGCTGATGCTCAAAGACCTGGACGGCATTCTTCCCACAGCTGCGATTGTTCGTGAGGTCTTGTCTGTCACTCATGAGGGCCAGTCCGACTACGCGGTCGTTGTGCCGTTGGAATTACTCAAACAGGCCAATCAAATCCGTTGGATCTTCAATATCGTACTTGGTTCCATTGCCGCAATCAGTCTGCTTGTGGGGGGCATTGGTATCATGAACATCATGCTTGCTACGGTGACGGAACGGACCCGGGAGATTGGCATTCGGAGAGCGCTCGGTGCTAATCAACGGGATATAACACAACAGTTTCTGACCGAAACGGCGGTACTTTCCGGCACGGGCGGCCTCATCGGAATGATTTTGGGACTGCTCACGCCGGTGGCGTTTCAGGGAGTCCAGTTGATTGCCGATCGGTTTATTCTGGTCGGCGAGAATTCGTCGGAAATCAGTCGGATCTTCGCGGACATGCAGCCGCAAATTGCCTACTTCAGTCTGCCCCTTTCATTCTGTATTGCGGTTGGGATCGGCATCGCGTTCGGATTGTATCCGGCGCAATCCGCCGCGCGGCTCGATCCGATCGAAGCGCTGCGACACGAGTAGGCTGGAACGCGTTCAAGATAACTGCGGTGTCTTCCGATCGGCTATTATCGTTCCAGATGAGGCGTAAGCCGCCACAGACAAAAGTCCGTCGGACTGGCCATTCATCTCCGTAAAGTCGACAAAACCGTTGCCACTCTTTTCTCCGACAAATCCGTCAGACTCGTAACGCGTCTTTGCGGAAAATGACGCTTCCACCGGGTTCCATCCGACCGCATCTTCAAACATGAGCTACGTTTCATTACGGACGATTCTGTCCCCGTTCCGCCGATGTGCCGATTCGGCCTTGCCCCAAATACTGAAACGGAGCCGTAGCAACGATGGCCACCTCCCCAAAATTCCATTGTTTTCTCGCGACGTGCGCAGCTTTCGCGTTACCTGGCTTGCAATCTCTCACCGCCGACGCGGGATGTGGTTGCAATAGTGGTAGCTATATTGCGTCTGTGATGCCCATGCCAGTGCAAATGCCAATGACCGCACCGGCTCCTGTGCATGTTCCGCGCGTGACGATGGCACCACGTGCCCGTCCGACTCTGGCAATTCCCAAAGGGACAATGGGACGCACCTATTCACTACGATCCCGACCGATCCCCTATGACAAACACCCTCGTATCGCGATGATGGAAGTACACGTTCCCGGAGCGACGGAAGTGACAGCCGATAATATGACCAGCTTCCACAAGGGTGACAACATCTGGATTCTTGAAACCGAAGATGAGTTGCTGCCGGAAGTCCCGCCGATCGTCGCGGTGAAAGCCAAACGCCTGTATCAGGATGGCGTGACCCGACAGGATGTCCGTTACATCCGGTTGATTCCCGGACGCATCATCAGCTGGTCGTACATGGTTGACTACCAGACCGGCCTGATTAAACGCCCGCGCTAGCGAAAAACAACGACAACAGTCAATATGGAAGAATATGAAACAAGCCGATGACCTCACATGAAGTCATCGACTTGTTGGCGTTTAACCTGATGTTGCGTTTATTTGACCGCTCGCTGCTCCTGAATCAGTTCGAACTCGCGCTGAAGTGGAGTCGCTTTGCTGCCCAGATTTGTCGCCAGACTGAACTTGCGATCGAACTCCAGTTTGAAGTCATAGTTCAACACATAAGCAGAGTCACCTGCGGTGCTGGCTGGCACTTCAACATCCCAGCGCAAGATCCCCTTGGAGCGTTCGATCTGCACATAGGTTTTGTCTCCGCTCAACTTTTTCGGCAGTTGGCCGAGCGTCACACGAATGTCGTTACCCCGTTCGGCAAAAGGGATACGATCCATCACACGAATTTTGACGTCGTTCGGTTTGTAGTTTTCCAGTACCAGACGATACTCGAAGCTGATCTCACGATTACCGCCTTGCGCGGTCTCCGTCCGCTCAACCAGTTCCCGTCGTGTGCGCAACTGGGAATCCGCTCCCAAACCGACGACGAATGTCTGCCCGCGTGCGACCGTCGGCAACTCAGTCCGCCCGACAAATCGCCCGTTGAGGTAAACCGTGACCGGGCCGCTAAGCAAGTCGTTTTCGCCCGTATTGCGGATTTCTGCTTCGCGATAGACGTACCCCGAAAGGACCGGCGTCGCCACATGATACAGCTCTGTCGGCAGCGAGAGTTCAGAAATCCGGACCATTTGCTGGTCCGATCGACTCGCCAGTGAAACCGTTGTGCCGATCTGATAACTGATTGATGGTTCCTGCGCTGCTTGCAGCATGTCCAACTGCAGTTGGCGCAACTCGTCTTTCCCGGTCGTTAACTCGACAAAACAAATTCCATTGATGGCGTCATTCATCTGCCAGTTTGCCTCGCGATTGCGATCCAGACGCCAGGAAGTGTTTTGACCACGTGCTGCCGCGAGTAATTGCTGGTTACTCAACCCGTATTGTCGCAATGGCATGAAATCGGGTTTCCGCTGCGGATTGCCAGCGGGATTAGAGAGACTGACTCGAAATGGTGCCAACCCTGGGCAGGCTGCACTCAAAGCGGGTGAAGCAGTAGAAAGTGTCAACTCCACGTCCGACCAATCTTCTCCCGTCATCTGATTGATGATCGCATTGTATTCGACTTGAACAACTTCGCCCGCTTTCCCGGCACGCAGGTTGTAGGCGGGCGACCAACCGGCTCCCTGCACAAGGTAATTCAGTTTTAACTCGGCATCACCAGCCCCCCGCTTGTGAAGAAAAACTACCGCCTCGCGGATCATCCTGGAATGGCCACCAGTTAACTCGTTCCGTTTCCTGTTGGCGAGCGAAAGCTCATCGTCGAGCTTTTTGAGATCCTCCGACAGCTTGAGGTTCTGTTCCAGCACCTGGCCGCGCTGTTCAAAGGTGAATACTGTAATTTTTTCCAGCGATTCGGCATCAAGCACTCCGCGAGCCAGATCGGTCTTGCCCGTCCCCGCGACAAACTTCTCAAGGTTGTCGAGATAAGTCATCCGCTGCTGCAACAATTTCTGCGTTTGCTGAACACGAAGGATCTCCGTCTGGATCTGGGCAATATGCTCGTCCAGCTTGCGAATTTCCAACCGAGGTTCTTCACCCACTGCACGTGTCCGAAAACGAACGGCCCGCACATCGACACCCGTCCCTTCGGCAAACAGGCTGTCGCCCAGAATGTTGTTCGGCAAGTCGGTCACCACAAGTTCCTTGCCTCCCTCTTCACCAGCGATTTTGACGGCCCGAGTGACCAGTGCCTGACCACGATAAAGCGTTACCGAAGTCACACGCCCCGCCTGATGTTCCTGCCCGGCTGCTTCAAGAATTGAGCAGGAAGATGAAGTTCCGGCAATTCCTCCGAAAAATACGATTTGTAAAATGACCAGGCTACGGATTGTCGGAATCATGTTGCTCTCCTGAAATTGAGGCTCGACGCGAGGTCACAGACGGTATCACCCTCAACAACGGAAGATGAAAAGCGATACTATTGCCGTGAGTTTGATGTTGGTGGCCATCATAATAATTCAGGTGGTCCTGAAGGGGTGTAACGACGATGTAACAACCAGTTCTCACACCCGAAGAGTACCGCAGGGAAAACAGGGGCGGGTACGAGCCTGATTGACACATTGCTCCTTTTTCGCTCGAATACCGAGCCTTGGAAGCGAAACCCGCTCAGGAGAACGGTACAAAAGCCTGAAATTTCACAACATTCAATCGCGAGTCAACTTATTCGATGGCAACCTGGCAATCGACACTGCTTTGGATTTACGTGGTTCTGCTTGGCATTACTGCGCTTCGTTTCATTGTGTACCTGGCCGTTCGCAACAGCGCACTGGTGCTCAAGGTCGACAGTCCACTGGTCGCCCCGGAAAACGCGCCAAAAGTTTCCGTAATGGTTCCGGCCAAGGACGAGGAGGATTCGATCGAAGAGTGTGTCCGCTCGCTGATGGATTTGAATTACCCCGATTATGAAATCCTGATTGTCGATGACCGCAGTATCGATCGCACGCCGGAGATTGTGCAGGAACTGGCCGAAGAAGATGAACGTGTCCGGCTGATTCAGATCAAAAAACTGGCCGACGGCTGGACCGGCAAAAATCACGCCTTGCACAATTGTGTGAAAGAAGCCACCGGTGACTGGTATCTGTTCGTCGATGCCGACACGCAACAGCATCCCAATTGTCTCAGTGCCGCATTGCGGGACTGTCTCGATCACGATGCGAAAATGTCGACATTGCTGCCGGCACTCAAAGCCAAAACTTTTTGGGAGGGCGTCATTCAACCATTCGGAGCAACATTATTGATGATGCTGTACCCGCTTTACAAAGTGAACGATCCCAGACGGAAGGACTACGGGTTTGGCAACGGTCAGTTCATTCTGATGGAAAAAGGGGCATACGAGACGATCGGTGGCCACGAAACCGTGCGGGACAAATTTGTGGAAGACATCCATCTTGGTCGGCAGATTCGCCAGCACGATTTCGGTCTCCGCGTGTTGCGAGCGCCCGAAGTTTTCACCGTGCGGATGTATTCCAGCTTCGAGCAGATTCAAAAAGGTTGGGCCCGCATTCTCTACTCTGCCGCCGACTGCAAACCGGGTAAACTGATTGGCCTGCTGATGGCCTGCTTCTTCTTCAGCCTGATTCAATATCTGGTTCTGATCACCGGCGGTGCGATGTTCGCGCTTGGCATAACCAGTGTCGCGATGAGCTGTGCGATGTGGATGGCCGTGATTCAGGAATCGATGCAGATGATTCTCTTCGCCATGATTTACCGCGACGTCAAAACGCCATTGAAATATCTCCCTTTCCGACTGTTTGGCGTGCTGGGCATCATGCTGATGTTGTGCCGCACGATTCGCATGACCCAGACTCACAAGGTGGAATGGCGAGGCACGACATACGCATCCGAGGATGCGAAATCAGGACCGGGGATCAACTCTGCAGTCGACGCGGGCGAAAAGAGCGAGAGTTAAACTCGCGGTATGTTCGATCGAAATGACTCAGCGCCGTCCTGGACGAGTCAGAATTTCATTCAGCAGGATCGCCTGGCGGAATCCTTCCGGCGATTGCAGCATGGCTGCGATCGGGTGTGTGTCATGTCGGGGCGACTCCTCCCCTTCGTCATTGTCACTCAGGGAAAAGCTTCCCAGGTGCAGATCGACACTCTCATCGACTGCATGATCGACGTGCCGGGAACTGACGCCTTGCCCCAGTTGCTCGCTGGCAACAACATGGCGATTTTCCAGAGATGATCTCGCGGCTTCGCGTCGTTTTTCCGCTTGCCGCTGCCTCCGCATTTGTTTCTGCCGCGCTTTCTCACGCGATCTCTGGCGTGCCGCCTCACGTTCACGGGTTTCAATCTCGTCTTCGGAGACAATTTCGAGCACCAGATCGTCTTCGGCCTGATGCGGCATACGGTTTTGTTGCGGCTGCCGTTTTCCTGCTCCCGCATCTTCCAGAAACGTATCCAGTTCTTCCGCCCGTTGTCGGCGTTGTGGTTGTCGACGTCTTTGAGGCTGCTTCGGCTGATTTCCAGTAATGAGGTTCATGATCCAGCCGATAAACGAAATGATCAAAAACGCGACCGCGATGATCGCGCCGATATCGACTGCGAGAATGACCATATTCTCTTGCGCGAACATTCAGAACCTCAGAGTTTTCAATTGACTCGACAATATCCTTGATGACACATTTTCAAGACCGATACCTGATTATTTCGTTGTGCTGCCCGACTCCGCCTGCGGCGTGCCAACAGCGATTGACTGACGCATTTTCGTGTCGGCCTGAACGTTTTCGAGTTCGTAGTAGTCAAGCAGTCCCAGTTTTCCGGACGTAAACGACTCGGCGATGGCATGAGGGACATCCGCTTCGGCCAGCACAACTTTTGCCCGGTTTTCCTGTACGTGAGCGATTTGTTCCTGCTCGCGGGCGCGGGCAGCAGCACGGCGTTGCTCCGCTTTGGCCTGCGCGACGCGCATGTCAGCCTCAGCCTGATCAGCCATCAACCTTGCGCCGATATTTTCCCCCACATCAATATCGGCAATATCGATGGAGACAATCTCATACGCTGTTTGTGCTTCCAATCCCTGATTCAGCACAGTACGTGAAATCTGATCCGGGTTCTCCAACACGGCTTTGTAAGAACCGGTCGAGCCAATCGCCTGTACAATCCCCTGTCCGACACGTGCAATGATCGTCTCTTCCGTTGCTCCACCAACAAGTTGACGGATATTCGTCCGCACAGTGACGCGGGCCCGGGCCTTCAACTGAATGCCATCGTCGGCAACAGCATCGAGTGTCCCGGTTGTCTTGTTCGGGTCGGGGCAGTCGATCACTTTTGGATACACGCTGGTTCTCACAGCATCGAGAATGTCGCGACCTGCCAGATCAATTGCCGCTGCCGTATTCCAGTCGATATCGATCTTTGCACGCTGTGCAGCAATCAATGCTCGAATGACATTTGGCACATTACCACCAGCGAGATAGTGCGACATCAACTGTCGCGCGGTGATGGGATACGACTTCGTCAGTCCTCCCTGTACTGCCATAATCATCGATCGGACAATGATGGAAGGATTCACTTTCTGAAACGTCATCATCACCAGATTGATGAAAGAGATGTTCGCGCGGGTCGTCTTACATTGAATCCATAAACCGAAATAACGGGCGAAGATCGCCAGGAAAATCAGAAAGGCGAGGAAGACCACCACGCCGACGACAATCACCGCCACGCTGGGATCAACCGCCAGAACTGGATACGCAATTCCGTCCGGAAACATTGGCAACCTCTTTTGAACTCTGAGCAGAACCGGCCAGCATACTTTACTCAACAGACCGGAAACATTTGTTCTTGTGGTTTACCCCTGTGTCAGGCCAAAGTCAAGGGGCGGATCGTCAACCGCTGATTCGCTCTCTGATGATGTCTCGTTTTCGGACAAAAAAACGCCATTCGTTTCATCCGAGTCGATTTCCCGCACGACCAGACTGTTCGACTTCAGGCCCATCACCCGCACCGGTTTTTCGGGGTCAATCATCATTCCTTCACTAACCGCATGAATCCTTTCTCCCTCCACGCGAACCATCCCCCCCGGATTCAACAACGTAATCGTTTCTCCTCGACAGCCGATCAGTTGTGAGAGTTGAACATCTTCTTCTGTGTACGGAGAGATCTCATCCTCATCGGGTGCATCGAGTATGACCTGTTTGCCGAATCGGGTACGGGGAAGCAGATACAAGCTACCGCCGATTGTTACCGGCAACATAACGACCAGCGAAAGGAGATGCAGCCAGAACAGAATCTGCGTCTCGCCCCCCCACCACGCTTCCCATGCGCAGTACATGGAAACAGCCAGCGCTGCGATGGACAACGCTGTCAACACGCCACCTGAGGGAAGAAACAACTCCGCGACCACAAAGCCGAGCCCGAGTATCATCAACAGGATGGCAAAGAGTGAATAATCCATGAACAGTCACCATGAGCCTGGCTGTCACGAGGGAGAACGAGTCCTATGCGGCGAGGAACCAACATAATTAAGGATCCAACATATTATAGAGCAGTTTACCTTTTCGTGTGACGGTTTTCGCTCGTGGGAGTCTATATTTGCAGATCAAAGGACGTGCATCGCGCCACAGAAGAGCGTAATACGCTCTAGCCCAACATCGGCCATGAAAAAGCGGTGGAACGATCGCTGTCAACAAGAATCCCTGCGCTCCCCTTCGATTTCAAGGTATCAGCACCGGCTGATCAGCGTGCAGGAACCATTTGTCGATCACCACATTACGAGCGAACCAGCGCGAGGACATCAAACGTGTTGCCAGGAAGTGCATCCAGCTTTGTGGCAGTTTTCCCGATATCGCTTTGGACCGCGGCTTGCCGAGCCGTTCTCGAATTCGCGCGGCATAGACCTGCAGGTCATCGGCCGAGGGCTTGCCCCCTGTTTGCCGAATGATCTCGGCGGCAATCAATCCCGATTCCACAGCCGGGCGAATGCCCTCTCCACTTTGCGGATAGGCCAGTCCCGCAGCATCGCCAATTAACAGGATACTCTCGCCGACCAGTTGCGGTGTAATCAGTTCATAAAGCTGATACGCATGGCCGTGAAACTTCTCGGAGATGTCACATGTGATCTTGCCACGTTCCTTGAGAAAGGTGCAGAACTCATTCACATGCTGCGAAAGGCTGTCCGCCTCTGTCCGCCCCAGACCGATGTTCAGGTAATCCCCTTTGCGGAAACACCAGCCGTACCCTTTCAGATCTTCGCAGAAGAAGAGTTCGGGTGTGTCTGCGGTAATGGTCCCTTCCGCCAGATCCTCATTGCTGGCGAGGAATTCTATTTCCTGTGCCCTTACGACCGACGCCTGCGGATCACAACGGTTGCCCAATTCTCTGGCAACGGGACAAAAATGCCCTCCTGCTCCGATCAAGAGGTCCGTTTCAAACGTGTCGTTGATTCTCCAGCGACTGTCGATTCGTTGCATCGACTTGAGATTCACGCCGGGGTGAAACGTGACGCCACTTCGCTGTAGCAGATAATGATCGAACTCACACCGGCGGATGCCGTAACTCACCGGTTCTTCATAGTGATTTTCCACCTCTTCACCACCAATGATGCCTGTGCGGAATCCCAGAATTGGCTGGATGGTCCTCCCTTGGGCATAATCCTGCAGGTCGATATTGAGCGTCTGCATCACGGCAGGTGTCACCCAGCCGGCGCAGGTCTTGTCGCGGGGAAAATCTTTTCGATCGATAATCGCAACATCGATCCCGGACTCTCGCAAGGCCCATGCACAGGATGAACCGGCCGGCCCGCCGCCAACAATCAGCACGTCATGCCGTTGCATCAAACATCTCCATCCTTTGCATGTCGTGTCGATGTTGAGTCCAGACGGAACACTGCATCACCCCTACCTGGGCTTACTTTTCGTGATCGCCTGTTCGGACGGTTCTCTGCCCGAACGGCATTGATCCCCGTAGAGATGCTCCCGTGTCCGGGGGATGTCATTGTTGCCCGGTCGGGTGAAGAGAATCTGGAACAATTGCAGTCCGCCTTCCTGGAACGACGCCATCGAACCAGCCAGATAAAGCCGCCACATCCGCACGAACCGTTTGTCGAACATCTCCTCAACGCGATCAACATTGTTCTCGAATCGCTCAAGCCAATGCCAAAGCGTCCTGGCGTAATGCAGCCGCAGGTTTTCAATATCGAGTATCGAAAAATGGTTCGGCTCGAAGATTTCCATCATCTCGCGAATGGTCGGGGGGTAAGCACCGGGAAACACACGGCGTTCGATCCAGGAATTAAACGGTCGCGAATAATTCTGACCGATCGAGTGAATCAGTCCCCGCCCGTTCGGTGTTATACTTTTGGCAATCGTATTGCCAAGTTGCTGGTAATTGTCCCGCCCGACATGTTCCAGCATTCCGACGGAAACAAACGCTTCGAACTTGCCGGAGATATTTCGCCAGTCGTCCCGGACAAACTCGACCCGATCGCCCAGGCCTTCTTTTTTCGCTCGTTCCCGTGCGAAGGCGATTTGTTCTTTCGAGATATTATATGCCTGTACCTTGACGTCATAGTACTTCGCCATGTGCAACGCCAACGCCCCCCAGCCGCATCCCGCCTCGACAACGTTCTCTCCGGGCTGAAGTTGCAATTTGCGACAGACATGATCCATCTTCGCAACCTGCGCCTTTTCCAACGATGCATCCTCAGTGGGGAAGTACGCGCAGGTGTAAAGCAGTTGCTCATCAAGCCAGAGTCGATAGAAATTGTTGCCGATGTCGTAGTGGCGATGAATGTTTTCCTGTGAACCGATCAAAGTGTTGCGGCGCGGTTTCTTCAACCATTGACGCAGGCCTTTATGCCCAGGTGGTTCTGTTTGCGAGTGAAACATCGCCCGGCTGGTTTCACACAGAAAATCACCAACGTTCCCTTCGAGAGTGATTTTTCCACTCGTATATCCTTCGCCAAACTGGAACATCGGGTCGATCAGAACTTTGACGAATGTCTGTCGGTCATGAATCTTCACCCGTGCGACCGGTTCACCTTCGCCAAGCGATTCCGGTGCGATCTCCTGCCCGTTCCACAGTTCCATGACAATCGCGGGATTGCCAAGAGCGGCAAACATGCGATGGACAAAACGGTTTCCAAAGGATCGCTTTGCATGGAGGCTTGTTTGAACCGTCGGAAAATCGATCGCCCCCATCGCGATGGTTTCTTCCAGCGAGCTTGAGGGATCAGGCTCTGCACCTTCAGCAGCCGGGTTTTGCCCCTGGTTTTTCAATGTTGTCAGATCCGAAGCGGACATGGTTGGATAGGCCCTTTGCCATCTTCACGCAAGAAATCACAATCAATGTCGTCCCCACGGACGATCGAATTCCCCATAACCATACTAAAGCAGACGCGCATCACTGCAAAGCGCGAAGAGGTTCTCTCGAATGTTTTCATGCCGATCAATTCCATTTGCCATCCGGTTGGTACAATCGTGGAAATTAGGGAATCACCGAGCTTTCCAGCAATGGTGCACTTTTCCATACCAGTGCAACCGTCAAGATCGTCAAAATGCGATAGCACCATTCCCTATCGCTTACTGTCTCGGAGGTCTCCCAGTTCCCAATTCATGATTTGCATGGATCAACAGGTGTCGATATTATTTTGGAGTTCCCCCTGAAATCACTTATCTGCAACGTTCAGGTTTCACCCGCATGTGAAAGAGAAAAAGAGATGATGACCCGTTCCCCCTTTCCCCAACCCTTTCAACAGGAGTCGAAACATTTTCTCCGCCGCGATTTTCTCAAGATGGCATGCACTACAGCCGCTGGGCCTTTGATTGCCGGAGCGATCCCTTCACTCGCGGTCGCTGCTCCAGACAAATCGTCGATTGGCAACGTTTCAGCCGAGTCGCTCGTCAAGATCCTGCACGAGTCACTTTCGCCGGAACAGAAACAACAAATCTGTTTCGACTGGAATCATCAGGACCAGAAACGGGGTCTGCTGCGGACGTTTCTCAGCAATAACTGGAAGATCACTAAACCGGCCGTCAAAAGCAATTTCTACACCACTGATCAACAGCACCTCATCTACGACATCTTCAAATCGCTGATCGTTCCCGAATGGCACTCGAAGTACGAGAAACAATTCCGGGACGACATGGGAGGCTTCGGCAAGCGACACGCAATTGCTTTATTCGGCGAACCGGACGAGGGACCTTTTGAATTTGTCCTCACCGGAAGGCATGGCACTTATCGCTGCGATGGTGATTCCGCCCCGCATGTCGCTTTTGGCGGTCCGATTCTCTATGGCCATGCAGCCAGCGGTTATTTCGAGAAGGATACGCATCCCGGCAATATTTTCTGGGAACAGGCATTGGCGGCAAACAATGTTTATCAGATGCTCTCTGGCAAACAACAACAGACGGCTCTCAAACCCGAGGCACCTGACGAAGCTCAGGTCGGCTTTCGTGGCAGCAAAGGTGAGTTCCCCGGAATTCCGGTTTCCGACCTTTCAGTTGATCAGCGTGAGCATCTGCAAAAGGTTCTCAGGTTGTTGCTGGCACCATTTCGCCAGTCGGACAAGGACGAAGTCGTCGCAGCGCTTAAGGCGAATGGAGGACTTGACCGCTGTTCGCTCGCCTTCTACCGTAGGGACGACATGGGGAGCGATGGCATCTGGGACAACTGGCGACTCGAAGGGCCAGCGTTTGTCTGGCATTGGCGCGGTGCTCCGCATGTTCATGCCTGGGTCAATGTCTCTGCCGATGCTTCGGTGAAGACCAACACGAAAAATAATTCCGGCCCCCTGCGACGCTGACATCTGCGTTGTGATTCCGTATCGCAATGGCCGGCATCAGGACGTATTCCGACCATGATTGTCTGTCTGTTCGATATCGATGGAACGCTGCTCAATTCCGGAGGAGCTGGCCAGGCCGCGATGGAAGCTGCATTCGTCGAACAATTTGGCCCAATGCAACCGGTCGAAGGCGTTGCGTATGCCGGGCGAACCGATCGAGCGATTATTGCGGACATCTTCCGCTACTTCGACATCGAAGACGATGACCACACACGTGACGAATTCGTCGGTCGTTATTTCTCCCATCTGCCTGACAAACTCTCACAGAAAGAGGGGGGCGTGCTCCCCGGAGTAACGGTTCTGCTCGAAGAACTTGCCTCGCGGGAAAATGTCGAACTCGGGTTGTTGACGGGTAACTTTCGTCGGGGAGCAGAAATCAAACTCGGCCACTTTGACCTTTTTCATCATTTCGAGTTTGGAGGGTTTGGCGACATTCATCATGACCGAGGCGATGTCGCCCGCGATGCTCTGCAGGAAACGCGCGCATTCCTGAACCGGGACATTCATCCCAGCCAGATTTGGGTGATCGGCGACACGCCCGCCGATGTTTCGTGTGCCCGGGTGATCGACGCAAACGTCATCGCGGTTAGCACGGGACATTTTTCAGAAGAAACACTCGCTGCCACGAAACCGGACCATCTGCTGCCCGACTTCTCCGATCCACAAGCCATTCTCGAATTACTGGCCCTGTAATCCTGTAATAGAGCGTATTACGCTCTTCTGTGGCGCGATGACTCTAGCCGCATCGATACCTCGACGCGGTACCGCCGTGCGTAGCACGTCGGCTGGCAGAGACTCCCACGAGCGAAAACCGTCACATCAAAAGGTAAACTGCTCTAAAGAAAACCAAACATGACCGACAGACCCCATGTGTTGCAGGAAGTCGCGTTGCAAAACATCCGCAACATCAACTACGAAGTTGCTATGCTGACGTGGGGCGCGACTGAGCCGCACAATTATCATTTGCCGTTCGGGACCGACGCCGGCAGGAGAATCGCAGAACCTGTTCCACCAAAGAAGGTGAATTGGTAAATCACACCATTTTGGGAACAGTTTGAGGCAGCATGCAAATGCCATCATCAATCATTCTTAAAACGGAAACGATCTCGATCTCAAATGGCGTATTCTCTCCAGCAGATCTTTTCGTTCTGAAACGTGCGACTTCTGCTCCAATGCATCAATTGTGATCCCAAACCCTCGCGTCCCGACGGGAACGAATTCGCTCAGATAATGCAGGGACATATCCAGTTGATCTTCGAGTATGAGGAAGTAGGCAAAATCGGCTGGTTTATGATCCGGTGGTTTGGCCAGCCATTTTCCTTCAAAGGGAAGTGACTGCTGACGGAATTTGTCCGGGGAATTCGTCAACAGAGTATGATCAGCCTTGATACGCTCTGAACTGACGGCTCCTTTGTAAATCGCAGCAACAGTGCCGTCTGTATCAATCAGGAAACTGGTTGGCACGGGCAACGGCTGCGTATCAGTAAACAGGAGGTCATGATAGGCTTGCAGCCAGATCATGATGCTCTCGCTTGCAAGTCCAGCGGGAAATTCAAATCCCCTGGATTCAAGCAACTTCTTAGCGTCTTCATGAGTTGTTGGGCTCTCTGCATTGATGCCATCTACGGTCAAAGCAAGGACAGGAATGGCTTCCTGCTGGAACTCGGACAATTCGACAACACATGGAGTGCACCAACTGGCCCATAAATTAAGTACGATCGGCTGACGGAGGTGCTCACGCAACGACCGTTTCCTGCCTTCAAAGTCGATGTACTCCAGACGCGGGAGTGGCATGTTGGATTTTACGACTGCCCGAATCGCTCCGGAACGAGAGGGACGTTCGACCTCTCGATGTTCGAAGACTGGAGATTGTTGGGGTGGGGGCCACACAGCCGCTACGTTTTCGCCCTGTGTGATCTGGTAGCGGGAGTTCGGCTTGAGAGCCTTGAATGTTTCGAGTGTTCCATCGGGCCAACGGACACGCAATTCACCAGGCCCATCAACTGGCCCCAGACCGAAATGAACCCATTTGCTGGATTGAGCGAGGAAGCTATCGCCAGCAATGACCGTCTTCAACAGGGTCGTGTCGCCGACATCCAGTTCCAGTCGGGCACCAATCGCATCCCGATTACAGGTTGTTCCGTTACCATTGAGTTTCACTTGCAGAAAGCGGTTGCCCTCTGGAAGATCGTTGCGCAGAAACCGGATTCTCGGTGCGTTTCGATTACTGATCCAGAAATCCAGATCGCCATCAAAATCCCAGTCAGTCGATGCCAGCCCTCTTCCGTCGTCAGGGAAGTCAAAACCGGAAACTGCAGAAATGTTCGCAAAACGAATCTGATCCGGATTGCCAACATTCAGGTACAGGCAATTCCGCTCATTCCCGCTGAACGAGTCGCCAGACGAGATGAGCCGGTTCATACGCAGATTCATGTCAATGTACCTGCGAACATCCTCCTTGTGAGTATTTCCGATGTGACTCGGGCTGTGCGACACGACCTGCCGCCAGTAGAAACTTCACAAGTCGTGTTTTCTCGCATTCGTGATATATCCGTTGGCAATGCAGAGATCGTCAAAGGAGTCGTTGTTGACATCGACAAACCGGCTCGACCAGGCCCATCGACCCATTGTGACGCCTGCATCAACACTGACATCTTCGAATCCGCCATCTGGCCTTGCACGAAACAGAGTATTACCTCGGGCAAATCGCTGAAACAATGACCGGGAGAACTGATCACCCCTGGGATTGAAATTCTCCTGAAACGAAATCCGATTGCCGGCAGACGAGAACATATTCCCGATGTACAGATCCATTTTTCCATCGTGGTCGAAGTCGGAAAAACTGACCGACATGCCACCCGCTGAATCCTCGACACGCATCTCCGGTGCAATATCTTCAAACTCGCCGTTGCCAAGATTTTCAAAAAGGTTGTTTCGTCCAAAGTCATTTGCAACGTACAGGTCCTGGTCACCATCGTTGTCGAAGTCTTCCCATGCGGCTGCGAGACTGAAGCGGCGATTGTTGACGTCCATTCCTGCTTTTTCCGTGATATCGGTGAACTTCCAGTCCCCGTCATTTCGCCAGAGTCGATTGGCCGGGCCATTGTTCGCATCATGGAACGGCACGGGACCAGTAGCTCCGTAAAGGCATTGGTAGAAATCCAGATCGCCGTCATTGTCGAAATCGGCACTACTCAATGACCGTGTGTATCCTCGTATTTTCTCTGAGAGGAAACGCACTTCAAGTCGGGTGTTTCCAACATTTTCCAACACGGCATTCTGTCCTGTTCCCGAAATCCCCATGACAAGATCCTGATCTCCATCATTATCAAGATCGACGAACAGAGCACTGGAAGTCTGGTCGAGCCAGTCAACACCGACCTCTTTTGCACGATTAACAACTGTGCCGTCTGGCTGGCGGATGAAGAGTTGGTTGGGCACACCTCCAGGATGACACAGGAAGACATCATCCAGACCATCTCCATTCACATCGGCACAGGCAACACCGTGTTGGCCATTTCTTCCTACACCGTAGATCTTCTGTAGCCGAGACCACCAGTCGGAAACACCATTGGTCAACTGATTATTTTTCTCCAGTTCCTTTTTCAGTACGGCTGTTGTGCAGTCGGTGAAAAGCGGTCTGGTTTTCTTTAGTGTTGTTCTCTCGAAATCCTCCACTTGCAGCGACAACAACCCGGGCTTCTTCCCGATGCTCCAGCGCGTTTTCCAGGTGGCATTTTCCTCAACGGGATGGCCGTCAGTCGTTCCCAGAATGGACACGAATTCCCGCGTGACAAAAGTCTCTTCTTCGAGAAAAATCCGGAAGACCTTGACGGAGACGCGCAATGCCTGTTCGTGTGAAAATGGGGACCGTAGTTCCTGAATGACCTCGGAGTACGACCGCGTTTCCTCGTGCCCGTTCGATTTGTCGCTGCTGCTGCTTTCCCGTTCCACCATAAAGGGAAACTTGTCATAGACAACGTTTAATGGCGCTGGTCGTAAAGGGCCGCTGCGAAAATCAGGAGCGACAAACGAAGGTTGTTTCTCTGCAAGGCCTGACTCGACTTCCCGCGCGATCTGCTTCAACTGCTTCAACGCTTGCGCACTCAGGACTTCCGTTTCCCAACCATCTTTGGACGGGTCGTCGATGGCAAGAACCGGCCCCTGTTGCACCGGAACGGCTTCGGCAACGTCAACATTTACCATCCCCCAAAGCCAGCAAAAGAAGAAAAAAGGAACCGCCACCACAAGCGTAAGCAGGGCCGCGATGATCAGTAGCCGCACCTTCAGCGAGAGGACAACGGGCTGGAATTCGCCATTCGTGTCATTGCCCATGTTCACACCTGTTGGTGCTGACAACGTTCGAAAGAAAGACGCGCGAAGAGATGGCCACTTCGCGCGCCAGGAAACCGAGACTGAACCCATGAAAGGAGTCAGAGTTTGCCGGACAAGTCAAACTCAAAACTGTTCGTTCCCTTCTTGACCTCCACTGTTTCGGTATGTTCGATCTTGCGTGGAGGTACCCGGCGACGAGCTTCGGCTTTCTCCGTCTTGGACATTCCTTCCTCAACCAATGCGTCGGAGTCGTCAGCTGGCACCATGAAAGAAACCATGTGTTTTCCGACGACCGCTCCTTTCCTGTCTGATGTATAATCCAGAACAAAATCTCCACTGGAAGAGGTGACTCCAATGGAATTGCGTCCCTGCGTTGGCTTAAACACAAGTTCCACACCGGCAACCGGGCCATCGTCCGCAACGACCTTTCCCTTCACCTCCGCCACATCAGGCCCGGAAGGCTGCTGGCAACCAGCAAGTCCTGCGACGGAAAGCAATCCAACATTCACGAGCACCATTCGACATGTTGCGATAAAAAATTGCATGACCGCCTTTCGATCCTGTTCCAAATCCAAAAAGAGTAAACACGAAATTCAAATCAGAGAGGAAGCTCGACTGTTTCATCACCAGTACGGGTTCCGAGCGCCTCCCAGGTTGTGTTGTCAATCGACTCTGGAATGAACTGGATCGAACCGTCACCGAACAGGAAGAACGCACCGCCTGCATGAAGTGAACCGAAAGACGTACCTGCTCTGAAGCCGCTTGGTTGATTGACCGGGTGAGCATCATCGGTTGTCGAAAAAATTCGATCCGGCCAACCCACATATTCTGAACCAATCCATGTACTGCCTACTCGTGGACTGCCAGCCGATCCGTTTGCACCGTCTCGTTCGCCGATCAGAATTGTGTTTGACGTCCCATCAGTAATATCACGAATCCTGAAATCAAGGTTGACTCCAAAACATCCTGAGACCGCTCCGCGGCTGAAATCGTTGTCGCCAGGCAGACTGCTGCCGATGCATGCAACATAGCTGCTGTGCCCAAGTTTCTGAGTGTTTAATACAGTGTTAATGGATCCCATGACATCGGAAGGGCAAAGATACGCATCAACTTCCGTTCCCGCCAGGCCTGGTGTATTTCGGTCGAATTCGGTCGTGTTGTTGCTCGTCTCGGCCATCAGGCCATCGTATAACGGAGTGTTGTCCATTTGTGGAAGAATATAAACACTCCAGGACATTACATCCCACGAGGCACCGAATCCGGAAGGCATGATCGCTCCAGGGGGCAACTGCTTGTGGATATCATGATAATTGTGAATTGCGATCCCGATTTGCTTCATATTGTTGCGGCACTGTGTGCGACGAGCCGCTTCCCGAGCCTGCTGAATAGCGGGGAGCAACAAGGCGATCAAAATCGCGATGATTGCAATTACGACCAACAGTTCGATGAGCGTAAAGGCGCGCCTGCGACCAGGAGATTGAGCCATGAG
Organism: Planctomycetaceae bacterium; assembly: GCA_028284145.1. Classification (GTDB taxonomy): domain Bacteria; phylum Planctomycetota; class Planctomycetia; order Planctomycetales; family Planctomycetaceae; genus JANQSH01. The sequence goes on along the minus strand of JANQSH010000165.1, from coordinate 11,241 downwards.
AACACCTCCAGAAAGAGATTAAGAAAGGGGTTTCGAGCGTCGAGACATGGAGATTCGAGACCATCAGTGAAAAAAGAGCAGGTGGCATGACGAGGAACACCTGATTCAACACATCTTCACAATAAAGGTATTTACGCTTCACTGAAAAATTCGACACTTTCGTATTCGTATTTTTGAAAATGGACTGGTGTACTGGCTTTTTGTGCGCATGCGGCTGGGACGTGTATCACCTTTTTTCAAGATATTTGTCGAAATTTTCCCCCGACCGGAAAACGTAAGTATTGGAGTCAGAAAATGAGACACGAATACGAACGTTCAACAAACCGTATGGGGGGAAGGGAGCAGTTCGTTCGGAAATTCGTCGAGGAACAACATTGCATTCATCGATTCGTCCGGATGCTGGTCCTTTCTCCGTCAGACGCGGATGACCTGTTTCAGGAAGTCAGCGTCACCTTGTTCGAAAAGATGGATGATTTTCAGGATGGGGCCAACTTCAGGGCCTGGGCCTATGGCATCGCACGCAACAAGGTGATGAATTACCGGAAGACACAGCGGCGCAACCGGCTTGTTTTCAGTCAGGAATCGCTGAACGCGATTGCGAATGATGAAGAGCGATTCAGAGGGTTGCTTGACGAAAGGCAGATTGCGCTGGAGGAATGCTTGAAGAAAGTTTCGCCTTACCAGAACCAGTTGCTCGTGATGAGGTATGACGAGTCGGAGTCGATACCACAAATCGCAGAGCGATTGGATCGCTCCGTTGCAGCGATCTACAAGGCACTCGAACGCCTTCATGAATCGTTGTTTGATTGCGTCACCAAACTTCTGGCTCAGCGTGACGGAACAACGACATGACGAATTCGGAATATGCGCCGTCTCAAGAGCTGTTGTATCTGCTCCATGACCTTGCTGCGGAAACTCTCGACGAACGTAAGGTAGAGCGTCTGGACGAAATCATTCGTTCCGATGACGAAGCTCGTGGGTACTACATTCTCTGGGCAGGTCTTACATCGGATTTGAAGCTCAAGGCTTTACGCGACGGCTTTTCCGACTCGATGTCGGACGACCTGCCTGAGCTTCCGAAAATCCGAATTACTGCGAAATCGACCGATCAAAAGACCGATTCGAGTCGTCGGTTGAGTCCGGCTGAGCGAAACCGTGTCTTGCGGTTTACGCTCTCGCTTGTAGCGGCGACGATGGCGCTTGTCGCCATCGCATTAATCCCGGTGTTCATTGACCGCTTCTGGTTTGCCCGTCCGATTCCGCCTCAGAATGAGCACCTGGCTCCAATCGCATCCATCTCTCGAATTGAAAATGTGTCCTGGGTGCCGAATGAAAAAACGATGGAGGTTGGGACAGAATTGAAGCCTGGAGCATTGGTCAACATTATTGATGGCCTGGTTGAGATTACCTTTTTCAATGGTGCAACGGTTGTTCTGGATGGACGGTGTCATTTCAAATTGATATCGGCAAATTATTGCCACCTGCAGAAAGGGGCTCTGGCGGCTCACGTGCCCGACGGGGCAGCCGGTTTTACTGTGACCGCTCCGGGTTCACGCATCGTCGACCTTGGGACTGAGTTCAGTGTCGTGGTTGACGAAAACAATAATACAATCGCGCAAGTCCTGACCGGTAAAGTCCGCGCCTCTTTCAGAAGCGGATCTGGCGATGGAACTCTTGTCACCAGGGAAATGAATGCCGGAGACGCGATACAATATGACATCGATATATCCAGGATTGATCGTGTTGAGTTCTCAGGCGCACCGTTCTTCAAACTTCCGATTGAGAGAACACGTTTTGCGGCATATTCAACGAAAGCGGGAACTCGTGGCAACCAAAAGGATTTTCGTGGACGTCACGGACATGACTTTGTGGTTTTGTCGCCTGTGATGATCACCCGGCTTGGTGCGTTCGATAGCGAATCGGATGGTCTTCACCGTACACTTGTCGTTGAGCTCTGGTCTCGCGATGAGAATGATTCACCCGATGATTTTGAGGATGATCTGGGCATCAAAAAACTCGTAACGATCGAGTTCTCTCCTGAAGAGCCGGGGGAATTGGTCATGTCAGATCGTTTCAAGGAATTGGCTGATCCCATTTTTCTGAAACCCGGTGCCTATTCGATCGTGGCACGGGGATACGGTGATCGTGAACCTTCCGGCAACGTCACCGCGTATACTGATGAGTTCACTTTCGGGATTGGTCGTTTGACAACCGACGATGGTGAAGGCGCCATCCGTTTTGTCGGCACGGGGAGATTCCATGGGAATGAAACGGAGGAGAATGACTTCCCGCGGGATATTCACGATAAGCAGGAATTTCCCTGGGTGAATCCATTTGCGGCAGGGACGTTCGAGTTTGTGCCTGTTGATGTAAAAGAGTAACAAGGACGCGGAAATTGCGACTGAATCATAAGACCGCAGATTCCCAATCGCCTTATCCCTCCACAAATACGCAAAAGGTATAGCCGGGCAACGCGTTCTCGAAGCGTTGGGATTGTCGTTGGTCTCACTTAAAGTGGCCAAAGAAGAAGCCATGCAAATCCAATGTCCGATGTTCACCACTTGTCACGTTTCCGGACCAGGTCCAGTCAAAGCAGTCCTGAAGAAGGCGATTGCAACGCCATAGGATGGCGGCTCTAACTGGATTCGCAACTTCGTTCGGTCTCTTCAATCAACCAGTCAACAACTTTATCTGCCTGACGACCAGATTGTTCGTAGATGTGTAACTGATGATCTGCAGATGTGCCAGTGCGAGCAATTTTCAAGAGCTGCTCAAGATGGTGACGTAATCCCAATTCATCCACTACTCCGTCTACATACTCCAGGGCGTCGTTCAACTGGTCTCTCACAGTCGCTCGTCCCTGTCCGGACCAGTGAAGCAATTCGGCATCCAGTCCGTAACGTGCGGCCAGTAACTTATGCAAGTCGAGTTGCTCAGTACGCATTCGAGGAATTCGTGGCTGGCTTTGGCATTCCTGCATGCGGCGGACAGCTATCGCTTGCAGAAAGGCGACAAGTGCCACCACATCCTTGACAGATACAGGTAAATCGAAAACGCGGATTTCCAATGTCGAGTACACTGGATGATGGCGAATGTCCCACCAAACAGATCGGTTGTCGGGGATCAATTTCTCGTCGACGTACGTGTTCACGACTCGATCGTACTCGGATACGCTTTTGAAACAAGGAGGCACTCCTGTCAAAGGAAGTCTCCGGTAAGTGACGGTCCGAGTGGACTTGAGTCCTGTGGCGCGTCCGTTGTGGAAAGGCGAGGACGTAGATAACGCAAGGAACAGCGGCAGAAAATTCCGAAGGAACTGGAAAGCATCTGAGGACTGATGGGGGCTGGACATTCCCAGGTGGATATGAAGGCTGCAGATTGTGTTTGATCGCGCCACGTACTTCCAGTCTTCGATCAGTTGTTTGAAACGCGGGTTATCGACCACATCGGAATCCATCCAGTTCGATAACGGATGAGTCGACGCTGCAATAATTCGTGCTCCCAATCCCCGAGCAGCTTCGATCACGCGACGACGATTGTTGACCAGACACTTCTCAGCCTCTTGAACATCTGCACAAATTCGTGTTTGCGTTTCGATAATGGATTCGAACAACTCAGGCTTAACTGTTCCAAAATCCGACGTACCGAATTTCCGACAGATTTCCGAGCATAGATTGCGTGCACGACGTGTATCGGGGTCGACAATATGCAACTCTTCCTCGATCCCTATGGTTGGCGTTTGAGTCATGCACAACACCTCCAATACAATTTATTTGTCCTATGTGGGCAATATGTCTATTGATTAACCTTCATCGGGCGTCAATTCAGGAACTCGAATCCAACCGAGTCGTCGTCGGACCAGGAAAGCCAGATCCCTTAGCGGCCCTCGGTCACGAGTCCGATAGTTGCGTCCCCTGTCAAGTTGCGTATTCCGTGGGAATGGGTGTCCTCGTCCATAAGCTTCGACCAATTCGACCAGACGTAGAATGGCCATTTTTTCCGCTCGGCAATAGAGCGTTTCAGGAGAATCGGTTGGGTGGATTTTTGGAAAAACGTGGGCGATAATATCTCCCGTGTCGACACCGGAATCCACAAAGTGAATTGTCGAACCTATTCGGTCAAAGCGGCCTTGATCCATAGCGAAGAAGAAGCAATGGTTCCCCTTATAATCCGGTAAAATGCCGCCGTGGATGTTGATGATTTTATCCCCCGCTGCACGAAGAATTCTCTTTCTTAAAATAGACGTTCCCATTACCACTGTTACGTCCGGCTGCGTTGACTCAATGACGTCTAGTGCAGAATCATCGTTAATCGACTGCACGACGTGAACGTCGTCGGGAAATTCTGATATGGGATGGCCGAGTTGAAAATACCGACGCCGGTATGCATTTAGCCCTAGAATGTCGCGGCGAATCTTATGATAACGATTGTAAACCCAATCGACCAGACGTCGCTTGCGCCACAATCTTGCACATTGAGAGGACGCGGGCTCAACGACGACTGAGACAACCTCGACTTTCTGACGCAACATGGCAACCAGAAAGACATGGTGAGCATCGTCGGAGCAAAGCACGGTGACTCGAGTAGACATGATCAAATCTGCTGACACATATCTGCAGTAATAAGGATATCATTCTCGATGCCCATTTTGCGGATCTGGGCTCGGCCCGAATACTTTTTGAGGCATCGTCGTCCGAGATTGAGAAGTCTGGTGCCTACCAGACGGGCAGGTCACCCGGTTGGCGAAGCTTCTTGTGTTTGAAGACCGGTATTCCGAGTTCTGCTCCTAATGTTCGAACGATCTGCTTGCAGGGGGCTTTCAGATTATCGTGAAATACGATGCCGTCTACACCTTCACGAATCGACGCGATGCACGTTCGAAGCTTTTCCAATCCCGTCTCGTCGCTATAACCTCCAGAAACAATCCACTGATTTGCCAGAATGTGCGACACCACCAGCGCCTTATCGCCCAGGTCAGTGAACAGTGCGTCACGGTAGGCTTTTTCAAAGTGAACTCCACCGATACACAGTAACGACCGAATCAGTTCCGGCGCAGGATCAAATACGTGATGAATCGCACGTGCAACGACTTCGGCAGCAACCGGGTCTGACCAGCTTTCGCCACTGCTGCCAATTTCGATATCCACTAAGGGGACATTGAATTTTGAAATGCTGGCAGGGTTCTGGCCATGAGGAATGCCAGACCAGTGTGTCGCCTCAGTAAGTGTTTCGTATTGATCCAGACCGACCTTACGCCGGAGCTCATCCAGCTTTAACAGGAGATTTCGCAGCGCTACGGAATCCGCCGCCCCGTAAACTCCGGATGGCACATCGCCTGTTGTGTGAACACAAAAAATCTGATCAGGTGCGTTTGCACCTTCATGCCAATTAATCACGCCTGCAACATCACATTCCTGAAAATGCTCGATCATCACTGGCAGATATCGACTGTAGTTATGGCTCAGGACTTCGTCTGTTTGAACATGGAAAAACCGATTCCCACTCTGGTCCTCAAAGCAAAGGACTGCATGGTTGTCGACAGTAATCTCCGTTGGGGACAGGGAGTAAATTCGTCTCACAGATGCCAATACGTGAGACGCGACCGGATCACGATCCAGGTCAACACAGAAAAAATAAACAGCAGACCTCCTGGTATTCATATCGCGGTGTTCTCCCGATAATCGAAAAGACAGTTCTGAATGACAAAGACGCGACACATTTCCAAATCAGGCAGGTCAAGTTTACCACCACCAATATTATCAAAACAACCTCAAGGCTGCAGAGCAATGGTATGTCCTCTGTCTTTTGACCGATAAAACAACCTGTTTCCAGCGTTGCGCTGAATTAACACTCAATAAATTGATTGACACTTGATATTGTGGAGTCAATTATGTTACATAGTTATACACTAATGTAAAAGAGAGTGTTCTGGCCTGCTCGAAATACAGATGAAACATGGTAGCGTCAATGCGAACAGGAGGCAGGCCAGAATTTAACTCTTCGCTTCATTTAATGTACTGTCCACAGTGCAATAGCAGTCATCCTGTTGGCGATTATCCTGAAGGGTGTCCGAAATGTGCTCGTGCGGGTTCACCCGCCTGTGTCGTGCCTCAATACAGGTCGATTCCCAATTGGCGCGAGGTTCTTCCATCACAGGGGCTCACACAATATATTCACCGACTTCCATTCACTGTAATCCCATCAATTGGCGAAGGAAACACACCGCAATGGCGATTGCCAGCGTTAGCTGACAACTTTGGCCTGGCCGGGTTAAGCGTCAAAAATGAGGGCGACAATCCAACTGGTTCACACAAAGATCGTATGAGCCCGTTGGTTATTGCCGCAGCGATTCGGGCGAATGCAACGGCAGTTGCTGTCGCCTCCAGTGGTAATGCGGGAGTCAGCCTGTCGGCTGCCGCCCGTCACAGCAAAATGGACTGCGTAATTGTTGCTGATAACGATATGGCACCTGAATGGCGCGACGCAATAAAGCACGAGGGCGGTCAGCTTGTCTTCACTCAGGATAGATGGAAACAACTGAAGGAACTGCGTGAAGAAGGTCTCTATCCGGCAACGAACTATCTGACCCCTCCTGTTGGGAGCAATTGTTTTGGTGTGGAGGGGTACAAAACAATTGCATATGAGATAGTCGATTCAACAGAGGCAATTGTGCCAGATTGGATTGTTGTTCCGTGTTCGAGAGGTGATCTGCTCTGGGGAACGTGGCTTGGGTTTGAAGAGTTATTCCGTTACGGAGCCATTGACGTTACGCCGCGCATGGTTGCCGTAGAGCCCTTTCCCCGGCTAGCGAGAGTTCTGCGGGGAGAATCTTACGTTTCTTTTTTTTCCGGGAGCACCCGACTTCGATCGATTGGTGGTAATTCGGTGACCTTTCAACTGAAGAAAGCAGTAGAAGATTCGGATGGAACTGTGTCCGTCGTCTCAGACAGGAAAGCTATTGAGTGGCAACGGCGACTTAAAAGCTGGTGTATAACTGCAGAATCCTCATCTGCGTCCGTCTTTGCGGCCATAGAAGCGCTTTGCACAGATGGAACGTTCGGGAAACAAGACAGTGTCATGGCGATACTTACTTCATCCGGTCGATATGAGCAAGTCTGGGAACACCTATGAACAGCTCTGCAGTGAAGGGGAATTGGCAGGTTGAGGGATTATCAGGGCGGAAATCTTACTCGCATAGCCTGTCGGATGCGATTGCACTCCCCCGGCTGGTTCATGTGAAGAGTAACATCTATGCCGCCGTTTTTTCTGTGATGAAACTTCTTCCTGCGAAATTCATAATTGAGAATGCGATAGCAGAAGGAGAGCTTGATTCCAGGATGACGGTCATTGAGACATCCAGTGGAAACTTTGCACTGGGATTGGGAATCATTTGTTGCGAACACGGCCTGCCGTTCATTATCGTTACAGATCCGGCCATTGATGACAATCTCAAACAACGGCTGGAGTATCTTGGTGGTGAGGTGATAACCGTGGATAAACCTGCTGTTCAAGGAGGATATCAACAGGCTCGCTTGACAGAGCTTCAGAATCGCATGCGCCGTAATCCGTTGTCGTTCTGGTCGCGGCAATACTCCAACACTGGCAATCCCGATGCCTATCGATCCTTCGCTGATCAGTTGATGGATGCATTTGGTTCTGAATTGGTAGTTGTTGGTGCAGTTGGGTCCGGAGGTTCAACCTGTGGGACTATCCGTCGCATTCGCGAATCAACTCCTGAAGCCCGACTTGTCGGTGTAGACACCTTTAATAGTATCCTCTTTGGACTGGAGGACGGAAAGCGGCTGTTGCGTGGCTTGGGAAATAGCATCCTGCCACGGAATTTGGATCATACATGCTTCGACGAAATTCACTGGGTCTCGGCAGCCGAAGCATTTCTCGCAACTCGAGAGCTTTTCAAAAAAACGGCGATCTTCGCAGGACCAACTACAGGCGCCGCGTACATGGTTGCGAGAGAAATCTCCCGCAATCATAAAAAAAACGCGATAGTCTTCACGGCACCCGATGATGGTGTACGATATATCTCCACCGTATACAACCCTGTCTGGCTGAAGGATAACGACGTCTACTGCGAAAGGCTGCCCGCCATATCACGGCGAGTCCAAACTCCACTCGACGCATGCCAGTCGTGGTGCTCTATCGATTGGAAACGCCGGCCTCTTGCTAATACGTTCACTCCAATGAAATGAAATCATTTGCATTTATAGAAAGTAACACCACAGGTACGGGGCAACTCTTTGTGCGCCGTGCACAGGATCGTGGATTTCGAGTAGTTTTTCTAACAAAGGACAGCTCAAGATATCCGTTCCTGAACGAGCACATGGTCCAGGCATTGCCCGCAGAGACTTCACAGGTCGAAGATTGCATACTCAAGTTGAACACCGTCCGTGAGCTGGCAGGGGTGTACTCATCGTCCGACTACTTTGTGGAATGCGCCGCGGCGACCGCGACACACTTTGGGCTTCCCTCAAACAAGCCGGAGGATATTGCGAACTGTCGTAACAAACGGAAACAGATTCAGCGATTGAGTGCTGCTGGAATCTCAGTTCCGAAGACGTACGCTGTATCCCACATCGACGAGTTTCAGCAGTATTCTGCCGATCTGGTGTTTCCCGTCATCGTCAAACCGGTCGTCAGTTCGGGAAGTATTGGTGTGCGATTGTGCAACAGTGTGGAGGCCTGCCGTGAACATATTGCCGATTGGCTTTCCGTGAAAACCAACGAACGAGGTCAGGCAGTTGATCCGAGTGTGCTGATTCAGGAATATGTGACAGGAGATGAATTTTCAGTAGAAACGTTTGGTGACGGAGATACCACCAACGTCGTCGGCATCACACGGAAGCACAAAGGCCAGGAGCCACACTTCCTCGAAATTGGACACGATTTTCCTGCTCAATTGACAGCTCAGGCTGAAACGTTGATCGAAGATTTGACGGTTTCCGCACTTGAAAAATTAGGAATACGGTTTGGTCCTGCCCACACAGAAGTCCGTCTTTCAGATCGCGGTCCTGTCTTAATGGAGGTAAATGCGAGACTGGGTGGAGGTATGATCCCTGTACTCGTGGAACGAGCTTATGGAATCGACCTGATCGACGCAACCATTGCACTATACTCTGAAAATCTTCCTCGATTAGAGAGGCAAAGAGACAAAGGGGCTTCGATTCGGTTTTTTGTTCCATCGGTGAGTGGTCAGATCGTCGATCTGAAATTACCGAAAACCCGCCTCGCAAAACACTCATCCGATGCCGAAGCGGTCTTCACCCGCGAAGCAGGGCATGCTGTTGAACTTCGCGGAGACTTTCGTGATAGAATTGGACACGTCTTGACGGTGGCCGAAACGAGCATAGAAAGCGGCAGTGATGCTGATTCCATTCTTGCCAGGATGAATGCCAAAATCGAGGAGACTGGAGGACAATGCTCTGAATCCATAGCCAATACAGGACGGATCACAAGAACTCTTTCACCCGACGTGCTTGATATCGTTCATCCACCCAGCACGGATTCACAGGAAATTTTGTCGGAGTTACGTTTGCTTTCACAAATTGATGAAGCACACCTGCTAATGATGCTTCGTCAGCAACTACTTGATGCAACGACCGTTGCAACTCTGCTCACCGAGATCAGGAGGTTAAATGCCGAAGACTTTCAGACGATTCGCAAATGTCGAATTACTCGAGGGGTTTACTTGCACTATGAGGACGAATTATCCAGGCGTTTGGGACATTCTATCGGCGGCACATTGCAGTTCGCCCGTTCTCGGAACGACATAAACGCGACGCTCGTACTCTTGAAGCTCAGAAAATGGTTTTCCATGGCCTGCAGGGACCTTTGGGCACTCCGCGCCGCACTTCTTTGGCGTGCCGAGACCAGCCTTGATGTTTTTCTGCCAATCTACAGTCAATACCAGGCTGCACTTCCTGGTACGCTGAGCCACTATTGCCTCGCTGTCGAACGGGCATTAGCTCGGGATCAGCAATTTCTAGAGACATGCCGAGACACCTTGATCCAGTGTCCTCTTGGAGCTGGGGCAGGAGGCGGCACAGAATGTCCTGTTGATCCAGCGGAAACGGCCAGACTCTTAGGGTTTGCCTGCTCCATGACGAACTCGCTCGACGCCGTTGCCAGCCGGGATGCCAGCCTTCACTTTCTCTGTTCGCTGTCCTCGTGCAGCACGACATTCAGTCGGATTGTCCAGGATTTTCAAGTATGGACAATGTGCGAAACAGCATTTGTCGAGTTTCCGGACGAGTTGTCAGGAGGATCTTCCGCACTACCTCAAAAGAAAAACCCTTACCTGCTTGAACTGATCAAGTGTCGATCCGCCGGACTTATCGGCGATCTCGCTTCGGCACTGGCATCCGCGCACAAATCCCCGTTCAGTAACACCATGGAAGTAGGGACTGGTTCGGTTGGATTCCTGGCGAAGTCCGTTCGCAACTTCAGTGAGTCCGCCCAGATGCTAAAGGCAATTGTTGCCGGGTTTAAATTCAAACAGCATCGGGCAAAACAGGCAGGGCTTGATGGTGTGGTAATCGCAACTCGTGTTGCCAATGACCTTGTGGCTCAACGCGGAATTTCGTTTCGCGAGGCTCATTATGAAGTTGGTGAAATGATACGTTTGGCTATTGATTCCGGTAACAATCCACATGAACAGATCGTGCCACTATGCAGCCAGCCTTCCATCCGGGATAACATTCTCGAAGCTGCGCACTCAATGGAATATGGAGGTGGACCGGGAAGGCAGTCGAGCATCTATTCACTTGGAGTGGCGCGAGAAGAACTTGAGACGAGCGCCGCTATGGTGATGTCGCTTGAAGAGGATTGGCAGCGTGCAGATCAACTCCGAAGTCGGCTCGTTCAACGCCTGCTGCAATCGGTTTCAAAACTTGAAAAATGACAGGTTATGGCACCTGATACGCTCGGACGATTGTTCCATCGACACACCACAGCTCGAAGTCAATCTCTCCTTCTTTCAGTAAACGACCCGCCAGCTTCTCAAAGATCCTCTGCCACAGTCCCGACTTCACCCAGCGCCGAAACCGATTGTAAACGGTCTTGTGATTCCCAGATTCTGCCGGCAAATCGGCCCACGGAATACTCGTTCACAATACGGGCAGAATGCCACTAGAGCGTATGGCATGTGAGTCTAGCGCGATTGAGGCAGTTTAGATAAGCTTCTGATTCCTCATTTAGGAAAGGAGTCAGAGGATGAATCGATCACTG
>JANQSH010000130.1 GCA_028284145.1 Planctomycetaceae bacterium | reverse complement strand
CCGTCAAGATTAAAATTTGGGTTCGGTAAAGTTGCAAGGAGCGACAACGGAGCGGGTTATGTCAACCCGCACCCCAAAACAAAGCCTTGACAAGGCACTACTCTAATCTGACTGTTTTTGATTCTGGGTTGAAATCGTCAATTCAAGCGGTTGCGGCTTCAGGATCGATATTGATAAACGTCTGGAAAATGCCATCGCCCACTTCGTTCAATTTCGTCTGCAACGAGTCGAGATATTCGTGCAATCCGGTACTGATGATGTCATCGACTGTCAGGTAGGCCAGTTCACTGCTCAATTGGCCAAGACGTTTTTCGGCCAGATTCCAGAATGTTCCCTCAGGAGATCCGGAGATGGCATGCAGCGATTGATTGGCAACTTCCAGGCAATGCATGATCGCGCGGGGAAAGTTGCGATCGAGAACCAGAAAACCGACCACTCGCTTCGGCGTAATGCCGTGGTGACGTTTCCGGTACATTTCGAATCCGCTGACGCTCCGCAAGACGGCCGACCATTGCAGATCATCCATCGGCGATCCGACATCGTGCGCGCTGGGCAACAGGATGAAGTATTTGACGTCGAGAATGCGAGACGTCTTGTCGGCCCGTTCGAGTACACGTCCCAACCGGGCGAAATGCCATGCCTCGCCACGGGAAAATGTCGCAATTGTGATACCCAGAAACAGGTGGCTGGCCATTTTGACCTGATGGAAAAACTCATCGAGTGAGGCTAACGGTTTTACGGTGGCATCGCGGACCATGATGTAGAACTGGTTGATCTGCTCCCACATTTCCGAGCCAATGATCTCGCGAACACTTCTCGCGTTTTCCCGGGCGGCTGCAAGACAGGAGTAAATCGAGTTCGGGTTGTCACGATCGAACGTCATAAAGTGGATGACGTTTTCCCGCGTCGGCTGACCGAATGTTTTTTCAAATTGTAAATGGTCGCCAGAGGCGGAAATCAAAGCGCCCCACTGGTCGGTCGACCCGGAAGGCATGTCCAGCGAAACACTATGTGTCACATCGATAAAACGGGCCAGATTTTCTGCACGCTCCACATAGCGGCTCATCCAATAGATGGCATCGGCAACGCGGCTCAACATGGTGATTTTCCTCCTTTCCCTGAACACCTTATTCGGCAGATTCATTCTGCGCAGGTGTCGAGGCCATCACCCACGTATCTTTGCTTCCACCCCCTTGTGATGAATTCACGACCAACGATCCCTTTTTCAGAGCGACACGCGTCAAACCGCCCGGCAGGACGTAAATATCTTCCCCATAAAGAATGTAGGGTCGCAAATCGACGTGCCGCCCCTCAAACGTGCCATCGATAATCGTGGGAATTCGTGACAGTGAAAGTGTCGGTTGGGCGATGTAGTTGCGGGGATTCTTTGTGATTAACTCGGCGAACTTCTGGCGTTCCTGTTCGCTGGCATGCGGACCGATCATCATGCCGTAGCCGCCCGCTTCGTTCGCGGCCTTCACCACCAGTTTGTCGAGATTGGCCAGCACATGTTCCCGCTCTTTGTCATCGTAGCAGACATACGTCGGCACGTTTGGAATGATGGCATCTTCATCGAGGTAATACCTGATCATCTTTTCGACGTAGGCGTAGATCACCTTGTCGTCGGCAATACCCGTTCCCGGTGCATTCGCCAGCGCGATGCGGCCTTTGCGATAGACGTCCATCAAACCGGGTACGCCAAGCATGGAGTCTTCGCGGAATTCTTTGGGGTCGATGAAATCATCATCAATTCGCCGGTACAGCACGTCGATCCGCTGAAACCCCTTCGTCGTCCGCATGCAGACAAATCCATCGCGGACAATCAGGTCTCGACCCTCAACCAGTTCGACACCCATCTGTTGGGCCAAAAACGAATGTTCGTAATAGGCGGAGTTATACACACCGGGCGTGAGTACGGCGATGGTCGGGTTTTCGATGTTCTCCGGAGCCAGGTGTTCCAACAACCGCAATAGACGACCGGGGTAATCGACGACCGGCCGCACATGCATGGCATCAAACAGCCAGGGAAAGCTGCGCTTCATCACAAATCGATTTTGCAGCACATAAGAGACACCCGACGGACAACGCAGGTTGTCTTCCAGCACGTAGATCGTGCCATCTTTGTCGCGCACGAGATCGGTTCCCGTGATATGACACCAGATGCCACGAGGTGGATTCAATCCCACGCATTGCTCACGGAAACTTTTGGCGCTTTTCAGCATGACTTCGGGAACAACACCATCTTTGACGATCTTCCGGTCATGATAGATATCGTTGATGAAGAGGTTGATCGCCTTAATCCGCTGCTTGAGCCCATGTTCAAGGCGTTCCCACTCTGCCGATGAAATCACGCGCGGGACGATATCGAAGGGGAAGATCTTTTCCACACCCTGGCTGTCACCGTACACGTTGAAGGTGATTCCCATCCGAAACAGCGAGCGTTCCGCTGTCTGCTGGCGTTGCAGCAATTCTCCATCGGGGAGTTCTTCTATGCGCCTCAGCAGGATTTCTGTTCCGGGCTGCGGCTGCCCCTGTTCGTCAATCAACTCATCGAAAAAACCATCGCGTTGATATTGGCCGAAATGCAATCGGCCCATCTGCTGAAATTGACTCTGCTCCATCTTTGAACCCGCCATTCCACAAAAATGCACTACGAAACAGGCATGATCGCGAGTTGGAAAAGCGAGCCATTTTCCAGCCTGAAAAGACGATCGCCGGGACTGTGACTATGATGCCTGCCGGTGAGCAAAGTGGCAAGACTACCGAAGGCAAAAGCGAGAGAATTGCGGGTGAATGCGATCACATTGAACAATGCCGCCATATGTCCGAAGCCAGGGCATCGACGATGTGGACATTGGGTGATCCGGGATGTGAGCAACCTGAGAATGGAATAAAGAGACAGCCGGAGTGGGGCCGCCCGGTTCATGCCACTTTGCCAGCGATGTTGTCGTTGTAAGCTTTGCGATGCAAAGATACCAATCGAGGAATCGAAGGGAGTCACTCTCAAGGAGCCATCGCTTCGTCTGCTTCGATGATCGTCCTGGCAATTTCGACCATCTTGCGGTTCTTTTCGCTCGATAACTTCTGCAACCGGCGAAAGGCGTCTGGTTCTTCCATTCGGGCGCGATGCATCAGAATCCCCTTCGCTCGCTCGATCAGCTTGCGATCTTCCAAAGCCTGCCTCAAATCATCTGTCTGCTTTTGCAGCGCTTGAAACTCCTTGTAACGCTGCATGGCCAACGTAATGGCCGGTTCGAGATCTTCCCGTTTGATTGGCTTGACCAGATATGCGAGGACGCGTTTGTGAATCGCCCGCTGCACAAACTTGCTGTCGTTGTGGGCCGTCACCAGAATGGCGGGTATGGCCTGCTCATGACAAATCTCATCGAGCGCGTCAAGGCCATCCATCTCGGGCATGACGATATCGGTAATCACCAGGTCGGGCATTGTGACCCGGCATTGATCGACAAGTTCGCGACCATTGGCTGCCACTGCAACCACTTCATAGCCGAGGTACCCGAGGACTTTGCAGAAAAAGTCGCGCATGTCAGGTTCGTCATCTGCAACTGCAATACGAAGCGGGCCATGATCCATCACCAGACTCCCGTTGCCAGATTTGGCTTTCTCAGGATTGGTCAAAATGCGGAGCCAACGCCTCACGGAAATCACGCGGCAACGTAACGATCACTTCGGCTCCGCCTCTCACCGCGTTGTCGATGTCAATCGTCCCGCCGTGAGCCTCGACGATCCGCTTCGCAATCGCCATGCCGAGCCCGGTCCCTTTCGTTTTTGTCGTGAAAAATGGCTCAAAAGCCCGCTGCAACTGCTCGCTCTCGAAGCCAGGGCCGTTATCGGTGATTGTTATTCGCACGGCTGGCTGGTTGTGAACGTTCGATTCCGCACACTCAATACGAATCTCGCCCGGTTCTCCCACGGCAGAAATCGAATTTTCGAGCAGGTTTCGGATGACCTGACGAATCCGATCAGAATCCATGCGAATCGTTGCGTCGACATCATTGGTCGTGGCGAAAAAGGCAATGTTCCGTTTTCGGTGTTGTTCCGCCAGATGGATCCAGGCCGTCTCCCAAACGCAGGTCAGATCGCGCGACTCGACTTCGAGTTTCAATGGCGCGGCATAACTCTGTACTTCACCATAGAGTCGATTCAATTCATTCAATGCGGTCTGACCACGTCGTATCAACTCCAGTTCTTCGGGCGAGTCTTCCAGGTCGAGTTCGAGCATATCGAGACTGGCGCGTGTGCGCTGCAAAGCATTGCGGCTCTCGTGTGCAAGTCCGGCGACCATCTGACCGATCGCCGCGAGACGTTCTGACTGGATCAGTTTTTCCTGTGCCGCTTTGACGTCCGACAGGTCCCGCACAATCCCGGTGAACGTACGCAGATGATCGACTTCGCTCACCGCTAAATGAACCGGAAACAGCGTGCCATCCTTGCGACGTGCGATCACCTCGCGTCCGACTCCAATAATGTGTGGCTGGCGTGATGCGAGATAGCGATCGATGTATGCGTTGTGTTCACTGGCGTACGGTTCGGGCATGAAAACGCTGACATTCTGCCCGATGATCTCATCCCGCGCATAGCCGAACATCCGCTCGGTTGCCGGGTTTGCATCGAGGATAATTCCGGCGCTATTGATGGTAACGATTCCATCAACGGCCGATTCCAGAATTGCGGCGAGCCGTTGGGCGCGCTCATAGTGCGGATCGACATCGCTGGTAGCCGGGCTGTATACGCTCTCGTCCGCCGAGGCCGCATCGTCTGGGTATGACATCCGAAAATCCCTGAAAATCGAGCAGAATCGCAAGTCGTTGCATCTTGCCGAATGAAGTACCTTGTCGCAAGGACGCGACATTCGTTTGGCTCACAAAAGCAGGTTGTTGGCCTCAGGTTTTCAGATTTGAGTATCTGATGAGGGTGGACCTTGCTTGCAACTGGAGTTGCTGCAAAGCGTCTCGCTGCCCGAGAGTCATTCGGCTCTTCTGATCAACATCAACCTGCTGAACGATTATACAATTCCGGCCACAACCAAATCCGGCTTGATGGCATCAAACAGGTTTCTCCAGGCAGCCGTCACTGCCTGTAGCTCCTGCGGGTGCGATAGCCCATGTTGAACAGCAACTGGCATAACATGAGCGGCGCTGCGCGGGAAGGTCTTGTGGGGCGATTGAAATACCTGTGGTCGGTCGTCGTCGAGTTCCAGAAACAGCCCGGGACGAGACAGGTCGCGTACGATGAGTACAATCCCCCATCCGGATTCCAGAAACTTCCGGAGCAACGGGCTGAACTTTCCAACGTGTTCACCCCCCGCCTCAAGTTCCCAGTAAAACGCGATGGTTTTCATTGTACCTCGCAACCCACAAAAAACGGGATATCTTACCCCTCCCTTCTAATGGCGACCTGCCGCTCCTGAAATCGCCCCGGCAGTCGCTTTCAGAGAGGAATAAAATGGTCATGCCAGCTCATGTGAAACTGGCGCGTTTCGACAGTCGTGTTGCCTTTTTGGTACAGACATCATCAGGATCAATCCATTAACGACCGGTGGGTTGAAATCGCTTGCGAACATCCACTTCAAGAACGCCAAACGCATCTTCGTGCTGTTTGACAGCGGCGGATAACGCTCCCATCAGGCGTTTCGCTGTGAAGTGGTTCAGAACGATTCGATTCGACGCCGGTATTGTCACATCCCCTTTCGCAAAGGGATTCGGGTTAAGCCCCATATCGATAATTACCTCTTCCGGTGTCGATGACACTCGACAGAAATTGGAGTAACAAGCACTGACATCCGACACATCTAATTCGATCGTTCCGAATGCTTTTGGCGCCGGCTTGCCATTGTCGTCATTTTGGTCCTTTACAGCCGTTGTGGTTTCGGTTTTGTCATCTTTTGCCATCACACTGCCTTTCTCTGAAATTGTTTCAAGCGATCATCATGCACATTAAATTAAGCAATAATGCTAATTGTATGTGGCGTAAAAATCAATTAACATTATTTATGTCGTCAACGATCAGAAAAAGACTGGCGATCTTGTCAAGGTGTGCGAATGACGTTCTGAGTTGAAATGTCTATTATTAAGGTCTCTGCTTTCAGTCAGGAGTATTCCGTCACGAATGAAACGGCCGTCGCGAGAACGAAGGATCATCCAGAAAAGTGAGGGGCTGAAAAACCTTACTGATGCGGAAATTACAGCTCGTGCGACTGAGTTGCGATGGCAGGTTCGGGCGGCGAGGCCCATCAAAGCGATACTCGAAAATGCGGCGGCTCTGGTCCGCGAGGCATCGCGTAGAGTACTCGGGCTGGCGCATTACCCGGTGCAGGTTGCCGGTGGCATTGCGGTCTTCGAGGGTAAGATCATTGAGATGCAGACTGGCGAAGGTAAAACTTTAACGGCCGTCTTGCCCGCTTTTCTCCGTGCTTTGCCCGGTCAGGGTTGTCATGTTCTGACGGCCAATGACTATCTCGCGACACGCGATGCAAAATCGCTTGCACCCGTGTTTCATTTACTTGGACTGACAGTCGGTTGTGTGCATGGTGACATGGAAGACGCCGAACGACGCGAGAACTATGCCCGAGACATTACCTACGGAACCGCGACCGAAATGGGCTTTGATTTTCTGCGAGACCGGATCAAGATCGGTGCCAAACCGGATGATCGTCCGCATGCCGGCTGGCTGGCTGGGAAACTGGAGACACAGTCTCGAACATTCGAGAACACGCCCGACGCGAATGCACCCGTGCAACGTGGACACTATTTCGCATTGGTCGATGAGGCAGACAGTATTCTCATTGATGATGCACGGACACCATTGATCATCGGGCTGCAGCAAACCAACAGGCATACCGACGTGGCGCTCTATCGCTGGAGCCAGGTTACCGCATTGAATCTGCAGATGGGTGAACATTTCGCCTTCGGGTCGGACCGTCGTTCACTCTTCCTGACCGACGCAGGTTGTGACCAGATTCTGCTGATGCCCAAGACACTGCTGATCGATGTCTTCGACAACGAGCGGATCTTTGCCGAGGTGGAAAGGGCGATTACCGCACAATTTGGCTATGAACTTGATCGTGACTACATCATCCAGAATGATGAAATTGTTATCGTCGACGAATCGACCGGGCGAATCATGGAAGGACGGAAGTGGCAGGATGGCCTGCATCAGGCGGTCGAAGCAAAAGAACGGTTGCCGATTACGTCGGCAACAGGCCAGGCGGCCAGAATCAGCGTGCAGTCGTACTTCCGGCAATACTCATTCCTTGGTGGCATGACGGGAACGGCGTTGCCTGCGAGGAAGGAACTCAAAAAGACCTATGGCCTCAAGGTGAGGTCGATCCCCACAAATCGGCCCTGCCTTCGGAAAGAGCTTCCGCCGCGCATCTTCGCCACGATTCAGTCCAAGCGCGAAGCCATCGTTGAAGTCGTGCATGAATTGCAGGCTTCCGGTCGGTCGGTCCTGATCGGCACGCCTTCAGTCGAAGCGTCGGAAGCATTGGGCGAACTCCTCGTGCATGATGGCATCGCTCATCGAACTCTCAACGCCAAACACCACCAGGAGGAAGCCGAAATTATCGCCCAGGCGGGCAAACCGGCACGAGTGACGATTGCCACGAATATGGCTGGTCGCGGCACAGACATTCTTCTCGATGACACGGTACGCAAAGCGGGAGGCCTGCACGTCATCGCAACCGAAATGCACAGTTCGTACCGTATTGATCGGCAACTGACTGGACGCGCCGCGCGGCAGGGAGATCCCGGTTCGTTTCAGTTCTTTCTGTCACTGGATGACGAATTGCTGTCGTGCCGTCCGGCGGAATACCGATCCATGCTCAGGAAAAAGTGTCGGTCTGACAAAAATGGGGAGTTGCCGGCTGGCTGTATCCAGGAGTTCCGTAAAGCGCAACGGATGCTGGAACGGCAATTCCAAAAGAGCCGCAAACAAATGCTTCAGCAGGAAAAGGAGCGAACGAAACTGTACGAACAGGTCGGCCTCGATCCCTGGTTGGAATTGACGGAATAACCGAACGGGACATTTCAATCAGCGACCACGACGAATCCTGCACCGAAGCGGTTGTCTTACGAACACGACCACATCACCGAACAGGCACATCAACGAGGTTCGGAGATTCAGTCGTCAATACCAAGCCGATACCGCAGTTGCTCGAATTCCTCAAGATTCTCTTCGCTGGAAGAGTGCACATGTTCGGCTTCGGTGATGAACTGCAAGTCCTCGTTGCAATCGACGTAGTTATCGATCAACACGTTTTCAAATTCGCTCAGTTCATGCCCGTAGATGATCAGCAGTTTGTGCTCATCGAATTGCACTTCGACCGGTTTTTTCGAGTTGAGTACGGCAATGCCCATGCAGCCGTCATTCAGCAGCAGGTCTTCATAGTCGTAAAGAATACTCTTGAGGACGGGGAGGTCGATTTGCTCCCGGAAGAGATCGACATGTCCGTGACCTGCACGATCATGACTCGATTCGAGAACGACATCGACCGACTCGCCGATCGGATCCAGCAGGTCCATAAACAGATCGAGTACAATCCGCCTGGAAGCAGCCGCCATAACAACCGGAATCTGCACGCCGGTCTCGCGGTCCTGGTAGCAATCGTGACGAAAGCCGGTCCGAGGCACGACTTGCAAATCGTAAGACGGACGAATGGCATCGGTCAGTTCAAATTCACCGTAGCGGCTGACACCGAGATGAGCTTCAAGCTCTTCTTCAGTCAAATTTTCAAAGCTGCTGCGGCTGGTCGTCACCTGCCCTTCGCGATGACTGTTTTTCATGAACCGCTTTAAGAAACTCATCGGTTTCCCCCCCGCATATGACCTGTCTGTAATTTTCGGTATTGGAATATGGAACTCGGGTGAGGGTGTTCTCGAATTCGCGTTTGTTCGTTCGACCACGTCTTGCGGAACCCGCACCATTGGAACAGTTTCACAAACGCGCAATTCAGCGTGAAACGCACCGATTCAACAACGGAAAAACCTGTTCGGTGACAAACACGCAGAGGATGACACGCCTGCTGCAAAGACCGTGGCTGGCTGACACCGTGATGATGACGGCCACTGTTCGACAAAAAGGTGCGGCTTCCCCTTCCGCCTGCCGAACAATTGATGACCCATAATTGGGGCCGGTCTGTTGTGCCTGAAGAAGCGTTGTTCCTGAAGCACATGCAACAATAGCATGCGATCGGAGACGGGGAATTCGGTTGTCAGATTGAGGCGTGAAAAAGTGTTTTGATCCGCGACGGCGACAGCGACGATGCGGGCTGGCGAAACATTGCCAGACAGGTCATCCCCCCGATACTCCTTTTGGTAGCGGTTAAACCGTTTGGCTGACCGTTCAAGGAGAGATCATCTGACTCATCACCGCTGCAATCGCTACATCTGCCCAACTCGACCGCTTTTCGCTATACTTCAGAACTCGATTTCGTTGTGCCCGATTTCGTTCGTTTCCCCTGGGCTCAATTCACGTAAAATGTTGACGAAACGCAACATCCGTCCGCTCTTCCGAAGAAAGCTCACCAGCATGACTCTGCTTCGACTCACCTCATTCGCCCTGTTATCACTTGTCGCTTTGATTCCGCTTTTCGCTGCACAACCACTCATTAGTCCCAAAGCCACGAAAGATGAAGCAAAAACGACCGAAGAGTTCTGGGAGGTGATTTACATGGGCAAGAGCCGCATCGGTTTTGCCCGCACAGTCATTCGTGAGTTTGAGCGAAACGGAAGCGTCTACATTCAGACTGACAGCGAATCGAATACCACGCTCAAGCGATTTGGACAAACGCTCAAAACCAAAACGAAACTGCGCACAGTCGAAACGGCAGATGGAAAATTGCATAGTTTCTCGCTGGAACTGCAAAACCCGCCCGCTCAGTCGGTCCGCACAACCGGCATTGTGAAAGAGAGCAAACTTCAGATTGAATCAACCACGGGAGGGCAGAAACGAACGCAAACTCTGAAATGGGATGACTCAATTCGGACGACCGCCTACCACGACCGACAAATGCAGGAAAAACCACTCAAACCGGGGGAATCACGGGCCTTCAAGACCTTCATGCCGGAGTTCAACCGGATCTCGACCGTCACCATGACCGCAGGAGAATTGGCATCGGTTCCTCTGCTGGATGGAACGACCCCAAAACTGCTCACGCTCGAAGTCATCAACTCACTGTTTCCGACCATCAAGTCGAAGGCGTATGTTGATCAGCATGGTGAATCACTCAAGACTGACACCGGGATGATGGGAATTGTCAGCTATCGCGTGCCACGCAAAGTTGCGATGGAGAAAATTGAAGGAGCGGATCTCGATCTGGCGGTTGCCAGTCTCGTGAAGGTCGGTGAAATCAAGAAGGGGCATGGCTCCCAAAAAGTTGTTTATCGCATTTCGATGGATAACGAAAACCCGGCCGATTACATGGTGAATGGAGGGACGCAATCAATCAGGCAAATTAACGATACAACAATCGAGTTGACCGTCACGGCAGCGGAAATGCCCGAACAACTGAAGACGCTGCAGGTCAAAGCCGAATACCTGGCAGACACTCGGTTTTTGCAATGCAGGAACCGAGGGGTGATCGAACATGCAGAGAAAGCCGCCGGTGAGAAATCTGATCCGCGCGAAGTTGCCCCGGCGATGCAGGTGTATGTCCACAAAGCGATGACCAACAAAAATTTCTCGACGGCAATGGCCTCGGCAGCGGAAGTCGCCAAAAATCTGGAAGGGGACTGCACCGAGCATGCCGTGTTGCTGGCTGCGATGCTGCGGGCGAAAAAGATCCCCTCTCGAATCGCCTCGGGGCTGGTTTACATCCCCAGCCGAAAAAGTATGGGAGGCCACATGTGGACCGAAGCGCTGGTCGGCGATCAATGGATTCCGCTCGACGCGACACTCGGCAGCAAAGGCGTTGGGGCAGCTCACATCAAACTGGCACACTCCAGTTTTGCCGAAGAAGGCATTGCACCGTCAAGTGTTTTCATCTCCGTGATCAATATCTTCGGCCGGGTGAAGATTGAGGTTATCGAACAGGAGTAAGCTAGAAGATCTTTCATACTGGATGTTCGGTCATCTGGTAAAAATTGCAAAACTTGCTCCGTTTACGTTTGTAAGAAGTGCAATTCCTTCAGCGGCCTGGTTTTCCGGTCGTAATTTCACGTAGCGCCAAACTGCTTTCATTTCATATGGTTGAGTCGTTTTTGTGCAGGGAATTCTGTATGCTTTGCTTGATTGGCACGGGCTTCGCTTTTGAAGATTTGCTCAGAGAGAGTGAGGCCGGCGCCGATTGTGAGAGGTCGGCAGCCAGGCATGCGGACATCGATTGTGAGAGGTCGTGTCTGCCCGCGGGTGAAGATTGTGAGAGGTCGTTCACCTGCCAACGGGCCTGATTGTGAGAGGTCAGCCGCCCGAAGAAAGAGAGTGATAACGTGACATTCCCCCGAGAGCGGGGCAACAATTTAACACGGCATATCCCTCCTTGAAACACAACGAGCCGCCCGGATCATCATTGGTTCCGGCGGCTTGTTTGCTTTCTCCGTTCCTTAACAGCACTTAATCACTTTAATTCGGGCTAGAGCAGCTTCCCTTTTCGTGTGACGCTTCTCGCTCGCGGGAATCTGTATTTGCAGGACGAAAAACGTCCATCGCGCCACGAAGGAGCGTATTACGCTCTATTCGCAGTCTG
>JANQSH010000127.1 GCA_028284145.1 Planctomycetaceae bacterium | reverse complement strand
CTCTTTTTCACGCTCTGTGGAGTCTCTTTGGGCCGATCACAGCACTCTCTGCGGAAATGGTTTCTCAGTTCGGGTGTCAGCATTCCGTACTTTGGCGGGCTGCACCGTATGTCCGCGTCGTATACAATCAACACGCCACGGACAACCGGTGATCCGCGGCCCCATTATGTTGCTAAACGACGCCTTCACAACGGCCCAAGTCACTCGTCCATGAAACCGCCAATCCTCGTATACGAACCCTGCACGCTTGATATCTTCGACACCGTTGAGGCGGCCGAACTATATCACGAAGAATGGATTCTGGACGACGAAAACAACACGTTTTACGATGCTGACGGTCGGAGGCTCAACGTGGCTCCTGGCACTGAACGCCCCATCACAATCACCTGTGATCCTGACGTTCCTGCACACCCCGACGAACTTGCTGATGCTTTAACCAAATTCCTCCTGGCTGTCGGCGAATCTCCACAAGAACTCGAAGGACTGGCACTATCGTCCCTTATCGAAAAGGCATATCCGTTTGCCCACAACACAAACTGACAATCACGAATTGACCCGTGCCTTGCCGCGATTGCACAACATGCGCGACATAACACGTATATGGCTTATACGATCAACGAAGAGTTGATTTTGGCTGAGTGATTCAGCGATAAGATTGACTGCCTGTGATGTCTCCCAGCGAACCGACTCGAGACCTGTTGAAACCATCGCACACGCCCGATGCTATTCGCGCGCGGTTGAAAGAAGGATACGCGCAAAGCTATTTGCGCGATTTTGTCTACGGTGGTATCGATGGAGCGGTCACGACATTTGCGGTGGTTTCTGGCGTAGCCGGGGCGGAACTCTCAACCGGAATCCTGCTGGTGCTGGGGCTGGCGAATCTATTGGGGGACGGATTCAGCATGGCTGCCAGCAACTTTCTCGGATCGCGAGCCGAATTGCAGTTGCTGGAACGTGCGCGCAAATCTGAGGAACACCATATCGAGGTCTATCCCGAGGGGGAACGGGAAGAGATCCGTCAGATATTGGCGAACAAGGGTTTTGCCGGGGAAGACCTTGATCGCGCGACTGAGATCATCACATCCGACCGTAAACTCTGGGTCGACACCATGCTGCAAGAAGAGCTGGGATTGTCACTGGAAAAGCCGCATCCTTTCTGGGCTGCCCTGACGACCTTTGTCTCCTTCATGACAATCGGCATCATTCCGCTGCTGATTTTCTTTGTTGATTTTCTTACGCCGGTGAATCACGCGTATCTGATCAGCACGTTGTTGACAGCTTTCGCGTTCGTTTCCGTTGGCGCGGTGAAGTCTCGGTTTGTCGCACAGAGATGGTACCTTGCCGGGATGGAGACGTTGACTGTCGGCGGCATCGCAGCAGGACTGGCGTATGCAGTTGGCGTGCTGCTTAAGGGTTGGATTGAGTGAGTCCTGCGTCGTCACGTCGGGGCTTCCCGTGCATCCGAAAAGTCGAAACGACTGAGAAAACAAGCTGCAAACAGTGTACCATGAATCCATTGATTCACCTTGCCGTGGCAACCAGACGAATAACACAATCGTAACGGACGGAAAACAACCCGTGGACGGGATTGACGCGAACTCAAAGACGCGCATGAAAGAGCTGCGCGAAGAGTTTGAATCTGCATGGCAGGCTGGACAACGCCCTGCGCTGGAAGCCTGTCTGACCCAATTCGATGAGCATCAGCGACACGAGTTATTGCGAACCTTGTTGCCATTGGAAATCAAATTCCGGCGTGGCACCGGTGAGGTTGTCACACAACAGAGTCTGCGACAACGGTTTCCCCAAATGGCCGATGTTGTCGACGAGGTGTTCGCGGCTTTTTCTGGAAGTACCGATTTCGATCCCGGCAAGGAAACCGTGACCTTTCAGTCCGATCACGTCGATACGACCACCGTCATTGGTGATATCCCGGAATCCGAAGCTCTTGCCGCCGAGTTGCCAAACAGTCGTTTTGCTGATTTTGATCTGTTGGAAGAATTGGGTCGCGGCGGCATGGGAGTCGTCTACAAGGCGCGTCAGCAATCACTCAATCGAATCGTTGCCCTGAAAATGATTCGCGCCGGCCAGTTAGCGGGACCGGACGATATGCAACGGTTTCTGGCAGAAGCTCAGGCGTCAGCGAAACTCGATCACCCCGGCATTGTGCCCGTGTTTGAAGTGGGAGAATCGGACGGGCAGCCATTTTTTGTGATGGGCTTTGTCGAAGGCCAAACGCTTTCAGACATGGCGAGGCATGAACCACTGGATCCGGAACGTGCGGCTGAATTGGTGAAGGAGGTCGGACAGGCCGTTCACTACGCCCACGAACAGAGTGTTGTGCATCGCGACTTGAAACCGTCCAACGTGCTGGTCGACCGCGCTGGAAAACCGCGCGTGATGGACTTCGGTCTGGCGAAGACGCTGGACAACAACAAAGGGATGACGGTCACGGGTGACGTCCTCGGCACTCCAGCTTATATGCCACCGGAACAGGCACAGGGGCGCATTGGGGATGTCGGTGTTCGATCCGACGTCTATTCGCTTGGTGCGATGTTGTACGATCTGTTGACCGGTCGCCCGCCGTTCCTGGCCGCGAACGTCATGGAAACGTTGCAACAGGTGGTTGAGCAACAGCCGGTTTCTCTTCGGCAGCTGAACAGCAGCATCCCGAAAGATTTGGAAACGATCAGCCTGAAATGCCTGCAGAAAGAACCGGAAA
Organism: Planctomycetaceae bacterium; assembly: GCA_028284145.1. GTDB lineage: Bacteria > Planctomycetota > Planctomycetia > Planctomycetales > Planctomycetaceae > JANQSH01. Next base: position 12,026 of record JANQSH010000127.1, on the reverse strand, counting down.
AACGTTACGCCACCGCGAAAGAAGTATGCGAAGATTTGTCCTGTTACCTGGAAGGCAAACCGATTGCCGCGCGACCTGTCAGCCGGGTTGAAAAGATGTGGCGGTGGTGCAAACGTCACCCCGCAGCAGCATCCGTGTTATTGTTGTTAGTCTGCCTGTTGTTTGTCAGCATCGGGGCGGTTGTGTGGGTCAACGACGCCCGCCGCAATGCGGAAATCGCCCGGGACGAAACGCGACGCAACAGCTATGCCAGCGAAATGAATGTCGCCGGTTCCGCAGCGGAAACGACAACCGGTGCCGGACGTGTGCGGCAATTGGTCGATCCCTGGCTTGATGAGCAATTGGCGCCCGACCCGCGCGGATGGGAGTGGTATTTTCTGCTGGGCGTGGCTCATCAGGCGGAGCGGGTCATTCAACCTTACACATTGGACGAACGTCAAGGTAAATCGATTGAAAAACCTTCGGTGGTGCAGCATATTGCGTTTTCTCCAGATGGCAACCAGGTTTTCATCGCCGGTGCCACTGGTATCGATATTTATGATCTGAAGAATCAACAGCGTGTCGCCACGCTGCCGAAACCCGAGCCTTTTACTTTGGGGCTGGCCATCGATCCCACCGGACAATACTGGGCTGTCTCGGGCGAGAAAAGCGGAACGATCATTCGCAAGATGCAAACTCAGAAAACGGCGCGAGTGATTGATCAATCGTTTGGATCGCTGCAGTTCAGTCCCAATGGCGACCGTCTCGCAATTCACACGCCCCGGCATTACATCCAGATTGAACCGACACAGGCGGAGATGAATGCGAAAGCCGTCACGATTACGGAACAGGTCGACGGGCAGGTGCCTCACTTTGCATTCAGCCCGGATGGGGCTCAAATTGCCTCTGCGGGTTGGAACGGAAGCCGACATGTTGCCAATATCTGGAATGCGTCAACCGGCGAATTACTGCAGACGTTCGATGGGCATCCGGCACAAATCGGGAGCATCGCATTCAGCACCGACGGAAAATGGCTGGCCTCGGGAAGTTTCGACCGGATGGTGAAGGTTTGGAATCTCTCCACAAAGAACGGGCTCCCGGCTTATGGCGGACACGAAGGGCAGATCAGCGCTATCGCATTCGGACCAGATAGCCAGATCGCTTCGACAGGTTGGGATCTGACCCTGCACGTTCGGAACGTCGATCCGTATGCGCAGGCGCAACAGATCCCGATGACGCGCATTTTTCGTGGCCACACTTCGCGAGTGAATGACGTGGAATGGTCGCCGAAGACTCGTCGTATTGCGACCTGCAGCGACGACGGATCGGTCCGCATCTGGAACCCCGATGCCAGACCTCCCATCCAGTTCGTTGAAATGCCCGCGATGTTGGCGGATGATCGCGAAGCAACAATTGACTGGCATCCCGATAGTAATCAGTTGTTAATCGAGAACAGTGGGTTGCCTGCCATTTACGACTGTCAAACCGATATTCTGCGCTACTCTGGTGCCGGACAACAGGCGAAGTATTCATCCGATGGATCGTTCATCGTCACGATGGATCACAACCGGCTGAATGTCTTCGATCTCAAGGCGGACCGAATCACTTCCCACTGGCAGGTTCCCTCTGATGCAAGCTGCGTCACTTATGATTGGCATCCAAAAGAAACAAAGCTGGCTGTGCTGACCGGTTCCAAAGTCTGGATCTGGGAACCGTTTTCTTCCACGAATGCTCGAATGATCTTCGACGAAGTGGTTCTCGGTCGTTGTGTGGTCTGGAGTCCGCAAGGTGACCGCCTGGCGGTGGGAGAACAGGGAGGCGTGACGCTCGTTCTCGACGCGAAGAATGGAGACCCACTGGAAGAAATCGTTGCCCATTATCGGCAGATCAATGACCTGGCGTGGGATGCGACCGGTAATCTACTTGCTGCCGCCAGCAACGATGCGGAGTTCAGTGTTATCAATGTTGCCGAGCAGAAGAAGCATTTGTTCGTCGCATCGGGTCATACTTTACGTGTCCATGCGATCGATTTTCATCCGGATGGCTCGCGACTGGCAACCGGTGGCGGCGACAAGACGGTGAAACTCTGGGACGCTGTGACAGGACAGCAGATGTTGTCACTCCGGCACGATGCGGAAGTCCGTTGCGTCCGGTTCTCTTCAGACGGCAAACGGCTCGCCAGCTTCGACGCCAAAGGCAAGTTGAAGATCTTCGATGCCACACGTGGTTATGAAGTGGCTGAACAAAACGCAGCCGGCAAACCGCTGATGGAGAAATTCGAGTCAAAGCCCTGATCGTGGAATTTTCTGTTCCACGTTCCAGCAGATTTAACCTTTGCCTATGGCATCATTTCAACCGTTTGACCTCCAAAAAATCCCACCATCATCGTGTAAATTCAGGAATCAGGTGCGCGTAGGAATTGTCATACAGCCATTTCATCGCCGCTTGAGCCTTGGGATCGCCGGGCGAACTCTGCTTCAGAAATGCGGCGAATGTCTGTGCGGCCTGTTCTTTTTTCTCTAACGCCATGTAGGTTTTGGCGAGGTTGAACAGCGTGTCGGTCTGTGGGTCGCCGATGGAACTGGATCGCTCCAGATACGTTCGGGCGGTCTCGAAATTTTCCGCCCGCATCGCAATGATCCCCCGAAAATAGGAGGCATCCCGAATCTCACTCTCCTTTTCGGAATGTTCCAATGCTTTCTCGAACCAGGGAATCGCCCTGGCATCCAAATCCTGTCGCAAATACGATTGACCAATGTTGACATGGCAGAACGTCAAATAAGGCGCGAGTTCTACCGCCTTCTGGTAATGCCTGATCGCTTCCGGATAGTCCTGCGTGATCAGATTGATGCGGCCCAGATTGGTGTGCGCCCGGATGTAATCCGGATCAAGTGCAATCGCTTGCTGGTAACACTCTTTCGCGCGTCGCAGGTTTTCGGCTCTCTCTGCACCGACAGCATCCGTTTCCTCCAACCGCAATCCCAACTGATAATGCGCTCGCACATGATGCGGTGCGGTTTCCACAACGGTTTCCCACATGCGGACTGGCGTGGCGTAGTCGTTGTTGCGGGAAATTGTGCGGATGGAAAAGATCAACGCGATACACACCAGCAAACCGGTCAAGACAACTGGCACGGTCGCAGCTTCCAATTTCCCCTTCTGAACGGACCATTGTCCTACCTTCCAGACAGCCAGCACAACCAGTGTGAGGACGATGGCCAGCGGGAGGTACATTCGATGCTCGAAGGCAAGATCCTGAATTGGCATGAAGCTGGAAGTCGGGGCGAGAATCAGGAAAAAACTGATGCCGAGAAAACCGATTGCAGGGCGGACAAACAGGCAGGCGATCGACGCGACGAACATCGCAGAGACGATCAAACCGGGGATGATGGCTTCCCTTATTGTGGCGACAGGCCAGCCGTAGTCAAACACCAGTGGATCGGGCCAGAACACCAGCCTCAGATAATGCAGAATGACCCCAGGCTGCGAACGGAAATACTCCCATTTGGAGATCGACTTGAGAGAAAATCCGGCCGAAGCAAGTTCGGTCTTCTCGCTGGAGAAGAGACTGGGCCAAACCTGATACGAACCGTAAATCATCATCCCGATGAAGCAGGCGTAAACAATCCCACGACGTCGAAGTATTTCCTTCCAGAACATTGCAAGAAAATTACGATCAAAAGCGAGAATCACCAGCGGGGCGGCAATCATCACCTGCTTCGTACCCATGCCAAGAAACGCGGTGACACAGGCAGCGGAATACCAACCGATGCTTGCAGCAGAATTCGCACCGCGCAGTACCAGGTACAGCGTGAGTAGAAAGAACAACGCCATCAGCGATTCCATCCGCTGCACAATGTAGGTAACGGCACTGGTCTGCAGAGGATGCAGTAACCAAAGCAGTGCAATCGCGAAGGCGAGCCAGGCTGCCTGAGTTCGTGTGTTTTCCGAGATGGGGACCGAAGGCAGCAGTAGCGTGCGTCGGATGATACCGTACAACAGCAGGCCTGCCAGAAGATGGATCGTCACGTTGACGATATGATAACTCCAGGGATCTTCGCCACAGGTGGCGAAATTCATTGCGAAGGAGAGATAGGCGATTGGCCTGTTCCGGGCCGAAGAAAACAGATTGGCCAGAGACAAATCTCGAGTCTGATAATTTTCCAGCATTATCCAGTCGTCGAACAGGAAGGCACCATTCAGGCTGTTCAGATAGACAACCAGCGGGACGACGATCAGGATCGCCCTGCGAATCCACTCTCGACGCGAATCATCGACCGATCCTGGTTCCACAGCTGAGGGAGTTTCTGAGGGTAGAGAAGTCTGCATAAGTATCAGTGAACGAAGAACGGAACGGGTGGTGAAGGTCGATTTTGGCGGGACCACGACTTCTCGATACTACTGCATCCCCGTTTCCGGGAATAGCAACATGTGGTGATGCTCCGACAGGTAAGCCAGTCATTCAACTTTCGACTGTCGCGTTTCGTGGAATCGCCGTTCGTATAGCGGCAGTTTGTCGCCGACCATCTGTGTGATCCACGTTGCATATAACTCCTCCTGCTCCTCCTGCGACAATTGCCAGTCAAACTTCGAGTTATGTAATCGGCGAGTCAACTCAAACAGGCAGACAGCCACCGAAACCGACAGATTCAGACTTTCAGTGAATCCGCACAACGGAATCGTCAGGAACTCATCCGCAAGTTCAAATGCCGTTTTCGTCAGCCCCTCTTTTTCGTTGCCGAACAAAATGGCTGTCTTCTGATTCAAAGGATAATTATCCAAAGTGGTGACGGTCGAAACTCCATCGTCAAGGTTATCGCTGGTCGATGAAGGTTGAACCATGTCTGGTCTGACAACTGGTATTCGGCGGGAGTCATCCTGTTCTCGATTAACCTGTTGCGGCGTGGTAGCGACAATGTGATACCCGGCAGATTTGAGATGCCGCAGACAGTCCTGAGAATTCTGTCCGGTATTCCCGCGATACTGGTGTAATGACAGCCAGCGCGGTGCACCGACGGAAATATCCTTGTTCGTGGCGTATTCATTGCGGATTTCGACCAGATGGACATCCTGAATGCCGAAACACTCGCAACTGCGAAGACAGGCACTGGCATTATGCGTGTTGTAAACATCTTCCAATACAACAGTGAGGTACCGGGTCCGCTTCTGAAGCACTGAACGAAACAGATCCTGTTTCCTCTGTGGGATATATTCCGCGAGAAAGTCAACAAAATTGGATTGGAAGCGGCTGGCCTGGATGTCGGCTGGCATTGCTGGTCGATCCCGAAAAACTGCGAGGGACGTTGTATTGCCAAGTGGGAACAACTCTTTACAATAGAGAATTCTGACGGACAGGCAAACGGTCAAGCTCTTCAGTAAGGGGGCTGTCTTCTGGACGATGAGAGTCGTCCTGATTGTATGCCGTGCTGAAATTGGCCGGCAGATATGGTGGGCATAGCTCAGTTGGTTAGAGCGCCAGATTGTGGTTCTGGAGGTCGCCGGTTCGAATCCGGTTGTCCACCCTGTTCGATTTTTCAAAACCTCCGTGTGCAACGGGTTCCTTTTGTGAACTCAACGCAAGTTCATGCCATCAGATGGTTTTGAAACTGGAACTTCTTCAAACCCAGGTTCCGAGTTTTCCCGGCCTGGGTTTTTCTTGCGCTCCTTTCCTGCATCCAACTCTGTTTTCCCAGGTATTGCAATCAAGAACTGGATGGCAGAATTTGCATTCGGGACATAAAAGGCAAATAGCATTCCTTTTTACTCCCAAACGGAATCGGAACCAAAATCATTGATCCATCATGGCAGAACTGGTTCTCCGAACGAAGTATCACGACACCGAAACGTATCCCATCACGCAGAGTGAGATTCTGCTGGGGCGTGACGCGAAGAGCCTGCTCGCAACGCAACTGGGAGATTTTCCTTCTGTCAGTCGTCGGCATGCCTTGATAATCCAAAGGGAAGCAAAGTTCTTCATCGAAGACCTGGGCAGCAGGCTGGGGACGTCTGTTAATCGCCGTCCGATTGCCACGCTGACAGAACTCAGGCATGGCGATCGAATTCGGCTCTCCAATGTCGAGATTGAGTTTCGTCATTCTTTGGTGGAAACCCCATCCTCCCGGCAGACGTTCTCTTCCGATGGACCCGAGGTGGAGTTCGGCTCCGAAGATGGCGAGCGACTAAAACTCGCTTCTTCCGTCCCGGTGAGTTTACAACGTACCGAAGATCTGCGTGGCAAAATTGGGGCGGAACGAAAATTGTCCGCTTTACTGAATGTTCTCGACGTGATTTCGGCGACCGACGATATTGGCCAGATGCTGCAGGGATTGCTCGAAGGATTGCTGACGATTTTTCCCACGGCCGATCGGGGATTAGTCGGGCTGCGACGGAAAGAAACTGGCGATATCCGATTGCGGGCAACTCGGACGCGCGATTTGAATTCTACGGCGACGGTGCGAATGAGCCGCACGATTGTGGAACGGGTCTCGCAGGAGAAAACGGCGATCCTCTGCCACGATGTGCAGGCCGACGCCAACTACGGAGCCAGCAGCAGTCTTTCATCATTTGAAGTTCGCTCCTTCATGTGTGCGCCACTGTTGAGTACGGATGGCGAAGTGATGGGAATGATCCAGATTGAAACGATCAGCGAGCAGGGCGATTTCACGAATGATGATTTGGAATTGCTTGCAGCAATCGCACCGCAGGCAGCATTAACGCTCAAGTATTCCGAATTGTTCGATCAAGCCGTCAAACGGCAAGTGATTGACCGGGATCTGGAAATCGCACGGCGCGTTCAGATGGCATTGCTGCCCGATCAGTCACCCAAACTGAAAGCGTACCAGTTCTTCGATTATTACGAAGCGGCTTTTGAAGTGGGTGGGGACTATTACGATTACATACCACTTTCGGAAAACCGGCTGGCTGTTGTGCTGGGAGACGCTGCTGGAAAAGGGGTTTCCGCATCGTTATTGATGGCCAAGGTTTCCGGCGAATTGAAGTATCTGCTTTCCAGCGAAGAGAGCCCGGCTGCCGCGGTCGCGAAACTCAACGACAATATATGTACCGCTGGCGCAATGGGGCGGTTTGTGACGCTGGTCGTTCTGGTAATTGATACAGAAAAACATGAAGTTACCATGGTGAATGCCGGACACATGTCGCCTCTGATCAAACTTCAAAACGGCGAAGTGAAGGAACGGGGAAAGGAAACCCGCAACCCGGCGGTGGGCATCATGCCCATGATGCGATTTCAGGAAATGACGTTTAATATCGCACCCGGAGAAATCGTTTTGGTTTACACCGACGGATTCACCGAAGCGATCAACGGGCAGGAAAAGTTATACGGTCTGGAACGAGTTCGTGCACATCTTGAGAAACCTGACCTCAACGCCGCAACGCTTGGTGCCAGAATTCTCGACGACCTCACCGGTTTCGTTGGACAACAGCCACAAAGTGATGACATGTGCCTGGTTTGCTTCAGTCGAAAAAAATACTCCTGATGGACCGTCAGGACTGAAAGTTGGGTTTGATGAAGCTGCAAGGAGCGACAACGGAGCGGGTGATGTCAATCCGTACCCCAAACCGAAGTCTTGACAAGGCCTTGGAGCAGTTCGCCCTCTGATGTGACATCTCTGGTCGTGAGGGCCTGTATCTTATTCGGCAGTCGGTGATTTCGCTCGCCTGCACAACATATGAGGGTCGCAACACACTCACCGTCACTCTGCCCCGCAATCCCGCTTAAAGGGGGTCAGCCTTGTTGTTCGGCGAACCACTCAACCGTCTGTCGGCATCCGTTGATTAATGTCATCGTCGGTTCCCATCCCAACTGCTGCCTGGCTTTTTCGCAGGACACCAGGCTTGAGAGTAAGTCGCCTTGGCGGAATTCACCATGTACAGGTATGGGAACAACCCCTTCACGGGCCTGTTGTTCCCATACGCGCTGCGTCTCTGTGTGAATGGTTGCGGCAAGTGTGTTGACATCGGTTGGAATTGACGTACCAACGTTGAAAGCGGAAAATCGCTCCGTCAATTCCGTCGTCAATGCCAGCAGATTGACTCGTGCGACATCCGGCCCATACACGTAGTCGCGAATGTGGCCGCCATCCCCAAAAATCGTTGGAGCCTCGCCAGCCAGCATCTTTTGGCAGAAGATCGCCACAACACCCGCTTCTCCATATGGATTCTGCCGTGGACCGTAAACGTTCGAGTACCGCAATGCGACAGTCTGCAACCCATGTGTTTGCGTGAAAAACCGCAAGTACTTTTCGCCGATCCATTTACTGAATCCGTAGGGTGAAATCGGATCGGCGGGGGATTCTTCAGTCGCCGGTTCCTGTACGTCGCCGTACAACACGCCGCCGGAAGAGGCGAAGACAAAACGCTCCACACCGGTTTGTCGGGCGGCTTGCAACACGTTCAATAACCCGATGACATTCACCTCTGCGTCCAATGCCGGTTTCCGAATCGAAACACTGACCGACATTTGAGCCGCCTGATGCGAAACACAACTCGGACGAAACTCATCGAACGCGCGATTCACAGCCTCGGTATCACGAATGTCAATTTCAAAAAAACGTGCTCCGGGAGGCACGTTCTCTTCGGAACCGGTGGAAAGATTGTCGATCACGGCGGGTTCATGCCCGGCTGCCAGCAACTGATCGACCAGATGACTGCCGATGAACCCCGCTCCACCCGTCACCATCACTCGCATACTTCACTCGCTTTCAAAACCAGATGCAGCTGTTTGCTTCGCTCAACGTCCGAACTTCTCCGATCAATGACCGGACATTATCTTCTACGGGTTCAATCATCGCAATATCAACGGGAGCAAAAGCGCCATAAGTTATTTCTGTAAAGCAGGTTATACCTGCGGTGAATTGGCGTTGTCCAATCCCTGTGACGTCTGTAAACTCTTGCCGTAATTTCGCTCAAACACCGGCTTTTGCCGGAACCGAGAGCGGATTCGTCTTCCGTGTAACGCTTCTGTCTCACGGAAGCTTGTGTTTTCAGGCCGAAAGTCGTTTCTGGCGGACACGAGAAAGCGAAATACGCTTTAAGCGCCATCCACCGGACGTGATTCATGTTGAGTGTTTCGATAGTCGTGCCGATTTTCGACGAACGATGCAACATTCGTCCGTTGTATGAAGAGTTGCACGCATCACTCTCAGCATTGGGACGCGAATGCGAAATGATCTTCGTGGATGATGGCTCGGTCGATGACAGCGATCTGGAACTGATCCGACTGGCCGACGCGGACAAGAGAGTGAAGGTCATTCAGTTTCGTCGCAATTATGGCCAATCGGCAGCGATGCAGGCGGGCATTCAAGCCGCTGTAAACGATGTGGTCGTCACTCTGGATGGAGACCTGCAGAATGATCCGGCTGATATCGGACTGCTGTTGGAGAAAATCGACGAAGGGTACGACCTGGTGCATGGCTGGCGAAAGGAACGGAAGGATGCATTCTGGAATCGCCGGTTGCCGTCACAGGTTGCCAACCGGATAATCTCCCGAGCGACCCGGTTTCCGGTTCACGATCTGGGCTGCACGTTGAAGGCCATCCGCCGCGAGATTGCCCAGGAACTGGAATTGTGCGGAGAAATGCACCGTTTCATTCCGATTCTCGCAAATTGGCGGGGAGCGAAATGCGTCGAGGTGGTCACCAATCACCGTGCACGACAGTTCGGCAAAACGAAGTACGGCCTCGACAGGACATTTCGCGTTCTGTTCGATCTCGCAACCGTGCTGTATATGCTGAACTTTCTGGCCAGTCCAATGAAGTTTTTCGGCACACTGGGACTGGGGTGCACGGCGGTTTCGATATTCTCAGGCTCGGCCACCATCGCCATGAGATTGTTCGGTGATGCCGACATGACAGGCAATCCGTTGTTGCTGCTCACGACATTCTCAGCGATGCTCGCTGTCCAATTCATCAGTCTCGGTTTGATTGGCGAAGTCTGTTCGCGAATCTATTTTGGCACGCAGGGAAACCAGCATTTCGCCGTTCGCGAAACCTGGAATTTGTCTGAAACAGGCGATAACGCCACATCAGTATCCGACCAGGCCTGGAGTGTCTTTCCGGAAGAATCGCTCGTTTCAACTTCCCACCGAGCCGCGTAAGAGATTTCCTGCCCGGCCGTCACGCACGAAACAGTGAATTTTCCTTTTGCGTCGGTGGCAGATCCCTGTGATCTGCACACACGTTGAGTCATACTGATGGTAATGGTGTTTCCATTTCTCTCAGGCTGACAAGGGTTGTTCCATGCGTATGGTTTCTATTTTCATCGTCTGCATTTTCACTTTCAGTGCAAATCTCGCCGAGGCACAACGACCGGGAACGCGAGCAATCGCTACGCAACCGACAACCAATCGCGCTGCCGGGGCGAAGAGTATTCTCATTGGCGTGAAACCGTTTACCGGTGCGGTGCAGGAATACCGTACGGCGAATTTCAAGGTCTTTACCGATTTGCCGGAGGCGGAAGCCCGTGATTTGATGAACCGGCTGGAGGTGATGCTGACATTAATCTCCCGCTATTGGGGTATGCCAAACCGGAAAACAATCGAATGCTATGTCGTCAAGAACTTGAAGAACTGGCCCAATGGCGTACTTGATCCGCGTGGGATTCAGAGCATTCAGGCTGGTGGTGGTGTGACGCTTAGCCGGGTCACCTCGCGCAATGGCGTGCCGATTAACGCAGATGCAAAGGTCTATGCCATCGCCGACCGGGGAACACCACAGCATGAAGCCGTGCATGCTTATTGTGCACAGACATTTGGCCGCACCGGTCCGACGTGGTATTCCGAAGGCATGGCCGAGATGGGCCAGTATTGGGTCAAAGATGATTTGAGCGTCAACTGCCATCCGGTGGTCGAGCAATACCTGAAGCGAAGCAAGCCCAAAGCGATTGATGAAATCATTGGTGTGGATGATGTTGGTGGCTGGCAGGATTACGCCTGGCGGTGGGCTTTGTGTCATTTGCTGGAAAACAACAGCAACTATCGCGCTCGCTTCCGCCCGCTCGGAATTGGCCTGCTGCAAAACAAGCCGGTCTCGTTTGTCGCAACGTATGGTGCCAGTGCGAAGGAAATCAACTTCGAATACCAGCTTTTCCTGCAGAACTTTTCGCGAGGTTATCGGGTTGATTTGTGTAGCTGGGACTGGAAAACGCGTTTCATCCGCCCCCGCAGTGCCACCTCGCATGTCGTTTCCAAAATCGACGCAAAGAAAGGCTGGCAGGCGAGCCGACTGCTGGTGAAAAAAGACGAAGCCTTTTCCATCAAAACCAGCGGCGTCTGGAAAGTTCAACCCGAAGGAGAAATGCTCGATGCCACCGGCCAGGAGGACGGCAAAGGGAAACTGATCGGCATCATTTTTAACAATTACAGGATCAGCGATCCATTTCTGGTTTCACCCGAGGAGACGTTCGTTGCTCCACACGATGGAAAACTGTTTCTTCGCTGTCAGGATCACTGGCACGAGATTGCCGATAACGTTGGCTCCGTAACTGTGCAGATCAAAACCGCCCCGAAGGATGCGGGGTAGTTAGTTCAATTCGGAGCCGTAGTTCTTGCAGGGTATGCACCGCATGCCGAAGCATTTCACGCAGGGGCGATAAGTTCGCGAAAAAATACGAATGCCCCCGCCAGCTCTGCATCGTGTGGCAGGGCGGGTGTGTCTCCAGTCGACATGCTACGCACGGCGGTGCCACGACTTCATTTCGTGACCTCATTCCGCAACGTAATAACGTCGCGATAACAGTTCCACCCTGCCCCTCAAGCGAAGAGCATTAAGAACCAAGGGGCAAAACCGCCGTTTCGTTGAAAAACGACGAGGAAACCACCATTTGTCGCGTGTTCTGTCCGGATGCTCTAACCCACTGATTATCGTTAACGGTTGACATGCTGTTTCTGTGTAATGACAATGATCCGGTTCGCAAACCCACTTCATTGCACATCATCACCGGAGTGCCTTGTCAAGGCTTTGTTTCAAGGTGCCGGATTGACATCATCCGCTCCGTTGTCGCTCCTTGCAACTTTACCGAACCTGAATTTC
>JANQSH010000078.1 GCA_028284145.1 Planctomycetaceae bacterium | reverse complement strand
GTCAAGATTAAAATTTGGGTTCGGTAAAGTTGCAAGGAGCGACAACGGAGCGGGTTATGTCAACCCGCACCCCAAAACAAAGCCTTGACAAGGCACTAGCATGTTCCCGGCGAAAACCGGGTAACTTTCCGGCCTCTTTGCAAGATGCACTCCTTGACCCGCACCGAGTCGCGCTCGAATAATTCGTGGTGCTGTGGAGTGGGATACGAATCAGCGGTGTTGAAAAATGGAACCCGACCGGGATCGAGACGTGTCTGTGACTTGTCGGCGATGGGATGGGGGTAGCAGGGAGAGTTGCCACGACTGAGTGGATGGCGCGGAGGAGTGCGGAAAAGCAAGTCGCCAGCGAGAGAGTTGGCGTAAGTATGGGTGGGGAGGTTTTTTTGAGAAATTTGACCTCCCTCGGAAAATCGGTGCACACCCTCAACGTGATTGTGGTAGCATACTTGGCTTGTGACCCGATTGACGGATCAGGAACAGGATCTCTCGGAGAGAAAGGATGCTGTCAGTGAGAGCCCCCGCCTCGAAGCCCGCAATGCTTTCCCCGTGTAGTTTGCCCCATAAGATGGGGCCAACCTCTTCCGGTCAGTGATCGCGAAAACCACTGTTACGCAGAGCAACATTTGTTCTCGCGGCGTGGGCGGCAGACCGTTGAATTCCCCCACTCACAGTGGTTTATTGCAGATCGTGGTCTCGTACACGGATGTGCGATTGTTTCGTGAATGATAAATGGAGTGCCCCAGTGCATCGTTTACAACCAAAACTCAAAGAACTCATTGAAGAAGCTCAGGGTAACGGATACCTGACCTTCCAGTCTGTCGATACGTACCTTCCCGATGAAGGTGGCGCACCATCGTTGATGGAGGAAATTGTCCTTGCCCTGGAAGAGACCGGGTTGGATGTCATCAACGATCCCAACATCCGGTCCGAGCCAGCCAACGGTGTGCCGAAAGCCGACGACGACTCACCTCCGGCGACAAGCCCCGCGCAGGCGATGATGCAGACCGAAACATCTGCCCTCTCCTCGCGTGATCCGATTCGGATGTACCTTAGCCAAATGGGTAACATTCCGTTGTTGTCGCGCGACAAAGAGATCTTTCTTGCCAAGCGGATTGAGTTGACCCGCAAACGCTTTCGACGAACACTGCTCGAGTCGGACTTTTCTCTCAATATCGCTGTCGAGACGCTGGAGAAAGTTCAGGCCGGAACACTGCCGTTTGAACGAACGTTGAGAACGTCCGAAACCGAGAACGTCCAGAAGGAACAGATTCTGGGCCGGATGCCTCATAACCTGAAAACGCTCCGCGTTCTGATGCAGCAAAATCAGGACGACTTCAATGCGTATCTGTCGGAAGGGTTGACGAAAAAGGAACGGACAGCCATCCACGAACGGATGAAACTCCGACGTCGGAAGATGGCAACATTGTGCGAAGAGTTGAGTGTGCGAACCCATCGCCTGCAACCCGTAATGAAACGGATGTTCCAGATCGGTGAGCGGCTGGATGAAATTGATCAACAGATCGCACGGTTGAAGCACCATCGCAGTCAGAAATCGGAAATCGATCTTCTGGAACGAGAGCGGAACGAACTGGTCGCCATGACGCTCGAAACACCCGACCAATACCGCGATCGGCTGCGGGAAATCGATCATCGCTTTGCCGCCTGGACTGAAGCCAAGCAGCAGCTCTCCGGCGGTAACTTGCGGCTGGTGGTTTCGATCGCCAAGAAATATCGCAACCGCGGTCTCAGCTTCCTGGATCTGATTCAGGAAGGGAATGCGGGCCTGATGCGCGGCGTCGAGAAGTACGAATACCGTCGTGGCTACAAGTTCTCGACTTACGCGACCTGGTGGATTCGCCAGGCGATCACCCGTGCAGTGGCTGATCACGCCCGTACAATTCGCATTCCCGTACACATGTTCCAGAGCATTTCGACATTGAAGGCCAAGAGTGAACAGATTCGGCAGGAAACCGGTCGCGAGCCGAGCATCGAAGAACTGGCCAAAGCGGTCGGTCTTGGTGTGGAAGAGACCGAGCGGATCATGAAGACCTGGAAACACCCCATCAGTCTCGAAACGCCGGTTGGTGAAAGCGAAGACAGTAACTTCGGCGACTTTCTCGAAGACAGCAGCGATCATACGCCTGCCGACAGCGCCATGCGGCAAATGCTGCGGGACAAGATTGAGCATGTCCTCAAGAGCCTCACTTATCGCGAGCGTGAGATCATCCGACTGCGTTACGGTTTGGGTGATGGTTACAGCTACACGCTGGAAGAGACTGGTCGTATTTTCAAAGTGACCCGTGAACGAATCCGACAGATTGAATCCAAAGCTTTGAAAAAACTGCAGCATCATACCCGCAGCGATCATCTTAAGGGCTTTGTGGATGCCATTTTTCCCGGCAGCGAGGAAGAAGGTGCAAACGCGGAGGAAGAGATGGCAGTCGGTGCTGGCGCCTGATCATCGGCCGCTTCGACAATACAAAGAATACAAACCGCGTCGTTCCAGTTGGATGACGTGGTTTTTTCATGGTAGATCGCGATTTGTCATAACTGTTCCATACTCCACGTCTCACGAGTAATCTGTTGAAGACAGATGGCTTGCCCGGTATGGTGTGAAACTGAAACTTCGGGGGGCCACTGCTGGCATTGTCCAGCAGTGCTGTCAAATGCACGTTGAAATGCTGGGCATGCCTGCCCTGCTTCGCGATGCAAACATGGCGCCTTGAGTTCAGAAAACAAGGATGACAACAGGGCAGGGGCCTTCCTGCCGATCGTGCAAAAGAATCTGGTCGTGTCGGTACTCGACACGGTACCGCGTTGCGTGGCAAAACAACTGAGAAATCTTACAGAACGAGACTTTGGGTGTTACGGGCGACTTGCCCGCCCGTGTAAAGGAGACAGGAGAGCAGACGACGATGGGTATATTTGAAGGCAAAAAAGGGCTGGTATTCGGTATCGCCAACGATCGGTCCATCGCATACTACATCACGCAGGAACTGGCGAAAGAAGGGGCGGAGATGGGCTTCACCCACCTCCCTGACAAAGACCCCGAACGCCCCAAAGCCGAACGGAAACTCCGCAAACTCGTCGAACCGCTGGGCGCGAAATTGATCATGCCGTGCGATGTGACCAACGACGAAAATGTCGACAAGGTCTTTGCGGCCGCAAAGGAAGAAATGGGCGAACTCGACTTCGTTGTTCACTCGATTGCGTATGCACCCATCGACGATCTCAAAGGAAATGTGTACGACGTCAGTCGGGACGGATTCAAACTGTCGATGGAAATCAGTTGCTACAGCCTGATCACGCTTGCCAATCGTGCCCGAAAAATTCTCAAGCCGGGTGGCAGTCTGTTGACGTTGACTTACCTTGGTGGCGAGAAAGTCATTCCCGGCTACAACGTGATGGGCATCTGCAAGGCGGCGTTGGAAAGTGCGGTCGAATATCTGGCCCACGAACTTGGCCCGGAAGAGATTCGTGTCAATGCCCTCAGTGCTGGTCCGATCAAGACATTGAGTTCCTCAGCCGTCAAAGACTTCGATAAGATGTTGAAGCTGTATGAAACCTTTGCCCCGCTACGACGACCCAGCCCTCCGGAAGAAGTCGGCAAAATGGGGATGATCCTGCTGAGCGATTATTCCAGCGGCGTCACAGGTGAAAACGTGCATGTCGATTGCGGGTATCACATCATGGGTGCTCCGCCAGAATCGGTTCATGCAAGCGAGTAGCATTTTGGCGAATGAAACGACGATTGTTCCTGTTGGCATTGCCGTTGTGGAATCGGGCGGCCACTTCCTTGTCGGAGTACGCGGTGAGGAAACGACGCTGACCGGACATGCGGAATTCCCAGGCGGTAAATGCAAACCGGGCGAATCATCGGCTGATTGCACCATTCGCGAATGCGCGGAAGAATGCAGTCTCGATGTGGCAGTGGTGGAATTGTTATACGAAATCGAGCACACCTATTCGCACAATCGGGTCCATGTTCACTTCTGGCTCTGTCGACCCGTGAGGGAAGCCGATGTGCGCGACGACCACTTCGGTTTTCGCTGGGTCGTGGCGAATGAGTTGCCTTTGCTCAATTTCCCTGCCGCAAATGATGCGGTCGTGCGAATGCTGGTCGAGCGGTTTGAGTGATTGGCCTGTCTGTGTCCTGCACCTGAACGTTGTTACTTCTCAAGCGGTTCGGTTGGCTCTCGCGTTTGCCTGGCTGCATGAGCGGCGGCCCATTCCTGGTATTGCTGTCGGCGGGTCGCGTAACGAATCGGAAAACTGGGCCAGACACGGACATCGTGCTGGGGCAGTGTCCATTGCGGGCCATCAAAAATGCGAGGATATTTTCCCCGCCGGAACGACTTTTCTGAAACGTACTGCACGAACCCCAGCCATTGCCGGTCGGGTGCGGTCATCCCCAGAAAGTTCTTCCTTTCCGGCGTGAATCCCCAGAACTCGCGGGGGAAGGGAGCAGTGTGCAGTGCAGTGAGCAGAATGGCCATCGTCATGTAACCAGTGACCGCTCCAATCGCCCAGCGACCGAGACTGTTGACCGCATCTTCGACTTCCGCCGTTCCTTTGAAGAGATGGTCAAACATAAAGCGGAAGACCATCACCAGCCCGCCGAACAGAATCAGTAGTACAACGACGTCAGAAAGTCGGCTCCAGGGATTGTTTCGGCCAATGAACCGTTCCATGAAGATGGCGACCATTTCAAAATAATTCATTGCCAGGAGACCGGCGAACAGCGTCGAAAGGAATACGATGGCCGCACCCCACACACCTTCGCTGGCAACGCACCAGGTCACCAGCCCAAACACAATGAGTAAAGCGATATCGATCATCCTCAGTTTAATTTCTTTCTCATAATCTCAATCGTAATCTCGAATCCTCTGCGAAACTGCGGCTCCAGAGCAGTTTACCTTTTCGTGTGACGGTTTTCGCTCGTGGAAGTCTGCGTTTGAAGGCCAAAAGACGATTTTCGCGCCACAGAAAAGCGTAATACGCTCCAGGATCAACTTCATCTCAGGAATCGGGACCGCAGAAGCATGCCATACTGTCTTGTCATCCTTGTTATCATGAAGGCAGGGAAGCTCCTGCGCTACGAGAAATTTCTGTCAGACATGCCCACGCAAGTGAGGACACGGCCCCCGTGACACATTTTTATTTCACTACGTGGATTTATTTCACTACGCGGAGGACCTCATCCATCGAAGTGACACCCCGCACAACCAGTCGCAATCCTTCCTCTTTCATGTACAACATGCCGTTCTTCCGGGCGGCATTTTTAATTTTGGAAACCGGCACCTTATCGCGGATCATGTCCCGCATGTTGTCGGTGATGACCAGCAGCTCGAACACGCCAATCCGCCCCCGGAAACCGAGCCCCCCGCATGTCGAGCAAGGTTCTTCCGCTTCTTCCGGGGTTGGCGTGCGGTAAAAATTGTCGACCTTATCTGCCGGCAAACCGACCTTCTGCAATAATTCCGGTTTCGGTTTATAGGCGACTTTGCAATCGGGGCAGAGACGCCGCGCCAGACGCTGACCAAGAATCGCAGAGATCGAATTGGCCACCATGAATGGCTCGACCCCCAGTTCCAGCAGGCGGAACAATGCGGTAATCGTGTCGTTGGCGTGGACCGTAGAGAAAACCATGTGCCCCGTATTTGCAGCCTGGCATGCAATCTGCCCGGTTTCCTGGTCCCGAATTTCACCGATCATCACCACATCCGGGTCCTGACGCAGAATCGATCGCAACGATGCGCCAAACGTCTGGCCTGCCTTGGTGTTGATTTCAATCTGGTTGACGTTATCCATCCGATATTCGACCGGGTCTTCCACCGTGATGATATTCTTCTGATAGACGTCAATCTCATGCAACGCCGCGTACAGCGTCGTCGATTTACCGGCACCGGTCGGCCCACAACTCAGAAACATGCCGTGCGGCTGCTGGGCAATTTCCTTGATCTGCAGCATCAACGCCTTTCGCAGCCCGATCTTGTCCAGTTTGGCAACATTGGACGATTGATCGAGCACGCGAATGGTCATCTTCTCGCCATGCCGCGTTCCCTGCGTCGCGACACGGAAGTCAATTTGCCGTCCCTCGAGTTCGGCGCGAAAGCTGCCATCCTGTGGACGTCGCCGCTCGGTAATGTCCATCGCCGAGAGCACCTTGAAGATGTTGACGACCGAAGCTCCAATCGTTGGCTCGAACGGTTCGACCGGATACATCACCCCGTCAATTCGTGTCCGAATCGCCATTTGGTCTTCTTTGGGTTCGAGGTGAACGTCGGTTGCGCGACGGAGAATCGAATCGTACATCAACTCCTTCGCCGCCAGGTACCCCTGCGATTTTTCAACATTCGAAGAACTGAAGGTTTCGTCACTGCCGTGTGGACCGGAACTCTTGGCGATGAACCGTATTGGAGCACCGGTGGCCTGGCTTTGTGTTTCCGCGCTGCCGATCTCGATGCCGATCTTCTTCAGCGTGCGGATCGTGACATTACGAATGTGTCGTGGAGTCATCACTTTCAACGGATCGGGTACGCGGTCGTTCCGTTCGCGAATATAAAAACCGAGTACCCCCCAAATGCACATCGCCTGAAAAAGAACCCCGATCAGAAACAGCGGGAGGCAGATCACCCCCAGCGTTCCGATGATGCCCGCGGGCAGAGTGAGGGAATTCCAGAACCGATTTCGGACGCCCAGTTTTCGGCTGTCGATATTGACCCAATTCGAACTCCAGATCCAGAAGGTAAACGTGCCGAAGGCCAGAATCACACGAAAGGGGCTGAAATAATGGCTGGCCGTTTTCCAATCGCGGGAATCGTTGCCTCGGAAAAAACCGGCCGGACTGGGCGGATAGGGTGGTGCCTTTGGTGCGGCTGCCGGAGGAGGAGCGGCCTCTGGTGGCCCGGCTGGTGGGCCATCAAATGGTGATGGACCGGAAGCGGGGGGTTGGGCCTGCAAAGGCGTTTCCACACTCATCAACAATCCGCATAAGATCAACACGATCAAAGTCAGGCTGCAAAGACCTTTTTGGGGACGGCCATCCCATCGATCAGAATTCAGAAGTTGGCAATTCCGTTGGCCCATAGAGCGTATTGCACTCCTTCGTGGCGCGATGGACATTTTTCGTCCTGCAAATACAGATTCCCGCGAGCGAGAAACGCCACACGAAAAGGTAAACTGCTCATGACGCCTTCAGAATAGCGAAAAGGCTGGTCGTATGTCAGTCAATCAGACATGGTGGCATGAAAATGAATGCGGTATGAAAATGAATACCGTTGTATTGCGAAATTCTTGCAGGACCACAGTCTGCACAACCAGACCTCACCCGGCATCATCAAACCGATGCGTTGGGACCGGGCGGCCGGGGCGGAAACTCTGCGTCTGCCGGAATTCCGCCTCTGCCCCCAACTGTTCACACGCTTCTTTCACAGCCGATTGAACCAGCGTTTCCAACTGTTCCGGATCAACCGCCACCCGCGCATTAACAATCAACTCGACATCGTCCACTTCGCAATTCGAGGGGAGCGACAATTCCGGATCGCTGTCGCGGCTGATCAGATTCGCGACGCCATAAAACCCCTCCCACAAACCAATCGCCTTGAGATGTGCGGTCTCCGCTTCGATTTCATCCAATGACACCTGCAGCTTGCCAATCACGCTGAATAACAGATCGTCCAGCGCGAACGTTTCATCGTCACGGATATGGATACTGCTGTTGAGCCAGCCAAGTTCCGCTTCCCCATCTGCGTAAATGTCATAATCGATATCGAGCACCTTCCGACCGAAATCACCATCCTGTTCCAGAAATTCCAGCAGCGCGTCAAATCCGGTTCCGTCTCGCGCAGAGATGCGAAGTTGTGGCGTATCAGGGTGCGTTTCGTGAATCAGCCCGGCGAGTTCGGCTGCCTGCTCGTCGCTTAATTCGTCGATCCTGTTGATCAGAATGCCATCGGCTTCTTCCAACTGTTTTTTGAGAATGTAAGCCGCTCTGGGTGAGAATCCGGCCCGTTTTTCATTCGCCAGAATGCGCCTGCCGTGGCCTGGCTTGAGAATGACACAATAGGGGGCGATGGTGAACTCGGCATCGTACAGCCGCTTTAACGGTTGAATGACGGTTGCAACCAGATCGGTGCAACTGCCGACCGGTTCGGAAAGAATGATGTCGGGCCGTTCGTCCTCCCCCAGCTTTGACATCGTTTCGAGCAATTCGTTGAAGTTGCAGCAGAAACAGGCCCCGGCGACTTCGCCGACGTCAAATCCCTGAGCGCGCAGCGTGCGGGTGTCGACCAGATCGGTTGCCTGATCGTTGGTGACAATGCCGACCCGTTTTCCGCGAGCGATGTAGGTTTTTGCCAGCCGACCCAGTGTGGTGGTCTTGCCCGCACCGAGAAAACCGCCAATCATGATGTATCGAATTCTGTCCGTCATCGAATCTCGCTTTTAATCCGTCCTCGATGTTGTTGTTGTTTTGTGAACTCACCATCGTATCGTGTGGTGGCGGTATCACCAACTGAATCGAACAGCCAACTGTCGCCAGCTTGCAAATCAGGGTTTCACATGAGCGTATTACGCTCTTTCGTGGCGCGATGTACGCCGTTTGGCCTGCAAATATAGACTCCCAAAAGCGAAAACCGTCACACGAAAAGGCAAACTGCTCATGACGTCCCATTCTGATCATCCGGCATTGGTTCCGGATCATCCGGACATGCCAGCGGTCCTGGGTGGTATGCCGACTTTTCCCGCCGGTGCACCGGGCTGGCCATTACAGGACGACGCCATTCGCGAGGTGCTGCTTGACGCCTGGGAGGATGGTTCGTGGGGGCGATATCATGGCCCGCATTGTGACCGGTTAATCAACGCGCTCTCCAAGATGCACGATGGCGCTGATGTGTTACTCTGTTCCAGTGGCACGGTGGCAATGGAATTGGCCCTGCGCGGATTCAAAGTCGGCAGCGGAGATGAAGTGATTCTCGCCGCTTACGATTTCAAAGCGAATTTTCAGAACATCCTCACGCTTGGCGCAACTCCGGTGCTGGTCGATGTCGAAGCGAGGAACTGGCAGATCGACCCGTCACAAATCGAAGCGGCAATCACCGAAAAAACCCGCGCGATCATCGTGTCGCACTTGCATGGTGGGATGGTCGACATGCAGGCTGTTCGGGAGATTGCCGAACAAGCAGACGTGCCCGTGATTGAAGACGCTTGCCAGATGCATGGTGCAATGGTACGGGGCAGGACAGCCGGTTTGTGGGGGGATGTCGGCGTACTCAGTTTTGGCGGCAGTAAACTGCTCTCTGCGGGAAGAGGTGGTGCACTGCTCACACATCGCGATGATGTCCTGCAGCGAATTCGGCTTTACACTCATCGCGGGAATGATGCCTCTCCGCTTTCGGAAATTCAGGCGGCTTTGTTGTTGCCTCAACTCGCACGATTGGCCGAACGTAATGCTGTACGATCCGAAAATGTCGAGCGACTGACCTCTCAACTCAAAGATCGTGTTGCCGGTCTGATCCCATTTCATTGCGATTTGTCCAATTCTCAACCCGCTTTTTACAAGCTCGGTTTTCGATTTCAGCCGGATGAATTCGCAGGTTTGACGCGCGATCAATTTTCCTGTGCAATTCAGGCGGAGGGAGTCGCGTTGCAACCCGGATTTCGTGCGTTGCATGCCATCCACAGCCAACGCCGGTTTCGTGCGATTGGTGAACTGCCGCACGCAACCGAAGCCGATGTCAACATTCTCACGCTGCATCACCCGGTCCTGCTGGGCAGTGAAAACGACATGCGACAGGTTGTGGCTGCAATATGGAAGATCCAGATTCATGCCGAACGAATCGCCGCGTACGTTAGCGGATGACTTCGTGATCGGAATGCGTTTTCATCACGGCAATTGCAATTCCATCTCTGCCTCGTAAGATGAACGCCCGCTCGCGCCCGTTTTGAAGAGATTCCCGACCGATGTTGTCAGCCAGACAGTTGTCAGCCAGACGAGAGAAATGAGCCTATGCCCGGCGTTTTTGAAGTGAATCACCCACTCATACGGCATCACCTCTCACGATTGCGTGACAAGTCGACGCCACCGTCAGAGTTCCGAACGCTCGTTCAACGGTTGTCTGTTCTGCTGGCCTATGAAGCGACCAGCGATCTGCCAACGGCAGAAGACATGATCGAAACGCCTCTGACTGCAATGACTGGTTCGCAACTTTCGCAGCGGATTGGTCTGGTTCCCATTCTTCGCGCCGGTTTGGGGATGGTCGATCCCATTCTGAATCTGATGCCCGATTCGGAAGTCTGGCATCTGGGACTGTATCGCGATGAAGCCACCGCAAAACCGATCGAGTATTACTCCAGGCTGCCGGAGACCGACCCGGTGCATGTAGCGATGGTTGTCGACCCGATGCTCGCGACCGGCGGATCGGCTCTCGCCGCAATGGAAGTCCTTAAACGCTGGGGCGTGCCGGAAATTCGATTGCTGGCCATTATCGCGGCTCAAGCGGGAATCGATGCCGTGATGGAACAATTTTCCGATGCGTCCATTTACGTCTGTGCGATTGACCCGGAATTGAATACGAGCAGGTTCATTGTTCCCGGCCTGGGGGATGCGGGCGATCGCATCTTCAACACGACACCAGCCGGCAACACGACACCAACCGGCGATTGACTCGACGTATCGTATACCCCTTCAGATCTGAACACCCTGGAAAAGCGGAGACCTCGCGTGTCACCCAGAATCATCAGCCTGACCGGTCTGTTCGTCATGGTTCTGCTTGCCTGGCTGATGAGCGCCCACAAAACGAAGTTGCCGTTTCGCATTATCATCGGTGGGATGTTGCTCCAGTTTGGCCTGGCATTGGCTATCTTGAAAACGACACCGGGGCAACTGGTCTTTGATCACATCGGCCAGTTTTTCAATGCCACGCTCGGTTTTGTCGACCAGGGCAGTCAATTCGTTTTTGGCGTGTACCCCCGCCCAAACGATCCGGAACTTCCACCATCGATTGTCCTGTTGCGATCCTTCGCGTTTGGCGTGCTGCCGACGATCATCTTTTTCTCGTCGCTGATGGGCATTCTTTACTATCTGGGCATCATGCAGAAGGTCGTCAATGTTCTCGCCTGGGTGATGCAGAAGATGCTCAACACCTCCGGAGCCGAGTCGCTTTCTGCGGCAGCGAATATCTTCGTGGGGCAAACCGAAGCACCGCTGGTCATTCAGCCGTACGTGAAATCGATGACGACATCGGAGTTAATGGCCGTCATGGTCGGTGGTTTTTCGACCATTGCAGGTGGCGTGCTCGCGGCCTATGTCGGCATGGGAATTGATGCCAGCCATCTGCTCACCGCGTCGGTCATTTCCGCACCGGCCGCGCTGGTTATTGCGAAGGTGATGCAGCCGGAAATCGACGAACCGGAAACCCGCGGCACAGTCCGAACTCAGGCCCGCGCGCACGGAACCAACGTGATTGAATCTGCCGCGATCGGTGCCAGCGATGGCATGAAGTTGGCCCTCAACGTCGGAGCAATGCTAATTGCCTTCCTCGCATTGATTGCCATGTTCGATGCAGTGTTGATCTGGGTTGGCAGCTACTTTGATCAGAAGTGGACCATCGGCATCGTTCTTGGCTACGTGTTCTATCCACTGGCCTGGATCATGGGGATCGAGCAAAAAGATTGTCTGGCAGCCGGGCAACTGCTCGGTATCAAAATGGCAGCCAACGAATTTATTGCCTTTGACCAGTTGGCCAGATGGATGTCCGCAGATTCTGCAGTGAAAATCAGTGAGCGATCGGAATTGATTCTGACTTATGCCTTGTGCGGATTCGCGAATTTCGGCTCAATCGGGATTCAGATTGGGGGCATCGGCGGGATTGCTCCTGAACGTCAAGGCGATCTGGCCCGGCTCAGTTTACGGGCCATGTTGGGGGGAACGCTCGCCTGCTGTATGACCGCCTGTATCGCGGGGATTTTGATGTGAAGAATCGGCCTTGCAAGCAGCCACAAATCGCTTGTTTATAGAACTTTTCGCAGTATTCTCACTGTTCCGTTTCGGCAACGGTTCCTGTTGAGCAGAAAAAACGGACAAAAAAATTAAGAATCTTGACGCTGATTTGTATTAGAGGCGGGTATTGATGGTGCTGGGGTGCAGACTTCAGCGAGTCTTCATTGTTTCAATTTTCGACCGATCTGACGTTTTCTGGGAAATTGCGTCCAAACGAATAAATTCACTTGCATTCCAGAAAAGATCGGATTAAATATACATTCGTGGCCCTTTACGGAGGCGGTGTGTCTCGCACCATTCATAACTCCAGATTTTTGCCATGCCTTGTACACCCCCTGATTGGCGAAGCGATTTTCATTTGATCAGTCATTTTGTGAATTTGAACGTCGTTATTCAACTTTGAGTGAGGTTCCGGGCCGTCTGCAATGACCAAAAAGCACAACCAAAATTCATCAGGGCAAAACAGATTACGAAATCCTTTGAAGAAATGTTGGCTTTATTTTTGACTGTTTGGGCAGACGCAGTGGGATTTGTTCCGTTCGTTCTTTTTTGAAAGGGAGAAGAGAGTATGAAACTTCAGTCCAGGAAAGCTCGTGGTTTTACGCTGATCGAGCTGCTTGTCGTGATCGCCATTATCGCGATCCTCATCGCTTTACTGTTGCCCGCAATTCAGCAGGCCCGTGAAGCCGCCCGCCGTACCGACTGCAAAAACCGTCTGAAGCAGCTTGGTGTTGCGATCCACAACTTCCATGACGTCTACAAGTCGTTCCCAGGTCACACGACCTTCCCGAACGCGACCACCGCTGGCCCTTGGATCGCACAGACTTGGGCACAGATGGATCAGGCTCCATTGTTTGATGATGTTACACCTCTCACGACTTACGTTACAGGCAACACAAGCAACATTGAAACCTTGCTTTGTCCATCGAACGTCGCTGTGACCTTCTCTGGTGCGGAAACGACCTATGCAGGTTGTGTGGGTGCCGTCAGTGCTTCACCCGCTGATGGTGTGATTAAGACAACCGGTAACCCGACCCGTATTCGTGACATTACCGATGGGACATCCAATACAATCGCGATTCAGGAAGTTCTCGGCGTGAAGAACTGGGCCCAGAATGACGCAGCAGTCGGTTCTGCGATCGGTGGAGTTGCTGAACTGCAGAGCGACCACGAAGGTGGCTGCCAGGTGACCTTTGCTGATGGCTCGACCCACTTCCTGCCGGATGCTTATGTTTCGACAGGTTCTCCTACCAATGGCAACAAATTGGCCATCATTAATGATGGTGCGGTTGTTGACCTGCCGTAGTTGTTGAGTAAGCAGTAGAGCTGCTGAAATAATTGAAAACGCTGGTGAGTCTCTGGCTCATCAGCGTTTTTTTTGTCCTGCTATCCCGAATGAAAGTGGATTTCATTATTGAACGTCCGGAAAGGGGTGGCAATAATGAAATGTAGTTACTGGCTGCCCTTTGTACTCCTCATTTTCTGAATGGCATTTCTTTATAGCGGCAAACGGGTAAGTGTGGCGTCATCCGAACAGGTATTTTAGTTCCAAATGGTCCGCCAGCCGCTACGATAAAACTAGACGTAGTCTAGTCTGAATGCTGTCCTGCAATGTTTGTCAGTCATCATGTTGTCTGATCTCTCTTTTCATTTTTTTACGAGGTAGTGAACGATGTCGCCTTGGAAGCAGTTTCTCCAAATGTTTGGTTTTGGATTTTTGGCCCTCTGTCTGATCGCGTTCTCTGGCTGTAACAAAGTCCCGACTTTCGGGGAATTGACAGGAGGGGAACAGCCGGAAGAAGAAGCGGAAACACCAGTTGCAAATCCTCCGGCAGTAAACTCTGAGATACCAGCGAATCCGGTTGCACAACCGACCGACCCTCCTCCAACAACAAACACTGCAATATCACCCGAACAGGCGATTTCCTACTTTGAATTCAATAAAAATACCAACACAGATGAACAACTCGAAAAGCTGAGAAACGATCTCGGTGAGAACACGGGAGCCGTTACGGAACTTGATCTTTCGTTGACTGGTGTTACAACACGCGGTATCGCTGTTCTACCTGAATTTGAAAACCTGCAGACACTAAATCTTGCCAACACGAAAAACCTGACTGCAGAGTTTGCTGCGGAAGTGGCTAAATGCAAGTCACTCCAAACTCTGAACATGCATCGCACTACGGCAGTCAATGATGCCACGCTGGCCATAGCGGTGGCTGGAATTCCAAGCCTCAAATCTTTGGATATCAGTTACACCTCGACGACGGAAGCTTCCTTTGAGGCAATAAAGCCCCTTGCAGAGTTGGAGGTCTTGAGGATCAGCAACACACCCATCGATGGCACCCGTTTCACACAGCTGCGCAAAACAGGTCACTGGTCGATGCTGAAGGAATTCGACGCGTCGATTTCCAATTTTGGCGTGAATGGAACACCAGGGCTGATGAATCTCAAAAATCTGGAAGTCCTGAAGCTGCGTAAGGCTTATATGACGGATAAAGGTCTCACCGCGCTTAAGACACTCAAAAAGGTTCGCGTTCTCGATCTGTCACACAATACCTTCACCGACGCTGGTCTGGTCGCGCTGCTTCCTCTGAAAAAAATTGAAATTCTGGAATTGGAGGGGTGCAAGAGCATTTCGGATGCGTCTTTAAACGTCATCTATAAGCTGGAAAACCTTCAGCAACTGGATGTCAATTTCACCGGCATCAGCACGGGTGCGCTGACGCAACTCAAAGCAAAGTACCTGCCAAATTGCACGATTCGTTACAGTGGTGGTCAGTTGTGATGTTTCAGACGCCGCCATTTAGTACGAGCAACGATCTAAAGTGCTGAAAAAAGGGCTTCTGGTGGCGTATTGGTGTTGAATCGCTGTTCAAAAGATATTTTTGAACAGAATTCAAGGCGGCACTTTGTGTCGCCAAACCAGCGGCTTAACACAATTTCCACCGATTTTGCTCTTTTCCTGACCCCTGTCCGACGATATCATGCGTTGTTCACACCGTCGATAAAGGACCGTCGACATCCGGTGACTCGCACTGGTGAAAACCGGTTGGAATCCCGAGTCATACAAACCGGGACACTCATGATGATACCCACCTGTTGACTTTGGAAACCTCTGGCTCCAAATGAGTTACGGTTTCCACCCGTTTGGTGGCGCCAAATGGTGGTGATTGTCAGACCAAAGGATTCGCGTCTGCCATCCACCTCCCGAACTGCACACCAGCCCCAAGTGTCTGTAAGGGAAAGGGAATGTCGCCACCTGCCCTGCGGTCCGAGTCTAATTGCCCCGAATAAAAAACGCCCGCTGAGTGAACACTTACGGGCAATCGGATGCTTCCCCCCGGAGGCGTTCCTGCGATCGTTTTCTCTGCGTAAGTTAAGGCGATCGCTCACGATAGATTAACGATTTTCTGGTATGAGTCCGCCGGACAGGTTGATGGTCAGCTTGTCGCACGACTGACTTTTTTCACATGAAGTTCGAACGATGAAGAGACTCGAACGCCTTCGCAATGTTGGTATTTCCGCACACATCGACTCCGGCAAGACGACGCTGACTGAGCGCATCCTGTATTACTCCGGCCGGATTCACCGGGTTCAGGAGGTGAAAGGAGGGGATGGCGGTGCGACCATGGACTTCATGGATCTGGAACGGGAACGGGGCATCACCATTGCCTCGGCCGCGACACAGGTCAGTTGGCGCGATCACACCATCAACGTCATCGATACACCCGGCCACGTCGATTTCACCGTCGAAGTGGAACGCAGCCTGCGCGTACTCGATGGGGCGATTCTCGTTTTGTGTGCCGTGGGTGGTGTGCAGAGTCAGTCGCTGACTGTTGACCGGCAGATGAAGCGGTACCACATTCCGCGCGTGGCGTTCATCAATAAGATGGACCGCACCGGTGCCGATCCCGCAGCGGTCATCAATCAGATCCGCGAAAAACTGAACGTCACTCCGCTGCCGCTGCAGATGCCGATGGGAAGCGAAGCTGAGTTTGAAGGCGTGATCGATCTGGTCACAATGGAAGCGGTCTATTTTGATGGTTCCAACGGCGAGCATATCCGCCGGGAAGCGATTCCCGAGCAATACAAAGACGATGCCGAAACCGCCCGCATGGAAATGCTGGAAACGCTTTCGTTGTACAGCGACGACCTGATGGTCGCCCTGCTGGAGGAGCGTGAGATTCCGGCTGAGGAAATCAAACCGTTGATTCGCGAAGCGACTTTGAAGCAGGAATTGACGCCCGTTATGATGGGCACAGCATTCCGCAACAAGGGTGTGCAGGAAGTACTCGATGGCATTGTCGATTACCTTCCCAGCCCGGCTGATCGCGACATCACGGCAATCGACCTGACCGGCACCACTCTGGAAGAGCTTGCCGACGCGACACACGAGATCGAAAAAACGCCGTTGTCCCATTCCGAAGATGAGCCACTGGTTGCGATGGCCTTCAAAACGGTTGTCGAAGCGTTCGGGCAGTTGACCTATTTCCGTGTTTATCAGGGGAAACTGGTCAAAGGTGAAAGTTACAAATGCACGCGTACCAAAAAATCACTCCGTTTCGGTCGCATGGTTCGTATGCATGCGGATGACCGCGAAGATATTGATGAGGCACTCGCTGGCGATATTGTGGCGGTGGTGGGTGTCGATTGTGCATCGGGGGATACGTTCTGCGGCGATGGTGCGAACTTCTCGCTGGAGAATATTTACGTTCCCGAACCGGTAATCCGGTTCTCGATTGAACCGCTGTCGCGAGATGGTGCGGATCGTCTGGGCAAGGCGCTCGAACGTTTCCGTCGGGAAGACCCGACCTTCCAGGTCACGTCCGATGAAGAATCGGGGCAGACAATTATCGCCGGCATGGGACAATTGCATCTGGATGTTTATGTCGAGCGGATTCGCCGTGAATACAATGTCGATTGCGAAGTGGGCGAACCGAAAGTCGCTTACCGCGAATGCCCAACCAGGCGGGTCGAATTCAATTTCAAGCACAAGAAGCAATCCGGTGGTTCGGGGCAATACGCCCACATTGTCGGCTACCTCGAACCGCTGCCGGAAGATGCGGAAGAAACGTTCGAGTTCATCGACGGCATCACGCATGGGAAGATTCCGAAGGAATACATCCCTGCGGTGGAAAAAGGGATGAAACGAGCGATCGAAAAAGGTCCGCTCTGTGAATGCCCGGTCGTTGGCGTGCGAGCCGAACTCAACGATGGTGGTTATCACGAAGTTGACTCGTCGGAAATGGCGTTCAACATTGCCGGCTTCAACTGCCTGCGTGAGAATCTCAAGAAGGCCAGCATG
Source organism: Planctomycetaceae bacterium (assembly GCA_028284145.1). GTDB lineage: Bacteria > Planctomycetota > Planctomycetia > Planctomycetales > Planctomycetaceae > JANQSH01. The sequence continues at coordinate 43,961 of JANQSH010000078.1, read as the reverse complement.
GCATTGCAGGAGCCGATCATGAAGGTCGAAGTTGAGGTGCCTGAAGAATTTCAGGGTCCGGTGACTGGTCATGTTTCCAGCAAGCGGGGGTTGATTACCACGACGGAAGTCCGACAGGGTGTGAGCATCATTCTGGGCGAAGTCCCGCTGGCGATGATGTTCGACTATGCCAACGAACTTCGTTCGATGACGCAGGGTAAAGGGACCTTCAGCATGGAATTTCTGAAGTACAAGCAGGTCCCCAAGAACATTCAGGAAGAAGTGATTGAACGCCGCCGGGCCGAGAAAGAGGAACGCCTCGCGACTGCGTAACTGGTAACGGATCAATCTGAACGCAATTGATGCCGCCTCGGTCAGTTCGGGGCGGTTTTTTTCGTTACGCGACGCCTGTATTCTCGCACTGTGCTGCCTATAATCGCAGAATCTCAACGCATCGAATTTCTGTAAACGTGGAGTCTCCGTTCCCATGTCCAGTTGTATTCTTGCCTATTCGGGTGGTCTCGATACGTCCGTCATACTTGGGTGGTTGCAGGATGAAGGTTACGACGTTCATTGTGCCTATATCGATCTTGGCCAGCCGTGCGAAGACCGCGAAGCCATCATGCAGAAGGCACACGATAATGGAGCCGCCTCGGCTCGCATCATCGATGTAACCGAAGAACTCTGCAGTGACTTTGCCTTCCCTGTACTGCAGTGGCAGGCCAGGTACGAGGGACTCTATCTGCTCGGGACGTCCATTGCCCGGCCCTTAATTTCCAAGGCATGTCTGCAATATGGCCGGGAAGTCGGGGCTGAAGCATTTGCTCATGGTGCGACAGGCAAGGGGAACGATCAATGTCGGTTCCAACTGGCAGCCGAGGCGCTCCAGCACGATATCAAGATGATTGCCCCCTGGCGGATTCCGAAATTTCGCGAACAATTTCCGGGAAGGTCGGAGATGATCGCCTATTGCGAAGAAAAGGGGATTCCGGTCAAGGCGTCGGTCGAAAAGCCGTATAGTTCAGATGAAAACTGTCTGCACATCAGTTATGAGGCGGGCAAGCTGGAAGACCCGGAAGTGTACGGTGTGGAAGTGGTTGATTTCGGCATGACCATCTCGCCACAGGAAGCTCCCGACAAAACCGAACGGGTGACAATCGGATTTGAATCGGGCGTTCCGGTGAGGCTCAATGATAACGACGTCACCGCCAAAGAGATGGTGTTGCAGTTAAATGAAATCGCCGGACGCAATGGCATCGGGCGAATCGACATCATCGAAAACCGATTCGTCGGCATGAAAAGCCGCGGCGTATACGAGGCGCCGGGCATGACCACGTTGTATGCCGCCCATCATGTGTTGGAAGAATTGACGCTCGATCGCGATCTGGTCCATCTGCGCGACCGTCTTGCTCCCGAAGTGGCGGAGATGGTGTATTACGGTTACTGGTACACGCCCAAAATGGATGCGCTGATGTCCTTTAATCAGCAGACACAAAAAACGGTGACCGGTGAAGTGACGCTCGATTTGTACAAAGGGAATATTCTGACGGTATCCCGCACCAGCCCAAACAGTCTGTACGATGCGGAAGTGGCCAGCATGGAAGGGGGCGGCTCATACAATCAGGACGATGCCGAGGGTTTCCTGCGCATTGCCGGGCTGCCGAGCCGGGTTCAGGCCACCATCACGCCACGCGAATATTGAAGGGCCATTCGATGAGCAACTCATCGGGGCGGGTGTTGGCAATCGGGGATGTGCATGGCTGCGATGTCGCGCTCGATCTGCTGCTTTCGAAAATCGAACTCACGTCCGACGATATGCTGGTCATTCTTGGCGATGTCGTCGATCGGGGGCCGAATTCCAAACGTGCACTCGATCTTATCATCAATTTGAGCATCGAACAGAACGTCACCTTCCTGATGGGTAATCATGAGGAAATGATGCTCGATGCCTATACCGGAGGCAAATGGGGCAACGCCTGGCTCCGTTATGGTGGGCAGGAGACGCTCGACTCCTACGGCGGCGGGTTCGGCCTGATTCCCGATCACCATCTCAGCTTCATGCAAAACGCTTTGGATTATTATGAAACCGAAACCGAGATTTTCATTCACGCGAATCTCGAACCGGGTGTTCCTGTGGCAGAGCAGCAGGTGAAATGGCTGAGGTGGCATCACCTGACTGGCAGTGAATCGCCCCACATGTCGGGCAAGCGGGTGGTGTGTGGACATACCCGACTGGTGACTGGCAAGCCAGCTGTATTTGACGGCTGGTGTTGTATCGACACCTGGGCCTGCGGCGGGAAGTTTCTCACCTGCCTCGATTGTACAAACGATCTGGCGTATCAGACGAATCAGAATCGGGAATGGTTTGGCCCGATGCCCCTGGATGAGATCGCCAGCCCGTTGCTGCATTGACCATCTCAGGCTGTTCTACCTGAAGAGTCATATCTCAAAGCGTGTCGCCCCCCCAATACATAAAAATCCCGTCAGGACACCCCTGCATTCTGCAGAGAAATTCACCACAAAAGTTACACAGAGGCGAGTAATGAACTCGTGAATGAAGTTGAGGGCATCGTATTGACGTGTGTGCTTGCTGAGAACCTTCTCCTGAAAGACACGCAAGGCTTACGCAATCATCAAGGCAATGGCTGTCAAAGCGGTTGACAAAAAACGCATATTGAGATTTTAGTATTGCAGTGTCAGCTCTTGCTTTGTAAGATTTTTGAAGTTGGACCGCTCCGTTACAGCTTGGTCCTGTTCTTGTGTTCTGATGAGGGTTGTGGAGATGGAAGCGTATAAGTTGCGGGTTAAGGTTGGGCAAGCAGAATTTGAGGCCGAAGGTCCGGAAGATGTTGTGCGCGACCAGTTTGATCTTTTTATGGGGTGCCTGAGTGACAGCAAGCAATTGAAAGGTGTTTTGACGCAGTTGGGTGACGGCGAAGAAAGGGTTGCTGAGGAAACTCAAGGGTTGCAATCTGGTGCAAATTTGCCGTCGGAGAAAAGAGATTGCCTTACTATTGAGAAGAGGTTGAAGGACGTTTTTAAACAGGCAAGCGATGGAGTGGTGTCTCTTAACATGCTTCCACAAACGGAAAAACGTAGTGCTGACGCATTGATTTTGATCCTTTACGGATATCTTCAATTGAACCAGCAAGATACTGTTCCGTCCGTCGAAGTTACCCAAGCAGCGAGGCAAAGTGGCGTTCAAATTCAGCGAGTCAGCCTGACAATTGCCCCGCACCGTGAACTCGTCGTAACGGGAGGCAATCGTAAAAGCGCCCGATACCGCCTAAACAACCGTGGCATTGCACATGCCGAGCAGATTTTGGAGGAAATGTTCGATTGAAAAGGGAAGCCGGACGACCGTTACTCGTCCGGCTTCTTTGTACAGCAATGCTACCTACGCAATGCAGCACATCCAGCGGGTAACAGAGCACCCGCTGGTAGAGGCGGTGCGCCCCTTAATCTGCAAACAGTCTCGCACGCGCCTCTTTTCTTGTCAAGCTCTGATAAGGAGATCGGGTCATGAGATCCGCAAGGAGGCGCTATGCGCCAAAGGGATATCGCTGGATATCAAAAATGGAGGTGCGCCACTGGCGAAGCGGAAAGATGATACGACGGCGCGATGGGCAGCCATTTCGCTTTCTAGTTAAGTCCAAAAAGCCTTAGGGCATCTCTCCGCAACAAGTACCTCGATCAGAAAAAGTGGTCGGGGTGCTTTTTCACAGCAATTTTGCATCCGTCAGATCGATTCACGATCAAGGAGCGACGAGAGGGAACGGGTTACCCAGGGAGTGCAATTCTTGGCTCTTTGATGAGTTTTTGGTTTTGACATTCAAGGTGGACGGTCTGAAATCGTTGATGATTAGGAGCATTTGATGGTCGAAGTTGCTGCTCAATTTGTTTTCGACTGTTTTCGTAGTTACGACTGGCACAGCATTTTCGCGATTGTTCGGCCATCTGTCGCTGATAGGCGGAAATTGCCGACCTGGTAAACAGGGTAAACTTGCGTCAAATTGTGCGCCGAGCCGACGTCTGGCAGGTCGATATCTGCTGGAGTTGTAGTCCATTGATGTCTTTGGGTTTACGACAGCAGGGCGAGATTTCGACGTTGATACTGGCAAGATTTACAAAGCGTCAGCACGTTTGGCACGACTTGTCTTGCCGGTCTGATCGGCATCTCTTAAAACGCTCCTCTCGCGCGACTCCGCGTTCCTTCTCTCCTGCCTCAAATTGTTCCCTCCTGCCCACCAATCTGGGTTTACACTTTCAATGGAAGTCGGTCGTTGTTGCATCCGCGCACGGTCTTTGCGCCTCCCGACCCGGAGATAGTCTGCATGAATTCTCGTCACCCTCTTACCGTTCTGTTTGCCCTGTTGGGCGCGATGTTCCTGTCTTCGTCTGACGTCGACGGGGCGAAGCAAAACTTCCCGTATGAAGCACGCGTCGATGCCAATGACGTGTATGTGCGCAGCGGGCCGGGCAATCGCTACTATCCCACGCAACGGCTCGACGCCGGAGCGAGTGTCATGGTACATCGTCACGATCCGGGCGGGTGGTACATGATCACTCCTCCCGAGGGAAGCTTCAGTTGGATTCGCGCTCAGTACATTCAACAACAAGGTGAAAACAAAGGCGTGCTGACCGAGAATCAGGTGATCGTTCGCGTCGGCAGCAATTTGGGCGATGCGCGCGACGTCGAGCAACGTCGATTGTCCAAAGGTGATGAAGTCGAAATCGTCGGTGAGAAGACATTCACGACCGAACGGGGACCTTTGCAAATGCTCAAAATTCTCCCGCCCAAAGGAGAATACCGCTGGGTTCCCGGGCAATTCATCACGCCGCTGAATCGGATCGCCAAACAGCAAAAGGAAAACGATCCGTACGCATTTCCTCCTTCGGTTGCGGAACGGAATCCCCAGCGCTCGGCTTTGGAAAGTGGTGTGCAAAAACAGAACAACACTCAGCGCGTGGTGGAGAACAATTCCAGTCCCGTGCCAAGCCCGCTCGATCCGCTGGAATCGACAAGACCGCAAACACAAAACCAACTGGTCGAACGCCCGGTGATTTCGCTCAGTGCGAAGGACATCGAACGACAGGCAATGCCGAAGATCGATGAACTCGTTGCCAGCCGGATGCAACTCAAGGCGATTGATACCCGTTACCGGGACATGCTGTTAAGCGACGCGGGCAATTGGGATCTGGACAGTATTGAAAAGGACTACGCGATGCTCAAGGAACTCTCCGACGAACCAATGATGGTCAGCAACATCAACGTGCGGCTGCAGTCGTTGGAGAAGTATCGCGGGATCAAACGGGAGTATGACGACTTCGTTCGTTTGACGAAGGAGACCGATCAGCGTGATGCCCAGTTGTTGAGGATGCAGCACGGTGCACGAATTACCGGTCTGGAACCGATTCCCGATTCGTCCAACCAGCAGACGGAACTGCAACCGGAACCGCTCGTCACCAACTCGGGTGAACAGCCGATATTCAACGCCGAACCGATTGCTCCTGATCCTGGTTCGATCGAACACGCATTTCCGCCCAGCGACGAGCAGGATCTGCCTTTGCCGCTAAAATCGCCCGTGATCGAGTCTGCGGAAGATGACCCCTTTGGTGACGTCGTCGAATCACCCGCCGATACGGAGTTGCAATTTGACGTTCCTGTTCCCGAGCCCGATAAGGCTTCGGTCGAGTCGGTTCCAATTAAGCAACACCCGGAATCAATCCAGGAAAGCGTTCCTGTACCGACCGAATTGCCAACGCAGACTCAACTGGATGAAACCGTTCAGGCCCCGGCCCCCCAGCCGACCAACCCCGAGCCATTATCAAATGCACCACAGCAACCAGCTCCAGCCACACAATCAACGCCCGCTCCGCCTGCAACGCAAACTCTGCCCAGGTTTGATGGTGCAGGGATTGTGACACGGACACCGTTCGGCATGTTTGGACGGCCACGGTATGTGTTAGTCGCACCAACGGGGCAGTTGCTCGCCTATTTGCATCCGACGACTCCAGGCGTGAATCTGGAGGCTTTTGTCGGACAGCCAGCGGGTGTCCTTGGTCAGCGATTCTTCCAACCCTTCCTCGGTGCGGACGTGATTCATGTGCATGGAATCCAGCCGGTTCGGTTACGCATCCGGCGATAGAGCGTATTCCGCTCTTCCTGTGGCGCTGTGGCGCGAAAATCGTCTTTTGGCCTGCCAAACGCAGACTCCCACGAGCGAGAACCGTCACACGAAAAGGGAAACTGCTCCAGAAACATTTCTCATCACGCCGAACCCGATTCGGTCGATTCGTGGTCTGCCACGTTTGTTCGACCGTCAATTTGTGCGCGAAGGGTTTCCAATTCATATCGGAGCAACGCGACTTCCTGTGTCAGTTTCAGCGAAGCATGTCTGCGGCGTGAAAGTGACACTGAAACCGACATCGAAAAGACATAGATCATACCCAACGTGGCAAACAACACGGCTGACGGGTAAGCCAGACGTGCCTGGTCCGCAATCAGCATAATCAACTGCGGGAAGACGCCCAGAATCAGCAGACCGGTTGCGACCAGCAACCAGGCAACCGCGTACTTTTCCCGCAATGTTCGTTTGCGTACAAATTCAATCGTCAGCAGAAATGCGAGGATGGCGGCCAACAGCATCAGGCGTTCGGCAGTCATTGGAGAGGCTCCTTGCGGCGAATACGATCCACAAATATGGCGATGGTCACTTTCAGCATGTAGTACACGCTGTGTTTAATGCGAATGGATGAAATGCCTCCCTGTCGGGCGGACATGGAGACGGCAAGCTCGCCCACTTTCATACGGTGTCGGGCGCACCAGAAAAGCGTTTCCGGCTCGGGATAATCATCGGGATACCGGCGCGCGAATGCTTTCCATGCCCGAGGACCAGCACAGCGGAAACCACTGGTGGGGTCGGTGACTTTCGTGCGAGAAAGGCCGGAGACCAAACGTGCGAAAAACCGGATTCCCATTCTCCTCAGGAATGTCGAGCGATACCCGCTCCGTTTCAGATCGAGAAATCGGGAACCGACACACAGATCCAGCCCCTGCGATTCGCACGCTTCCACCAGCCGTGGAATATCTTCGGCGGGGTGCTGTCCGTCCGCATCGAACTGAATGACGTATTGATAGAGACCCTGTCGGACGGCGAAAAGGTAACCGGTTTGAACCGCGACACCAATGCCACAGTTGATCGCAAGCGACAGGACGTGCACTTTCAGCCGACTCGACGTTTTCGTCGATTCGGCAATGGATCGCGTTTGATCTGCGGAACCATCGTTGACGATGAGAACTTCATAATCATCGGACAGGAACTGTAGATTATCGATCGTCGTGGCGAGCGCCGCCTCTTCATTGAAGGCGGGAATAACAATGAGCGTGCTGGGCACCTGAAATTCCCCGGACTGGTCTGGCGCAACCTGTTGATCGGCAAAAACAATTCACCCGACCAGCAAAAACATTGCCTGCAGGCAAGCGAACACGAATTGCACCATCACGATATTAAAGTGTAATAGATGAGATGAAGTCTCAGGAAATCGGCGCTTCGTTCCGTTCCACCAGAGAACTGAGGTATAGCAGATCGCTCCTGGATTGCCCAACATCCGAGGGGGCGATCGAATGAAGTTTCTGAATCGCAGCAAGGATGTCACGTCGACTGACCTGCCCAACCAGTTTTCCGTCTCGGACAACCGGCAAACGCCGGGCGGTCGAATCGTAAAACATCTGCGCGATGCTCAGGAGGTCTGTCTCTTCGGTAATCGTCGGGACATCCCGAACCATGAAGGAATGGACTTCGGTGGTTGGCATGTTTTCGTAGGCGGCATCGATCAACACCCGCATGCAACATCGTTCCGACAATACGCCCAACAGGTTTCGATCCTCGTCGATCACCGGCGCACCAGAGATCTTGTTGCTCAAAAGCATGTTGATTGCATCGTACACATCCAGATTGGGTGAGAGTGTCACCAGTCTCGTGACCATGAAGTCTTTTGCCATCAATGGACGATTCATCTTATCTGCTCCCAAACGATAACCTGTCTTGTTCACTCAGCATTCAATCCAGAGTCGACGAATCCGACACACCATCCCGTACACCGGTGGACCTGCCAACAGGTGGTATCGAGATACTGGTCGAATTATTGTCGTTTTCTATGCGAACACGAGACGGAATGTCCCGCAATCGGAACGAACGGACGTGCAGAAAGAATGGATTGCGAACAAACAATTGAAACAATTTTTATTTTACCGCGTCGCGTCCTGGTTTCTCAAATCCAAAACGGGAAAATTTGCATGACGGTGCGTGGCATGAGGACTTTACTGTATGTTGCATTTCATGTTATGGCATATCTCGATGTGACAGTCGGATGTGGCGAACAATCTGCAAAACCGATACAAACGTCAGATGTCCAACCGATTCCGTCGTGGTGGCCATTCATCAATCGGTGGACTCGGACGTGAGTTGATCGTAGATCCTGCCACCAGTGCGGAGAACGGCCTCGGTCAATTCAAGAACCCAATCTTCAAGACCCGTCTTGCGCATCTGATTGAGCGTCAAATCGATATCGTATTCCACTCGACGAAGTTCAACCTTTCCATCTTCGATAACCGCGTAAGATGCCCGTGGATCTCCATCTCGCGGCTGTCCAACACTGCCAGGATTGATCACCTGCTGGTCGTCCAGTTCGATATGAAATGGGAGATGTGTGTGCCCTACGCAGACAAAGTCGGCATCGTTGTTGTCCAGACGGTCAGCCCAGCCCGAGGGATTGTTCGTCAAGTACTCGTTGAGTGGATCGCGTGGCGTGGCATGGACCAGGTGAAACGTCTGTCCGCCGAGAGTCACCCGTTTGTTGACTGCAAGTCGAGCCAGGTAATGGAGATTCGTCCCGTCGAGAAGGTCCCAATGCAAGGGGCGTGTGGCATCCGCGAGACGTTTGAAGCCCTTTCCATCGCGTGTGGGAATTCTCTGTGCGACGGCATGATCGTGGTTGCCTCTCACTCCGGCGGTCACATTTTCCCTTGCCCATTCAATGCAGGGAACGGGATCGGTACCATATTCAACGAGATCGCCGACAAACAGGCAGGCGTCGAATGACTCGTGAATTGCGGCCAATGCGGGCCAATTGGAATGGATATCCGCCAGCAGAAGGATTTTCATAAAAGTCTATGTCGAATGGAGTTCCAGAATCTGATGGTCAAGCCCACAAACGATCGAATTCGAGGGAACCGCAAAACAGAAACCTGCGTCAAAATGTTGCGGATTGAGCAAAATCGTCTCGCTGTGTACGCGTGAATCATCCTATAATACACATGTGAGAACAGAGAATTGAAGGGGAGCCAGTGGCGAAACGACCAGTTAATGAGTTAACGCTCCGCGAACAGTTTACAGAAGCGGAACGGGAAACGCGCGAGCTGCTGGATCACCTGGAACGGAATATGATCCCCAAAATCGAAAACCTTCGTGGCCTGGTTCATGTCAACAAAACAGGGACAGGGCGCTCGCAGGGTGAAGTGAAAGTCGTGACAGTTCGCAACCTTGCAGCGCAGGTTCTTGAGAGCGGAGAATTCACACGCGATCTCTGTAAGAATCTGGAACAGTATTTCCAGGCAATCAACGGGGGTGTTCTCAAAATCATTGATAATGTCTGAATTCGATTCAACATCGCCATTCGGCTGAGCGATATCAGATTCGGGCGGCAGAAGTTTCCCACTTTTTCTCGTCGCCTTTATTCCCCCTTGCCGTACAAAGATAATCGATCGACATCATCCGGATCACTCAGAACCGGGGGGTGTGAAAAACTATTGAGCGTCCATCGTCTCGGTGCGGGAATGGCTCTGCATCGCGCCGACCTGGCGTCGGAATTTATTGAGTCTTCATGTCATCAAGTGGTGGTTCATCCCATTCAGGTGCTTCTCGACCGATTCCTGAATTTCTCTCCGGGAGTCTGGGGTCAGGGAAGGTCTCTACGCAAGATAACAGTGGCCCCAAGACTGTCATCCGGACCGAATCCAGACAGGGAGGGTCGAGCATTCATGGTGAAGGTCCGGCTCAGAGTATTTGGCGACGGCTCTTTCCCGCAGAACTCGATCAGTCTGATCAAGGTGTTGCTGGTATTCGTTTCGACCATTTCATCGTCGAGTCGCGGATCGGTGCGGGCGGCATGGGGAGTGTCTTCAAAGCGACCGACGAACGCCTGAAGCGTTCGGTTGCGTTGAAAGTTCTCACGTCCGATACGACCGGCGATCCGGCCACCGTCAGTCGATTCCAGAATGAAGCCTGTTCTGCAGCTCGTCTGGATCACGAGAACATCGCCCGTGTCTTCTATGTGGGTGAGGATCACGGCCTGCCGTTTATCGCTTATGAATATGTGACTGGTAACAACATTCGGGAATTGATACAGGAGCATGGTCGGCTCGATCCGGCAGATGCTGTCAACTACACGCTGCAGATCGCCTGGGCACTGAACCACACCGACGCCAACGGCGTTGTGCATCGCGACATCAAACCATCCAACATCATCATCACACCTCAAGGCCGCGCCAAGCTGGTGGACCTGGGGTTGGCTCGGAAGAAAAGTACCGACTCAGTTGGCGATCTGACAGTTGCCGGAACGACGCTGGGAACATTTGACTATATCTCTCCTGAGCAGGCGAAAGATCCGCGGAATGTCGACGTGCGGAGTGACATCTACTCACTTGGCTGCACGTTATACCACATGCTGACGGGTGAGCCCCCTTACCCGGAAGGGACGGTCCTGCAGAAGCTGCTGGATCATCAGGGGAAACAGGCACCGGATCCCGCCAAACGAAATCGTCAGGTTCCTCCGCAGTTGTCACACATCGTGCGGAAAATGATGGCGAGTGATCCCAAAAGCCGCTACGCTACGCCCGATTTGCTTATTCGTGATCTGATGCAGGTGGTACGTGCGATGGGGCTGCGGGGAGTCAATCCGGAGGGGCTGGTCTGGCATTCCGGTCGAGATGAAGGACTGCGATTCTGGGAAAAGCATCTTGGCTGGATGGCAACCGCTGGTGCCCTGCTGCTGATCGTGTTGTTACTCGAACGATTCCCATCAATTGGTGCTGACACGCCTGGTACCGCACCATCCAACATGGCTGAACAGAAGGCTGACAGTGGTCCCAGAAACCCATACGCTGCCGGAAATGTCGAAAAAAGTGGCGATGAACTCACGCAGCCTGTTCCCGACATTGATCAGCCGGGAAGCGTTGCACCTGTCGGCAATAACCCGCCAACTGTTTCTGGCAACCCCAAGGCCTCCAAAGCCGAGAAAGGGAATGATCAACCGCCCAGCGCGGTCGGGACCAACACCAGACCGTCGGAAAATGCCAATGTCCAGTCGAATGAAAACGTCGTGAATGCGGCTCCGAACGATCCGCCAGACAACGCTTCAGCAGGAGGAACGACAACGGCATCCGAAGCGGAGAAGGGGCAGGACAACAGCCCGGCTACCGACAAAGACAATGGCCCGGGGACGACTGTTGCCCGAACCGCCCCCCCTGCGACAACGGAAACCACCGAGCCACCCGAATTGAAGAACCCGCTTCCCGAGGCAACAGTCGAAAATCTGCCGGCCATTGCCGTGCTGGACACCAATGGGGAAGCCGCTCCGTCACCCTACCCGACATTGGAGGCTGCCTGCAACGATGCAAAGGATGGCGACATTATCGAGTTGCGCTACAACGGTCGCCGGAGTACGAGCGAAAAGCCAATCCGCATTGCCAATAAGAAAATCACCATTCGCGCGGCGAAGGATTACCGCCCAACGATTACCTTTCGACGCGAACCGAACGATTCGCCTGACAGTTTTGATGTCCGTTTCATTCAGTTGGAGAACGCATCCGTCGCGCTGATCAATATCGATCTGGATATCACGGTCGACGAATCGGTCCCACTTGCTGAAGGGGATCAATGGGCGTTGTTCTTCACCAATGGCGGACATTCAATTCGTTTGCAGGGTGTGAGTATCGCATTGAACAACACCAGCGCTCGCCCGGCTGCGCTGTTTGATCTTGGTTCGACTTTGGGGGGGGATGTTTCCAAAATCGATCTTGCGCCAGGCATGGGTGATGGCAAAATTGAGTCGTCCCGTGCGGCGGAAATCTCGATTGAGAAATCGTTCATTCGGTCGATCAGCGACGGTTTTTCTGTAAAGACGGCGATTCCGGTTTCCATCGATATGCGGAATTCGCTCGTTGTTCTCGAAGAATCTCTGGTCAATCTCACCGGTAACGATGAATCGCCCGGCGATGCGATCCTCAAGCTGACGCTTGAAGACCTGACCTGTGTGACCGGAGAGGGGTTGATTGCGCTGGATTCCGGACGCATGCCTTCGCGCGACCTGCTGAAAATCAACGTCGCTGCCCGTAATAACATTTTCTCAACGAACACAACACACGAGTTGATGAAACTTCGTGGTAGCGATATGCAGGATTTGCGGAGGCAGGTTGTCTGGCAGGGGCAAAACAACTACTACGACCAGTTCGAGACATTCCGTATGATGATCGTCGGACAGGATACAACGGAGTCGGTCGAGACGGAGGAACTTGATTTCACCGACTTCGTGGCTGAATACGATGTGAATGGTTCCAGGCGGGGAATGATTCAGTGGAAGACCTCCTGGTTGATCGACGAGTTAATCAAAGTTCAGCCGACCGATTTCACGCTGTTTACGCGCGAGGAATTCCCAAACCCGGCCATTGAAGGGGCAACCGATGGTTCCGATGCCGGTGCGGACCTGGAATACATTCCCAATATTCCCGCATCGGTCAATCGTCGTGGGGAAGAAACGACCGCCCGCAGTGCAACTCCCCGCCACCTGCCCTGAATTGCATGACGCCCGCTCTTAGATATCAACATCGCTTTCTGCTACATCGCGCATGTTGAATTCCACGTTGCTCCGAGAGTGAATCTCCAGCAACATGCCGCCGCGCGTTTGCGGTCGTTTTCGGTGTTGAGTACACTTTGAACACGAACGACTTGAACACGAACAACGATGTGGCTGTATCGATGCCTGAATCATCGCAATCACCAGTCCGCAAATCGTTCCGATTCGCATCTGCCGGCATGTTGTCCCACCTGATGAGGAGTCCCGCGATGATCCGCCTGCCCGCTCAATTCCGAAACCTGCCCGTTGTCGCATTGCTCTTCGTGGGGCTGTCAATCAACCATGCTTCTGCAGCGGCACCGACGGGGTGGCCACAATGGCGTGGCCCCAATCGTGATGGGCATTCTCCCGCGACTTCGGTAAACACCAACTGGGAAAGCAAACCGCCCAAACTGGAGTGGCAGGTTGAAGGGCTGGGAAAAGGTTACGCAAGCGTCTCGGTCGTTGACGGAAAAATTTTTACATCGGGCAATCTTTCCGATGGCCAGGCGATTATTGCATTGAGCGCACAGGATGGCAGTCAGCTCTGGTCAACCACCGTCACCGATACGATTCCGAAGCATGGTTACGGCGGTTCTCGCACGACACCAACTGTCGATGGTGATCACCTCTACGCTGTTCCTTCCGATGGTTCGATCGTCTGCCTGAAAGTGAGTGACGGATCAGTTGTCTGGAAGAAGAGTTTCCAGGAATTCGGTGGCAAGATGATGTCCGGCTGGGGGTATTCGGAATCGCCGCTGGTAGATGGGGATTGGGTCCTTTGTACCCCGGGCGGAAAGTACGCGGCAATTGTTGCGTTGAACAGGACGACGGGTGAGCTGGTCTGGAAAGCTGCCATGCCTGATTTCATCACACCTGATGGTAAAAAACCGAAGAAGACCGGTGCCGGTTATTCGTCGATCGTGGTTTCCAACGGAGCGGGTGTGAAACAGTATGTACAACTGCTTGGTGGTGGTGTGATGGGCGTGCGGGCGAGTAACGGTGAAGTTCTCTGGAGCTACACCGGCGTAGCCAACAGGACCGCCAACATTCCGACACCCGTTCCTTCCGGCGACGATATCTTTGTTTCGTCCGGGTATGGAACAGGTTCTGCATTGCTGAAACTTGAGGCGGAAGGCAATGGCGTGAAAGCGACCGAACAATACTTCCTCAATGCCAAAACGATGCAGAACCATCATGGTGGCATGGTGAAAGTGGGCGACCACATTTATTGCGGTCGCGGTCACGGCAGAGGTTTTCCCGTCTGCATCGAAGTGCGTTCTGGCAAAGTCGTCTGGGGGGATGGCATCCGGGGGGAAGGGAGCGGCTCGGCAGCGGTCATGTATGTCGATGGCCATCTCATCTTCCGTTATGAATCTGGCCCGGTGGTTCTCATCGAAGCAACGCCGAAAAAATACAATATGAGAGGTGCGTTCACGCCACCGGTCATCAAAGGGAAGTGCTGGGCTCATCCGGTCGTTGTGGGAGACAAACTGTTTTTGCGCGAGCAGGATACGCTGATGTGTTACCGCCTCGCAAAATAGAGCAGGCGGTGAATTCTGCGATGATTCTGAATAACAACAGGAACGGACAACGATGGAATTTCTGAAGAGGGTCGGCTGGCTGAATCTGCTGCTGATCTTTGTCCCGATTTCGGCAGGATTGCATTTCACACATGGCAACCCTGTCACCATTTTCGTCTGCTCCTGCGTGGCAATCATTCCGTTAGCAGGATTGATGGGCAAAAGCACGGAGATGATTGCCCATCGACTCGGTCCTGGAATTGGCGGATTGATGAATGCGTCGTTTGGCAACGCGGCGGAATTGATCATCGCCATCGTCGCGTTGAAAGAAGGACTGATTGGTGTCGTCAAAGCTTCGATCACCGGCAGTATTCTGGGAAATGTGCTGCTGGTGCTCGGACTCAGTTTTTTGTGCGGGGGCGTGAAGCATCGGCGTCAGACTTTCAACGCCACCGCCGCCGGCATGTCTGCCACACTCCTGGCTTTGGGGGCGGTCGGGCTGCTCGTCCCGGCAATGTTCCACACGCATCTGACGGTCCATCAATTGAGTTTGGAAAAAACGCTCAGCCTCGAAATCTGCGTCGTCCTGTTCGGGTCATATCTGTTGATGCTCGTCTTCAGTCTGATCACACATAAGCACCTTTACTCGGCTGGGCATGGCCATGAAGCGGAAACGGACGACGAAAAGAGTGTCGATTTCGCAGAAGTGGAAGGTCTCTGGCCACAATGGGTTTCCATTGCCGTGCTGCTTGCTGCCACGACCGGGATCGCGGTGATCAGCGAATTTCTGGTTCATGCGATTACCGAGACGCGGCAAAGCCTCGGTTGGTCGGAGATTTTTGTCGGCGTGATCATCGTCGCCGTCGTCGGCAATGCGGCGGAACATTCCACGGCCATTCTGGTGGCGATGAAAAACCACATGGAATTGGCATATCAAATTGCCGTTGGCTCTTCGATTCAAATCGTATTGTTCGTCGCACCACTGCTTGTTTTCATCAGCTATCTGCCAATGTTTCATCACAGATTGGATCTCGTCTTCAGCACAATGGAAGTAATGGCCGTGATTGTTTCAGTCCTGATTGTCGGGTTGGTCGCCTACGACGGGGTTTCCAACTGGATGGAAGGCCTGCTGTTGCTGGCGGTGTACGTCATTTTGGGTATTGCGTTCTTCCATTTGCCGGAACCTTCCGCGTCCGAAGAGCAGACGCAAATTCTGCAGCATGCTTTCCATAATTTGAGTTGCTGACGCAGCAAACGACCACGGGACATGATGGATGGCAGCGATGCATTTTGAATTTCCGATTGGCATGGAACTTGCTGGAGATTGCCCAGGTCAAACTGCATACAATAAATGTGGGTAAAATGAGGCTGTCTAAGCCCTTTTTCGTTGGATTTGAAGATGACTTGAAATTATGATTGATGGATGTCATGGAAAGAAAGACGGGCCAAAATTGTTGAACGGCATACTACCATTCGTGTTGTGGTAGTTTGTGTGACTGTTGCATTTGTAGTGTGGCGGGTAGCATTGGCGGTCGAGAAAATACTTGACACCCCACCTTGGCTTGTAATTTTTGGTCCTACGGGAACCGTTGTTGTGCTTTTCAGTCTATACTTGGGATACCTCAAATTTAAGGCATCCTCTACACAAAGACAGATTGATAAAGAACTTTCGTCTGAAGAAAAACCGGTGAGTGAGACCAATGAATCCAATGATTGAAATTGCAATTGGGTCAGCAATGCTATCAGGGGTCGCCGCTTATGTCATGTGGGTGTTGATCAGAGGTGCGAATCTGCGTCATGACCTGTTGAAAATCAAGTTGCACGCAATTAGAGATGCAAAGCAGAACAAATGCCTAAACGACCCTTCAGTTCAACAGGGACTGGAGCTTATTGACAATCTCTGTGAATCAGCGAACCAGCTCAATTTTGTCACATTTTTTGCTTACCTTGTTTCCGATGAAGAACAAGAAAGCAAGCCCCGAGAAGAATTTCCCACATCAGATCCGAACCGTACGGTTGCGCTACGTCTATACTCGTCTATCGTAAACAGGGCAATGATCGTTGTGTTCTACGAGTCCCTTACAGGGGTGGTCGTCTTTCTTGCAATGAGGCTGCTTTCTACATCACTTATGAAAAAAGTGGTGGAAAAAACAAAGAGGCAACTTGAAATGGTTTGGTTCCATCCTCCAAACCATTTCAAGCCCCATCTTGGATAACGCCACCAATTTTCAGAGTTTTACAGGCAATTACTCAAAGCTTCACAACTGGATGGATCACTCCCATACCGCAAACAAGACACCCGATCTGACCGCATTCCAAAAGCAGCGTATCGCGTTTGTAGAACTCATGGCGGAAGTCGCACAATCAGACTCCGCAGTGAAGGAAACGGTAACACTCGCCGAGTTGCGTTCCATCACCCCTGCAAAATGGATGGACGCCAGGTTGGTGACATCGTCGCGGTTGCGATTGTTTCATGCGGACTTTCCTGTTCACCGGGAAAGCGGCAGTTCCGCTTCTAACAACCAACAGAATAGAGCGATGTCGCAAGAAGACCATCCTGCACCGGAAGCAACCTGGCTGGTTGTCGTCCGTTCGCAAAAAGAGTGTCTTTGCCATGAACTGACAGCGCGGCAATTTCATTTGCTTTCCGATTTTCATTCCGGTTTCACTGTTGGAGAATCTCTCGAACGGCTCTCTTACTGGTCGGATGAAAACGATGTCCAATTCCCCTTGCCGGAAGAGTTGCGAGATTGGATCGAGTCGTGGACGACGGACCGATTCTTCGCGTGCATGGACGTGAAGTCGTAAGTTGTCCTTCCGAGAGTCGCAGAGCATGCGCTGTTTTCGTAAGGTATCGTTCCGCGTGCCGTTTGCCTGTGAGTTTCCATAGGGCAGGGACCTTCCTGTCGTTTGTCTGCCGGGAAAAGAATCAGATGGGACAGCCGCATTGTGCATCAAGGGAAACAGGGCAATGCGGAACTGCGTTACTCTTCTGAAACAAAGCAGTGCAACGCAGTTAATTTTTCACATTCCGCCTCTGCCTGACGGCACCAGGCCGTACAAGTCGTCCGGGCTATACTTTCGCAAAATGTTCCACCTCCCAATCTCCAGTATCCCCCGATCTTCTTTCAGAAAGTGCAGTGGAGGTATGCGATGCTGATCACACAATTAGAGCGTATTACACTCTTCCGTGGCGCGATGTACGCCGTTTGGCCTGTAAATAATAGGCTCCCACGAGCGAAAACCGTCACACGAAAAGGGAAACTGCTCTATACAGGCACACTTTTGCCCTTGTGCAATACGCGGTCGACTTGCAACCACTCATCCGCCGTGGCCACCTGTAATTTGTTTTCGACCAGACGAGATTCTCCCGGTGCGATATCGCAGGTTATTCCCGTCAATGAGGTCTTTGTGATGGTGAGTTCACGATCGTCAACCAGGGCGAGTGGATGTCCCCAGGGCGAGGAGAAGGGAAGGTAATCGCAGGCGCGGACCAGGGCATCGATTTTCCCAGCCGGTTGATTCCACTCGATTAAACCATCCAATGGAGACTTGCCACTGAAATAGCGCCGTCGACTGAGATCCTGTGACTGAAATGGAATGTCCGAGGGGTCGGTCGCCACTTGTGCAATTAGCTGCATCACCAGTGGAATACCTCCACGCTGACACTTGGAATAGAGGGACAATGCGGTCTCGTGCGGAGTGATAACGAAGCGTGATTCGTAGGCGATGCGTCCGGCGTCGATGCGCCCCACCATTTCGTGCAGCGTTACACCATAATCTGTTGCGCCGGTGAGGATGGCCCAACTGACTGTGTTTAACCCGGCGAATTCCGGCAACGGTCCGGGATGCAGATTGAAGCTGCCGATTTTCGGTGCTGCAAGGACATCATCATGGATCAGATACAGCGAATGCACGTTGAGCAACAGATCGATGGCCCGATCCCTCGCTATCGAAGCAAAACTGGCTTCTTTGACAAGACGGGAATCCCAACGCGGATAATTCTTCTTTTGGGCGTAGTTCCACAATGCTGCCGGGACGGTTGTTTCATCGGGAGCCGTTGTCACGACGCCGGTGACATTATGATCGGTCTTCTCGATTTGTTGCAGGGTACGCATCGCAGAAGACTCATCACCCACCAGCAGGATATTCAGACTCGTCATGGTGAAGTGTCGTCCTGGAACAGATGATGTGGAATGAAAAACAGGCCGGGGGGGGGAACCCTCCCAGCCTGAATTGATGTTGATTTTCAATTGCAATTTGAAATCAGTCTCATTTGCCCGTTGAGCAACCGTTTTCACAGGGCTGCAGACATGGTGTTGCACAAGGCTGCGGGCAACAGGTGACTGGCACCTTGCGACAGACAACCCGTGGGACACAACGTGTGGTTCGGCATTTCACGGTTCTTGGGATTCGCCGCACGACGGTTTTATAGGTCGTATAGCAAACCTTGCGGGTGGTCGTGTAAGGCACTTTGCGTTTCCGTACTTCCTGCACGTAGGTGCAAGTTGTGTACGGGATCTTCTTCGTCCTGCATTCCTGCACGTAGGTGCAAGTCGTGTACGGCACCTTGCGAGTCCGGCATTCCTGCACAATCTGGCAGACCGTGTAAGGAACTTTACGGGTCTTGCATTCGGTGACGTAATGACAGGTGGTAATTGGAATGCGTTTCACACGACATTCAACCGAAGTGTTGCAGACGGTGTAAGGAATTTTTTTACGAACGGTGTACGGCACCTGACGGCAAACCGTGTAAGGCACTTTGCAGCGTTTCACTCCCTGCACATAACGAGTGCAGGCAATCCGCTTTTTCACCGGCTTGGGACACCAGATTTTTTTGCAGATCGTGCGGCCGGGGCATTGCACCTGAACCGTGCGACAGCAACCAGGTTTGTATACGCATCGACACAGACAAGGGTCCCACTCCCATGTGCCGGGATCGCGGATCACTTTCGTCATCACTGGGCCGGGACAATGTTGCGTTGTGGTTCGCCACTCGCCACCGCAGACGGTAATGCACTTGTATTCCGTCACTGGCTTGCAGACGGTGTAGCAGACATCGCGGTAGCAGGTTTTGGTTTCCGTACGATACGCTGTGTGGCAGACTTCGCGATAACAAGTCTTGTAAGTCCGCCTGGGGACGGTGTAAGAGACTTCCTTGTAGCAAGTCTGATAGACCGGTTTGCGGATTGTGTACGTTTCGTTGCGATAGCAGGTCTTGTAAACCGGTTTGGAAACGGTATAAGTTTCCGTACGGTAGCAGGTGCTGTGTACCGGCTTGTTGACCGTATAAGTCACCGTTTTGTAGCACGTTTTGTAAACCGGCTTGCAAACGGTGTAGCACTCTTCGCGATAGCAGGTTTCGGTGACATTTCTGTAACATGTCACGGGAACCTTTTCGCAAATCGTATCATAAACCTGCTTGCAGCAGACATCGGTGACCTGATCCCAGACGACATCTTTGACAACCTTGTAACAGGTTGTGGGGCAGGCTTTCGCCTGACAGTAATCACCCACGGGCGAACAGGCTGAAGTCGGGCAAACACGGAAACTGGTACCACCACAGTAGCCAGCCTCAACCGTCTTTGCCGCAGCAACCAGCATCACCAGCATGGTGGCAGCGGACAACCATTTTTTGTAAATCATCGATTCAGTCCTTGAATCCACTCGGGATGTTGAGCCCGTGATTGTTGGCATTAATATTGGCAAAACGGAGTCGCATCTTGACCCCGTTCATTTCGGTATGGTGGGCCAACCGGCAGTTCCTGCCAGTCGATTGCCCGTGCAAAGCGCGAAACCCTTGCACTCATCTATTTGTTCGGCCATAAAAACTTCATGGCTTGAGTTGAGCCCGTATTTCCACGAAATTCTCGGATGATTAGAACCGGATGATTTCACCCAACCGTCAAAATCGATTCAAGCCGGACAGTTTGTTATTAGAATCACGGAAAAGGCGGAATGTGTTCAACTCTCCCGATGGCTTGCCAACATCCACCACAACACGAGAACAGACCATGAGATTTGCACTTTGCCAGGAGCTGTTCGAGGGGTGGGAATGGGAGCGTCAATGTGCGTTCATGCAGCAATGCGGCTACGGTGGTGTCGAAGTCGCACCATTCACACTGGCACCAGATATCAAAGATGTCTCTTCGGTCGAGCGGCAGAAATTGCGCGACACAGCCAGCATCCATCATCTGGAAATTATCGGCTTGCACTGGCTGCTGGCGAAGACGGAGGGATTGCACCTCACGACCTCTGATGCAACCGTTCGCTCCAAAACGACGGAATACCTCAAAGACCTCGCAAACACCTGTGCTGATTTGGGTGGAAAAGTGATGGTTTTCGGATCGCCAGATCAGCGTAACCTGGAAGACGGCATGGCTTTGGAACAGGCGATGGAGAATGCGGCCGAAGTGTTTCGGGCTGCCATGCCGGTGTTGGAAGAGCGGGGCGTGGAACTCTGTTTCGAACCCTTGACGCCAAAAGAGACCGATTTTGTGAACACCTGCGCAGAAGCTCGACAGTTAATTGAGCGGGTCGACAGTCCCAACTTTGTGCTGCACCAGGACGTCAAGGCGATGCTCGGGGCGGAAACAGATTCGATCGAAAAAGTGATCGCCGACTTCGCCGATGTAACGCACCACTTTCATGTGAATGATATCAATCTGCTCGGCCCGGGTATGGGTGAGACCGATTTTGAGCCAATTTTTCGCGCGCTGTTGGAAAGCGGTTACCTGGGTTGGGTGTCGGTCGAGGTGTTCAACTACTCACCCGGCGCGGAAACGATCGCGCGACAGAGTATCGATTACATGCAGGAAGTGCTTGCCGAAGTTTCATCGAATTGAAACAACATGAATAAGCTGGAACTGGTTTTGTCTTCCCGTTGTCATTCAACAGGCAGCGTCGATCAGCACATCACTTTCACGCATGGAAGTCGTGCGTTTTCATCGTTCCCACAAACAAAACGACCAACAGGATATCGCGCGCTTCATTGCACAACAACATGTGTTGCGCGATCAAAACGTGTTACGAACACGTAATGACAAAAATTTTTGTAAACTTTTTTTCAGCCGGTTTGCAAGTCTTGAAAACACAGCACGTTTACGTGTCGTCGTAAAACTGTGCGTTGCGAAGAAAACGAGTGTATACAAAAACATTCGTTTTTCCCGGGGAAAACAGACTTTTTTGCGGTTTGTTGCTGCGCATGTTTTGCATGTTGATATGCCCGTTTGAAAGTTGCGTTACGCATGCGAGACGGAAGTCACGACACGACAACATGTTTGAGCATTGTGCGAAGCAATAAATGCCTTGCGTTATTTTTTCAATTGCTTAGTATGTGCAGCAAATCAGTGCAGGTTTTTCAGTAACCTGTTTGTCGGTTCGTTTGACGTCATTCTTGTGTTGAGTGATGGCAACGATGACGTCTCAAACAAAACTGAAAACCTGCCGTGTGTCCATCAGGATTGATGGGCGGGAGGCATTCATTTCTGTCCGGCATGCCCTTGTCGATTTAATGCCCGGTGCCAGCGACAAGGCAGCCATGTTGGCTCTGTAGGAGGATTTTACGGTGGCCAAAAAGAAAGCAACGAAGAAGAGAACAGTGAAGAAGGCAGCCAAGAAAGCGGTGAAGAAGAAGGCTGCGAAGAAGCGAACAGCGAAGAAGAAGGCAGCCCCCAAAAAGAAGGCAGCCAAGAAGAAGACCGTCAAGAAAAAAGCCGTCAAAAAGAAAACGGTGAAGAAGAAGACCACCAAGAAAAAAGCAGCCAAGAAGAAAAAAGCACCCGCGAAACGCAAAGCGGCGCCCAAGCGAAAGACCGCAAAGCGGAAAACCGCCAAGAAGAAGTAAACGGCCTTCGCATTCAGCAGGGCTCGAGCCTGCCAAACTACAACGAGAAAAAGCGGTTGAGGACTTCCTCAGCCGCTTTTTCTATTTCCAGATTTCCCTCACTGGAGCAGTTTACTTTCTGGTGTGACGGTTCCCCGCTCGTGGGAATCTTGCCTTTACAGGTCAAACGACGATTTTCGCGCCACAGAAGAGCATAATACGCTCCATTGCAAGCCACCTTTCACTGTAGCGGCCCTCACACTGCGATCACAGTTCCAAATGAGGCTCAAGCCGCCACAGAAAAAAATCCGTCTGACTATTCCGGAATTGTCTCACATTGGCGGTTTTCCGCGCTGCCAATCCATATCTGGTCCGTTACGATAGGGGGATTAAAAAGCTACCACAAATTGCGCAAAAACAGTGGATGGAATTAAGATCCGCAACTTTGCGCAGTCATCGCAGATTTCTGAAACCATTCCAACCCAGAGCCATCTCAAAATAATATGGCATTTTGACCAACTCTCGTTTGAGATGCGTTTCCGATGTGATGTGACCTTGATTACCTGCGGGAAATCAGAAAATTGACAGGAAGCAAAAAATGGCCGGTTGCCATCTCGCTGTTCGGTGTCTCGTAATGCTCCTCGTGCTCAGTGGCACGGTCCTTAGTCTCGCACAAGAGCCTTCTCCGCCGGATGTCACCAGTGATGCGGATGCGTCCACTGCTGAAGAGACGAAGCCTTCGAGCGAGCCCACACTTCTCGATCGGTTGATCTATCTTCCTTACAAAGATCTGAAAACGGCGCTCGACCAGCACACTTCGACCGTGATTGTTCCGTATCAGGAATATCTGCGTCTGTGGAGACAGTCACAGGGGGGAACACGACCGATTGACGAAACGGCCAAAACCTCTGCCGTGATCACCTCTGCTTCCTACTCGGCGGAAGTGCAGAAAAATCGCGCCGTCATTTCTGCGGAATTCACGATTCAGGTTTTGGGAAAACCGGTCGCGATGATCCCTGTACAATTTGGCAACGCCGCGTTGGGAGCGGTGACAACTCTGGACGAAGCTGGCAATCCGGTCGTTGATGACGCGGACAACGCGAATGGCATGTCGGAAAAAGTGCTGTTGCGAGGAACCGGAAACGGGACTTACGAATTCCTGCTGCCGAAGCAGGGAACACATCGCGTGCAGTTGGAGTTGATCAGCAAAGTGCGATCAGCACCGGAAGGCAAGTCGTTGGAATTGACTGTTCCGACGGTGGGCATCACCCGATTTGAACTCTCGGTGCCAGAGTCGGATCAGACCATTGAACTCACTCCGAATGTTGCAACAACGCAATTGCAGGGAGAAGCGAATCAAACCGAGACGCGGATTCGTGCCAACATTGGATCGACGCGTCGAATTATCGCGAAGTGGCATACGCAGGCTGGTTCCAAACCGGAAATGGAACTCCTCACAAGTGTGGAAAATGATCTCCGTGTGCGTATTGGTGACGGACTGGTTCACACCGACGCCACACTGGTGTATCGCATTTTGCGAGGGGAACTGTCGAAGGCCGAAATCCAGGTGCCGGCCGGTCACCGCGTACTCGACGTCTCCAGTCCCTCAGCGCGATTGAAGGGTTGGCGAGCAACCGAAAAAGAAGGACGTCAGTTGATCACCGTTGAAACGCTCAGCCCTGTTCGCGAAACGCTGACACTGGAAGTCCATACCGAAGCGTCACAACCTGAAGAGGCATTTCCGGTCGCCGGTGTTTCCAAAGATGGGACGGTGTTCGGCATTCACTCGACGGGGGTTGTGCGGGAGAGCGGCAAACTGACAGTCTCGCACGGCTCGGAGATTTCTCTGAACGTCGAGAAGCAGGAAGGCCTCACCCGGACGGATGCAGGACCACGCGACAAGGGTGAAGCGTCACGGGGGCTTTTCACGTACCGGTTTTACCAGTCGCAATTCCAACTGCTGATCCAGGCAAACAAAGTGCAGCCTCGGCTGGTTGCTGCAAATCAGTCGCGATGGGTGTTACGAAAAGACCGAATTGAACTGCAGACGAACTTGAATTACACAATTGAGCGGGCTGGTGTATTTGAACTGAATTTGCAACTGCCAGAGAATCTGGAAATCGACTCGGTCAACGCAACGAACATGAAAGAATATCACGTCGATGAAAAGTCACGGCAATTGATCGTATCTCTGAACAGTCGGCACAGGGACGCTTTGCCAATTCAGATCACCGGTCATACGGACATTGAAATCCAAAACGACGAAAGGCGATACGACATGCCGGTGATTCGGCCCTTGAATGTTCAGAGAGAATCGGGCCAGTTTCAGTTGTACGCGCCGCCAGCGATCGATGTTGTGACTCGCCCCCAAGATATTCAGGGGCTGTATCCCGCTTCGCAGACTTCCGCACCGCCTGTCAACAATGCACGGTTTGTGGCATCCTGGACATTCCATCGTCAGCCGGTTGCATTGGCGGCCCGGCTCGTTCGGCGTCCGACTCGACTTACAGCGGACATCGGGACGGTCGTTTCCGTTCACGAAGAGCAGTCAACCGTGCAGACGACTCTGACCTATCACGTGGAACATGCAGGCGTCGACACATTTCGTTTCGCCGTTCCGGAAGCCGTCTCGCAATCGGTTCAAATCGAAAGCGTGGGCGATCAGACCGAGATCAAACAGAAAACCCGGGATGAAGTGGTCGAAGATGGCTGGTCGTTCTGGACGGTTGTGACACGCAATGAAATACTCGGCGATGTCCAGTTTCTCGTCCGTTATGACATCAAGCCAACATCGGAAGATGAGGCAAAACCTGGGGACAATGCCGCGGCTGACAACCAGGGAGAAGCGGAGCAGATCGATGCCGGTGATGGCGAAGCGGGAGATGAATCCGACGCTGAAGCAGGCGAAGAAAACGAATCTCCACCAAAGAGGAAAACCGCGCTGGTGATTGACCAGCCGTTGGCCACCGGCAGAGAAGAGGGGCAGGTGATTCGGGTCTATCCGATTCGCGTGCAGGGACTGCCCGCCGGAGAGGAAGGCCAACCGGAATTGCCTTTGGCCCGAGTTGTGGGGGAAGTTGCCGTTTCCAGCGATCAATCGCTATCGCTTTCTGTCCATGATCTGCACGAATCGGTCGAGGCGATTGACATCCGGGAATTGACCCGTCTGTCGGGGCAGGGGAGTCTCGCGTTTCGTTATTTCAGGCAACCGGTTTCGATCACGCTCGAATCCGAAAAGCACAAAATCCAGGAAGTGGTCGAGACGGTTGTCTCCCGCGCCTTAATTGAAGTGGTGATTGGTCGTGATCAGACCGCCACCTATCGCTGTCGATATCGAATGAAGAGCAGCGAACGCCAACGCCTCGCTGTCGATTTTCCTGAAGGTTTCGTGCCGCTGAACAATTACCTCGATGGGCAGGCGGTCGATCTCGAAATGGATGACTCGCAACCACACAACAACGGCTGGGAATTGCGGTATGTCAACGTCGCTCGAACGAAGAACTCCAATGAGGAATTTTGGCTGACGTTTCATCTACGAACCAAAACCACTGCTTTTGCATCCAGTGCCGGGTTGTTGAATTTGCAGTTTCCCCGCATTGGAAATCATCACAATGGCAATGTGGTGCAGCAGCAGTTGAGGACGGTCATCTGGATGCCGGACGACATCACACTCATTCGCCGATCGAGTCGTTTCAGTCGCGATGAGCTGATCCGGCATCGCCTGCCCAAACAGGTGAACGCCGTGCTGGAAGAATGGATCGGCGGTGGGGCGGGAGGCATGGTGGAATTCCCCAGCCAGGGCAAACCATATGCCTTCAGCACGTTGGGTGCGAAAGACTCTGTGCAGTTTTCCTGGTGGAATACTGTGTTTTACACATGGTTTATCAGTGGGACATTGGTTGTTGTCGGATTTGTTCTGCGGCGGACATCCTGGGAGAACAAACTGGGCATTCTTCTGTTGGTGGCGTTCGTCGCCGCGCTCTATGCACTGAAAGATGTCGAGACGGTGATGCAGACTTTCAAGGCGGCTCAGTATGGTCTAATCGTCATGCTGGGCATCTGGATGATTCATGCTTTGTTTGGACGCCGTCTTCAACCGGCGGTTGCAGGCGTGGCAACATCGGCAGTTACGAATGAAGCTCCGGATGTCCGGTCGTCGGACGATGTCAGATCATCTTCACCAGAAACCAAAGCAGGCGTTCCTTCTTCGAAAGAGCCATCGGTGGAGACAGCAGTGAAGACGTCGGACAAAGAGACAGAGGATAATCAGTCTGAGAACGAGGAGGCATCATCCACCCCGTCTCAAACCGGAGATAACTCGGAAGAAAAACCACCCGAGTCGCGCACCTGATCCGATCGTTTTCCCTGACTGTCGGATGGAACGGCAACACGCAACGGCCATCGAAAAGAAGTACTCAGATGTGTCACACAATCATCTCAACCCAACGATTCGCAAGTCTGTTTTTCCTGTTTACGGCATTCGTTGTCGCGACGTTGAATGCAGCGCTGCAGGCTCAGGCACCAACCCCGGAATCTGCTGGCATTCCGATTCAGCATCACTATGTTCCGGTGTCCGAGTTACATCAACTTCTGACGCCCGATCAGAAAGGCGTGTTGCTGCCCCGAAAGGATTTCGAAGAATTATACGAAAAGGCCAGTGAGGCGAAACGAACCCAACCCCAACTTCCACAACAACCCCTAGTCACCGGGGCGAGGTATTCTGGTGAAATCAAGGATGATCAACTCCAGATTACGGCCGAAATCGACCTGACACAATTTGCGGATCACTGGCAGAAGATCCCGCTCCTCTTCAGTCGGCTGTCGGTCGAAAGCGCGACCGTCAATGGCGAGCCGGCCAGACTTGGACGGACAGCAGGGCACCACGGTGGTGGCGCGCAATCACTCTATTTGCTGCACGATCAGGTCGGGCAACACCGCTTGAATATGCAATTGACCACGCAACTGGTCAGCGTCGGCAGCGATCAAGTTGCTTCCTTCCGATTGCTGCAGAATGTTCCGGGAAAATTGACACTCACTCTACCGGTTGGAAAAAACGTGATCGTCAATGGGCTGGAGATTCAACCGGTTGAAAATTCTGATGCAGTCGACAACGATGCGCAGCGGTTCGAGGTGGCATGCGGTGGGCTGCGAGAGTTGACATTGCAATTTACCGACCACAAATCTCAGGCAACGACCGACGCGTTGATTCTCGCCACGACAGCCAGTGGAGCATACGTCGTACCGGGCGAGGTTTCCTGGCAGGCTGTCACGGCGTTGCAGGTTCACGGTCGGCAACTCGATCGCCTTACAATGGATGTTCCAAAGTTGCTGGAGATTGCCGATGTGCATTCGTCCGGTCTGGAAGATTGGCAATTGGCAGATTCCAACGAGAACCCTCAACGGACCGAATTGACGCTTAATTACCGTCAACCGTTTGACGGCCAGCGCAAGGTCGTTTTGAAGGGAATGATGTCGGTCCCAGTCGGCGAGAGTTGGCGCTTTCCCACGCTCTCGATCAAAAATGTGTCATCGCACATCAGCCGCATTGTCGTTCGACATCCGCATCGCGTCCGTGTCACACAGTTGAAGTCGGACGGAATCCAGCGCATGGGTCAGGAGGAAGAGATCGCATTGTTCAAGGATTTGGTGCTGGCCGAGGATAACGCTCATTCGGAGCTGCGGTTTAACGCGTGGCGGGAAGACTTCGATGCCTCTTTTATCACGCAGATGAAGCAGCGCGAGATTCAGGCCGCTTTGACGACCGGAATAGACATCAATCAACAGGGTCTGGATCTGTTGGTGACGGCAACCGTGCAAACGGAATTCGCACCGCTGTTCGATTTGAATCTGACAATACCGGCGGAATGGTCGGTGACCGGCGTCAGCCTGCAATCGATTGGCGCAAAAGGCGAGGGGTCAGAAGAATCGGTCGATGACTGGCAGATGTTGTCGGAAGAGGCAGGCGTCAATCAGATTCGCGTTCCCCTCGCTCCACCACTGCAGCCGGGTGAATCCATGAAGTTTCTACTCGTGGCGCGTCGGGAGATGGAAGATTGGCCACCCCTGAACGAAAGTGTCGATTTTGCATTGCCGGAAGTCCGACTGTTGGGAAGCTCCGTCACTGAAGGGTATTTTCTCATCAAGGCGGAGGAGAGCTTTCTGGTCAAACCAGATAACATCACTGGACTCGACCCCGCTTTTCTGGGGAAACATGACGAGCGATTCGGATATGAATACCAGGATACGCGGTTTTCGGGAAACCTGCACGTCTCGACCCGCCCGGCACAGATCGCCGCTCACACGTTGGCAATCTCGCGACTCGATCCGGATACCTTGCGGACACGACTGGAAGTATTGCTGGATGTTTCCGGCAGCGGCGTTCGTGATCTGGAAATTGCCCTGCCAGACCATACGAATGACGACTTGCAGTTTCAGGCTTTGCTACCAGTTCAGATGCCTTCTGATGGCGGCACGAAGTATGTTCGCCAAAGCAACACGTTGATCGTGGAACAGCAGTTGGATCGTAAGGAGGGAGGCGAAAAGTTCTGGAACATTCGTTTTGACCGCCTGCTGACAGGCAAAGTTTTGTTGACAACCAATGTCGAAACCCCTCGGCCCAACGACACGCAGGTATTTTCTCCACATACACTGCGCGTTCCGGCGGCCGAGCGGGTGGACGGTCATCTGGCAATTGAAGCGGCACCGGATCAACGATTGTCAATCACAGCAGTCGACGCCAACGAGTTACCCTTGTCGGACGTGGATCCGGTTGACCTGCTGGACTTTTTTGACCGCATCCCGATGTCGACCGAGGCTTATGTTCCACGGGAAAGAATCGTTGCGGCGTATCATCACTCACAGCCGCAATTCCGTGTCACGTTTACCGAGCAGCGTTTCAAGCGGGTGGCAGTTCCTCGTGCGGTTTGTTCGCAACTGTCCATGACGTCAATTCCTGGTCGGGGCATGGAAGGCGATCGCTGTCCAGTTCAGAACCGATTGGAGATGCAGTTCCGCGCGGTGGGAGTCCAGGCCATTCACATCACGCCGGAGGAGTCAGCCGATTTGTGGTCGGCCACACTGGATGAGAAGCCGATCGAAGTTCGTCAAAGAGATGGCCGGTGGTTCATTCCGCTGCCAGCGCCGGAGTCGGTGGAAGCGCCCCGTCAACTCAAAATCTCCTACCGGACACAAATGCCTGAGCTCGATCTGTTTGGTCGCCTGGAAGCCGTTGCCCCGGAACTGCAGGTGGCTGGTGGTAATGGCAAGCTGCATCCACTGGTGATTCTGGAACGGGAATGGGAGGTGGCTCATCCCCCCGAAATGGCATTGCTCGATCATTCGGGTCGATTTCATGCACAGCAGCCATTGGAACGAATCAGCGTTCTTGGCTGGTTGGAGCAGGAATTCGGACTGCCTCCTCTCGATCAACTCTGGCAGCAATGTCTTGTCGTGGCAATTTTGGCAGCGATCCTGTTGTTGTTGACGTTGAGTTACCGTCGCTGGGGATTGTGGGGTTGTGGTGGTCTGCTCCTGCTGGCAGGGGGATTGGGTGTTGTGGTGATCGCCGGTTTAACCCTTCAGACTGGTTTGTATGAAGCCGCTCCCGGTCAGATGACCGATTCCATAGCCAAACAAAAGTCGGCTCCGATGTCCGGTGCGGATCACCTCTGGCAAGAGGAGATGACAGAGGATAACGCCGGGTTTGAAGAAAATTTCGATGGCGAATCGGGGGAAAGTCAAGGTGAGGCGACTGACAGCGACAAGCCTCCGGAACAACCTGGGGAGGACAAAGCGGAAGAACATGTCGCAAATCCGTCTGAGCCGATGTCACAGCCTGTTCCGGAAACACCACCAGTTCAACAGCCAGCCGGACCCACTGCAAATCAACCCGCTACCGACCCCTTCGGTGACGGGAATGCCGATAATACAATAGACGAATCCGCCCCACAGACTGGCAAAAGCTCAACACCCATCGCCAACAAACCCAGGCCAACGAAGCCAGCACCCGCCCGCATGACAACCGAAAACCAGGCCAGGTTGTCGTTGGCGATGAACCTTGACGCTCCGGCGGATTATTCCCTGTACACATTTCGTTATGTCGGTTCCGAAATGGACACATCCGTCATTCGGCTCGCAGTGACTTATGCCCATCGCGATCTCAGTCGGGTTTTTCAACTCTTCATCTTGATCGCAACGCTCTGCCTGTTCTGGTGGATCCGGAAATCATCCCTCCGCGTATGTGTCATTGCGGCTGTGAGCGGGCTGTTTGTGCCTTTGGCACTTGTCGCTGTCGCACCGATATCATGGCAGGTCGTTCTCGATGGCCTGTTCTTCGGATCGCTCGGTGGTATTGCATTGTGGGTCATTCAGAGTTGTGCAATCTGTTGTCAGAAATTCGGACTGTGTGCGCTGAATTTCTGTCGCCGCAAAACGTCGTGGATGAAGCGCCGTACGACGACGTCTGCCGCGTTGTTGGCCGCATTGACTCTGTGGCAGTTCCACTCCGGCTGCCTTCTGCTTGCCCAGTCGCCGCTTTCTCCAAGGAATTCGTTCCAACCGAATGCGGTTCCGCCACAAGCCAACCTCCCGCTCGCGAACCAGCAATCTGGTACGCAACCGCTTGCGAATCAGTCAGACGAACGTCTTCGCGTTTCCCTATCTCGCGTTCCATCACCTGCAACCGTTCCACCGAATTCACGCGATCAGGTCATCATTCCTTTTGAACCCGGTTCCGACCCGCTGCAGGCCGGACATGTTTTCGTGCCTCAACCGCTGTTCCTGAAAATGTGGAACCACGCCTATCCGGAACGGAGCGTGAAACCGGCTGCTCCTGTTGATGGCTTTGTCAGCGGTGCGACGTACTCAGCGGAGGTTGTTTCCGCTAACACAGGTGAAGATCAACTCGACGCACGACGCGTTAGCGTGTCGGCTCGATATGTGGTGCACAGTTTTCGCGATTCACAGATCCGTATCCCTCTGCCAATCGCTCCGGTGGCGCTCTCCTCAGCGACGCTGAATGGCCAGCCGGCCCCACTCGTTACGATACTTCACGCCGCCGCACCACAAGGAGTTGAACAACATGATCCGAATGCGCCGAATCCCGGTCTACAGCAGGAAGCACGACAGCCTGTTCCACAAGATCCGTTCTCGCAGCAAAGGAGAGGCTTCCAACAGTTTGAGCAGCAGGGTGCACAGCATGCGAACGCACCCGCCGGGATTCCCCTGCCAAGATCCAGGACACTGGCGGTGTTGATCGACAAGCCGGGGCAACATGTTGTCGACCTGAAATTTGAAGCCAATGCCGAGTTCACCGGCCCGGCTGGTTCAATGATGTTGCATCTCTATCCTGTTGCAGCGGGTCGGTTGACTTTGCAGATGCCCGAGAACGACCTGCAGATACGAGTGAATGGGAGTAGTGGAAACTACCGGCGGGAATCGGTGAGTGAACGGGAACGCGTCACTTTTCCAATTGATGATGGAGGGCGAATTTCGGTCAGTTGGCAACCCAAAACGGATGCTCAGAAAGCCGGCACTTTTTTGCAGGCGGAATCTTCCACGAATTTGGCAATAACCGATGCGGGGCTCGATGTCACGGCAGAATATCGTTATCGCGTCCGCCAGGGGGCTATCACCGAGTTGACTTTTTCGCTGCCGATGGATTTTCAGGTCCGTCGTCTGTCTGGTGAGGATGTTGGCGGCTGGCGGGTGGAAGCGGGTGATCAGCCGAATCGGAGAAAGGTACAGGTTTTTCTCCGCCGCAATGTGGTCGATTCGACCCGCATCACATTCCGGTTGTTTCGACAGTTCATCGTTTCGGGTGAGGCAAGTACTGTCCAGTTTCCGCAGATCAATCCACTCGATGTCACGCGCGAAGCAGGACAGATCGGCCTTCTTGCTTCCGATTCGTTTGCGATCCTCAGTCACTCCGGTAATGAGTTATCGCAAATCAACCGGGAACAGTATCGTGGTCCCTCACTGCAGAAAACATCCGCTGGCGAATTGCAGTCTGCCTATCGTTTCAACCAGCGCCCCTTCGCATTGGCATTGGATGTCTCGCGACGAAAACCGGAAGCACACGTCTCAGCTCAGCATGCCGCCCACGTTCAGCAACGGAAGACCATCATTGAAAGTCGGTTTGCCTTCCACCTGGAAAGCGCCCCTCGTTCGCATGTGTCCGTTCGATTGCCAGAGGAGTTTCTACCGTTGAAGATCGATGCAACAGCCATACAGGACTGGCATGTTGTCATCAACCGACGGACCGGTGCACGCGATCTGATCGTCGAAATGCCGCAACCGCGAACGGGACTGTTTGAAGTCATTCTGCGAGGCAGCACACCTCGCGATCCGGGATTCGACTTCGCAGATGTGAATGTCCCTTACGCGACAGATGTCGACAAGGCAACGACAACACTGGGAATTCAGATCGACGAATCGTACTCGGCAGTGGAATTTGACGTGCAAGGCTGGGAAGACGCCGATGTGAGGAACATGTCGCAACAACTTCGATCCCTGGTGGGTGACGATGTTCCCTTTGCCTATCAGAGTGGTGATCTCGAACCATCACCCGTGCTGCTGACCCTGATGCGCCAACGCCCTCAGTTCCGTGCTGAGGTTATCAATCTGGTTACCGTCGCCGACAGTTTCGTCGATATGACCTTCGTCCTGCAGTGGACCATCCAGCAGGCCCCGGCTGATTCGTTTGCCTTCTCGTTACCGAAAGATATCGCCCGACGAATTCGATTTCTCACACCCGGCATTCGGCAGGTCAAGCGAACCTCTCTTCCCGATGGACGCACGCGAGTGAATATCCTTCTCCAGCGACCGCAAAGTGAGCGATTCAATCTTCATGGCACGGCAACGCTGCCCGTCCCGATCAGCGAAGAATTGACAGCACCGGTCCCTGTGATCGAAGTGGCGACAGTCAATACCGATGGCGAATTTCAGACACTCGACGCACAACGCCGGATTGTCATTCTTGTCGATCAGTCGACCAGCCATTTCGTCACAGTTCCCGACGTCAACCTGCAACCTGTCCAGGCGGATTCGCTCAAGATTCGATTGCGCGAATCGCGGCTCGTTCAGGCAACCGATATTCTGCAGTTGCGATCCGAATCGGTCATTCCCCGCTGGAGGATTACCCGACCAAAAAGGCAGAGCGGTGCAGCGGCGGTCGTCAACATGGTCGACTTACTGACAATTTTTGAACGGGACGGCACCTGGCGGACACAGGCGACCTATCGGGTTCGCAATCGGACGCGACAGTTTCTCGCGGTCGATTTGCCAGAAAACGCGCGGCTCTTGTCGCTGTTCGTGCAGGGGCAACCATCACGACCGGTGAAAAGCAATGCCGGGGAATCGGGGCGGCTGTTCGTTCCTTTGCCAAAAACCTCGCGGGCAGAACCCTCTTTTGAGATCCGGCTGATCATCGCTGGCCGCCTGCTTTCCTCACTCGATTCCCCCGAGTGGAAACCGCTGGGACGCGATGTGGATCTTCCCGCTCCTCACGTCGTTACTGATGGAGAACATGGTGTGCCTGTGGCACAAACGCGGTGGCGTTTGTACCTGCCCGAAGACCTCGAAATCGACCCGATGAGCGATCTGAATCGCAACAATATGTCCATTGCCACCTCAGAAGAATCGGAATTGGTACAGCGGGTTTCGTTGTTGAAGGAGTTGCACGAACTCAGCTCGGAACTGGAAACCGGCAAACTGACACACCGTCAAAACTACTTCGCCAACGAAAATCTGCAGAAGAAAGAGAGCCAACTGCGCAATTGGGATCGGTCGGCTCAACAGTTCTCCGGCAAAGAAGGGGAACGATACCAGGAACTGCTGGATGAAGTTCTCGGAAAAATTGAGATCAACAAAAAGAACATCGTCACCGACTCGCAGCAACAAAAGGCGATCATCACCAGGCCGGGCGGATTCTCGAATCTCCAGTTGGAAATCGATGGTCTGAAACAGGACCTGGAGCAACAGCAGCAGGAATTGTTGCGGGACAATTTCAATGACCTGGGCCTGAACCCAGGTGACGAGAGCGACAGGAGGGGATTCCGCATCGAACATGCCAGCCCGCAGTCCAAACCTGCCTCTGGATCCCAATCGGGTGAAAAGTCGTCTTCCAGGCCGAGTTCACGTACGAAAGTGCGCGCACAGAGCAAACAGCAGTTGGGTGAACTTTCAAGACGACTGGAACAAAACCGAGTGAAGGGCAAGTCGTCCGTTCAAATTCCACAAGGGTTGCTACCCGTAACCGACACACCAGATACACCCGACACGAATGCAGGAAACGGGCGAAACAATGTGCGACCTTTCCGGGAAAATGGGGAGCAATCTGACCTGTGGTCGCAGATTGATCAGGCGGGATCGCCGGTCAATGAAGGCTGGGGATTCGTCCAGACAGACTTTGCTTCCGTCGGCGGATTATCACTCGATATGGAAATCCCCACGACCGGAAAAGAATACTCCTTCACTAAAGCGGGAGGAGCTCCGAAGCTGGCACTGAATCTGCGGTCGCGAGAATCTCTCGACAGTGGACTTGGATTTCTGTGGTCGGCCATCTGGATTGTGATCGTCATTGTTGTAATTTCCGCTGCAGCAAAAGGTGCAGGGACGCAAGGTCCACCACGTATGGTGCCCTTTGCATTGCTGGTCGTCGGATTGCTCATATACTTTTTGTTGCCAATGCCCGTAAGCCCAATTGGACTATTTCTGATGTTGTTGGGGGGAGTATTTCTGGCCATTCGCCACCGTCGTCCATCATCGTCCGCCGGAACCGCGCAGTGAAATCCGATCTGGTGTCGGAATTGTGCTTGAGTTGCAGTTTCCACGATTGTACAGTTTGGAAAGTAACTCCAACCACATCGTTTTGGTTTCTGCGACTTCATTGCAAACCACATTTATAGCGGCCGGCTATTACAGTTCCAAATGGAGCGTAAGCCGCCACAGATATAAAAGGCCGTCGGACTAACTGTAGTGGTCGCCGCCCTGCGATTACAATTCCAGATGAAACTCAAGTCGCCGCAGATAAAAGTTCCTCGTACAGTTTACCCGTTTGCATATCGTTTTGGCTCGAGGGAGTCTCTGTCTGCAAGCCAGGCAACGATTTTCGCGGCACGCAGACATGTAATACATTTCAACGTGGCTGGTCATATGGAGTCTGGATATCATGGCACTGCGACACAATCATTACGAAGCCGCATTTGAATCCTATCTGCGGTCGCATCGCGTGCCTCATGTTGTGGTTGACGAAGCGCGGCGCGCGCTGTTTCAGTCTGTCTCCTTGAAGTCGCTCGACTTCATCGTTTATTCTGAACAGACGCCGAATCTGCTGGTCGACATTAAGGGCCGGCGTTTTCCCTCTTCCGGCAATGGTCGGCGCTGGGAGAACTGGGCCACCCTGGACGACATGCAAAGCATGCTGGCCTGGCAGGATCTCTTCGGCGAGGAATTCCGTTCTCTGCTGGTATTCGCCTACGATGTAGCCAATGAAAATGAGTCTGCAATCTCTGACTCAACACGGTTTCATTTTCGTGATCGGGACTATGCCTTTTTCGGTGTCTGGGCCGATGAATACCACATGGAAATGACGACACGTTCAACAAGTTGGCAGACGGTCAATCTCTCCAGTCGCGAATACCGGCGTCTAAGAGCGCCGTTGGAACTCTATCTGTAATTTTTCTCCGATCCCCCCAAGCCGATCATAGATCATAACAGGTATGAACCCGATGACACATTTGTTCGGCGACGGTGCTCTTGCGTCACCCATCCTGTTGGCACAAGCTGAGGAAGCCAACGACGAAACAGCCGAGATTACGGCACAACCAGAACCCGCCCCCCGCCGTTGGACAAACTTCACGTTCGATGGCATCATCGTCGGTATTCTCATCGGCCTCGTTCTGTTCGCCGTCTGTCGCGCGACGCAGCGTCGTTGAATTTTTCTGAGACAGATCGTAAGCCTCTTTTCGCAGCCAGCCGCACACTATGAGTCAGCGTGTTGTCATTACCGGTATCGGCCTGGTCACGCCACATGGCAGTGATCGCGAATCGAGTTGGCGCGGTTTTCTCTCGGGGAAAAGCCGCACGACCTGGCTGGACGACCGGGACTTCGGCTTACGCCATCCTTTGCCCGGATTCGCCGGTGCACCGGCGTCTCAAATCGCACCAGAACTCCCGACTGGAATTAACGAATCGCAGCCGTTATTCCGTCAGCCACGAGATCAGGTCATTTCGCTGGCTCTGTGTGCTGCCCAGGAAGCCCTGACGGATGCCCATTTCGATACGACGACACTCACGCCGGAAGAACGGAATCGAACCGGCTGTGTAATCGGCACCAGTAAGGGAGGGCTGATCAGTTTTCAACGCGCTTTTGAGACCCTGCACAGCTCTCACAATCTGTACGGTTCTCGTAATGTTGATGACCAGCTCACCGCCGACTGGTTGCAATTTCAACCACACGCTCCAGCCGCAGCGGTTTCCACATTGTTCGATCTGCGTGGACCGTCACTCTGTCCGATTGCCGCATGTGCGACGGGGTTAACCTGTCTCGTCCGGGCAGCCGACTTGCTGCGACATGGCATGTGCGACGTCGTTGTGGCTGGCAGCAGCGATGCCTCTTTGCATGAGGCCGTCCTTGCATCATTCAAGCGACTTGGTGTTCTCGCGCAGGGCTTTGATGATCCGGCCACCGCGTGCCGTCCATTCGATCGACAGCGCAATGGATTCGTCGTCGGCGAAGGCGCATCGATCATTGTGATGGAAAAAGCCGAACATGCCGAGAAACGAGGCGCCTCACCCTACGCAGAATGGCTTTCCGGGGGGATGGCGGCGGATATTTCCGCCATGACACAACTCGAAACCGATGGCGTTGCGCTAACACGCCTCATCCAGCAGATTTTGCGATCGGCCGAGGTCACGTCTGACGAAGTGGACTATATCAACCTGCATGGCACTGGTACGTTGCTGAACGACGTTTGTGAAACCAAAGCTGTCCATGCGGCGCTCGGGAAGAATGCCAAACGTGTCGCCTGCTCGGGATTGAAGGGGAGCATTGGGCATCTGCTGGGAGCGGCTGGAAGTGTCGAAACCTCCGCAGCATTACTTGCGATGCGCGATAGTTGTGTTCCTCCAACGGTCAATCTCAACCAGCCGGACGATCAATGCGATCTCGACTACACTGCCGGGCGATTCGCCAGACGCCGAATCGAAACCACCTTGAAGCTCTCACTTGGTTTTGGTGGGCATCTTGTCGCGGCCCTGTTCCGCCGCCATGCCGTCTGCGATCAGCGTAAACCATTTTAGAGCAGTTTACCTTTTTGCGTAACGTTCTGGCTCGATTTGCAGGCCGAACGACTTCCATCGCGTCACAAAAGAGCGTAACACGCCCCAGGCATATTTGTTACGCCATTTTGGAACTTTCCGAGGTCAATCGGATTTTTTCATTTTGGGGATGATCAAATCAACAACTGCCGATATCATGGTGGCGAGACACCCGTCTTTGTGGTTTGCAGATTCCCTTTGCAACTGAGGAGAAACTCCCATGTTGACCATTGAAGGACGTCGGCCCACCAATTGTAAAGTCAACGGTTTTTGCGATGGCCATTCACGGCGGGAGTTCCTCAAGATCGGCGCGCTTGGTGCGGGAGGCATGACGTTGGCCGATCTCTTGCGAGCCGAAGCGGAAGCCAAAATCGGCAGGTCGCAAAAGGCGATCATCAATATCTTCCTGCCTGGTGGTCCGCCCCATCTCGACATGTGGGATCTCAAGCCGGAAGCGCCATCTGAAATCCGTGGCGAATTCATGCCGATTCCGACCAATGTACCCGGCATCGAAATTTGTGAACTCTTCCCCCGACTGGCAACGTTGATGGACAAGTGTATCATCATTCGCTCTATCGCCGACTGTCAGAGTGGACATGTCGCCTGTCAATGCATGACCGGACGCAAACTCTCGACCAATACCGAACGTTTTCATCCCTCAGCCGGCGCGTGGGTGTCGCGATTGCTCAATTCGGCCAATCCAGGCATTCCCTCGCATCTCTCACTGATGCACAAGACCAGCCACAAACAATGGGGCGATCCCGGGCATGGCGGCTTTCTCGGAATGGCACATGCCGCGTTTCGATTGAAAGGGGGTAAAGACGAAAACAGTGCCTCCGACACCGTGAAAGACAGGAAACTCAACGGCATCACGCTGGAACGTCTGCGTGACCGTAAGTTGTTGATGCAGGCGATGGATCGTTTCAAACGTGATGCCGACACCGCCGGCCAGATGACGGGAATCGATTCCTGCACTGAGCAGGCGTTGGGGATACTGACCTCTTCCAGTCTCACCCAGGCGTTGGATCTTTCTCAGGAAGATTCGAAAATTGTCGCTCGCTACGGGCAGGGCGATCCCGAATTTCGAGCCGATGGTGCCCCAAAACTGACCGAGAATTTTCTGCTTGCTCGACGGCTGGTTGAAGCGGGAGCGAGGTATGTCTCTTTGAATTTCTCTCGCTGGGACTGGCACAGCGACAACTTCAACCGCGCCCGCACCGACTTCCCCATGCTCGACAATGCACTCAGCGCGCTCATCCTCGATCTGAAAGAACGGCAGATGCTCGATGACGTCAGCGTGATCTGCTGGGGCGAATTCGGTCGCACACCGAAAATCAACTCGAAGAAAGGACGTGACCACTGGTCTCGGGTTTCCGCGGCCCTGATGGCTGGTGGTGGCATGCAAACCGGTCAGGTGATTGGCTCGACTAACCGCCTGGCCGAGGTTCCCAAAGATCGGCCGGTCAAATTCCAGGAAATCTTTGCCACGCTGTATCACAACATGGGCCTGTTCCCGATGCCCGAACGGGTGTTCGATTTCCGTGGCAGATCTCAATCGCCAATTGACGAGGGTGTTCAACCACTGCGGGAACTGGTCTGAGTTCCCGCAGGGCAGGGGCCTCCCGGCCGTTTGTCGTCAGTGCAGGAATCAGACAGGATCAACAGGATAACCACGACACGATGTTGACGTGGCATGGATGAACATCACGTCAACACTCGAACTGAAATTCCTTCAATTATCTCGATTCAACTGCACCAGCTCGGGCGATGTTCCAGACGCAACCGGTAACGGTGCGGTATGTGTCTGCGAATCAACCAGATAGGGAGCAGCGGAAAGGGTATGATCCGCCTGCCGATAGACGCCAAAATCATTGAACCAGTGCTTCTTGGCGAAGCGGTAAATCCAGTTCTTCTCTGGAATCTGTTCGGCTGGATTGAACTGCGATGTACGGACCTGCATCGCTTTCAGTTCGGGGATGGCCGTCTGACGAATTGTGCCATCTTTGGCGCCATGTTTTTCGACCAATTGCTGTAACAGGTCGGGGCGTTCCAGCACAATACAGCCACGGGTGGTATCGGCTGCGAGTTCGCGGAACTCCCGCAGGTAGGGTGAGTTGAATTTCTCCTTCAACGTCCTGCTTTCGTCGTGAATGTCGTCTGTGACGAACTGAATGATGGGGCATGGTTCGATGCCCCCCCACGGATTGATGTGATTGGTGATCCCCGTGGCTGCCGGACAGAGTGCTTGCCCTTGTCCATCGAAATAGGCGTCGACAATCGCAATCGGTTTCTTCGCCCGCATCTCGACGACAAATTTCCGCGCCCGCAGTTGCTGCTCCGGCGTGAGGGACATGTCTGGTTGTGGATCGGCCCCCATTGGTCGGTAAACGTGAAACCACGTGTACATCACACCCATCTCAATCAGCCGATCGATCCAGGCTTCATTCAACAGGTCGTCAATGTTGGTCTGGCAGAGACTGGTACAAACCCCCGTCAGC
Organism: Planctomycetaceae bacterium; assembly: GCA_028284145.1. Lineage (GTDB taxonomy): Bacteria > Planctomycetota > Planctomycetia > Planctomycetales > Planctomycetaceae > JANQSH01. Next base: position 3,924 of record JANQSH010000078.1, on the reverse strand, counting down.
AGTTTTGCGTCGAGGCAACTCTGAATACCTTCCAACGTCCTGTTGTAAACGCCATCTCGACCACGCCGCTCATCACTGATGATTTCATTCCCTTCCACGCTGACCAGCGGAGTAACGTTACCCATTTCGCGCAGTCGTCTGGCCACGTCTGACGTGATGAAATGCCCGTTCGTGAAGACCTGGAAATAGCACTTTGGATGTTCGGCCAGAATGTCGAGCAGTTGCGGATGCATGAACGGCTCGCCGCCGACAATGCCAAAAAAATAGTTGCCCATTGCGTTGCATTCGCGAATCAGCTTGCGCATTGCCTCGGGCGAAATGGTCTGTTGTCTGGCCGCGACATCGACCCAGCAACCCTGGCAGCGCAAGTTGCAACTATTCAGCACGGAGATATAAAGAAACGGCGGGAAGGCTTCGCCCTGCTCCATCCGTTTCTTGTGCTTCTGGACAGCCCGTATCCCTTTGAAACCAAAGTTCCAGGCGAGTTTCCAGACGAGCCGCTTGTTGGTTTCCAATAGAACACGTTTGACCATGCGAAAATACATTGGGCATTCCCACGATTTGCGAACTGGCGAGGAAGCGGATTGCCTGTCACTTTCAGTCTGGAGCGTATTACGCTCTTCTGTGGCACGAAAGTTCGTCTTTTGGCCTGCAAACACAGACTCCCACGAGCAAGAACATCACACGAAAAGGGAAACAGGGATGTCGCCCCGCGCAAACAATCCTGTGATTACGAATGCCCTTTGCCATGCTCACTTTTTATTCATCACAAATCCGAAAACGAACAGTAAGACGATGGCACCGACCACCGCCAATGCAAGGCTGGGCAGGTTAAAGCCATCGACTGAACCCCAACCAAGTTGTGTGCCAATCCAGCCGCCAATCATCGCACCGAGAATCCCCAAAATGGTGGTCACAATGAAGCCACCTCGCTGCGCACCAGGCATAATGATTTTGGCGATAATTCCGGCAATCAATCCAAACACAATCCAGACTATCCATCCCATAGCGTTTCTCCCGAGTTGAAAAAATTGATGACAAGGCATGGTGACAATTCTCCAAAATCAACGAAAGCAGGTCAATGCCCGGACATCGTGCGATTCCCCAATTCAATCTGATACTCACAACCTGCATCCTGGGTTGCCTGCGTATCATTAATATCGACGGCTCCAACGGTATCGTTACCCATCCATAAAGTGGCATTCTTCATCACATTCGGTGTATCTCTGACATCGCACTTGATCATCAGGCCCAGACTGGTAGGATCGAAGAGTTGAGGCGGTTTTCCTTTCGATGTTCTGGTCTTTTCGTTTCGCGCCTGGGCAGTTTTCGTTGTGAATTGTGATCATTCGCGACAGATGCCATCTTCTGATTCTGACGATGTCATCAACATAAGTTCCACACGTCCCGAAATCCTTCAGTCACATGTGATCAAAACATGACCGTTGACGAATTGAGCCGCAAATTGCTGGACTTGCGACTGGTCGAGCCGGCCCAACTGGAGGAATGTCAGGCTCAGACCGGTTCCCGGACCCGCCACCCTTCCGAGTTGCTCGATCAACTTCTCCGCGCTCAATATCTCACATCGTTTCAGTTGTCGAAAATCAAGAGTGGCGATGCAGATGGCCTTGTATTGGGCGGATACAAATTGATGTACCGCAACGCCTCGGGCAGTTTCGCCCGCGTGTATCGCGCCTGTTCCATTACCGATGGTAAGATGATCGGCGTAAAGGTACTCCGCCGCCGCTGGGCGCGCGATCCCGAATCGATCGATCAGTTTCGGCGCGAAGCCGAACTTGGCAAACGGTTGAAGCACAAGAATATCACCCCGATCTACGACGTCGGCAGTAAGGGAGATCTGCACTATTTTACGATGGAGTTTATCGAAGGGGGAAATCTGCGGGAATTCGTCCGGATTCGCAAGAAACTGGGTCCGATCGAAGCGGCTGGTTTCATTCTGGATGTTGCCGAAGGGCTGGAGTACGCCCTCTCCAAAGGAGTGACTCATCGTGATCTCAAGATGACCAACGTACTGATGAGCAGCCGTGGGATCGCCATGCTGATTGACTTTGGACTGGCGCTGGATGAGAACATGATTGCCCATTACGACAACGGTGATATGCCTCGCACGCTGGAATACAATACGCTCGAACGCGGCACGGGGGCACCGCATGATGACCCGCGCACAGACCTTTTTTTTCTGGGCGCGATTTTTTACGAGTTAGTGACCGGTGTGCCACCCTATCCGCGCAGTCGCCGTCGCGAAGAGAGAACGCGCCTTTCGCGTTATCAGAACATTCAACCGGTTCGTACGCACGATCCCAACCTGCCGGCAGATGTGCAGCGGATCGTGGAAAAATTGACGGAATTCAAGCCGGAACGCCGATATCAAACACCCACCGAACTGGTTGCCGACTTGCGGCTGGTCTTGAGACGGGCAGATGATTCACCCGTCGGCGGAAATAGCCGGCTGCCCACTGGTGAGTCGGACAAACGATCAACTATTGGTCGAGTGATGTGTGTCGAAACACGCGCCAAGCATCAGGATATTCTACGCGAATATCTTTCAGAAAAAGGGTTTCGCGTGCTGATGATTCGAGACGTCTACCGTGCTTTGGAACGTATGAAAAAAGACGGCCCGGAGTGCGTCGTGCTGATGGGGGGCGGCATTGGCGTCCACATGGATGAAGCGGTCCCGCAGGTCATTCAACTCGCGAAGTCGCAAAAGTTTGCTGCGGTGATCGTGCTCGAAGACAAGCAACGCGACTTGCTGGAACAACGCACGGTGGAGCAACACATTCGGTTTCTGGTTCAGCCGGTGACCGCGTTGGATGTGCGTCGTCAAATCCGTCTGGCGATGTTGCATCAGCGAGACAACGCTTGATTCAAAGGACAATGCGAATTTTGTCCTCATCATTTTCGTGTCATTTTTTTGTGTTGTGACGTTGGCCTTACCGCATTCGGGCAGACTGATATGCAAGACTCATCCGCACCTGTTCGTTTCGGAATTCTGGGAGCAGCACGCATTGCTGCGAAAGTTGGACCAGCGATACAGGCTGCCGAAAATGCCGAATGGGTTGCCATCGCCAGCCGCTCCAGAGAAAAAGCCGATCATTGGGCGAAAGAGAGTTCCGTTCCCAACGCCTTTGGTGATTATCAGGCACTGCTGGACGATCCGGAAATCGATGCGGTCTACATTCCGCTGCCTCCTTCTCTGCACGCGGAATGGACCATCAAAGCGGCTCACGCTGGCAAGCATGTTTTGTGCGAAAAACCGCTGGCTCATACGATCGAGGATGCCCAGCAGATGATCGCCGCATGTCGGGAGAACAATGTCCAGTTGATGGACGGGACGATGTGGTTTCACCATCCCCGCGCCGCGTCGATGTCCGTTCGACTGCAGCAGGGAGCGCTGGGAGTGGTGCAACGTGTCACGTCAGCTTTCACCTTTCGTGGCTCACACGCCAAAGACGACTATCGAAACCAACGCAACCTGGGAGGCGGAGCTGTTTTCGATCTGGGATGGTATTGCATCGGGATTTCCCTCTGGGCATTCGATGAACTCCCGTCGAAAGTTTTTGGTTCAGGCGTTTATGCCGACGAGGTCGACAAGCGGTTTAACGGCACGCTCTGGTTTTCGGATGATCGCATTGCCACTTTTGATTGCGGATATCAATCCGCCTGGCGTTGCTGGGTGGAAATCACTGGCACAGAAGGGAGCCTGGTCTGTGACGACTTCACTCGACCACGTGATGAAAAAAAAGCTCGCTTCTGGTTTCACGATCGCGTTGGCAGTTCAGAAGAATTTCGAGCCGGGAAGGCACATCAGGAAACCTGCATGGTCGAGCATTTTTCTCGGCTGATTCAAACGGGCCAGATCGAATCTGCATGGGCCGATGCCTCAATGCGTACGTTGCGCGTTTG
>JANQSH010000065.1 GCA_028284145.1 Planctomycetaceae bacterium | reverse complement strand
ACCATGCTTTCTGCCAATCGCACAATTCCTGCTGGGACAAAAGAAGCAGTGGAAAGTACATCGTCCCGTTTCAACTGGCGAAACATCCTCATCACCTTTGGCCTGCTCATCAGTCTCGTTTCCCTGGCTGCCGTCGGTTTGGCGAATGTTGTTGCAATCGAGCCTTGTCCTCCCATTGAACCGGATGACGGCAAGGGGCGGCGTCTTATCACAGGAACGTTTGAGCATTCCGCGACCGACGTGATCGATGTTTCGGTCGAGGGTGAAGAGAAGCCGATCGGCACGACGACAACGCACCCGTTCCGCAGCGCAGACCGCAATGCGTTTGTGCCAGCGGGTGAGTTGAAAGTCGGCGAGCAGTTGCGACTGGAGAATGGCCACACGACCCGCATTACGAGCATCGTGCCCCGTGCCGGACCGGAAAAGGTCTACAACATCGAAGTCGAAGGCCAGCACGTGTTCTACGTCGTCAAATCGGGCGTGCTGGTGCATAATAGTTATATGACAAGCAGGACAGCGTCTCCTCGAACGCCGGTTGGCAGATCTGGTCAGCACACCACTTTCCAAATCCGAATGCTCCCAGACCACGAAATTCACCGACGACCATTAACGGTCGTGATTTGAGTGGCCATGCAATCGACCGCATGCAAGAGCGCGGTTTCGTATCGTCTGTCGTTGAGAATGCGATAAGGACAGGAACACGAACCGCCGGAAAGACACCAGGTACAACGGTCGCAGAGTGGGCGAAGGCGATTTTACCATCGCTATTCGATAATTTTGTTGATGCCGTATTCGACAATTCCCCGGGCACCGACCGCCTTCAACCGAGGCACGATTGTCCTCACGACCGACTCGTCGACGATCGTGTTCACATCGACCCAATCTGGATCTGAAAGCGATGAAACAGTTGGCGTCTGCAAAGCCGGCAACTCATTCAGCAGGTTCTCCAGATCGGTTCGCCTGACATTCATCATCAAGCCGACTTTGTCCTCAGCAGCGAGACAGGATTGTAACATCAACGCGATGTTGCCCAGCTTTTCGTTGATCCAGGGATCCTCGTACGCTTTCCTGTTCGCGATAAACCGGGTCGTACTCTGCAGGATTTCATCCACAACCCGCAAATCGTTGGCGCGAAGGGAACTGCCGGTTTCGGTTACTTCGACAATCGCATCAGCCAGCTTGGGTGGCTTAACTTCCGTCGCCCCCCAACTGAATTCCACTTTCGCCGTCACGCCATGTTCCTTGAGATAACGATTGGTCAACCCGACTGCTTCGGTGGCGATCCGCTTCCCTTCGAGGTCCTTGACCGACTGCACGGGGGAATCCTCCGGCACGCACAACACCCAACGGACCGGCCGGCGGCTGACCTTGGAAAAGACCAGTTCGCAGATTTCGTGCACGTCGGCTTCGGTTTCGAGTACCCAGTCGTGACCGGTAATCCCTGCATCGAGAATACCCTGCTCGACATAGCGGGCCATTTCCTGGGCACGAATCAGCAGACATTCGATTTCGTCATCGTCAATGATCGGATAATACGACCGGGACGGAAATGCAATGTTGTATCCCGCTTTGCGGAACAGTTCGCCGGTGGCGTCTTTCAAACTTCCAGCGGGAATGCCAAGTTTCAATTTACGCTCAGACATGTTCGTGAAACTTTCCTGTTTCGTTCCAATTGAGATCTCGAACTCAGGTTCAATTGAACCACCGAGCGGTTGTGTTTTTTGTCAATCGCTCTATGGTTAGAGCGTGTTACGCTCTTCCGTGGCGCGATGGACGCTGTTTAGCCTATCTGTATAGGCTCCCACGAGCGAAATCCGTCACACCAAAAGGTAAACTGCTCTAGCTGCTTTTATAGACTTCCTTGGGATCGAAGACTCGCTCGCCCACGGTCTCCACGTCATCGCTGTCGGGGATCACCTTGCGGAAGAAACAGCTTCGGTAGCCCTCATGACACGCCGCCCCGCCAATCTGGTTCACCTTGACCAGCAGAGTATCTGCATCGCAGTCGAAGAAGATTTCCTTCAACTCCTGCACGTTGCCGCTCTCTTCCCCTTTTCGCCACAGTTTGTTGCGGCTGCGGGAGAAGTAGCAGACCCGACCGGTGTCGAGTGTTTCCTGATACGCCTCGACGTTCATGTATGCCAGCATCAACACGTCGCCGGTTTCGGCATCCTGGGCGATGACGGGAATCAGTTCGGATTTTTCAAAATTCGGGCCGGTCACGGTCACCCTCTCGTCGCATGCAGAAATGAATCAATATACGGCTCGCTTCCAATCGCAATTGATTGGCAATCATCGAGAAAGCCTACCTTAACAGGATGAACCAACGGCATCCAGCGGACGTGAACTTGTCGCAACGATCCATCCATCGTCAATGATCCGAGATCGCATGTGTCGTTGTTCGGCCCCGAAAATGGCCGGGATTTCCGTCGGTTAATGTGGACAAACCGCGAATTCCAGCTACGATCGTTCTGAATCAAACACATCAACTAACCCCATTTGGAAGCACTGTAGACCAGCTTACTTTTTCTTGTGACGTTTGTGGCTCGTGGGAGCCCATGCAGTTCGATAGACGATCTTCGTGGCCACAAGAAAGCGTAATACGCATTGGAAAACAGATTGAGGATTGACATGGCCGAACAGAAAGCGACCAACATCACCTGGCACGACAGTCACGTTTCCAGGGCGGAACGGAATGAACTAAATGGACACAAGGGAGCGGTTCTCTGGTTCACCGGCCTGAGTGCCTGTGGCAAAAGCACCGTGGCCAATACGGTTGATCACATGCTGCACGCCAGGGGAAAGCACACCTACTGCCTGGATGGTGATAATGTTCGCTTTGGCCTCAACAAGAATCTCGGTTTCTCAGCCGAAGACAGGGCCGAGAATATCCGTCGGATTGGCGAAGTGGCCAAACTCTTCTGCGATGCAGGAATGATTACTTTGACCGCCTTCATCTCCCCCTACACAACTGACCGCCAGGCGGCCCGTGAACTGCTTGAAGAAGGTGAGTTCATCGAGATCCATGTCAACGCTTCGCTGGAAACATGCGAAGCCCGCGATCCCAAAGGATTGTACAGGAAAGCTCGAGCTGGCGAGATCAAAGGCTTCACCGGGATCGACGATCCGTACGAAGCTCCCGAAAATCCGGAGCTTGTCCTCGATGCGGACAACAAGGATATCGACACGCTGGCACAGGAAGTGGTCGATTACCTGGAAGCCAACGGATACGTTTGAGCGAGCCGGAGCAGTTTACCTTTTCATGTGACGATTCTCGCTTTTGGGAGGCCTCTATTTGCAGGCCAATCGACGATTCCCGCAGCACGAAAAGAGGCCGTCTGTCGTGGGAATGGAAACGTCCTGCGTAACGACGCAGCAATCCACACTCA
>JANQSH010000018.1 GCA_028284145.1 Planctomycetaceae bacterium | reverse complement strand
CGTATTACGCTCTCTTGTGGCGCGATGCACGTCCTTTGATCTGCAAATACAGGCTCCCACGAGCGAAAAGTGTCACACGAAAAGGTAAACTGCTCTATAATGTAATGCTGTAAAAGCATCAATGACGCTCGAAAGGAGAATATCATGGACAAGGTGACTCTGATTGAAAAACTGAATGAAGACCTGGCAAACGAGTTTTCCGCCATCATTCAATACACCACATACGCAGCCAAATGTACTGGGCCATATCGTCCGCAGCTCGCACAGTTTTTCCTGGCGGAAGTGGCAGATGAGCAATTACATGCTCAGTATCTGGCGAACAAAATTGTCGCACTGGGAGGCGAGCCAACGACGACCGCTGCACCGGTGAAGGAAGCAAATAACAATCGCGAAATGCTCGAAGCCGTTCTTGCGGCAGAACTGAAAGCGCGCGATAGCTACACCGAACGGGCACAGCAGGCAGATGAGTTCGGCGATAAGGGGCTGGCCGTGCAACTGGAAGACATGGTCCGCGACGAGAGTGGCCACTCCGAAGAGACCGAGCGAATTCTGCGCGACTGGCCGTTGTAGATTCCGCGTTGCTCTGCCAGGCCTGATGAGCAAACGGGGTTTGGCAATTGGTATTTCACCACTGAGTCTGCGGAGGATTTTGAGGGGAGTTCGCGCTTTACCCTATCTCAAATTCTGTCACCGAGCTTACGATTTCGTGCGAAGATCATGGGTTGGAACTGGATGGACACACATAAGTGGAAATAACCTTGTCACCAGCTGCGGCAGCGTTAGCTGTGAAACCTGAATTTTCAACAGACAAGTCAAACTGCTCGAACAACGGTCCCTGTTCAATCTGTGGCAGAATGCCAACCATCCATGATGGTCCCCAGCCTCCACCTGGATCATGACGGGTGCCAATTGGAAAGGATTTGTGCACATCGTGATAATTGTGTAACGCCGGGTGCCATGCCTTGCATCGCGCAGCAGGGCAGGCATGCGAATGGGATAGTCTCTCGCAAAGCCAGCCCACCGTAACATCGCGGCTACGATTCATCGAAACGAATGAGTCACGAGGATGACAGGAAGGCGAAAACCCTGCCGAACTCATCCCGTTCATCCTGTAATCCTGTTCGTCTTTTTTCGGAAAGAACTTGCGACGGGATGACAGGGGACACAGGATTAGCCGCGATTGCGCATCAGGAAAAACAGGGCAACGTGGTATCGCTCACGAAACGATTCGCAGGCCAGGTGTTTCTGCTGCCACAGGTTGCGGTGACGGGGGCGTGACGGTTCGGTGTTGCACTGCAGGTGTCCCATCCCACCAGTTTCGCAGTCGCAAGAGTTGTGCCCGAGGCTCGAGGCGGGCGTAATGCGTATATCGGAATGTCGTTTCGATTCCCGTTTGCCATTCACAAGCGATTTCCTCGGCCCCGATTGGAAAGCGATACAATTCGTCGCCCCGCTCAATGCTGTCAACCAGCATGCGGTGAATGAGCAGATGCAGCATCTGATCGGATTGCGGTTCGCGTGCGGCGAGCAGATGTCCCTGCACACGCCCATCGTGATGATAGTTGTACGCACCGGCAACAGTTTGACCGTGAACTCTTAACAGGCAGAAATCGAGTGTGCCGGTTTCAATGGCCAACGGATGTGTGTCCTTCCAGAACCTCCGTCGCTTAAGGATCTTTCCCTGCTCGGTGTGCCCCAAAAGAACATCACCAAACAGCGACTCGAATTCGCGCATCAAATCCCAACGAGGCAGTGTCTCCCCATGTATCACGCCAGCCGGTCGATAACGAATGAATTCGACATTACCTGCACTCTCCCATTGCGAGATCCCGTTTTGCAGGTCCGGCATTCGTGATTGAAAATACAACTCCCAGGGTATCGCCAGATTGACCGACGCAAACTCGTCACATTGGCTGACACTCGGGCGAAATCCCCGGTGTTTCATCGCATTATGAGTTCTTCCGTTTTCCCGGCCATTGGAATCGATGGGAGCCAGATCGAGAACGTCCCAGTCCCGGGCGGAATCGCGAAGATGCCGCATGGTTTCTGCCAGGATCGCTGCCGTGTAGGGAGAAACCGGACCGAAGACGTGGCCAAAAGAATCGACTGGATACGAGAGAACGCGTAATGTCCCGGCAGAGGTTTTTCTCCTCTTCACAACCAGTGGTACAAAACCGACAGGTCGACCGGAAACAGAAACCAGCAGGACGCGCAATTTCTGCCCGCGTCCGAACTCGCGCCAGTAAGTCTGCAGCCATTCCAGTGTCTGGAAGATCGTCGCCTGGGGAGTTCGTTCCCATAACGAACGCCACAGCAGCCTAAACTGATGCAGTTCTTCAAGATCGTTGAATTCCGAGACGGTTACCATAATGGTCACTTTTCCGAAGAGGAAAAAGGCTGGTACGATTATCCGCATAAACGGAAGAGGCAACAACCATGCCATCTTCAGGTTACCGTTCGCTCGTATTGGAATCGCATGTCAAACGTTCTGAACAGCACAAGACTTAAAGTGAACGCTGTTTTAACAGCTTGACATTCGCCGTCACAATGGACCCTCGAATGATGCCTTTTGACCACACGTATTGATACCGAAAGACAACACCGACGGGCATCAGTCCTGGCGTTATTGCAAGCAGATTACCAACGCTCAACTTGTGTGGCCGATTATCGGCAGGAAATTCTGTTCCCATAGCGGCGTTGCCACGCACCGCGGTCGCTCAATTCGATGCTTGACGTTCGGAATGGAAATGGGGGGGATATTGGAAATTGGGGAATAGAGCGTATTACGCTCCTTCGTGGCGCGATGGACGTTTTTCGTCCTGCAAATACAGATTCCCACGAGCGAAAACTGTCACATGAAAAGGTAGGCTGCTTAGAAGACTTGGATTCTCCATCTCCCCATCCCCGGCATCTCCCTGTCTCCCTTGAGAGTGTATCCGTTTTTCCCGTTTTCACAGTTCATTTTTCACAGTTCATTTTTCACAGTTCATTTTTCACAGTTCATTCCGCAACGGCGTCGCAGCCAGGAAATGATCCCACGAAAGCGAACCAGGATGGTTTCAGTCCAATACTACTTCCCGATCACGATGCCCGAATCCGTGATCTCAAACGGCACGATTGCTTCGCTGCAGGCGCTGCCACGATGTTTCGCCACATGCAACGCGCGGGTCATTCCTCCATTTTCCTTCACCTTACCCATGTGAATGATCGTATTCGCATTGGACAGTACATCGCCACTTTCGATGCGGCGGGTCATCAGGTCATCCAGCAGGATTTCGTGCGTCGTCAACAACAGCAGACAGCCGACATCCTCATGTGCGTAGCGATGCTTTTCCACCTGCGATTGCTGTAATCGGAAATCGGCCCGAAACAGATCCCGCGCAACCCATTCATCTTCCTTGCGTAAGATCTGATGATAGATGTACTCGAACAGGTGAAACTGAAATGAATCGCTCGCTTTGTCGGTCGGTTCGACACCGTCAATCACACAGCGACGGACGCCATGCGCGAAGTTACCGTAAAAAAAGCGAATCGCGACTTGCAGTTTTTTTGCCAGTTCCGCCTTCCATTCCTTCCAGTCGTCCGGTTCGAGATCGCTGATGGTGACACGACGTCCGGCTCGCTGGAAGATGTGCAGGTAATCCTTCCGGGCCATTTCAGCCGACCAGAGCTCCTCGGGGGAGAAGTGATTGTTGAACTCCGCTTCGTTGAGCGACCAGTCACTCATCCGTTGGGCGTATTCCGCATGATTCTGCGCATCCCCTCGCGAGGTCATGTCGAAAAGAATGCCGGTCTCACCCTCTTGTGACAATCCGTTCCGTGCAAATTGCAGCCCGAGTTGCGTCTTGCCAATTCCGGTCGCGCCCAGGACGACCGTCAGTGTGCCGGGGCGCAGCCCCCCTCCCAGCAAATCATCCAGCGCCGGTATTCCAAACTGTATGCGTGATGTGTCCGTCATCGACAAGCACCTTGCATCATTCGGCTGTGCCGATGCAGTACAAAAATTCCTGGCGTGTGCCGCGCGAACTGTCCGCCACACGCAGATACAACCGATTGCCACAGATGGCGGGTGAGGCGAAGGTTTCATCCCCAAGTTGATTCTGTGCGACCGATTCATATCGGTCGGGCGTGGCACGAAACACGTGGGTCGTGCCCCCTTCACTGGAAACATAAACCAACTGGTCGCCGGTCACTGTCGGCGAAGCGGAAAACGCGCCGCCCAATCGAGCTTTCCACCTTTCATCACCAGTCCTGGCATCCCAGCAGAAGCCACGACCATCGTCGGTAACCGCGTAAATGTGACCATCATACGCCAGTAATGAAGGGACATAAATCTTTTGCCCGTTTCGCCAGGCAACGGTTTCAGAACCATCCGCCCGAATGCTGATCGTCTCTTTGTCCGGATAACCTCCAGCTGCGAAGACATGACTTTGATCGAAGACGATTGTCCCACAGGTTGTCGCGGTAATACAGGGAACAGACCAGTTCTCTTCGCCAGATGTCGGATTGTACGAGACCAGTTTGTCGCCGCCACTAATCAGTAATTGATCCTGCCCGGCGACATTGACGACATTTGGCGAACAATAGTTGATGATCGGCTCCCGCTTTTTGAGCCAGATCACTTCGCCATTTTCGCGATTCAAAGCGGCGAGGTATCCGCCACCGGTGTTATCCGCCAGCACAATGACCATTGGCCCATACAACGCAGGGGAACTTGCGTAACCAAACTCGGAAACAAATCCCCCCAACCGGCGTTGCCAGGTAATTTTCCCATCGTAAGTCAAAGCCGTGACATGGATGCCGCTATCGTTGAGGAACACGGCAAAGGCATGTTTGCCATCACAAGCAATGGTCGGCGCGGCGTGTGTCGTCTTGCTATGGATTTTCTTTTCAAAATGGCCTTTGTGCAATTCCTGTTGCCATAACATCTGACCCGAATCGCAATCAAAGCAGAGGACCAATTGCGTTTGTTGCTGCTCATCAGCCGTGGTGAGGAAAATCTTTCCAGCGGAAATCGCAGGTGAGGAAAGGCCTCGACCCGGAACAGACGTCTTCCAGATGACGTTTTCCGTTTCGCTCCAGGTGGTCGGAATAGACTGACCCAATGCGGTCGCATTCCGATTGGGGCCACGCCACCAGGGCCAGTCATCCACATCGACCGGGATCGGCTTGATCGCTTCGGCGGGAACAGTACCGATCACTTCGTCGACGTTGACTTCGGGAGAATCACCACATCCGACAACAACGAGGGCGAACAGACAGAGACAGGGGACGATCAGGCGGACAACCGGGTGCATGAGCAGTTTACCTTCTGGTGTGACGTCTCTGGCTCGTGGGGGTCTATATTTGTTGGCCAATCGACGCTCATCGCGGCACAGAAGAGCGTAATACGCTCATGTCTTCCTCATTTGCGAACACGTCATGAACAACAGGCAGTAATCATAGGAATGCGACTGGTTTCTGGCAAATCGTGGAGTCGGTCACCGGAAAAATGGTACAGATCGTGCTCAAATTGTTGTGGTTTCAGCCTGTGCTGACCGCGAAAATCGGGCAGGAAAGCCACATTGACCTCAATCCGGAAATTCTGGTAACGTCCCTCACCAAATTTCCGAAAATGGCCGGTTTTCGCGTTAGAACGGCCGTTTTCTGTCCGAATGCTGGTCAATCTCTCCTTCTCCTCAATCTCAAAATCCATCTGGCCGGGCCGGCATCATGACGATGCCTCCCCGTTTCTCTCCCGGAGTGAAATCTCATGTGCGGTATCGTGGGCTATGTCGGTTTTCGCAAGTCTCCAGAATTGTTGATTGAAGGATTGCGGCGTCTGGAATACCGCGGTTATGACAGCGCCGGCATCGCCGTGCAGAATGGTAATGGTGGAGAAATCAACATTCGCAAAAAGGCAGGCCGGGTCGACGAACTTGCCAATCTTGTGCAAAACGATCCGGTCGATGGCACCATCGGCATTGGCCATACCCGCTGGGCCACGCATGGCGAAACCACCGACGTCAACTCGCATCCGCACATCGGTGGGAACGGCGAAGTGGTGATTGTGCACAACGGCGTGATCGAAAACTATGCCTCACTCCGCACCAAACTCCAGGAACAGGGATTCGTCTTTCATACGACAACCGATACGGAAGTGGTCGCCCACCTGATCGCGCATCATCTGGCAGAACAGATCAAACTTGGTGGTGATCCTGCATCGGTCGACACCTGTATTGCAGCCATCGAGATCAGTCTGAAGCGACTCAAGGGAACCTACGGGATTGTCGCTTTGTTCCGGGACGTCCCCGATCTTGTTGTCGCTGCCCGCCTGGGCAGCCCACTGGTCATTGGTGTGGGTGATCGCGAACATTACGTCGCCAGCGATGCCAGCCCGCTGGTCGGTTATGTCGATGAAGTCGTGTACCTCTCTGATCACGAACTGGCCACCCTGACGGCGGATGAAATCCATCTTAAACATCTGGAGACCGGTCAACTTTCCCCCTCCATCCAAACGCTGGATCAGGTTTCCAACGATGTCGAGCTGGGCGATTACGAGCATTACATGCTCAAGGAGATCTACGAACAACCTCAGACGATTGAAAACGCAATGCGCGGCCGCCTGAACGCTGATGAAGCGACGGCCGTCTTTGGCGGATTGAACCTCGACGCGCCGCAATTGCGTCGGATCGACCGCGTCGTATTGACTGCTTGCGGAACAAGCTGGCATGCCGGGCTGGTCGGCGAATACATGCTCGAAGAGTTTGCCCGGTTGCCGACGGAAGTGGAATACGCCAGCGAATTGCGGTATCGCAATCCACCGCTGTCCGATCGTACCATGATTTTCGCCATCACCCAAAGTGGCGAAACAGCTGACACGTTGGCTGCGATGCGCGAATGTAAACGCAAGGGGTTACCGACATTGGCTATCTGTAACGTGGTGGGATCAACAATTGCCCGGGAAGCTGATGGTGGTATTTATCTGCACGCCGGCTCGGAAATCGGTGTCGCGTCGACCAAGGCATTTACGTCGCAAGTGACCGTACTGGCCCAACTCGCACTGTTCATGGGCCGCATGCGGCATCTCTCCTACCCGGCTGGTTCCCGTATTATCGAGCATCTCAAGGCGATGCCGGAAAAAGCAGAGCAAACACTCAAGTGTGATGAACTGGTTCACGACATCGCGAAAAAATATCATGGATTTGACAACTTTCTCTACATGGGGCGGCTGTACAATTTTCCGGTTGCGTTGGAAGGTGCATTGAAGCTCAAGGAAATCAGCTACATTCATGCCGAAGGTTATCCGGCGGCGGAAATGAAGCACGGCCCGATCGCTTTGGTTGATGAGCAGACGCCGAGTGTGTTTATCGTTCCGCGCGGTTCGATTTACCCCAAGGTGATGAGCAACCTGGAAGAGGTGAAAGCGAGAAAAGGACCGATCATCGCCATTGCCTGCGAAGGTGACGAAAAGATTGCCGACATTGCTGATGATGTGATCTATGTCCCTGATGTCGAAGAGTACCTGCAGCCAATTGTGACATCGATCCCGCTGCAACTGCTGTCGTACCACATCGCCTGTATGCGGGGTTGCAATGTCGACCGACCACGCAATCTTGCCAAAAGTGTGACAGTGGAATAGAGCAGTTTCCCTTTTCGTGTGACACTTTTCGCTCGTGAGAGCCTGTATTTGCAGATCAAAGGACGTGCATCGCGCCACAAGAGAGCGTAATACGCTCTAATTTATGTTCCGGATGCGATTGTCCTGTCTCCGACGACTCTCAGTGTGTACCCAACCTGCTATTTCAGCCGATGCATGCCGCGATCTGTGCGTTGATCGTTGACCCACTTCAGCGCTCTCGGCTCCAGTTTCAGAAACTTTGTGAACTGCGATGTCGTACAATCCAGACGCTCCGCGGCTGTACGAACGTCAAAATCGTTTGCGGCGATGATGTTCAATGCCTCGGCTAACATCGCGGGGAAATCGTCATGATTGGGGTTTACCGAAATCCTGCCAGACAGACAGCGCGATCGCCACAAGTCGGTTGGCAAATCGGTGACATCAACCGGCATGCGAACGTTCAACGCAAGATTCACCCGTAAGCGAAACAGGGCCACTTTCTGGTTTTCCCTCTGGCTGCGGCGTTCGCTCGCTTCGGCCGTTGTTCCGGTAGGGTCATGTGTATAGATGATGGCCGTCTCCACCTTGTTACGATGCTGGCCACCCGGCCCGGAACGTCTGGCCGCCCGACACCGGCATTGTTTCAACAATTCTTCTTGAGGAATCGTCGCAGGGTGAACGAAGGGCTGAGCGTTCATCATCGTGCGACTCAGCCAATCGATCCGTAGACGTGCTGAGCAGACTGCAGAAACATGCAGGAATCGCCCCATTCGAGCAAACGTTCCACTTCCAGATCATTCTCCAACGGCGAGATGAACAGGTCGGAAATCGAGTTTGGATCGTTCTGCGAGAGCAGATAGACGTTGGCCCAACTTGCCGCCCGTGCAAACTGTGTCGCCGTGTTGAGATCCGGCGGCGCCAGTTCTCTTAATGGCCGGATGGCTTCATCGGGCGACTCACATTCGGTGATCAGCCGCAATCCCGATGTGAGTTCATCATACATTTCGGACAAGATGACGATCTTGCCATCTTGTGCGACCAGATTGCGGGCCGTTGCCAGAGCCGCACCAACCTGTTGCCAACCATGCCCATCGGCATCGACATCGACAGCGGCCACCACAATGTCAGGCCGTTCGCTGACGGAAACCTGCCACTGCTGAGCAAGTAACTGCTGGCCGAATCGAAAGACGGAATCACACGCGCCGACAAGAATGCGCGACGCCTCATCACCCCGCGCGGGAATCACCTGAATGGACATCAACACGCCAAGCAGCCAGCCAACTTCATCCACCAGTTGCCGCAATGGTCGTTCGTTGCTGGGTGCGAGTTCGCTGTGTCCCTGCCCTTTTGACCTGGCGATGGTCTCATCATTGGAGAGGCCCGGGAAGATGGCGCTGTGAGTGCCACGATATCCGAGCATCGCATCGAACAGAATCGGGCCGATGGGCAAAACGACATCCGCTTCAACGACTGCCTTTGCAAGATAGATCCGATCTCCCGCTGCGCTGGCGTTGAGGTACATTTGCGTTTTGCGATCACCGGGATCGTGAATTACCCATTGGACCGTTTCGCGAATTTCCTCCGGCAACAAAGTTCGGGGGTCGTGGTCATCGTCGGCTTCCTGCCGACTTGCCTGAACGATAGTCACATCGCCGGGCAGGATGTCGCGTGTCGCTAACACCCGCCAGATTTCCGCAATGATGGTTTCGGCGTGTGGCGTTCCACCATCGACAACCAACGCGACAGTATCGCCGGGGAAAACCGCTTTTTCCAACGGCGGGAAGTCCAATGGATGCGCCATCCCTGCGCGGAGATCTTCGGTGAACCGGGGCGTCGGCGTTGGCGCATGGAATACCCTGGAGATCCGTCGGGACTCCATCTCGCAGGAGAATTCCCGACCCGCTCCGTATGTCAAACGCACCATTTCCATTTCCGTGACCGACAAGTTTTTGCTCCATTTCGTTCGGGGATGTGGCCATCGACGCTGTTCTTTCTGATTTCAACCGGACATCATAGTCTAAAGCAATTGACCTTTTCTTGTAACCGTACGTGGCTCGTGATGTCCGCGCGACCAAACGGCGGCCAATGAATCCTGAATTTTCAAGCGTATCGCAGGCAGTTCTTAATGGCGAATGACGACGATCAACTGATGATCCGCATTCAAAGTGGGGATTCCCTTGCCTTTGACGAGTTGATGCAGCGGCATCAGGGGCCTTTGGTTGGATTCTTTCTTCGCAACACGCACGATGCACAATTGGCGGAAGACCTCACACAGGAGACCCTGCTGCGGGTCTATAATCAGGCGTGGGATTACCTTCCCCTGGGACGTTTTAAGGGCTGGATGTATCGTGTCGCGCGGAATCTGCTGATCGACAATATCCGTCGCCAATCGCACGATGCACTTGTCCATGCCGTGAAAGGCGCACCGGAAGACCGGGAAGCAGCGACTGCGCGCGTAGCGGCTGAGATTTTGACGCCGGATCAAAAGGCGAATCAGCGGGAGTTTGCGGCGATCGTTGATGAACTTCTGGAGCAAATCCCTGAGGACCAGAGGCTGACGTTTACATTACATCATTTTGAAGGTTTAAGTCTTTCTGAGGTGGCCGATGCGCTGGACACTTCGGTGCCGACGTCAAAGAGCCGGCTCCGACTGGCGCGGGAGAAATTGCGATCCAAACTGGAACAACTGGGAATTGTCGACGTTTCCCATGGCAATCTGACCTGAACAGGGGCAATCTGGTTCCTCCAAATCAATTCCAAAAAACATCAAAAAAGGTATTACGATTTCGAGATCCGAAAGGAAGGAATGGCGTTGTTGAGGGAAGGTCCGGCAGAGTCTGATCGGACGTATGGAGACAGTCCTGGTTGGATTACTGCAATGGATATAAAGCGTATTACGCTCTTCTGTGCCGCGAAAATCGCCTCCTGGCCTGCAAACGCAGACTCCCACGAGCGAGAAACGTTGCACAAAAAGGTAAACTGCTCCTGGCCTGATCGCGCCCCTTGAAAATCATTTTCCGGAAGAACCTCAATGGGGTTAACAACATGAGTTATTTCAGTCGATTGACGGATATTGTCACTTGTAATTTGGATTCACTGCTGGCTGGCGAAGAAGACCCTGTCGCTGCGTTGGATCAGATCGTGGGTGAAATGGAGGAAGGACTCGCCGGTGCCCGTCGCAGTGTGAAGACGGCGCAGGTAGCCGAAGAACGGATTCAATCGGAACTTAATGAACACAGGCTCGAAGTGGAACGCTGGACGAATCAGGCAAAGACGGAATTGGCCAACAATGACGAAAACGCGGCACGGCTGGCATTGGTCCGCAAGCAACAGGCTGCCGATGTCATTGCCGGTCTGGAGCAACAGCAGGTTGCTGCGACCGCAACGCGGGAACATCTCACCACAACGTTACGCGCTCTGGAAGCGCGGCATGCCGAGGCGGTCCGCAAACTGGAATGTTTGCACGAGGAGGAAACGGCGCTGCAGGTCGATGTCTCATCACTTGAGCAATGCGAAGCAAACCGGGTGCGCGTGGCGGATGATATGAGTGATGACCGAGCCGCCCGTGTCGAGGCGGAACTGCAAGCGCTCAAGCAGGAGTTGGATAAGCAGTGAACACAGGTCAGTGCCTTGTCAAGACTTTGTTTTGGGGTACGGATCGACATCACCCGTTCCGTTGTCGCTCCCTGCAACTTCATCAAACCCAATTTTTCATCTTGACGGTCCACTGGTTCTGGATGCCGGGCGAATAGCGAGGAGGAAGTCCAGGTAGCACAATCCGCTTTAACGCTTTTGAAAATTATCGTCAGAAATTGACTTGCATTCGCCTCTCGAACCGGGTGTGTTACAATCAGGGAATTGGATCAATGATTGAACGAACGGCGGGATGAGAGCCGTTTACCTTTTCATGTGGCGATTGCGGCTCGTGGGGGGCCTGTATTTGCAGGCCAATCGACGTCCATCGCGGCACAGATGAGCGTCATCTGTTCTAATCCACGTTGTCCACGCAGCATTCGTGGGCCGGGATGATATCTTCGGGAATTTTCCTGGTCAGAGATTTGTACCTTCACGCTCGAAAAAAAGAATACCGCCCCCCCAAATAATCAGGGCCTTTATGACTGGTGTTGATTCTGCCATTTCACGTCGTCAGTTCGCCGGCACCCTGTTGGCTGGCGGTGCCGCTGCCATGCTCGGTCCCGGTCTGTTATCCGGTTTTGAACAGATGCAAGTCTCTTTGCGACTCGGCATCGACAACTTTGCGGTGCGGGCTTTCAAGTGGAAGGCAAAAGAGTTGATCGACTACGCTGCGAAACTCAAGGTCGACACGCTGTTCATCACCGATCTGCAGGCGATTGAAAATTCTGAAGCCGCCGAAAAATTCAGCGACGTGCATCTGGCAGGCATTAAAGAGCATGCTGACAACGCGGGTGTTGCACTATTGGTTGGAACCTGGAGTATCTGCCCCAGTTCAACGACCTTCCGGGACAATTACGGCACGGCTGAGGAGCATTTGTCACTCGGAATTCGTGTCGCCAAAGCGCTCGGCTCGCCCGCCATTCGTGTGATTCTTGGTTCACGGCGGGATCGCACAACCGAAGGAGGCATTGAGGCTCGCATTGTGGACATGGTGAAAGTCCTCAAGTCTCGCAAGGTCGAAGCGATGGATGCCGGTGTGAAAATCGCTGTCGAAAACCATGCGGGTGACATGCATTCGCTCGAACTGGCGGAACTTGTAGAAGCGGCTGGTCCCGATTTTGTGGGTGTGAATCTGGATTCCGGGAATGCCGTCTGGACTTTGGAAGACCCGTTGCAGAACTTAAAAAACCTCGGCCGCTATGTGCTGACCACCAGCCTGCGCGATTCCATTGCCTGGAAGAGCGAAAACGGTGTGATGGCGCAATGGACGGCAATGGGTGAGGGAGCGGTTGATTGGAAGGAATACTTCACAGTTTTCCGGCAGTTGTGTCCACATGTTGCGGTGAACATCGAAACGATTTCCGGGTTTAATCGGGAATTCAAACTGAACGACGACGAATTCTGGAAATCCTTCCCGACAGGCAAACCGAAAGGTTACGAACAGTTCCTGGCATTTGCCGAAAATGGCAAGCCGCGCGAACCGTACCAACGTCCTGAGAATATCAGCCGGACAAGAGCCGATCAGAATTACCAGCAAACCGAACTGGAACGCAGCATCGCGTACTGCAGGAAGATTGGATTAGGTGTCAAAGAGTAGAGCGTATTACGCTTCATATCCGTGTCCGTCTGTTGTCGACCTTCACTCGGCCACCGAAGGCCCGGACGGAAACCGGAACGTAGTGTGACGTCTTGTTCAGAATGTTGTCCTCAAATGAATCCCCCTTTTGCAGGATAACTTCATCTTCCGTGATGCGACCGAATTCTTCACTCCCGGAAATCTGGCAGGGAATCCAGACGCCCTTCCCCGACTCCTCTTCAAGGTAGAATTCAGGGTAGGCATGCTCATGGACCCAGACAGTGCGTGCCGGGATCTTTTTGATGCGACACAAAGCGACGAACAGTGCTGTCATATCTTCACAGTCGCCACGACGTTTCAAAAATGCGAACTGTGCGCCTTGATAGTCCATCAGCTGATAACGCACATTGTTGCGGACCCAGTCGTAAAATGTGCGGACCAGGTCCCAGGCAGAAGATCGATCTTGCGAAAGCTGGTTCACAAGTCCCGCCAGCCGCTTGTCGGCCACGTTGATGCCGGGCGAACTCTTTAGAAATGTCCTCAGTTCAGGTGTAATGGTCTCTGGTGCTTTCAGGGTTTGCGGGTTCCCTGCGAAGCGAACATTGGAGCGTTGAATCTCATAAATTTGCTCGACTGTTCCCGTGCCGCCGGCGGAGACATAAGGAATGGAGCAATGCAGGTAAGCCGCCTGCCCTGCGATGAGGATGGCTCGCAAGCGACTTCCCTGCGGTGCCGATTGACTGACCAGCTTGACGGTCTGTTCCGGCCAGCTTGTGGGAATGGGGCAGGTGGCGGTAATGCGTCGCAATGCTGTTCCCTGCGAATGAACCAGCAGCGTGAACTTCATCCTGTAGCGGTTGTTTCCGACATACGTCAGACGAAAGTCGTTCTGTGACATCGGCTGTTGCGCCAAAGCGAACTGGCAAGTTGCAAAGGGAACTGACGCCAGAGTGCCAAGTGCTTCACGACGTGTGAACAACGACATGTATCACCTCGTGGTGAGTAGTGAACGGTTTTCAGGAATTACGGTTTTCAGAAATTGTTGTCGAAACAGGGTGGCATCGACCTGCAGACTCGCAATTCCAGTACATTGCCGACCTGCCGATCTTACAACTGCATGAGATCTTACAACCACAAGAAAATTACAACCACAAG
This sequence comes from Planctomycetaceae bacterium, assembly GCA_028284145.1. Lineage (GTDB taxonomy): Bacteria > Planctomycetota > Planctomycetia > Planctomycetales > Planctomycetaceae > JANQSH01. The sequence goes on along the minus strand of JANQSH010000018.1, from coordinate 18,769 downwards.
AAACTGGAACGTCAGGTCTTGTCGACAGGGATGATCTTTTCGGTCCTGGATCGTTTCTGCTGTTGTTCTATCTGCTGCCAGACATCGCCGGAGAAGAGGTCGACCATTTTGGCCAGTCCCGCATCCACCAGTTCTGCCCCGGAGACAAATCGTCCGGGACGTGTCCACTTCTCGATCTGTTCTTCCGAGCATTCAAACAACCGGTTGATCAGACGGTCGAGATCCTGTTCCAGCACTTTGAAATGCCGCGCCCATTCCTCCGCTTCGTCGAGTCGGATCTCGTCATCACTCTGCCAGCGAATTGGATGAAACAGCAGTGTGCAGTGCGGCGTGACGTATCTTTCCCGACAGGCGGCAAATGGCAGAATGGCGGCGGAGGAACATTCACTCGCCACGACTGCGGTTGCGTCGAGTCCCCGCAAGCGAATCAGGCTGGCCAGAGCAAGCCCGACATACGGACTGCCGCCAACGGAGTCAAAAAAGATGATGCCCGAACTGCGCGGAGGTAACTCAAGCATACGGCCAATGAGGTCGGACTGCTTATCGGTCAGGTCTCCATAGATTGCGATTTCCCACGGTTCCGCGTCGCGATCTGCGGACAGACCGTTGGATAGCGGGAGACGTGGAATGGAAGGTTGTGGTCGGTAACGTCGCTTGCGTGCGGTCATGGAGTTTACCTTCTGGTGTGACGTCTCTGGCTCGTGAGAGTCTGTATTTGCAAGCCAATCGACGCTCATCGCGGCACAGAAAAGCGTAATACGCTCCAGGCTGCGTCGATACCTCAACGCGGTGCCTGCCGTGCGTAGCACGTCGGCTGGTGGACCGTCAAGACTGGATCATGTCTGGTTTTGCTGTAGAGGCTGGCGCACCATTTGATACTAGACTGCGTCTAGTTTTATCGTAGCGGCTGGCGGACCATTTGGAACTGAAATACCCGTTCGGATGACGCTACGTTTAAGTCGGACGCGCTCTAAAATACCTGTCCAGAAGACACTACAGCCATTTTGAACGCGCTCTGAAAGTTGGATTTGATGAAGTTGCAGGGAGCGACAACGGAGCGGGCTAGTCAATCCGTATCCCAAAAACAAATCCTTGACAAGGCACTTCCCTACGCTACTCAAGATAATCATGGCAAATGCGAAACGGGATAGCGGATACGTTCTGCCTGGCCAATGGCCGAGGACATCGAGAAATCCATTCACTTCCTGTATAATCAGCGGGAGAGGTTTTGAAAACAACCAGCGCACCGAAACAGGAGATTTCCTCGATGAACGTCTGCGCTCATCTCCCTGTCACTTTCGCCATGCTGATTTGTTCTTCGCTGATGACGTCGGCAATGGCGGTGGAAGGTGTTGTCCAACTGGAAAAAGAGAGCGATCGGGTGGTCGTGACCATCGATGGAAAACCTTTCACAACCTACAACACGGCAGTCGAGAACAGGAAGCCATTCCTCCTGCCAGTTCATGCACCGGATGGAACAGTCATCAATCGTCCCGTTGATGGCGCACCGGAAGATACCGACCACAAACACCATCGCGGGATCTGGCTGGCCGTCGATCAGGTCAATGGCATCAAATTCTGGAACGAAGGGGGGACCATCAGGAATGTCCTGGCCAGGTCCGAAGTGGCCGCAGGCAATCCGGCGAAACTCCTCGTGGAAAACCACTGGCTGAACAGCGATGGCAGTCCGCTGGTGAAGGAGGAGACGGAAATTCAATTTTTTGCCAACCGCACCATCGTTTACCACATTAACTTTTCGGCTGTCGATGAGGATGTGACCTTCGGTGATACGAAGGAGGGCCTGTTCGCCTTTCGCATGGCAACGAATATGAAGGAAAAAAACACAGGCACGGTCATCAATGCCGATGGCCTCAAAGGAACAAAGCAGTGCTGGGGCAAGTCATCCAACTGGGTTGATTACTTTGGCAAGGTGGACGGCAAGGCAGTGGGGATTGCGATATTCGATCATCCCGATAACTTCCGACCATCACGATACCATGTTCGGAATTACGGACTGTTTGCAATCAATCCCTTTGGCGAATCCGCCTATACGGGAAAAAAGAATCCACCCAAACCTGTAACACTGACCAAAGGGAGAGAGCCACTCAAACTAACCTACGGCATGTACTTACACATGGGTGACACAGAAACCGGCAAGGTGGCGGAAGCGTACGAGACGTTTTTGAAGAACACCCGATAGAGCGTATTACGCTTTTCTACGCCGCGATGAACGTCGTCAGGCCTGCAAGTATAATAGGCTCCCACGAGCTAGTCCGACGGACTTTTATCTGTGGCGGCTTACGCCCCATCTGGAACGATAATAGCCGATCGAAAGACGCCACACTTATCCGTTTGCCGCTATAGAGACATCACACCAGAAGGTAAACTGCTCCAGCAGGCGGGCGATCGGAGAAAGACGTATCGCAATCAAAAATCATTGACTGAAGATGGTCGAGCCATCGGACATTGTGCCGTCGTAGTTCGCGCGGAATTCTCCCGTCGATGTGCTGTACAGCCATCCTGTCGTGCCATCAGCATCCGCAGGTGCAAGCACTGCGCTTTTGACAGTGACGTCACGCAAATCATTGTACGGATTCGGTGGAAGTTGCCCAAGAATATACGGCCCATGAGCACCATTCGTGTTCAGGCTGCCATCAATGTCCGTCTTCTGCAGCATCGACTGATCAAACGAGACTCCACTTTTCGTTCCGGGCAGTCGGCCTTCGTGCTGGAAGCGGAACATCTGAATCTGGTTTCGCATCGTCGCCAGACTCTGCAGCAGGGCGGATTCCTTTGCGTCTCCGCTGGCAGCGGTGAATTGAGGCAGCACAACGGAAGCAAGTATCCCCATAATCATCACAACGATGAGCACTTCCACCAGCGTGAAAGCACGACGCAACTGGCTCGCGACGAAGGTGGCTGGCAGCGGACCGGAGCGATGGTAGTGTTGCATGTGATTACCCTGGTGCGATATGTGGCGTATCGATACGCCTGAAACCTACCTCACCGGGGCAGACAGTCAAACAGGACTGCAGAAAATCTGGCGGCCCATCACAATAACACCTTTTCAGGAAAGTGTTTACGCTACCCTTTTTTCTTCAGGGTTGTCATGAATTCAACAATGTCGACCAGGTCCTCCTCAGACATCACCTTCTGCAAATCAGCGGGCATCAAGGAGATTTTCTGCTTGAGAATCTCGTCGATCTCGTTGGTCTTGTAGGTCCGCACAATCGAGTCGGCACCTTTTATGGAAATTTCATCGTCGGTGCGGTTGACCATCAGTCCGTTAACAATGTTGCCATTTACAGTAATCAGCGAATAGGTTTCGTAGTTGTGGCTGATCCCTGCGGAGGGAAACAGAATTGATTCATACAATGCCTGCCGACTCAGCTTGGAACCAATTTCTGACAAGTCGGGGCCAACTTCCTTGCCGAAGTTTTTGAACTGGTGGCATTTGTGACAGGTTCCGGTTGACATGAAAACGATCCGCCCCTTGACCGGGTCCCCTCGCCGCTTCACCAGTTCGGACAACGTGGGGAGTGGTTTTCCATCTTTGGCACCGGGCAAAGGGTAGTTCTTTTCGGCAGCGGTTTTGATGTCCTGCCATTGTGCGGAATGCAAGGCTGCCGCGACCGCCTCTTTCAATTCCGGCGGAATTTTCTTCTGTTGTGCCCGTTTGAGCAGGATCATGGCGCCGTTGCGAATTTTCGCGACTCCACGAACGGCTTCCCGTCGAATGGCCAACGACTGTTTTGCGTCGTCGATGATCGCCGTCAACAACTTTTCCGCTGATCCATCACCACTGTTCCCCAAAGCGCGCGCCAGCTTCTTCGCTTCACTCGATTTCAACGTGGAGAGCACATTGGTAATCCGTTTCTGCTGTCCCTTCTTCAGGAGTGTCCTTACTGCCTCGACGGCAAGTTGATCGTCCGGATTTGCGGTTGCGATCGTAATCAGATCGTTGTATCGATCCGTCGCATTGAGTTGATCCACCAGTTCCACATACCGCGACGTTCCTTTGGCTTCTGCAAATACCTGGTCAATCACCTTTATGATATCGGGCGTCGGATTCTTTACCAGATCTCCCGCGCCATGATTGAGGGCCAGATTAACGATTTGTGTTCGATGTTGATGGGGCGTCGTCAACAGTTGCAGCAGCGCTATGTTTTTCGCCTGCCGGGTTTCAGCGGAATTCACCTGATGAAAATCCAAGGCGCGGAAATAGCGTGGATACTCCTCCGGAGGTGTCGATTCATCCAGAATGATCTTTGCCAGCAAGGGAAGTACGGTTGCTGTTCGCGCTCGCCAGATAATATCCCGACCTGCGGGTGTATTCCATTTATCACCCACAGTCTTTTTCCAGGCGGCAAAGCAGGCGTCCCACTGGTGATGAGCCGCAATTCCCAGGGCTTCCAGATACCAACGGTCCTGACCATCATGTTTCAATGCCAATCTGGTCCAAAGTTCGGGCAGTGCTTCTGGTTGTTTATCCCGCAAAGCAATCAGGCATGCCCGTCGAACGGCTGGTGATTGGTCGTCAACCCGTTTTTTTATCAACGGGACCACGTCTGCATCGACCGATCGAGCCACACGTAACCCGACGATTCGCAAATCGACATTGTCGCTATCGAGCGCTTGTCGGATGTACTTGTCGCCGTTCTTCAGTCTGCCCAGCAGCCACAGCGCCCGAGCCTGCATGCGAGGATTGCCGGTTGATTCAAACAGCCTCTTCAAAGCCGCTTCCGCTTTGTCACCCTGCTGGTACAGAGCCGTCCAGCCAAGGTACCGCGTACTCAGACAGGGATTCTTCAGTGCTTCAATCGCTCCCTCGATGGTCGAGGTGTTGACTGGCTTGACCACGTATTTCGTATTCGGTGGCGCAATGCGGAAAATCCGTCCGCGATCGGTATCCCCCATGTTGTGACCACCGACACCAGGGTCGTACCAGTCGGCAACAAACACCGACCCGTCCGGTGCAACACAAACATCAGATGGGCGGAACCATTTGTCGGTTGTGGTGTGCAACAGGTTCAGCATTGTCGCAGAGTAGCCAGCACCGTCTCGTTCTACCGGGTAAGCCCGTACGACGTTGGGTCCGGCATCGCAGTGCAACATCTGTCCCTGGAATGCCTCAGGCAGCAATTCGCCTTCATACAGACAAATGCCCGTTGGTGAGCCTTGCCCGGTCTGCAACAGATTGGGAACCACACCCGGATCATTCAGATGCCAATGCCGCCTGGGGACCTCCTTATGCATCCCCGTGCGTGGGGATTTCCAACTCGCTTTGGTGAATTCGTCCCTGTAGCCGTAGTTTCCATATTCCATCACGTAGTTAATGCGAACCGCTTTATTGCCGTCATCGTCGTTGTCCGATTGCCAGAGCGTGCCGAAGGAGTCGATCGTCGTCTCGTAATTGTTACGAAAATTGTGACCGAGGACTTCAAAGTCCCTGCCGTTCATGTCACAGCGAAAGACCATGCCTCCAAAGTAAGGATTGCCATTATCGCGAACCGGAAACCCGGCGTTGTCAACCACCAGTTTCCCCCCGGCATCGTGGACAGCGATACCGGTATTGCCGAAGTTCCAGTAGAGACGACCATCGGGACCGAACAGAAAGGCGTGCGTGGAATGGTCGTGTTGCGGGCGACCGACTCTGGTAAACAGGAACTCTTTTTTGTCCGGTTTGTCGTCGCCATTTTCGTCAATGAAGACGATCACATTCGGCGCGCAGGAGACAATGACCCTGTTATCCAACACGCAGATTCCCAGGGCAGAATCGACATCGCGCCCCTGATAGAAGACCTTCGTCGTGTCCGCCCGGCCATCCTGATCTGTATCTTCGAGAATCAGAATACGGTCACCTTCTTTCCGCGTGTTGGCGCGCTTGCGGTAATTGGTGACCTCACATGCCCAGATTCGTCCACGGTGATCAATGTCGATATTCGTGATGCTGGTGATATCTGGCTCGGACGCAAACAGCGTCGTTTCCAGCCCTTCCGCCGGAATCAGTTGTTTCGTCGCATCCTCCGGCTTGCGGCTGTTTTTGCCCCCCTGCTGCATCTCGACAGCATTTGTGGTGCCCGACGAAAAACCGACCATCAGGCAGATCAACGAAACACCGAACAGACCAGAGCTGCGGACGAATCGTAACGTCATACTTCAACTTCCAATTTGAAGAAACTCTCTTGAATGCGGGAAGGGTATGAAGCGGCAGACAATCGCGATCAGCCGCAATTGGATGGCGGCTCGGCAAATTATCGGTTTGCTGCGTTCCATTGCATGATCATCGCTTCCCAGCGTTTCTTGTTGAAATTGCCCGGAACGGGGTAGTCCTGGTTTTCCATCAGCTCATCGATCGTCGGCGTCTTGCTCTTAACTCCATTTGAGGGAACATCCAGACCGGCAGTCCAGACGATGGCATTCAGCATCAGCTTGCGGAAGTTGTCGTTGCCCCAGTTCCAATGCACATGTCCGCCGGTAAAACCGAAACCACGTCCGCCATCTTCACGTTCAATCGCCCAGGCGGTGTGCTGTGGCTCTTTGCGTTTCAGCACGGCTTTTCGGACTTCCGGATTGCCGCTGTGCGCGCCGTCTTTTCGAGAAAGGCTTTCTTCAGGTGGCAGGTCGCTCAGAATGGGTGTTACGCCGGCAAAGTCCGGTTTGAATCGCATGTGGTAATACCATTCGTCGTTGATCGAGAACGGTTTGACCCCGTGCGTCACAGGATGTTCGGGAAGTTCCCTGAACTCGGCCGTCCAGTGAGGATTAACCGACCAGTGTGTTTCGAATGTTCCGCCGGTGGAGTCGCGTAGAAGATCGCCCGATGGTCCCTTCGTCGCTTCCACAGCGTAGTGAATGCAGACCAGTCCGACACCTTCTTTCATCATCGCTTCCAACTCTTCCAGGTGCTGCTGCATCGGATGGCGGGCGCCGCCATTTGAGTAGATGACGATCGTGGCGACTCCATCAAAGACCGATTGATCTTTGGGCCAGCCGTTAAGGTTCACAACCGTTTCGACCGGTAACCCAGATTCTTTCAAAGCCTTCTCGAACAGCAGGCAGCCAGCTTTGTGTTCGTGATTGCCATAGCCATGGCTTCTTGGTCCGGCAATGAACACGATCTTTTTCCTGTCCGCCGCTTTGCCCGCAGCATTGTCTTTTTTCGCCGCAGATGCCGCTGTCAAAGTCGACAGTACAAAACAAACCGCCAAGGCTGTGAGGAATGCTTTTGATCGAATGGATACCATCAGTTTCTCCAGGTTGTAAGGTCTCAGAATTCCGGGGCAGTCTCTCCATTTTTGCAGATTGACCGATCAAAACACAATCATCCGAGCGTTGGTTTATCGAACTTCTCAGTCCAGGGCACTCCTGCCAGGGTCGAACAGGCGTTGCAGAAGTTGATTTGCCTTGGATTTCAGTGTTTCCAATGCCGATTCGGGATCAGTCTCACGTACGAACAGCGTACAAACCGGGCCTCCTTTGGGAATCGTCGTGCCGGGCATGGGGATGTCGGCGACCGGCCTGATGTTCCAGACATCCCACACATCTTTGGCCACCCCTGGTTTCACAGGCCAATCGTCGATGTGAATCTCCTGTGGCGCAAATAAAATCGCCTTGCCGATGACGTTTACGGGTGTGTTGGCGCAGAAGTTGTCATTCTCTCGATCACTCTCTGGTCCCTCATCCAGGAATGGTCCATATTGCTGAAACGAAAAACAGGCAGCCGAATGTTCGCGCAGCACTTTGTCCTGTCGCCCCAATTCCAGCACTTCGACCGATGCTGTGTAACGCGGATTGAGTTCGATGAACCAGACCTCTCCGGTCTTGCGATTGTGTATCAGATCGCAGCCGAACAATCCCCGTAAACCAAACCGCTTTGCCAACGTCTCACCAATGATAGCGATTTGTTCCAGCACAGAATCCTCCGGCATGATTGGCCCGATCGAACCGCAATAGACAAATGGCGCCGTGTGCAGCCAGGTCTCACCAACCAGTTGCCTGGTCACGCCGACGACTTCCGCTTCCCCGGCCCAGGCAACGAACACGGCCGAGATCGATTCGCCCGCGATCCGCCGTTGAAAAAAGTGCGGCTCGCTTTGCGTTGCCTGGACAATTGGCTGTTGGTCATCCTCCCAGATGGCAATCCCCCGGCCACCACATCCTCGATCTGGTTTGATCAACCATGTTCCATCCTTCGGCAGTGATTCTGTTGCTTCCCGGTACTCGGGAGTGTTGATGCCTTTGTTGCGTATTGCTGAATGCACGACCTGTGGATCATTGACGTGACCAAGTACGTCCGATGAGTTGCCCAGCAGGTGTTCCTCACCTCGCTGGTCAATCAGCCGCTGCAGCAAATCGGGATGGTTTTCGAGCCCGCCGGTGTATATCCAAGGCATTTGCGGGACTTCACATAATGCGGGGAGCAGTCCATTGAGGTAATCGTCAACGGGAATGACCTCGGCAAATTGTCTGAGATCCAAATCGGCGAATTGATCGGCGCAAATCGGGTGTAATCCTGCACGCAGCGCCGACTCGGCCAACGCGCGAACGCTCGCTCCCAGCAACAGAACAGGTTGTTCACCAGACATGAGGAAAAACGCCGCAATGTGTTCATTTACGCAAAAAATGAGCGTTGAATTCAAAATGTTCGCAACAGAGACAATTGCTGCGAAGACGCTGGAATTCCCGCTTCTCTGGCGGTACAGTGTGAGGCCAGTACCGCGTTCTGTCCAGACTGCTGTCCGGGAGCGAGCGAATCGCAATGTCCGGGCCTGCGGGACGCGAAGGAGACAAGAGATTCACAACAGTGAAACAATCGTTGGAAGCACGAGGAGATTGAGATGTCGATGCACATTGGTGAAGCGTTGGTTGGGGATGGCAATGAAGTGGCCCACATTGACCTGTTGATTGGTGACAAAGAAGGCCCCGTTGGTGTGGCATTTGCCAATGCACTGGCAACGCAATCAGCGGGTCACAGCAACCTGTTAGCCGTTCTGACGCCGAATCTGGCGGTCAAACCGGCGACGGTAATGATCACCAAAGTCACCATCAAGGGGGCGAAGCAGGCGGTGCAGATGTTTGGTCCGGCTCAGGCTGCTGTTGCCAACGCCGTGGCCGATGCGGTTGAAGAAGGCATCATTCCGCAGGATCAGTGTGATAATCTCGTCATCGTGTGTGGCGTGTTCATTCACTGGGAAGCGGAAGACGACAAGAAAATTTACGACTACAACTACGAAGCAACCAAGCTGTCGATTGCCCGTGCGATGAACAACGAGCCGAGCGGCGCCGACATGATTGCTGGCAAGGCGGGGGCTGATCACCCATTCAAGGGCTTTTGAGCAGCTTACCTTTTCATGTGACGGTTTTCGTTCGTGGGAGTCTGCCTTTGGACGATTTTCGCGCCACAGAAGAGCGTAATACGTTCTAATCCTGCAGTCTTGTTGATACGATTGACCATTGAAGAACAGGCCGGAATGGACATGGCTGAATTGTTGTGTCCTTCCGGTTTTTTCGTGAAATTCCCATCGCGAGATTTTTTCTGAGATCTGCCATTTGGCATTCCGCGTTAGGATGGTTGTTGATGGTTTTCATCAACCGGGAAGCTGCGCCGGGTTTGATGGGTGACATGCACGTTCGTCAGTCCATCTTTCTTGATTTTTGCGAACACTTCGCGTCACGAGGTGGTTCGTCCAAATGTTTCTCACTCTGGAGGAGTCCCCATGTTGAAACGTTTCCAACTCTGGCCCTGCCTGCTGATGACGGCGGCCATGCTTTGTCTGCCTGGTTGTCCCGGCGGGGAAGAAGAAAGTGAAAATGGCAATGGCGAAACCAATCAGTCGAGCAATGGCAATGGTAGTAATGGCAACGATGAAGCCAATGCGAATGGCGAAAGTGGCACTGCCGAAGTGAAACCGCCAGAGACAGCCGATGCCGCTGCTGCGGCTTTTGCTGAGTCGGTCAGGAACAACGATCCCGCAGGTGTCTGGAACGCTTTGCCGGCCAGTTATCAGAAAGATGTGAACGATCTGGTCCACGAATTTGCCGGAAAAATGGACAAGGAACTGTGGAACCGCAGTGTCGGAACGGCTCGCAAGTTGACCGATGTGCTGTCAACCAAAAAGGATTTCATTTTGGCGCATCCAATGGTGCAGGGTGGTGAAGGCAGCCCGGTCCCTCCCGGTGCCAAAGACGTGGCCCAACAGAATTGGGATGCCATTCTCGGAATCATCGAAACCGTGCTGAGCAGTGACATGGTAGATTTGGAAAAAATGAAGACCGCTGACGTGGGCAAAACCCTGTCCACAACTGGCAAGAGCCTTGCAGATCAGGCCGTCCTCCTGAAGGATGCCCTGCCACCCAGCAACGAATTCAAAGAGATGGAATCCTTTGCGAACGCGAAGTTTGAGCTGGTTTCTTCGGATGGTGACAAGGCGGTCGTCAGGAAAATTGAGGAAGGCAAACCGGATGATGAAGAGAATTTCGTGCGCGTCGAAGGCAAATGGATTCCCGAGAATATGGCTAACGACTGGAAGCAGGGTATTGAAGAAGCCAGGTCCAATCTGGTCAATCTGACTCCGGAAAAAATGGCACCACAGAAGGAAATGATCCTGCCGATATTGGATGCCGTCGACAAGGCATTGGATGATCTGGCCAGAGCCAACACGCAGGAAGAATTCGATGCAGCAGTGAATACCGCGATTCAGTCGGCTATGCAACAATTTGGCCCCGGCGGTGGACCCGATGGCCCACCGAGTGAAGAACCGGAATTTGAATTCCCCGAGGAACCAGGTGAATCGACCGAACCGACCCCGCCGGAACTTCAGCCGAGTCCATAAACCGCTGAATATCGGGAAGCACACCGCCCCGGTTTCTCTTTGTGAGAGGCCGGGGTTTTCTCATGTGCAGATTGCCTTCTGGTGTAACGCCTCTGGGCTCGTGAGAGCTACAGCACATTGCAAATCATCGTAGCGACTGTTCGTCCGGCTTTTTTCGGAGTCGTCACTCAATGTTATTCCCACGCGGTGTTCATGATTCAAGTGGAGGGGGGAATCCAGAAAAAAGAAGATGGATTCCTGCCTGTGCAGGGATGACTTCCATTTTGCAGCCGTTCGGAAAATTCGTAGCCGTCCGAAAAATTCGATGTGAATTGCCAACTCAACGTTACAAATCAAGGCAATTCGCTCTAATGTTTGCAGACCAGATGGCGTCCATCGCGGCACAGAAGAGCGTAATACGCTCATGTGCGACAGCTTCCACAGACAAAAACCGATTGACACAGACACGAAAAAGCAAAATTCACGCTTTATTCGTACTTTTTGATCGGCGGCTCGGGGACATTTTTCAGCAAACGTTCGATGACGTCCTCACTCGCCATTCCCTCAGCCTGTGCCTGGAAGTTGGTCGAGACGCGGTGCCGCAAAACCGGTACCGCAACCTGGCGGACATCATCCAGAGAGATACTCGGACGGCCATCCATCGCAGCAGTCGCCTTGGCACCGGCAATCAGATATTGTCCCGCGCGAGGTCCCGCTCCCCAGTCAACCATCTCTTTGACAAAAGAAGGAGCGAATTTATCCGAGGGCCGCGTCGCTCGGACCAGGTGGGCCACATATTGAATCGTTCGTGGAGTTGCTTCGATCTGATTAATCTGCCGTTGCAGGAAGATGATCGATTTGGAGGTGAGCACTTTGCGGATGTCCACCTTTTCTCCGGACGTCGTCGCGTCGAGGATCTTCTGCTCTTCTTCAAACGATGGGTAATCGACCTTCACATTGAACATGAAACGGTCGAGTTGTGCCTCCGGAAGTGGATAGGTTCCCTCCTGCTCGATCGGGTTTTGTGTGGCAATCACGAAGAATGGTTCCGGCAAACGATAAGTCTGCTGACCCACGGTCACTTCATGCTCCTGCATTGCCTGCAGCAGGGCTGCCTGAGTTTTGGGAGGTGTGCGGTTGATTTCATCTGCCAGCAGGATGTTCGTAAAGACTGGTCCCTGGACAAATCGGAATTCGCGCCGCCCGGAATCCGTCTCTTCCAGCACGTTCGTACCGGTGATATCAGAAGGCATCAGGTCGGGAGTAAACTGAATCCGCTTGAACCGCGCATCGAGAATGCGGGCAATCGTGCTGACAATCAAGGTTTTCGCCAAACCTGGAACGCCCACCAGCAGGCAATGACCACCAGTGAAGATGGCAGCCAGAATCTGATCGATCACGGCATGCTGGCCAATAATTACCTTCTGCAGTTCATCTACCATCAAATCGTGATGGTTTTTGAACTTCTCCAGAAATTCGTCGAAGTCACGTTTTTCAGCAGCCAAGGTGTTCCCAGTTTCTTCGGCCAGAAATCAAATCAATGCCCATGAACAACGTATGATCGGGCTGGATAACGAACGGATCGATTCTACGCAGATCACTCGCAAGTTGCCAACGACCGGAGAGGCTCTAAAGCTGTTTCTCTTTTCGTGTGACAGTTCTCACTCGTGGGGAACGATTGGACCATCAAGACGAAAAGTCGGGTTTGATGAAGTTACAGGCAGCGACAACGGAGCGGGCTATGTTAATCCGCACCCCAAAACAAAGCCTTGGTAAGGCACTGCGTTTGCAGGTCAAAAAATGATTTTCGCGCCACAGAAGAGCGTAATACGCTCTAAAGCCGTTTACTTTTTGGTCTGCACTCCATGTCGAAATAACCCTGACCGACTTATGGCATGCTCACGAAAACGAAAGGAAGCCATTCGGCTATGCCAGGATTTTGTTCGCCACGTGTTCTCCGACAAGCTGGCTGGGGGAGATCACTTCATCGACCGCCGCTTTGCGCATTCGGTTGGCGATCGTCACATCGTTGGAATTGGCAAAAACGGTGATGTCGCCGCGGATATCTTTGCAGGTAATTGCCACCAGCAGATTATCCATTTCCGAATCGAGAGCGGCAATCATGTGGGCCGCTTCCAGAACATTTGCCTGGGCGAGCGTCATTTCATTCGTCGGATCTCCCTCCAGCGTCAGTAGTTTCCGCCAACGCGATCTCAGACCTTCCAGACGCCTGGGATCATCATCAATCACCACAACATCTTTCCGTTTCTTCATCAGCCGTTCGATGACGGTCTCGGCCATGCTGCCCGCACCACAGATCACCGTGTGCCCTGAAAGTTGAGATATCGTTTTCATGATTTTTCTCCGGATGAAGTGACCTCCCATATCGTTTTCCACAATAAAGCTGGTCAGCGTAGCGGTCAGAAAGGTCATCGTCAGAATGCTGAGGAAAATCAGCAGTGTGGAAAAGCTGCGGCCAGCCGTGGTCAGTTCGTGGATTTCGCCATACCCGACCGTGGAAAGGGTGATGACCGTCATATACATCGAATCGAAAACCGACCAGCCCTCCAGTAGAGTGTAACCAATCGTCCCGACACAAATTGTCCCCAGCGCAAACACACCAACGTTGAACAGGCGATTCAAACTGGAGTCGACAAACATGATCTGGCCTCGCGACTGTGAGATGAGAGCGATTCGATCAAAAGACTGTGGAAATTTCCGCAAACACGGATGAAGCCGTTATGCGGATGCCGGTCAATGTGCCGACATCCATCGACAAGTCGGCCGCTTCAATCAACGCGGCCAATTGTTCCGACACCTCGTTGGATTCTTCTTCGGACACTTCCTCGCATTCGGGCTGCTGCAAATCCCACAGGTGTGCCAGCGGATTTGCGAGTTGCACCACGCGAGTAATATTCGTATCGGTATCTGCACGGTTATGGTGCGAGCCGATCGCGTTGCCAATTTCCTGCGGCAGTCCCCAGTCATCAGCACATTCCAGTCCGAGTTCTGCATGGTCGATGCCGAATGATTCATTCTCGGCTTCGACACGATGTGATGGATCAATACGGCCATGCATTTCGGAATACTCAGCGGGAATCAGGTCATAAAAGACCAGCTTGCCGACATCGTGGAAGATGCCAGCCAGAAACGCCTCTTCGGGAACGACGTTATTGACGTGTGGTGCGATCAATCGCGAAATGGTCGCGACCGCGAGTGAATGTTTCCAAAGTGTGTTGCGTTCATCTTTGGCTTCGTCCCCCTGTGAGAAGACTTCCGCCCCAGCCATTGACAGCGCGAGATCGCGTACTTTTTTCGAGCCGAGTAAAACAACCGCATGATCGATCGTACGAATCCTGCCCGAGAAGCCGTACATTGAACTGTTTGAGACTTGCAGCAGTTTGGCCGCCAATCCGGGATCGCACGTAATGATCTCGACGATCTGTTTGGGCGAGGCGTCGGGATCTTTGCAGGCCGAACAAAGTTTGGCCGCTGCAGCCGGAAACGGTTTCAGCTCCGGCAGATCTTCCAGACGTTTGAGAAACTCCTGCGGTTGAATGGTTTCGACAGACATGTTGGCCTCGCGGTAGTGACGATTGTGCCGATTAACCGGCCTTCCTGACGAAGGGAAATTCAGAATTCCGAGCTTTGTTTGTCAAGCATAGGTCACAAAAGAGGACATGTTGCGAAAGTGCAGCATATCGTGGGCAAAAAATGTTGAGAAACTTCAACAACCCGCATGCGACATTCTCGCTGGTCAGTGGCTCTTTATGACGAAAGCAAAGCAAGTCATCCCCGCGAAGACGGGTATCCAGGTTATGAAGAATGGATTCCTGCGTTCGCAGGAATGACGAAAAGGGAGGGCATCGCACCGCGTGCCGTTGTCTCCTGCGGCATTCATTCCCGCAGAGTGTGCTGTGATTCGGCCCGAAGAGACTCCACAGAGCGTGAAAAAGAGCGACAGTTCTTTTTCAGAAAATGAACCTGCGCGCTCTTGATTCACAATGCCATATACGGGTTATGCAGCCTATAGTTGTTCCAGCAGCTTGTCGTATGCTGCATGAGAACCGATCCAAAACCAAATGATTTCTTTGCCGTCCATGATGCCAACCGCCCGATAATCGATGTTTATCCGTGCCGAATAAACAGGCTCGGTCGCGTGGACCTTTTTGAATCGAAGGCTTGGGTGATTGGGATCCTGGCTGAATAGTTTGTAGGATTCCTGTGCTTGTCGCTGGATGTCTTTGGGCAATTCGGCCAGCGCGTCGCGAAATCGCTTAGTGGTTTTGGAGATCATAGTTTGTCGGGATCAAGCTCTTGCGTGTTGCCCTGATGATGTTCGGCGAGTGCTTCGGAACCCAGTCTGGACAGAGTATCCTGCGAGGCAGCAAAAGCTCTATCCCATCGGTTTTCGGCTTCCAGTTCCTTCAGCAGCCAATCGGCAATTGCATCCTGCTCTTTGGGCGGGAGCTTTGATGCTTGGGCAAATGCTTGTTCGAGCAGGTCAGTCATTTGATTGTCTCCATTTGAATAGGATAGCCGGCCTGCAGGCATTTTTGCAAGTAGCGTTGCCGCGGATCATCGATTGTCCGTGGCGTGTGGATTATACATAACGCGGACATACGGTGCATCCCATTGTTCCGTCCTCTTCCGCCGAATGAATCACGAGTTGAATGCATTCTAATTCGAATGATAAATGGAATAAACGACGCGAGCCAGAAGGGAAACCAAAAGAGGTATTCGCGGTTTCCGAGAATAGCATCAACGCGCTTGTCGATTGCAAAACCAAATCCGATTCGTGAAATGAACACAATCATTAGGATCACAGTCAGGGTGTCGTAGCCGGCCTCGGTCATGTGCCGCCCCCACTGTTTCCAATTGGACGCGACGTTGTCGGCCTCTTCCGTGAACACGGTATCGTTGTTCGTTTCCAAAACGGAATGCCACAATTTGTGCGACATCCACCCGATACCGAAGCCAAAGAGCGTGAATACGATTTCGACGGGCAGAATGATGATCCCGATCGCGCGAACAACGAATCTCAATACGACGAATGCAATTGAAGACGGGAACGCCAGCAATCGCAAACCGATTGCTGTGAAAGTCGGTCGGGTATTGGGATCTTCCAATTGGGAATCCTCGTTGACGGAATGATCAAGGTAATCGGGTTGGCGGGCCAACGGGCTTAGCGTTGCCACACCAAGAACTGTAAACGAAGAAAACGACTTTGAAAAACCGAAAGGCGAGCCAACTCCGGCTCACCGCTTTGTTCTGTCTTATTTGTCAGTCGTCCATTTCGCGCGCTTTTGAAAATGCCGATGCGATAATACCAGCAGGAACGGAAATGACGCCCAGACCAATCAGCAGCATGACAAACGTGAAAATGCGGCCACCAGTCGTTACAGGATAGACATCACCGTAACCAACCGTCGAAAGTGTGGCAACAGCCCACCATAAGCTGTGAAAGACTGATGCGAATTCTTTCGGTTGTGCTTCGTGCTCGCAGTAGTAAATACCTACGGCGGCGAAATAAAGAAGCATCAACATGACAAGTAGATAAAGGATGAGTTCTTCGCGGGCGATCAACAACGCACGATGGAAGCGACGAATGGCTTTGTTGTAGCGGACGATCTTGAGTGCCCGGAATAGGCGAAGTAGTCGGAAAACGCGAACGGAGCGAAGATCGACGCCGGACGCGATGTAGAACGGCAGAATCGACAGTAGATCGACAAGGCCATAGAAGCTAAAGATGAATCCAAGTTTTCGGTCAGCGACGATAATCCGCAGTATGTATTCGATTGTGAAGATTCCGACCGTTGCGATTTCGATGTATCGCAGCCAACGACGAGTGGATTCGGAAAGATCAGGAAGCGTCTCTATGGAGAATGTGACGAGCGAGAGAATAATCAGCGATTGAATGGCGAGGTCAAAGATGCGGCCCCGCTTCGTGTCGTTGTTTTCGATGATTCGCTTGAGAGTTTTCACATTCGAGTGGTTCTTGTGCGGCGTGGGTTAGCGACAGAATGGCGACGCGAAATGCCGCTTGAACAAGTGATTACACCGCGTATGTCACAATCGCGAAGGAAGGGGATCATTGAACTCCAGATTTGCCAACGAGCTTTCGGCTTCCTTGGGAGTGAGCAGCAAGAGCATCGTGATGTTGGAAACCACGTCATCGGGTAGGGTTTTCAATATCTTCCAGACCGGCGGTTCCCGATCCACCCGATCCATCCCTTCGAAATCGGAATCAATGATCCGCACACGAATTGACACGGAGTTTTGAGGCTTAGCATCAATATCCGCGTTCGGATGAGAGTCCTTGTATTCGGCAAGCACATCCAAGACCTGTTGGACTTCTCGATCGATCTGTTTGCTATTCGTGTTACTCATAATAATCGTCCATCTGCCCACGTAAGGATTTCCACAGCGGAGTCTAGAAACGCCTTCGCATCACGCAACGCGATCGTGCCGGGGGAATAGCGCATGTCCGTCGACCAAGTGTTGACGCGTGCGGAATGAGGAACCAATTCTGCTGGCAATCTGGGACCGCCTCGTTCGCCGTACAATCGCAGTAACCAATCATAATCGTGCGCTCGAGCACCACGAAAAATCGCAAGGATTTCAGCTTCTTGCGCTCGTGGGACGACCGCCAAAATCAACGCCTTAAGTATACATTCGACGCTGTATCCGGCCAAGTAAACTGCGGCGGTGGTGCGCTCAACGTCCAAGAGGAACTCGGCGTCCTCGAAACGTTGTTTCGCGGCCCGATAGAACAGTCGGGCGTTCGGTGAACTTGGCATTGCCACGGCGTCAGGACTCCGGCATCGGTTTCAAGCGAGATCGATGCTAGAATATCCGCGTCGGGCAGAGACGGCAACCGGCATCAGGTTGAGCGCCTTGTTATACAAAATACTCGCTCTCACCCGGCGAAGTACAGACCCCGCCAGAATTCCCAAGATAGTTACAACAATACCAATGATGCCAACCCAGGAATTGAACCAGGTGCAAAAGTCGCTTGCGTTGTTCGATGTGGACTGAGTTGGTGGCTCGTCAGCGGTCGAACGACTGAAACTGCGGTCGGTTACACTCTCCAGATGAGCGTAGCCCAGGTCGGTCAGAGACACAGCAGCTCCACTTACGGAGACGAGTTTGTCTTGCGACAGATTGTGAAGAAGCCACCCCAGAAACTGGGGATCAAATTCACAAGCAACTTGCACAGAATATTGCTCTGCAATACCACCGCTTTCGTAGAGGTAAGCTAGGATTTCACGCATTGCCTCGCTCTCTCCTTGGAACTTGGCGTATAACCTTGCAACCCAATTTTCGAGAATATCGACAAAGTGTTCGAGGGTGTGCAAACGCTCTTCAGAATTGGCCCACGGCTTCTTCCAGTCGGTGAAGTTTCCCACTTCCTCACCGTATACAGAGTTGTAGTGTCCGAGAACACTCAGAAATGACCTTGGTTCTCCGTCGAAAACGAAGTTTACAGCGAAGGCGAGCGACTCGCACCAATTACAGCATTCAACCTCGAAGTCTGCTTCTTCGTCAGCGGTAGAAATGTGGGGGGCAGATTCCAGCAGCTCCCTCCCAAACTTCAGTTCTGCTTCTAATCGCTCTTTTGAGCAATCTTGCCAACTTTTCAATGATTTGAAGGCCATGGCGCAACCACCTCAGGGTTATGGGAGCGTCCATGCGGTAAAAAAAATTCTCCAACAACACTTAAACGAAAGGAACCCGTGAAGGGATCACGCGGATTTTGAGATTTGGCTAACGTTGCGGATGAGCCGCCGGGCGCGATGCCCGGTGGCGCCACTGCGCTGGTGGTGCCGGCGTCGTGCCTGGTCGACTCAATCCACTTGTTTGCCACCCACGGAGTTGGGAGTATGGCAAACGAAAAAGTGTAGCACCCGATGCCGACTCCGCAGCAGATCGAGTGTCGCCCGGCGTCCCGGGCT
>JANQSH010000013.1 GCA_028284145.1 Planctomycetaceae bacterium | reverse complement strand
GTCAAGGCTTTGTTTTGGGGTGCGGGTTGACATAACCCGCTCCGTTGTCGCTCCTTGCAACTTTACCGAACCCAAATTTTAATCTTGACGGACCACTAGACTACGTCTGGTTTTATCGTAGCGGCTGGCGGACCATTTGGAACTGATAATACCCGTTCGGATGACGCTACGGTTATCTCGGACGCGCTCTAAGTCGAACATGCAAAACAGTTTACACAATGAGTTCAGGGGCTTCTGATGAAGGGTCCTGTCGAGTTGATTCCGTGATTTGCCACGATATACTGATAAAGATTGCGAGACGACCTGGCCAAACAATTTTGACAGACAGACTTTTGCATCGATCGATGCTGTTCGATCTGTTTTGCCTGGATAGAATCTCCTCTGTGTCGGATCAGCTTCAGTCGACGCAGAACTTCGGTTTTCCGAACTCTATTCAAATCGTGTGCAGCCTTATCCAGAGGGATCGGCCGAATTCGCTCATCAGGACGAGATCCTGTCCGTCAGGATGTGGCATCAATTTCCGAGGGCGGTTGCACGTCAAACGCATGTGCAAACATTGCCTCACTCTGCCTGCGTAAAATCCATCGGCAGAATCGTTCGGAGCCGCGTTTGCCCGGTAGTGGATTTCGCTTTTCCTGTCCGCAAGGCTGGCGAACTTCACGCGACTCTGTTGAAATGGAATCAAACAGAAAGACGAATCACCAACTGAGATCGCTGGCGACCCTCAACCGGGATCCCGACAGGCGACATGTCCCGAGTAAGAAAGATTCAAATATGAATGCGGAGACCGGAAAAGACGACAAGGTATTCAAAGGACTGAAAGGTGTGAAAGCCGCTGTCAGTTCGATCTGCCTTGTCGACGGAACGGAAGGCCGGTTGTACTACCGCGGTTACAGCATTGATGACTTGTGCAACGGCAGCTACGAAGAGACCGCTTATCTTCTGCTCAAAGGAGAGTTGCCAAACGTTGCCCAGTTGGAAGAATTTCGCGTTCAATTGCGGTCGGCACTCTCACTCCCCGACCCCGTCATTGACTTCCTGAAGAGCCTGCCGGCGGACACGAATCCGATGTCGGCCTTACGGTCGGCTGTCTCCGTTGCCGCAGCGTACGATGCCAACGCCGAAGACGGCAGCGAAGATGGTGATCTCGATGTGGTCTATCAAAAAGCCATTCGACTGACTGGCATGGTCTCCACCATTGTTGCGGCGATCAATCGCATTCGCGCTGGCGAAGAACCTCTGCCACCCGCCGCCGACCTGAGCTTTGCCGGCAATTTCATGTACATGATGACCGGCAAGCGTCCCACCGAGAATGAGACCCGAGCTGTTGATCTGATTCTGATTCTCCACGCCGAGCATGGTTTTAACGCCAGCACCTTCACGGCTCGGGTGATTTGTGCGACACTCACCGACATTTACTCCGCCATCACCGGTGCCATCGGAGCGTTAAAAGGTAAACTGCATGGTGGTGCCAACACCGAAGTGCTCCGCACATTGCAGGAAATCGGCTCGGTGGAACAGATCGAGCCCTGGGTTGAGGCCATCCGCGCCCGCAAAGGCAAATTCATGGGCTTTGGACACGCCGTCTATCAGGTGACCGACCCCCGGGCCAGGCACCTCAAAGAGTATTCGCAACGCCTGGGTGAAGAGTCGGGTGAGCCAAAGTGGTATGACATGTCCATCCGCATGGAGGAACTCGTCACGGCGGCGATCAACAAAAACTGCAATGTCGACTTCTTTTCTGCATCGCTGCAGCATTATCTTGGCATTCCAGGTGACCTGTTCACCTGTGTATTTGCCACAAGTCGCATTGCCGGCTGGTGTGCCCACATCATCGAGCAGCTTTCCGACAACAAAATCATCCGACCCTCTTCGCATTACGACGGAGAGGTTGACCGCCCTTATCCACCGCTCTCCGAACGGGGCTGAGACAAATGTCATTGCAGCGCATGATTCACCCCAGCGCATGACACGACAGCGCGTGACACGACTATTCCGCACAGCCAGACGCCCATGTTGTCAGAGTCGTCACGACCGATACAACGTGTTCTGGTGAGATGAATGTCTTCGGCTGAATAGCCGATGACCTGACAGGGAGATTGTCGCATTTGTGGACTGCTTCGATTGACCTCATGACTTGCTCCAGCACGGAACCGGACGATTGATGATTCGCTGCTTATTTTGTAAATGGAATCGATCGACTCGATCCAGCCAGCCGATCGGAATGTTCCGCATTGTGCTTGCATCTCTGCTCGTTGGCATCCTTGCCGGCTCCTCGACTCATGCCACCTCGACGATTTACGTCAACAATCAACTTGGCCGGGATGGATTTGATGGCCGGGCTCCCAAACGCATTGACGAGCTGACCGGACCGGTGAAAACACTCGCCAAAGCGATGGAACTGGCCCGTACCGGTGGGGTGATCATCATCGAGAACACGAGCGAACCGTACTACGAATCGCTGAATCTGTTCGGCTACCGGCACAGCGGTTATCCGAGCACTCAGTTCACCATTCTCGGCAACGGGGCGACGTTGCGGGGGACGAAACCGGTCGACAAGCGGGCCTGGAAAATGGTCGGCAAAAATTTGTGGCGAGTCACCCCCTGGCGGAAGGGACACTATCTTTTACTGCGCGATGGCGAACCGCTGCCCGAATACCAGTTGACCAGTACTCGGTTTGGCCTGCCGAAGATTCCCGAAGGTCAATGGGCAGCCTGTAAAGGTTCCGTTTACTATCAGGCCAATGAAACGGAAGTCCCCCAGAACGAAAACTACGAACTGGCCCAGCGGGGGTTTGGCATTTCCTGTTATCGCATTCGGAATGTGTTAATTCGCGATCTCAATGTGGAACACTTTCGGGTCGATGGGGCAAAATTGCACAACCTCTGTCATCGCGTGACGTTCCTGAATGTCAAATTCCGCGAGAATGGACGTGCAGGTGTAAGCGTCTCCGGCTTTTCGGATGTGATGCTCCGCCAATGTGAGATCCGCGACAACCGAAAAATGTCGCTCTACCTTGGCAATCAGGCCGAGGTCACCGTGGATGATTCGTTTATCGATGTCGAACCGACATTTGAGAAGGGCAGGGAATTGCCATAAGGCTCCATAAAGTTTGACGTCGATCAGTCATTCGTGCAAACCACGGTATTGTTGACTGTGGTGTCATTCTTTTCGCCCTCCTCAATTTCCGCGCGGTGTTCCTCCTCCGCGACGATCTCTTCGATCTCTTTTCGCGAAGCCAGATAATACCCCCCACCGATCGCCGCCAGAATGATCGTCAGCACGCGATAGCCCATCGCGGTCAACAGCCCGGCTCCCATTGCATTTTTCGCCAAATCAGACGACATCAGAACGGGCGAAGTATTTGCGGACACGAACGCAGCGATCACGTACATGTATTGCATCGCGCCTTCCAATGCACCTAATCCCCCCGGCAGAGGCAACAGGACAGCCGCGATTTCCGCACCGGGTATCAACACCAGATGCGACCAGTACCCAGGTGCGAAGTCGATTTGTCCGGGGAATGTCCGCGAACAGAAATAGAAGCTGGAAAGCATGCCGAAGTGACCTGCCATACCAATCAGCACTGCGTGAACGAGAACTGTGCGTCGTTCCTGATACAAAACCACGCCATCCAGGATCTCTCCGATAAAATGCCCGACCAGGGGCAGTTTCGTCAGCGTCCGCAACCAGTGCCATCGGGGAACTGAGGGATGAAGCATCAACCCCATTCCGACCAAACCGGAAGCGGCTCCAATCCACAAACCGTAAATCACCAGACGGGCTTCCGGTTGATCAAGGTAATGCAAATTGAATAGCGATGCGAAACTCCCCACCAGAAACAGGGCAACCATTCCCAGAATGCGGTCCAGCAGGATTGTTGCCACAGCCACGGCACGACGTGCGTGTTGCTCGCGGGCCATCATCAATCCGCGCACAAGATCACCACCAACGACGCCCGGAGCAACGTAATGAAACAGATAGCCGATGAAACTGAGCCGCAAAGCATCTTTGATCGTGAAGGGAAGATTCTGTCCTCGCACCAGGTGATACCAGCGTATGAATGTCAGGCCGACGCCGAAGGTTAATGAGAGTGCGGCAGCGGTAAGGTACCCGTAATGGATTTTCTGACTGACAAACTGGTCGAGTTGTTCCCGGTGCGACAGATACAGAAAGGCAACAATTCCCAAAGCCACCGGCCAGCGCAGCCACTTCCAGACGAATTTCAGCATCCGCAATAGAGAATGGCGGTGGGTACTCATCGGCGATTCTTATTCATTTTGCCGCAAGGTGAATATGGAAAAGAAGATGCGTTTTGTCGCGGAACGGGCGAAATGTGTCAAGGTGCGTTGAAATCGGAGGGAACTTTGCCCCTTGTTCAGACGTCCTGTCTGGCACGATCGATTGCGCAAAATCTGTCCCACATCGAATGTGAGTGAATTCAAGGAGAATCACCGTGAAAGCCATCGGAAAACGAGCCTGCCTGATGTTACCGGCCTTGGGAATCCTGGGAGTTATCACGTTGGGCAACGAGTCGGCGAATGCGGAGGACCGTGTCGCTCCGGTTCCCCCTGGCCGGATTGTGCGACCTGTTCTCCAACAGGTTCAATTCAAGATGAAAGTTCAGGATGACTCACTGTTCAACGAAACGGTGCGCGGGGTGGCTTCCGTGCCAGCGAGCACGTTTGGCCTGGAGGTAACTCTCGTTCCTGAAAAGGTGACGTTTGCCGCCAACGGTCCGCTGGCATTTACGGTTGAACTCAAGAATGTCTCTGAGAAACCATTTCTGCTGTACGGTGCCGAGCATCTGGGACGCGAGCCGACGCTGGTGATTTCCAACCAGCAAACAGCCGCCCAATGGACGCTCAAAGGGGAGTTCGCTAAAGCCCCCCAAAAGGCACCGGTGAAAATTGAGGCGGGCAAGACGATTTCCTGCACGCTGGTTGTGCAGTCGACCGTGCAGGCCTGGCCCCGTCCAGTTCCGCGGCTGGTTCCACAACCGATTCCCTTGAACAAGGTGGGACAGGGACGTGGAGCCGCGCCAGTTCAGATCGCTCCGTCAGTGGAAGAGGATGCAAAAAAACGAAAGCCGATCATCGATCGCCGCCGCCCGCCAGTTATCTGGGGTGGTTTTGTCGCATTGCCCTGCGGACAGGGGCAATGCCGGGCTCGTTTGCTGCTCGACTTCCAGAAAGACCCCAGCGGCAAGGAGTACGATACGCGTCAATGGAAGGGCCGGTTGGCGAGTGGGGTTGTGGAATTCACTGTCAACAAGACCTTTCAGCACCGCCAGTTGCCACCGCAAATTCAACCCCGCATTTGAGTGATCGACAACGCAAACTGTGATAGTCTGTTTGTGGAGGTCGATGCCGGCATAATTCATGGTGGGTGCCTTTCTTTTGTGGAAACGGGTTTGGAAAAAACAACGTTTACCACGCTTCAAAGAACACCACCACCGGCTCGACCTCTACATAGCTTCACCCGCATGTCGTATTTTTGTATGTCAGTGTTCCCGCCTGCCGATGTGTCGGGGCTCACCCTGCAACGTTTCAGCCAAAATTGCCTGGAAATTTTTGCGAGAGATACGTTTTTCCCACATGGAGTATTCAGGCAGCAACAGAATCTGAAATGCAACAAACTGGAATGTTGGCTGAAATATCACGACATCATGCAGACAATGATGCTCTGTTGGGTCAGTTTTCGCGAAATCGGAAAACGAAAATTGACATTCCCACATTTTTGGGTATCATCAAAGCACAATCATTCAAAGTGCATTGATTGGTCCAGCCGAACACCGCCGCGTTTGCACATTTAGACCGACTACCCTCCCCTTGCGGCGGGCCCACCTGAGGCTTTACTCAATACCCCAACAACAGGTGAGGATTCTCATGCTCTGCGTCACGTTGCGTCGCGCGCTGGTTCCGCTCGCGGTTGTATTCTCGTTTTCGAGGTTGATTCACGCCGGAGAGGAAGTCCAGTTCAACCGCGACATCCGCCCGATCCTTTCGGCCAACTGTTTCTACTGCCACGGGCCGGACAGCAAACATCGCGAAGCTGACCTGCGGCTCGATAGTGCTGAGGGGATACTTCAGGCCTTTGCCGGCGGTAATCTGGCCAGGAGCGAAGCTTGGGCTCGCATCACGACCGATGACGAATCGATCAAAATGCCTCCAGTCGATTCGCACCGGGAATTGACAAAAGAGCAGATTGATCTGCTCAGGAAGTGGGCCGAACAGGGGGCGAAATATCAGGGGCACTGGGCCTTCATTCCGCCTGAGAAACCAGTGGTTCCAGAGGTGAAGTTCAAAAAGTTCATTCGCAACGAGATCGACAATTTCGTACTCAGACGACTGGAACAGGAAGGTTTGAAGCCATCGTCGGAGGCCGAAAAAATGCGCCTCTTGAGGCGTGTCACCTTCGATTTGACCGGATTGCCGCCAACGATCGAGGAGATCGAGGCCTTTCTGAAGGATGAAAGCCCGAACGCCTACGAGAAAGTTGTCGACCGTTTACTGGCTTCGCCTCATTATGGCGAGCGGATGGCACTGGCCTGGCTCGATCTGGCCCGCTATGGCGATACGAGTGTCTTTCATGCAGATGGTCCGCGGACAATGTGGCCCTGGCGTGACTGGGTGATTCAATCGTACAACCAAAACAAGCCGTTCGATGAGTTCACGCGCGAGCAGTTGGCCGGTGATCTGATGCCCGATTCGACGGTTGAGCAGAAAGTTGCGACCGCCTTTCTGCGAAACAATGCGTCAACGGATGAGGGGGGTGTGATCGCAGAGGAGTTCCGGGTTGAGTACGCGGTCGATCGCGTGAAAACGACTTCGATGGTCTGGCTCGGCCTGACGATGGAGTGCAGTCAGTGTCACGAACATAAATACGATCCGATTTCGCAGGAAGACTACTATCGGTTTTATGACTACTTCAACCAGGCGGCTGATCCCGGAATGCAAACCCGCAAGGGCAACCAGGCACCGGTTGTTGATGTCCCCGACTATGAAAGACTGGCGAAGCTGCCGGGTTTTGAGAAAGAACTGGCGGGAATCCAGGCGCAGCTGAAAGGCCGCAAGCCGCTTGTGGAAAAGGATTTCCAGCAATGGCTGGCTGCTGCCGATGGAGAAGGTAAGCAGATTGCCGCTGCCCCGGCGGATGCCATTCTGCTCTGCACTTTTGAAGAGGAAAAAGGGGACGCGGTTCTCAACATATCCGACAAAAATATCAAAGGAAGCATCAAGGGCAGGGTGCTGCGGGACGAGGGGAAATTCGGCCAGAGCTTTCGGCTCGATGGCAGCAATTATGTCGATCTGGGCGACATTGGCCGGTTCGAGCGAGATCAGGCCTTCAGTTACGGTGCCTGGGTCCGACCGACCGGAAAAATGTTTGGTGCGGTGATTGCTCGCATGGATGATCGGGGTGGTCATCGTGGATACGATCTCTACATGCATCAGGGGCGATTGTCGGTTCACATCATTAATCATTGGCCCGGCAACGCTGTGAAAGTGACGACGAATGCCGCGTTGAAGAAAGACCTTTGGCAGCATGTTTTCGTGACCTATGACGGCTCAAGTAAAGCGAGTGGAATCAAAATCTACGTTGATGGCGAGCCGCAGGAATGGAGGATCGAAGTTGACAAGTTGTCCGGCACCACCGTGACGAACGTACCGTTGTATATCGGACGCCGAAATCCCGGTTCAGCCTTTACTGGCCAGGTGGACGACGTTCGCCTGTTCGACCGACTGCTTTCAGAGGTGGAAGTGAAAGCGATACATGGCAGTGATCCTCTGTTTGCCAAGGCTCCGGAAGACCGAACGAAAGAGGATCTGGAAGCGTTGCGAAATTACTACCTGTCGACACAGGACCCGGTGGCCCGCAAGCTGCGAATCGAGCAACGCCGGCTCGAAGCCGAGATCGCAGCCGCGAAGAAGCCGGTTGGCAACGTGATGGTAATGCAGGATGTCGGCAAACGTCGAACGACTTACTTGTTGGAACGAGGGCATTACGCTTCACCCAACAAAGAGAAACCACTCACGGCTGGCGTGCCGGAAGCGTTGGGGCCGCTGCCGGAAGGTGCTCCCCCCAATCGCCTTGGCCTGGCAATGTGGCTAACCAGGCCCGATCATCCGTTGACCGCTCGCGTGGCTGTCAATCGTTATTGGTACATGTTCTTCGGTGCCGGTCTGGTCAACACGCTGGAAGACTTTGGTTCGCAGGGCGATTGGCCCACTCATCCGGAATTGCTCGACTGGCTGGCGGTTGACTTTGTGGAAAACGGTTGGGATATCAAGCGGACCATCAAACAAATTGTGATGTCGGGCACCTATCAACAGACGTCGCGCATCACGCCGGAATTGCGGGAACGTGATCCCAAAAATGAGCTTCTCGCACGGGGGCCTCGTTTTCGACTGCAGGGTGAGTTTATTCGCGACAACGCTTTGGCGGCTGCCGGGTTGCTGGTCAACAGGATTGGCGGACCAGGCGTAAAGCCATACCAGCCACCGGGGCTCTGGAGCGAGGTTTCGCTGGACGGCAATGTTCGGTTTGTACAGGACAAAGGCGAAAAATTATACCGCCGCAGCATGTACATCTACTGGAAGCGGTCAGCACCGGCTCCCAGCATGACCATTTTTGACGCACCAAGTCGCGAAACCTGTACCATTCGTCGCTCTCGAACGAACACTCCGTTGCAGGCGTTGGTGGTGTTGAACGATCCGCAGTTTGTTGAGGCATCGCGTGTATTGGCACAGCGGGTTCGGCTTGCCAGGCCTGCCAGTATCGAACAGCAGGTGTCACTCGCCTGTCAACTGGCGACCGGTGTCAATCCCAGGCCAGCCGTGTTGCAGTTGCTCGTCGATTCTTATCATGACGAACTGGACGCCTTCAAGCAGGCTCCTGAAAAAGCTGAGGCTTTCTTGAAAGTCGGCGAATCTCCCCGCGATACTGCGATCGATGCAAGTGAGCACGCGGCATTAGCGGTCGTGATGAGTATGATTTTCAACCTCGATGAAACCTGTACCCGAGGATAATTGTCCAATGAATGACCTTCTCAACGAGTTTGAACGGCTTTCGACACGGCGTCAGTTGCTGGCGAACAGTTCTCGCGCAGTCGGAGCGGCTGCGTTGGCATCTCTGATGGCGGAATCACTCACTGAAACGGCTCAGGCCGGCTTCAAACCGGGATCGGCTGTCGAGCAGGGAGGGCTTCCCGGGCTGCCGCATTTCATGCCCAAAGCGAAACGGGTGATTTACCTGTTTATGTCGGGCGGTCCATCTCATATGGACACGTTCGATTATCATCCCGAAATGCGGAAGGTGCACGGCAAGGAGTTGCCCAAGGAAATTCGCGGCGACCAGCGCATCACTGGTATGACGTCGGGGCAGAAATCGTTTCCCTGTGTGGCACCAATGTTTGAGTTCAGGAAATATGGCGAACATCAGACGTGGGTCAGCGAGTTGTTGCCCCATGTTGCCGGCATTGTGGATGACATTGCGATCGTGAAATCAGTTAACACCGAGGCGATCAACCACGACCCGGCAATTACGTATATTAATACCGGCTCACAACAACCAGGCAAGCCAAGCCTCGGGGCGTGGCTGAGCTATGGTCTGGGCAGTCCCAACAGGAATTTGCCTGCCTACACCGTCATGATTTCTGCCGGCAAAGGTAATAAGCAGGCCTTGTACGCACGGTTGTGGGATGCTGGTTTCCTGTCATCTCGTCATCAGGGCGTTAAGCTGCGCAGCGGTGCGGACCCCGTGTTGTACCTGAAGAATCCGAATGGAATCGATCGCGATATGCGCAGAAGGATGCTGGATCGCATTGCACAGATCAATGAATCGCACTACGAGGACTTTGGTGATCCTGAAACGCAAACGCGGATTGCACAATACGAAATGGCATTCCGAATGCAGACCTCGGTTCCGGAATTGATGAACCTTTCTGACGAGCCGGAAAGCACATTTGAGCTTTACGGCCCGGAGAGTAAAAAGCCCGGCACGTTCGCTCGCAATTGCATTATCGCCCGCCGAATGGCTGAACGGGGGGTGCCGTTCCAGCAGCTATTCCACCGTGGCTGGGATCAGCATTTCTCGTTGCCAAAGCAAATTCGTGGGCAATGTAAGGATATCGATCAACCAGCTGCCGCTCTGGTGAAAGATCTCAAGCAGCGGGGTATGCTGAATGATACGTTGGTTGTCTGGGGTGGGGAGTTTGGCCGCACGATTTATTCCCAAGGGAAACTGACGAAAAATGATCACGGTCGAGACCATCATGGCCGATGCTTTTCGATGTGGATGGCTGGTGGTGGCGTGAAGGGGGGAGTCGAATACGGTCGCACCGACGATTTCGCCTACAACATCGTCGAAAACCCTGTTCATATCCGAGATTTCAACGCAACAATTCTGCATCAATTGGGAATCGATCACAATCGGTTGAGCTTCAAGTACCAGGGGCTCGACCAGCGAGTTACGGGCGTTGAGCCATCCCGCGTCGTCAAGGAGATACTCACCTGAGACGCCAGAGAATGAAAGGTGGCGGACATTCGGCTGGTTTTTCGTGTCCGAAATGCCGAAACTGACTGGACAGCTCCGGGATGAATCGGCAAAATACCGAACTCCCTGAACGAACCATCTGACGTGATCAGGCTCCTCCTGAGCCGAATCTTCATCAAATCCAAATCTGGTTGGTTGGTTCTGGAGATAAGGGCGTATAGCTCAGATGGTTAGAGCGCAGCTCTGATAAAGCTGAGGTCCGTGGTTCGAGTCCACGTACGCCCACTGAAGTGCAGTCAGAACACCATCTGCCGGCAGGAAAGGGGCAAAACTTGCTGTCGGTCTGGTTGCACAAGTCGTTTTTGCCGAAGTGTTTTCCGGTGGGGAGATTGCCTTGGCAATTGGATTGTCGGAAGCCGCTTGTTGGGGGCGTAGCTCAATTGGGAGAGCGCCGGCTTTGCAAGCCGGAGGTTGCCGGATCGTGCCCGGTCGCCTCCACTTCAGTTTTCTGAGGTGGATTACTCAGCGCATTTCGTGAGAACAGGCTGTTTTTCAGCAGAAAACGGGGAAAGCTCGCCTCGCAGAAATGCGAATGTGAGTGAATCTTCAAAAAACGCGGACGACCTACTTGACGGTTTCCGGGCAGACCCGTAAGATAGTCGTCCCGCTGATGGAAACGCATTTACGCAACTCCGTTCGGCAACGTGGTTTGAAGCAGCTTCGACCAGACGGTCGAGTCTACTTCAGCCCACTTTGGGTCGAACGCCGTGACGTGAAGGGGGTTCCCTTTTGTTTCGCGGCGATTGTTCTTTGACAACTTGGTAGTGATTTTAGAGTGGCATCTAAAATATTTAACATTGTTTCACGGGCGTGAATTACACGAACGTGGAGCGACGTTTTCTTCGACAATATGTCTCGTGACGGCGAGTTCTCGTTTTGGGGAGTTGTCAGTCACGGTCTCATATGTGTCCGAGGTGCTTTCGGTAAATCATCTTGATTTAACGAGTCGATGCGAGTCGGCAAAATTGAATAGAGAATGAGGTTGAAATGCACAGTGGTTTGACTGGATTGTTGTCTTGTCGGGAAAGTCTCTTGTGAGGCGTTCGTTGCGAGGCAGGAATCTTTGTGGTCAAGCTGCTAAGGGCGTATGGGGGATGTCTTGGCGTCAGAAGGCGATGAAGGGCGTGGAAGGCTGCGAAAAGCCTGGGGAAGCTGTCAAACGAGCGTTGATCCCAGGGTCCCTGAATTGCGGCATACTGAATACATAGGTATGTCGGGCCAACCCGGAGAACTGAAACATCTAAGTACCCGGTGGAAAGGAAAGCAAATGCGACTTCCTTAGTAGCGGCGAGCGAAAAGGAATCTAGCCTAAACCGTCATGCTTCGGCATGGCGGGGTTGTGGGGCCTGTCACACGAAGTTACAAAATTGTCTGCTAGGAGAACTCGTTGGAAAGCGAGGTCACAGAGGGTGACAACCCCGTATCCTAAAGCGGTGCAATCTTCGACAGGTACCCCGAGTAGGGCCGGTCACGTGGAACCCGGTCTGAATCCAGGAGGCCCATCTCCTAAGGCTAAGTACTCTCTGACGACCGATAGTGAATCCAGTAGCGCGAGCGAACGATGAAAAGAACCCCTGAAGGGGAGTTAAAAGAATCTGAAACCATACGCTTACAAGCTGTCGGAGCCCCATGTCTTCGGACGGGGTGACGGCGTGCCTTTTGCATAATGACCCGGCGAGTTACCGTTTTTGGCATGGTTAAGATCTTCAGGATCGAAGCCAGAGGGAAACCGAGTCTGAACAGGGCGAACAGTCAAGGGCGGTAGACGCGAAACCTGGTGATCTACCCATGGGCAGGTTGAAGCGCGGGTAAGACCGCGTGGAGGACCGAACCCACCTAGGTTGAAAACTGGGGGGATGACCTGTGGGGAGGAGTAAAAGTCTAATCAAACCAGGAGATAGCTCGTTCTCTCCGAAATAGCTTTAGGGTTAGCCTTGAGCCACTACGTAACAGGGGTAGAGCCACTGATTTGGGCTGGGGCCCTTCCCGGGTACCCACCCTGACCAAACTCCGAATACTGTTACGACTATCTCAGGAGTCAGTCCATGAGGGATAAGCTTCATGGTCGAGAGGGAAACAACCCAGATCGCCTGCTAAGGTCCCGAAGTTTTGCTTAGTCACAAAGGATATTGGAGTGCTGTGACAGCTAGGATGTTGGCTTAGAAGCAGCCATCATTTAAAAAGTGCGTAATAGCTTACTGGTCGAGCATTCCAGTACCGATAATGACCGGGAGTAAGTAAAACACCGAAGCAGCGAGTTTGTGCTTGCACAAGCGGTAGGAGAGCGTTCCGAATCAGATACAAGCCGTACCGTAAGGAGCGGTGTAGGGGTTCGGAAGTGATTATGCCGGGATGAGTAACGATAAAACAGGTGAGAATCCTGTTCGCCGAAAGCCTAAGGTTTCCTGGGGAAGGCAATTCCGCCCAGGGTAAGCCGGTACCTTAGTCGAGGCCGAAAGGCGTAGACGATGGATAGCAGGTTAATATTCCTGCGCCAATTGCATGGACCGATGGGGGGACGTTGCGTGAATGGTGATCGGGCGGTTAGAAGTGCCCGTAGGGGATGCCGAGAACGTGGACAGGAAAATCCGCCACATCAGTTCAAGGCATCAACTCGAGTCCATTTGATGATGAAGTCATCTGCATCGTAACCAAGAAAAGCCTCTAAGGATTGAAGTGCATTGACCGTACTAAAACTGACACAGGTAGGCGGGGCGAGTAGCCTCAGGCGCTCGGGAAAACGCTGGTTAAGGAACTCTGCAAAATGACCCCGTAACTTCGGGATAAGGGGTACCCTCTGGGGTTCACGCTCCGGGGGGTCACAGCAAATCGGCTCTGGCGACTGTTTACTAAAAACACAGGACTCTGCGAACTCGTAAGAGGATGTATAGAGTCTGACGCCTGCTCGGTGCCGGT
>JANQSH010000012.1 GCA_028284145.1 Planctomycetaceae bacterium | reverse complement strand
GTCAAGGCTTTGTTTTGGGGTGCGGGTTGACATAACCCGCTCCGTTGTCGCTCCTTGCAACTTTACCGAACCCAAATTTTAATCTTGACGGACCACTAGTTCCATTTGTTCTGGACAGAATGACATGCCCACGATAGCACAATGCCCCGAATGTTCACGAACTTACAACGTCATTAAGAAGGCCATTGGGAGGCGTGTCCGGTGTAAGTCCTGCAATGAACCGTTTGTCCTTGCACCCGTTCACAAACTGAATACGTCTGAAGCGAGCCGTAGTCATCCTCAAATGGGAACACGTAATCGCCCATCACGGCGAGTCACACGATCTCCCGTTTTTTGGTTGGTCGCGTGTAGTGTGCTCGCCGGTGTCGGGGTCGCAGTCTGGGCGATGCTCCCCCCTTCATCAACCCCTCCGTCAACGAGCAATAGGCCAGAACTTCAAATCGTGTCGACAACCGACACTTCGCACTCGTCCGACTTGGAAAAGGCCACTGACATTGAAGCAGCTATCGCCCGAGCATCAATTTCAGTTGACGCGCCCCCAGCAGCATTTTCCGTGCCGTATCCCCGCGGCCATGCCGATCAGGACAAAATCTTACGTGCTAATCCGGCTGGTGTGTTTGAACTTGTATCCTACTACGCGGATAAGAAATCCACCCAATTGCGATTCCATGGCGATGGCTCATTTGATCAATGGGTGAATACTGACGACCAGCTTCGCTGGAAATTCAGTGTACCGAAAGCGGGCGTTTACCGACTGCAGTACAATGCTGGAGCGGATGCAGCTAGCGCGGGAAATGATCTGGTCGCCACATGTAACGGACAAACCGTTACGACATCCGTTCCTGACACCGGCGGCTTCAATAAGCCCAAACATTGGGACGCGGGTAAGTTTACTTTTGATTCACCGGGAACGTATGAAATTACGCTGAAGCCAAAGTCGATACGCGCGGGTACACAACTGGGAAAATTCCGCTCGGTTGCTTTGTTGCCGCAAGAAACACCTCGCTACTACGATTTCCTGTTCAATGACTGGCATCATGACGCACCTGACATGTTTACGGGCCGCGGGCCGTTTAGTGTTGGGCCAGCCGTTCATGACGCCAATCTCGACCGTAAGGGTTTCGCGATTATTACGCGAAAAGACATCGTTCGCGGACTCAATGCGCTGGACGATTTCATTGCCCACAAAGCGAAACTTGGCTTCAACGTAATGGTCGTTACCGAGGATGACTATGGCCATGAAGTCGGTGTGCAGGCGGGACTGAACATCCGAAAATGGCTGCATGAAAACTACATCGACAAAGATATTCTCTACGTGTTGATGATCGGTGATGGTCACCCTCAAAAGGGCACTGTACCGGTCGGAATCGCGGGCAACTACCGACAGGTGCTTGAAGATTTCAAGGCTGACAAAGAGAACGGTCAATTCACGCCAACCGATGTTTTTTACGCGGATTGTAGTGGCGAGGTAATCGATGCAAATGGTAATGGACACAATTTTGACAGAGGTGATTATGACATTGGTAACGACGGACGAACGGGCCCCGACCGCAGATGGGATGTGATCGTTGGTCGTATTCCATATTTTGGCGAGAAAGAAGGATGGGGCAAATTCGTGGACATCGATGCCATTCTGCGCAAGACGATCGCCTATGAAAACGAGAAGGATATTCATTGGCGATATCAGTTCGGCCTGGACGGCACGACATGGGATCTCAACAGCGCTTTTCATGAATGGGCTGGCATCAACTATGTGTCGAGAGGCGTCGTTCGAGGCTCACACCTTCGGCCGCTTTCATACGAGAACGGCAACACCGCGTTTCTTGCCAACCAGACCGTGGGGTACATCCGGACAGGCGGGCACGCAAATGCCCACTTCATTGAAGGCGGAATCAGCCGCGACACAATTCGCGAATCTCTCATAGGCCGTAAGCAGGTTGTGAAAGAATATGGCGGCTGTAGTTGTGCGACGCCCGAGTTCAACAGCAATCTGGCATACACACATCTGCGATACCAGGCGATCGGTGTGGAAGGCGCTTCCCGTTCGATTGGAACGTTAGGAAGCAGTAGCCGGCCTTATCGGCGAAGCTGGCGTTGGTTGATGCTCGTCCATGGCTTGTCGCAGGGACACGCACACTGGCAATGGATTTTCGACGACGCCAAGGAAAGAGGTGCGTTCCATGGCGGGAATATGATGTTCATGCTCTATGGTGATCCTTCAGTGCGTCCGTTTCCACATGGCCTCAAGACGAGCTACCCCGCAAAAATCAGGCCTGTCCACCGTCGCTCAGTCGTTGTTTCAGGTGCAGCCGAGCTGCGTGACGATGGGTTTGAATTCGATATTGCCAATAATCAGGATCGACGAACGAAATGGGCGATTGCCTCAAAGCCGGAGTGGCTGGACTGCGACGGTTCATTTGGCGAACTTGCGAAAAATGAACGGAAGACGATTCGTGTCTCGATCAATAATGTGGCCGCAAATTTGAAACCTGGTGAGCATCGCGGAATGATCAACTTTGTCGCGGACGGGCACCAGCAGCAGCGTGAGATTCATCTCAAAATCGCGCCCCCGAGTATCGTCCGCCACGCTTCCTTCGACGACCATGAGAACTCTGGTATCGGCCGTGTTGGCCAAGCAGTCAATCCATCAAAAGTTGGGAAACAATTGAAACTCGCCGATTTTCTCAGCGGTGTTGAATCGCACGCGATTTGTTTCTGGCTGAACTGGGAGAGCATGCCAACAGTTCGTCAGGTGCTGGCAACAGGCCGGAATGGGAAGGCGAGGATTGAACTCACATTCGATCCGCAACGACGGAAGCTCCACCTTCTTCTTGAGCCGGACGGTTTTAAGGGCGCGGTCAGCTGGATTGACAACCATGCGTCGATGATGACAAGCATGCTGGAGGTGGACTACAACCCTGCGCGAGGGAAGTGGCACCATGTCATGTTTGCCCTCGATCGCCGGCACCACGTGGCGATTATCTATATCGATGGGAAAGTGGCAGGAAAAACGTCAACGCACTCGGCTGCCGCTTACGTCGCCAATAGCCTGTTTGTTCCAGAGAACACTGACGCCGTTTTTGACGATGCAATACATCTCAACTACGTTCCGGAAGAGTCCGAGATTGAAGAATTCCTATCGAAGGGACCAGAACCGCAATTGACCAATGTGCCAGACGGTTACGTTGCCGCTGGTGATGTGGCTTTGCGATTTCAGACCGGTGGAGCCGATGTCAAACATTACGAAGTTCTCGCTGCAGATTCGGAAGAAAGTCTTGGAACGATCAAGCCTGTTGTAACGTCAGAAGGCAAAGTGGAACTCTCGATGCCGCAGCCTTTTGAGAACTATTTCGTTCGTATTGATCGTGTAATGAATGACGGAAGCCGCCTGAATGGAACGTTACAGAAATTGCGAACTCGCAAAGGATTGATTCAAAACGGCGACTTTGGTGAAGGGCTGACACATTGGCGCGTACCACCCGGCAATCACGGTCCCTGGGCAGGAAACGGCGAGATCCATTTGAATCATCCAAATTCACTCCTTGAGCAGAGTTGCGGCACGTTTATCGCAGGCAAGCTCTACGGTGTGTTGCCAAAAGGCGTGCGCGGCCACAGAGGTGTTCTGAAGGTCCGTTTCGTTGCCCGAAACGCCGGCACTGACAAGTTGTTGAAGTCCGTCGATCTGTCAATCACCGATCAATTCGGTCCGGGCGTGTATTGGTTCCCCAAACGGCCAGACAATTACGAGGGTTGCGAGGTTATTTTGCAAGTCGCGTACTCGAAGGATCGCGTACATCTGGATGCACTTAAGGCATTCGTTTCCGATCAGTCAAAACCCAATGAGCCTCCAGTGGTTGATGAAACCCAGCTACTGACGACGTATGTCTACGAGGTGAAGAACAATCTCACCGACATTGCTCTCGGTCACGCGATCAATGACCCTGATGGCGACCGATTCACCATTGAAAAGATCTCCGGGCCGACCTGGCTGGACGTGCGAAATAGTGATCGGTTGTTTACTCCATTTGGCCCGCCTGAATCGGAACTGGGACAACACAAAATGCGTTTTCGTGTCACAGACACACACAAGAACAGCACTGAACTTGAGATCATGATCAAGGTGGTGCACCCCGGCAAGATTGCCCTTCACGCGCACGAAGCTGTTTTGCCTGTGGGAAAAGAAGTTCGACTTAGCGGTCGATTGCTGACTCACTTTACGAATGATGAAGCAACGGCGACGTGGCGATTCTTGCCAAACCGAACGGCGAAATACGATATCGTAGTTCATGCGGGCAGCCTGCACGACAACACCGGCTACGTCACCGTCGGGGAACGTCGCGTCGAATTTCCAATCAAAAGTAGTGGTGGTTACGGCAATGTTGTGCCACACAAAGTCGGAACGTTCGAGCTGACTCGCGATGAACTTTGTGAACTGACCCTTGGTGTCGTGAGACGTGTCGATGGTCTCTGTGATTTGGAGTCGGTGGAGTTGATCTCTGTGGATGAGTGACTGGCCTTCGTTTCACATCGTGGAACAGAGAAGTCTTCTCCCAGCGGCTCATCGACGAATTTGTGGGCCACACGACAGAAGACATGCGACGGCGATATCGTCACCTGTTTCCGGACGTCAAGCAAGCCGCGATTTCATCGGTGTTTGGGTGATTTTACTCAAGCCAGAGCATGATCACCAGCTCAGTTTATAGCAGCGTATTCAACGCCTTGAACACATTCTCGAATCTGTCCAATGTGTCCGGTGAGAGCTGGGACTTCAAATTCGATTCGTTCTCTGTGAAGTACCTGGCTGGCCGGTAATGACTGAAGCCGGCACCATTCATTGGGTTAGACTTCAGGAAGTCCTCGATTCGCACAACTACCCGATCCTTTGGTCCAGCAATGTCAGACGATGTGATTGGGGCAGACAAGTTCGCTGCATATTCGGCATTTACGAGTGTCAAGTAAAAAGCTTCCTCAAACATGTCTTCGATATCCGATTCCTTCATTGCAGTGAAGTCTGCAAATGTCAGCACATTCTTTTTCTTTAACAACTTTTTCTTGTAAAGGTTTTCAATTTTATCCTTGTCGCTATTTGAAAAATCGATGAGCGTAACAATTTTGAGTTTCATCTGAGAACTTAGAAGTGCCACGAAAGTAGGCACTTTATCAGAACCGCCGACGGGTGTGATCGTCCAATCAGAGCTGAGACCTTCTCGCCCTTGTTCTTCGAGAACACGAGACATCGATTGGATGTAAAACAAATCGGACACACCTTCCACAATTAAACTGTTTGGACCGACAAAGAGACTTTGAGCGATGTCAAATCCAAGTGCCCCCTGCAGTGGAAACAAGCTGTCCTGGCTGGCTTCAAGCGCTTCCCGCAGAATCTTTGTACCTTGCTCCTCTTCGGGTAATTCATTTTCTGAGTCGATGCTTTTGTCCTCGACAACTCTGACTCGATGAAACTTATCGGGATCAACCATG
Organism: Planctomycetaceae bacterium; assembly: GCA_028284145.1. Classification (GTDB taxonomy): domain Bacteria; phylum Planctomycetota; class Planctomycetia; order Planctomycetales; family Planctomycetaceae; genus JANQSH01. Next base: position 1,157 of record JANQSH010000012.1, on the reverse strand, counting down.
AACGGCGAGTGCGTGGTGTAGACGACTTGATGGTGTGGCGCCAATTCCGCCTCGATGTAATTCAGCAGGTCAGCTTGCGCCATCGCATGAAGGAATAGGCCGGGTTCGTCGAGGAGTAGAATGATCGGAACATTCTTCTTCTTTTGCTGCGAGAACCAGGCGAGGAACGAAAAAAACCAAATGAAGCCTTTTGACCTGGTCCCCAAGCGAGTCGACACGTAACGAATGGAGTCGTGAACTCGTCCCCAGAGGTTAGTCCCGTCACGCATTCCTTCTGGATCACCGGGACGTGCTGGACGAACATCGAAGCTTACTCGTAGGTGTTTGTTTTGCGACCAGTATTTTAGAACCTGTTTGGTGAGGTGATTAGAGGCTCCCTCAAGCCTATTGTTCAACTCCTCCGTTCGATCAGGATTAAGAAGCTCATCAAGGTCTAGGCGTGCTAGGTAAATTAACCCAAGCATTGGGCGATCAGAGTCAAAGAGTGTATTGTTCGCTTGACGCTCCGCCATCAATGCTTTGACGGTAATCTTCGACTTCTGTACGAGGGTAATCTTCGACGACGTCGAATTTGCCATGTTCATTAACAATCGGGTTCAGCCGATATATTGCTTCCAGCAAAGTCGTCTTTCCAGACTCGTTTTTGCCGACCATACAGGTGACGTCTGGATCTATCTCGAAACGGTTCGATGATCTAACCGACTTATATTCTCGAACTTCAACGGATTGCAAAACTATTGTGTCGGATCTTGCCAAAACGTACCCCTTATCGACGAGAATCAATCTGTTTCGATTGGATTCTATCTCAAGAATGCAGCTTTTAATAGCTTGCGAAATCGATGTCGTGCGAATTCTTTTAGGCCACTGAGCTGGTCGACGAATTGCTGTCACGTCATCGAAACCAGAGGCGAGTGCCACCGACTCAATAACGCCAATCGGCAAACTCGAAATCTCGCTTGCTGAAAGATTTCTCACGCAACCCGACTGAGGAAAATTCGACCCTGGTCAGACCGAGCGATACGATTCAACTTTTTGCAGCCTAGACTCGCAATGTCACCGAGACGTCACTGCAACTTTGTCCGCGATTTGTCCGCGTTGTTTCACCACCCAACAAAAAAGGACTCACAGCGGGTTGCCGTAAGTCCTTGCTATTTCTA
>JANQSH010000183.1 GCA_028284145.1 Planctomycetaceae bacterium | reverse complement strand
TCACTGAACGTTCCCGAAGGTTCTCTCTATGGATTCATCGGTCCAAACGGATCTGGTAAGACAACCACGATCCGATTGATCTTGAGGATCATTCAGCCTGATAAGGGCGAAATCGAATTGCTCGGAACTACCGTTGGGCGGGCTGCCAATGACGCGCTGGGTTATTTGCCGGAAGAGCGAGGGCTCTACAAGAAGATGTCTGTTCGGCGTATGCTGAACTATTATGCATCCCTAAAAGGCATGTCCAGCGTAGATTCACGCCATGCGATTGCCGGTTGGCTCGAACGCTTCGACCTTACCCCGTGGGCTTCCAAGAAAGTCGAAGCTCTCTCAAAAGGCATGACCCAAAAAGTGCAGTTCATTGCTTCGGTGGTCGCCCGCCCGAAGGTGTTGATCCTCGACGAACCTTTTTCTGGTCTCGACCCTGTAAACACTGAAGTCATTCGCTCCGCCATACTCGAACTTCAGAAACAAGGAACAACGGTTATCTTTTCGACTCACGATATGTCAGTCGCAGAGAAAATGTGCGATTTTATCTTCATGATTTATCGAGGCAGAAAGGTTCTAGACGGTTCACTGCAAGAGCTCAAGAATCAGTACGGTGCCGACAGTGTACGTCTGAGAATCGATCACGGTAGTGATCTGCTGAGCGCAATTCCTGAAGTTAAGCGAGTCATCGACATGGGCGGCTATCAGGAGGTGCAGGTCGAAGGTGATCCACAAAAACTGCTCCACCGTCTGTCGTCGGAAACGACCATCCAACTCTTTGAGGTCACACAACCGTCGTTGCACGATATCTTTATCCGTATTGCGGCCCCAGAGGTAGCTATTCCGGACGAACTGGAGAATGGTCGTGAATAAGGCATTGGCAGTTGCTCGCAACGAGTACATAAGCGCTGTGACCAGCAAAGCCTTTCTCCTCGGCGTGTTGCTGATGCCTGTGTTCATGGGCGGAGCGTTCGTCGTTCGGTATCTGACACGAGATCAGGTGGACATCTCCGATCGCAAAGTGGCGATCATTGATCATACCGGAAATCTATTTTCTGTTCTGGCCGATCAGGCCAAGCAACGAAACAAGGAGATATTCCAGGAAAGCGAGACAGGCGACCAGAGGCAAGTGCGTCCTCGTTTCATCCTAGAAAAGTATCAACCTAAATCTTCAGATGGGCAGAGTGCAGACGCAGTGTTGTCGAATCGCGTAGAAAGTCAAGAGCTGTTTGCTTTCCTGACTATTAGCGAACATGCGTTGTCCCACGATCAAGATGACGGGGCTTCTCTGGCCTATCACACAGACACCCCTAGTTATTCAGAGCTACCAAATTGGCTGGAACGAACGATTAATTTAGAAGCGCAGCGTCGAAGAATGGAACGAATGGGTATCGATCCACTGAAGCTAGCGATTGTCAATCGTCGTGTCCCACTGCGCAGGTTTGGATTGGTTGAAGCTGACGAAAATGGCAATGTGCTCGCAGCGCAGGAAGACAACAAGATCATTACGTTTGCTGTCCCGTTTGGCGGGCTCATGTTAATGTTCATGATGGTCATGACCGTCGCTCCGACGATGCTGAACAACGTCCTCGAAGAGAAGATGCAAAAGATCTCTGAGTTTCTCGTCTCCTCGGTGTCTCCTTTTCAATTGATGCTTGGCAAGCTGCTCGGAGGGGTTGCAGTGGCATCGACGTTGTCAGTCATGTATCTCGGAGCAGCGTACGGCGCATCTCGCTATTTTGATATTCATGAGCGTATACCTCCGACGCTCTATCTCTGGTTCACACTTTTCTTACTTTTAGCACTGATCATCTTTGGGTCAATTTTTTCGGCAATTGGCGCAGCCTGCTCTGAAATACGCGATGCTCAAGGGTTGATGACGCCCGTCATGCTCATGATCATCATCCCGATGCTATGTTTGGGACCTGTCCTAGAATCTCCGAGCAGTATGTTCTCTCGACTGATTTCGCTTTTTCCACCTGCAACACCAATGCTGATGTTTCTTCGCATCGCGATACCACCTGGCCCACCAGCCTGGGAAATCGGGCTGAGCGTCGTTCTTACACTGGCCTTTGCCGTTGCTTGTGTTTGGGCTGCTGGCAAGGTCTTCAGAATCGGAATTCTCAGTCAGGGGCAACCTCCGACAATGCGCAAACTTATGCATTGGCTTCTCTCGAATGAATGAGTCTAAGAGTTTGAGGTGGCTATGTTTGGATAGCGCTGCGTCTACAGCTCTCCTCGAATCACATTGCCACTAAAAGGTGAAGGTGTGCTATACCAGGTTTCGGCAGTTGAGGGACACTACGTCAGACGTTGAACGATTAGTCGTTTC
>JANQSH010000163.1 GCA_028284145.1 Planctomycetaceae bacterium | reverse complement strand
ATGAACAGTTTCAGGCGGTCGATATCCATTCCTGCAGAATACGCAGGAATGTAATTCCGGTCGAGCAATTTATTGTTTGGTCTGTCCAAACTACGCTTTGGCCGGGCGGCCGCTTGAACGAATCTTGCCTTTGAACAGGGTCATTAAGGTGCTGAACGGGATCGCGGAAAATGTTGCTGGAACTACGGACGCTTTAGGCGAATGCGCTGCCAATGCAGCCGCTCGCCTGCTCACGACAGTGCCGCTGGCGTCACGGGTTCAAGATGCAGAAGCTTCTTGCAATATTAAAGTCGGGACCATTTGGCACAAGGGGTGTGATCCAGTTGTCGGACAAGAAATCGTGACAGCGGCAACTCGCTGTTGTCGCACAGTGCGTGATGTCGACATTTACCAAATAAATGTCAGGTCCATGAGATCGGACAATATTTCTGTTCGTTCGGGTCCTGTGGCCAGGGGCGGTGATGTCAATGACAGCACGTCCGATGCTGAAAGACACCAGTCCGGTTCCACCGGTTTTGGTTCCTTTCTCGGTCGGGGTGTGGCAGCGAATATGTTGATGCGTGCGGTTCCGGAAGGGGTCCGGTGCATGGCTTCGGTCAACGCGCGGGTCAACAGATCACTGGCAGCCATATTTCGTGCTGCCTTCAAGTCCTCCGGCAAACACGTTGCTGCCGTGGCAATTCCTATGGATTGCCGGTTGCCAATCACCTGACACGCGCCGTCAGGACAAGGCAACAGGTGGAAGCGGTTTTGCTGGAGGCATTTTTCCGTCAGGACTTGCGCAGAATCTCGACTTCGATGAACTCGCAGGCAAAATCGTTGCCATTGATCACATCATGCTCGACGCCCAATTCTCGGAAATAGGGCACGCCGTGCTTGAGTTCGGCTGTGGTGAAAACACCGCCACCGTTGTCGATTTCCAGAACCCCGTCGAACAGCGGAACAACGACATAGTCATGTTCATGCCGGTGCCAGCCGGTGTTGTCACCGCGTTTGGGAAAGTGCCACCGCCAGACCTTTGTCCGATCATTTTCGATCAGCACGGTTCCAAGGGCGCTTCCGGTTTGCTTGTCGCTGCACATGGTTCGGTCCACTTCCTAATGTCCTGTTGGAGATCATCCGTGCACTGCACATGATTGACAAGTGTGCGAATGACAAAACAATCCTTGAAAGAACCGGCTCTCCGAACGCGGCCAATATGCAGCATCCAGCCGGCGGGCACGGTCCCTTCCGCATCGCAGGAAATGGAGGTGCACAGGTCTTCAGTGGCGTCATTCCGGCAGCCAACAAATTCGGTCATCCAACTGTTTTTAGAATCAAGGACTTGCGGCAGGTAATCGCGGTTTTCACGAAAGTGATGCAAAACCCGCCTTGATCGTGCCCCGGTTTTGTGAGAACTGGGTCTATCGAGTTTCGGCCCAATGGAAAGGCCGCAGCGCCCGGATACATTCCCTGCGCCGCTACCCCCAAGATCCAAGATTTCGATACATGACGAGGGCGCTTTGCGTCCGCACCTTAATACCAGTCCCGAAAGGACATTCTATGCAGAACGG
>JANQSH010000157.1 GCA_028284145.1 Planctomycetaceae bacterium | reverse complement strand
CTCGGCACTGCCGTTTTCGGCGGCATGATTGTCGCCACCATTCTCAGCCTCGTCGTCGTGCCGGTGCTTTACGTATTGATAGAACGACTGCGTGAACGGGCATCGGGCACTCCGGCGCCTGTCGATTAGGGATCATCCTTCACGGCGTCTTGAGCCGAAGATCATGTGGTGCAGCGGGCAGGGTCTGAACCAGGAGCGCCGGACAAGGCAGCGGCGCGCCGCGGACCTGTTGCAACTCTGGTTTCGCACAGGTCCGATGCGGTGTCCTTTGTTGGAGGATAGAGGCAGCTTCGGACCGGAACGTCCGTTGTGCGGGCCGGCATCTGGAAGCCAAAACTGGTCCAAACGTTATGTTCGGACCAGTCTTCAAGTGACGTGCGGATTTGATTGGAGAACACCCGGAACAAACTAGTGAAAGGAAACCAATTCGGTCGAATACGCCATCCACACAGTCCTTTTCCAGTTGCACCTAGCTCTTGATGCCGTTCAATCCTTTCTGACCCGATTTCGCTCCGCAGTTGACTTTCAGCGGGACCCAAGGTGTTGCCTCTTTGTGGCCCATGAGAACAACCTTGTACTTGCGGTTGATGGTCTCATTGAAACGGTACTTGGTCGACCAGCGTTTCACGTAGCCAGAGCCGCCTTTGGTGGTCGTGACGCTACCATCGCGATGGTCGCCATTGTCACGATAGTACTTGAAATCCACTTTGCCCGGCAGGTTTGTGTGAATTTCCGCAACCATTCGAACCAGCTCACCACATTTTGGCTTTGCCGGCACAGTGTAGAGCTTGAGTTTTTTCACACCCAAAACGAGATTGGTGTTTGTTGATTTTGGCTTGGGCATGCACACGACGCGCATCGGCATTTTGACGGTGTCGTTGAAGCGCTTCAGTTTCTTGTCAACCATCTGGGCTCGAAACATCGCAACAAAGCCATCTTTCACGACCTTTTTTGTTGTCCCGTTCCTTTCGCAAAAATCTACAAAGTTTGGCGCATAGGCGGCCAGGAACCTGTTGGGAAAGGTAATTGAATCGGAATGATCAATGTATTTTTTGTCATCTGGTATTTTTCCGATTATTTCAGGCGTTCCGTGAATGCCCTGAGCCGTCAGAGTCAGCTCACTTTGCCACCCAATGAGCGCTGTTCCCCGCGCCTTGAGGCGAAAGCCTGTGGTCGTTGACTTGCCATCCCAGACATATTTGCCGTTCTTGTAGTGATAGACCATGTTTGGGACACCGAACTTGTTCGTCACGATCTGGAAATCCATAAACGGCTGTTTCTTGGCCTGCGCAGGCGATGTCTGTGCAGTAGAGCTCACGACAACAGCCAGGAGTGCAACTGACGCAGCACGCACCATGCATTCCAAACGCGGCATGAGCACTCGCAAACCGGGAAGTTCTTTTTTCGGGCGAAGCACATAGCGCTCTTTGCGGACACCATCGACGAGGTGTTTGTGATGTATCGGATTCATCTTGTTCCTCTTTCAATTTGGGTGAGTTTGATCAACGCGCCTTCGGTTGTTTTCGAAAGCGCATCGATTTTCGAACTGGTTTTCAGGTGAGAGCGGGTTGATGCCGGCAATCAGTGACCGAAAGTCAATCGATCAACGGCGCCGCTGTTTCACTGTTTTCCGACAACGGCGCTCGGGTTGCCGGCCCGCTGCTTTATGGTGCGTGATCCGAGTTTCAGGCTTTTGCCACCTTTTTGAGGGGCTGCTTCCCATTTGACCTCATGGCACCAATCCAGTCCCATGTTGTAGTCTTCTTCGGTGCAGTTTTCCTCGCCATTGCCATAGCAAGTGTCATGTATGGACAAATAGCAGGATGGCAGGTCCCAAGGCTCGAAGAACGCGGCTGCGTATGTTGTTGCTCCTACCGAAAGCATCGCGGCAAGACCAAGTGTTTTGAAGGTTGCGTTGATCATCACGATATCTTCCTTTCATTGTGTTGCTTCAGGTCAAGAAGTCTCAACCGGAAGCGGGATTGGTCGTGGGTTTGAGGTGTTGACGGTGCCGAGTGTGACCGATCTTCGGTTTGGAGACCGGTTACAAAAGATGCCCTCAACCCTGGACCGATCACTAACCGATCGCTTTTGCAGATGCTTTTGGAAGACCTTTGGAGATCCTTTAGAAACCATGGTTTTTTGTTATATTTCGCCATGGTCTTGGCTTTTGACGATTTTGAGCTTGATACCGCAAAAGTGGAGTTGCGGAAGGATGGACAGCCTGTTGCGATCGAGCCGCAGGTTTTTGCTCTGATCTGTCTGCTGGTGGAGAATCATGACCGGGTGGTCTCAAAGGACGAACTCGTTGAAAAAATCTGGTCCGGCAGGTTCATTTCGGATGCGGCGATCGCCAGTAGGATAAGCTTGGCGCGAAAGGCGTTGGGCGATGACGGTAAACGCCAAAGACTACTGAAGACAATTCACGGTCTGGGCGTGCGATTTGTCGGTTCCGTGACGGACGTTGGCGATCCAAACTCGGATCCGGATATTCCGGCGACAGAGGCGGACACTGGGCCGTCACAAATCATGATCGCCTCTGAAACTCTACAGCGACGTGAAGCCTCCATTGCGGTATTGCCGTTCGACAACATGAATGATGAGCGGGAGTATGAATATCTCGTAGATGGTATCGTCGAGGACATAACGACATCCCTGGCAAAGGCCGGTTGGTTGTTCGTAATGTCGCGAAACTCGTCTTTCACTTACAAGGAGCGTTTTGTCGACGTCACACAGGTGGGTCGAGAGCTGGGAGTGCGATACGTCCTTGAGGGAAGTATTCGACGTTCCAGATCCTCCTTGCGCGTAACGGCCCAATTGATCGAAACAAGAACCGGTGGGCATATCTGGGCGGAAAAATATGACGGAACTGTCGATGAGATTTTTGAACTTCAGGACAAAATCACCGAACACGTCGTAGGCGCAATAGAACCAGGTGTGAGGAAAGCCGAAACGCTTCGCGCCTATGCCAAACCCACTACAAATCTGGACGCATACGACCTTTACTTGCGTGGGGTTCATCAGATGTACGCCTCAACGAAGAATTCCTTCGACTCCGCCGTGGAATTCCTGAAAGCGGCAATTGAAACGGATCCTGATTTTCAGCTGGCGAAAGCCTTTCTGGCGCTCACCTTAGCCATGCAAGACACACCCGGATGGTCCCGCGCAGGCGATGCCGGCAAAGCAATTGCGTTGGCCCGTGAAGCGATCGTCGACGCCAACGACAACCCTGTGATCCTGCGTGCTGCAGGATATGCACTTGCATATTTCGCAGAAAAAAAGTCTCGTTCAGCCGGCGACGATTTGGATGTGGCTACAGAAGCTCTCGAGCGAGCATTGGATTTGCATCCGACTTCTGCTCAAACGCTTAACAGTCTCGGTTTCGCAAGGTTATGGTCTGGCGACACGGAGCAGGCGATCGAGTGTTTCAACCGAGCGATCGAAATCAGCCCCAGAGATCAGGAAATGGGTTACATATTGGTGGGTCTTGCAACCGCCCATCTGATTTTGGGAAGAGACAACGATGCGCTTGAAACGGCCAAACGTTCAATCGCTGAAATGCCCAACAACGGTTCCGGCCACAGGATTTTGATTGTTGCACTGTTTCGCCTGGATCGTTTGAGTGAAGCGAAAATGGCTTTGAAACGGCTGTTGAACATCCTGCCGGACGCGAAACTTTCTGACGTCAAGCCGCTTTCCAAGCCTTTCGGTTTTGCAGACCGCTTTCTGACCGATTTACGGACCGTGGGATATCCGGAATAGTTTTGGGGCAGAAAGAGATCGGCAAGCCATCCGTCGACAGACTTAAAAGACAATCAGTGTGACGCATGACGGGTCCGCAAAGGCTCAGAGCTCACGCTCGTCGCGTTGCATAAGGTTCAGCTGGAAATGGCGTAGCGTCAGTTCGGACGGCAATTTTGACAAACGCCGGTCGGGCGCTCAATTGATCGGGAAATGTATCCTACCCATCCGTCCCTACATACTGCTCAGGCATGTCCATTGTCGCCATGCCAGTCCCCGGATCGAAGGGGTCCGAGGAATGGTCATGCACGATCCGCCAATTGCCTTCGACGTTTCGAAATCCCAGTGTTGTGCGAAACCACATATCGATCGGTTGGCCGGTATTGAGGGTGCCCCGAACCCGG
>JANQSH010000126.1 GCA_028284145.1 Planctomycetaceae bacterium | reverse complement strand
CGCGGCCATTCTGACCGAACAGTTTGGCGGAACAGTCGAACCACACGATCTTCTCAATCTTCCGAAATACAACGCTTACGTCCGGATGCTGATTGACGGTGTTCCGTGCAGACCGTTCTCCATTCAGACGCTGCCACCGGATCGCTCGCACCCCCAAAACCGCCTGCCCATCATCCGCCGTACAACGGGACACCGGTACGGACGACCCGAAAAGCAGGTCAAACAGGAAATCGCACGCGCAATGGGCGGGTGAGGAATGAAATGCCAGGAAAATGCTGTATCGATCATTTTGGCATCGTGTATAATCCTGATATGGAACATCTCCCACTGACAGACCAGCAGAAGCAGGCACTGGCAGCCAATCATGGTTGCGTGCAGGGTGACGACTTTATCCTGATGTCAATCGATGTCTTCCGCGAAACAATGGGTGTTGGGACGGAAGAGGCACTGGCAGAATCGCTGAAAGCGATTGAAGAAGGACATGCCGACGTTGAGGCAGGACGAACACGACCATACCTTGATGTCCTGGCTGATCTCGGCAAAGGTCGAAAAACAGACCATCCCTCCAATCGTTGAAGTCGTATTCCATTGAGTTCTCGGCTCGAGCAGAAAGTGATGTCGCTTCAATATATGAGTATATCGCTGCACACGGACCTGCTGATCCGGACGACTGGAAGGCGGGGCTTCAACACAAGCTCGCGACCCTCAGGATGATGCCCGAATCCTGCAGTCTTGCTCCCGAACATGACTTCTCCTCCCTGACCATCCGACAATTGATCTATCATCCATTCCGGATTCTGTTTGAAGTTCGTGAGTCGGTCGTCTTCGTTCTCACAGTTCGCCACGGCGCAAGACAGTTTCTTGCTGGCGATGAAATGGACAGGTTGACCTGAAAGGTCACAAAATGCGTCCTGCACCGGCGCGATGGTCGGTTATCGATCGATGATTCGCATCCCGGACACGCCGCAATTGAGCCTCTGATTCAGGAGAACGCCCCGCGTATTTTCCTGGGGAATTTCTCAATTTGACGATCACCGCCCTCATCCGTCACGATAT
>JANQSH010000110.1 GCA_028284145.1 Planctomycetaceae bacterium | reverse complement strand
AACTTTCATCTTTGCGAACTCTGCGTCTTGATGGTTCACCAGTTCTTGACGGTCCAATCGTTCCCCGCGATCCAGAGACGTCACACCAGAAAGCAAACCAGCTCTTGTATGGAGTATAATGGTTTGTTTCCACGGTAGTGCAAGGCGCGTTGCGATCGAATGAAGCCGCGGAGAGCCTTTTCCATCTTCCGTCGTTGTCCATTTCCCGGCCACAATCATCAGACAAAAAGGCAAACCGCTCTGTACGTTGCATCCCTGTCGGTTGCTCAGCATGATGGATGGCTTGAATGCCATCTTACCACTTCATGATTCAGAAACGGATTTGTGTCTATGGCCGACGACGAACAAGAACAGCAGGAACAGTTCTCGACTCGACTGGAAGAACTCAAAACATGTTGGCAATTCTGTCGCAGTTGCTGGCGGAAGACCCACGAATTCTGGCGGAAGTGGCGGGTCAGGTTCTATCTCCTCATGCACATTCTCGGCGCGCTTTCCTCCATTCAGGCGATCATGTCGACGCGGACTCCACAGGGAGCGATCGCCTGGGCTATTTCGCTGAATACAGTACCGACCGTCGCCGTGCCTGCCTTCTGGATTTTTGGTCGATCCGAATATGACGGCTATGAATTGCTGAGGCATAGTGAAATGCTGTCGGACAGCGAGATGAACGACGAACTGTTTCGCACTCTGAAGAAGAAAGATCTGTTGTTCCAACCTGCGACTGACCAGGAGCGAGCGCAGACGAAGTTATTCCAGAATCTGGCGGCGATGCCGGTGACGCGGTTCAACGACATCGACCTGTTGATCGATGGCGAGATGACCTTCAATGCCATTTTTGATGGAATCGCGAAAGCCGAGAATTATGTCCTGGTCGAGTTTTACATCATGCGGCCCGATGATCTGGGGAACCGACTGAAAGACGCGCTGATCGCCAAAGCCAAAGAAGGCGTGAGGGTCTATCTGATGTTTGATGGCCTGGGCAGCCGGGAGTTGATGAATTCCGACGATTATCTGCAGGAGTTACATGATGCCGGCGTCGAAACGGCAGCATTTCGCACAACGCGGGGATGGGGCAATCGAACACGGGTTAACTTCCGCAACCATCGAAAAATTGTTGTGGTCGATGGCAAGGAAGCGTTCGTTGGTGGACACAATGTGGGAGACGAATACCTCGGAAGGCACGAAACGCTCACGCCGTGGCGTGACACTCACATTGCAGCGCGCGGGCCGGTTGTACTCGAGGCACAGGCCACATTTGCAGAAGACTGGAGATACTTGAAAGGGGACATCCCTGAATTGAACTGGGAACCCGACAAAGCTCCCCAGGGGGACATGCTTTCCATCTGTCTGCCGACCGGACCTGCCGATCCGTTGGAAACCGGCACGCTGATGCTGCTGCATCTCATCAATTCGGCGACCAAACGGATCTGGATTGCCAGTCCTTATTTTGTTCCCGATGAACAGTTTGTTTCCGCGTTGCAACTGGCCGCGTTACGCGGTGTCGATGTCCGTGTCATCATTCCGGAAAACAACGACGACTGGCTGGTTGATTTGACGTCGTATTCCTACCTGGAGGAATTGTGCGAAGTCGGGATCAAGATCTACCGTTACCAACCCGGATTCATGCATCAGAAGGTCTATTTGATTGACGATGGCTCGGCTGCGATAGGAACCTCCAACTTCGATAATCGATCAATGCGGCTCAATTTCGAGGTGATGTTGCTCGTATACGATCCCGGCTTTGGCGCGGAAGTGAAAGCGATGTTGCAGGAGGACATGGATCGGTGCGAATTAACCTCAGAGAAAGCGTATACCGAAAGCTCCGCCGTCTTCCGATTCTTTGTACGGACGGCAAGATTGCTTGCGCCAGTGCAATGAAGACGAGTCAACACTCACCGCATGCGCATCCAGTCGATTTCGATAAGCGTGTTGATCGGAGCAAAAAGGTCGAACTGCAACGACTCGATAGTGCCGTTCCAGTTCTCGTTCAATTCGATCACGGTTGTCGCGAACTGGTCATCGCCATCCAGCAGTGTACTCCCGGCTTTCTTTCCATTTGCACGGAGAATCATCTCGGTTTTGCTATTACACCGAACGCGAATGGCCAGCTTGCCCTTGTTCTTTTCTGCATCGAGTTTGAGCCCGTTCCGTTGGAGAGAAACCTCTTTGGCGAGCAAGTTGAACTCCAGAAAACCTTGTCGGCCAGCGATGTTGTTTGTGTCGCCGGAAGTGGTCCACCCTTCGGTCTGCCAGCCACCACAATCGAATTCAAATTGCAGCTTCCCGTCTTTAGGATCGCGATTGTTGTATCGTTCCCAACGATCTGACAGCCCATCGCCATCGCTGTCGGTTCGGACTCTCTCGTATTCCGGGTTGACTCCCTTGAAGCGACCGTTGCCGTTCATTTCGAGTTCGATATCCGGTTCTACATCCGCTCCCAAATCTCCCTTCGCCAGCCAGCTGTTAAGAATCTTTCGGTGCTCCTCCAATACTGAGCGGTGTTCGGGAGAGTTGGCCAGATTGTTTACCTGAGCGGGATCGTGTTGGATGTTGTACAATTCCTCAGCCGGTCGTTCGCCAAAGTAGATTTCAGTCAGTTTGGGAGAGAGCGTGCCATCGGCGTACGCTTTTCGCAGAAAGATGACATAATCACGCGGGTCGCGATATTGAGGCTGCAGCAGAACGCGATCGGTGAGAAAATTTTTGGTGTAACGATAGCGGTCGGTACGGATGGTTCGCACATGTTCAATGGTGTGATCGCAACGATCCCGCCCAGAACCAACGAAGTCTCGTGGCTTAAAGTCCTCGCCGAACAGGTTTTGTCCCTCCATCCACCTGGGATGTTCGATGCCCGCCCAGGAAAGTGTTGTCGCCGAAACATCCAGAATGGAAACCAGATCGTTTCGTTCGACCCCTGAGACGACCCATTTTCTCGGGCCTCGAATGATGAGTGGGACATGCAATCCCGCTTCGGTTGGCATCTGCTTGTGACGGACAAGATTGTTCGCGCCATGATCGGAGAAGTAGACAACAATTGTCGAATCGGCGAGGTCATGATCATCCAGTTGTTTCAGGATATTGCCGATGACCTCGTCGTCGCTTCGCAGTGTATCGCAATGCTGGGCCACGATCTTGCGAAACATTTCGTTCTGTGGGTAATCGTCCGGGACGGTGACGTCCTTGGGATTTGTCGACTTGTTTTTTGGCCAATTGCGCGTGTTTGTCTTGCCCCCGCGTAATTGAATCTGGCCGAAAAATGGTTTGTTTTTACCAGGCCTGTACCAGTCTTTTTTTGAAGTGGTGTAGATGGTGGATGGTGTTGTGAAGTTGTAATCGGTCTTGCCCAGGTTGAAAGTGTCGTAACCGGCTTCGACGAAGAGTTCGGGTATCGTCTTCATTCCTTTGGAAAGTGGTTTGCCTGCTTTGCCTCTCCGGGATCGATGTTCATGTGCGCCAAAACGGAACTGGTAGCTGCCGACGATAAACGCCGAGCGGCAGGAAGAGCAGACTGGTGCCGGGACATACGCTCGCCGAAACAGCACGCCTTCTTTCGCCAGTTGATCGATAACTGGTGTCTTTCCCTGATTGGCTTCATATCCGTAACAGCCAAGCCAGGGAGAGGCGTCTTCCTGCACGATCCAGAGAATATTGGGACGCTCTTCCGCACCAGTGGAACGGGAGAAGAACTGCAACGGTATTACGAGCGTGATGACTGGGAGGAAAAGAGAACACAACGGTGAACGGAAATGTGCGGGCATAACGCGGACACTTTCTATTGACGGGGCGTTTGCTTTGACGGAATCATTTGAATTGCCGATACATTATTGATTCAGAGAACTCTGTTGAATCGCAATTTTCTTCGGACGCCAGCTCTTGACTTTATTTACGCCCTGGCTTTGCCTGACTATGACGATCCTGTGTGGTTCACGATTCCTCCGGGGGGGGAATCAGTGAGCATTCGAGCGCCGTGAATAACGGTCAAAACTCGGATCTCTTTTCCCGCCAGAAGATAGATGACGCGAAAGGAATGCACCAAAATCTCGCGAATGTCGGCACGGTCAAATTCTGGCACGAGATGGCCTGATTCGGGGAATTCGTCAGACTTTCGGCCTGCGAAACGATGCGATCGACAACCGCGTTTGCATAGGATGTGGAATCTTGTGAGATGCAGGAGTGAGTATTATGCAGATCTTGTAGTGCCTGTTCCGTCCAGAACACTCTCACGAATTCAGCCCCAGTTGTTTTCGGACATCTTCAGCTTCAGTATCCAGAATTCGTCCCGCCTCTGCGTCGAGTAAACCTGATTCGATTTTGCGTCGGACAAATAGTCGGACAAATAAATGATACAGGATGTCCTCCCAGGTCGAGTCCTCTGGAAGCGATTCGATGGTTTCTTTGGCGGATTTTCTGGCATCGGCTTTTGCGGGTATCGGCATCGTCCATTTCCTCCAACTCAATCTTACGAAAATGTGAGATAGAAGCCAATTCGCAATGTTGCAGCGGACCAACTTTCCGGTGGGAGCAAGAGATTCCTGCAACGCAAACAAATCTTTGCTTTCATAGCGATGGCGAAAAACCAATTCCGGACGTTATGTTGATTTTCTTCGCCACAAACCACGAAAAATCGTCTCACCCGCCTGACGCTTTTTCCGCTCGAAACTGGTCTGGTAATCCAGGTCGTGAAGCGGCTCCCGTTCCTCTGGTGGAGGCAGAACTTCAAAACCGGGATGATGGTCCATCAGCGCCTGGATGACTTCGAAATAATCTTTCACATCAGTCCAGGAATGGATCAACCCGCCAGGTTTGACGGTACGAGAAAGTCTGTCAGCAAAGAGATCGGTGAACAACCGGCGACGCCGATGTCTGCGTTTCCACCACGGATCGGGAAAATAGACATGAATCGCATCGACCGAATGTGGGGCGAAGTGGTTGTTAAAGGCCCGGTTGACATCGCCCCCCAGCACACGGGTGTTGGCAATCTCTCGCTTCTTCAATCGTTTGGCCGCGCGGCGACCTTCTTTGTAGTCGATTTCGATACCGAGATAATTGATGTGCGGATTGCTTTGGCCTGCGGTAACCAGATGCAGGCCACGACCGCTGCCGACATCGAGTTCGACCGGATTGGAATTCCCATAGAATTCGGACCAGTCAATCAGGCCGGTGAGGTCGTCAATGGTGCGGAACCAGGGGAAGAGATTCTCGCGAGAGGTATCGTGTCGCACGGGAGTTCTGTCTGGGCAACTGCGGGTTGTTGATGCGAAGATGCGACTTGAAGTCAATCGACCGGTTGATCGCGATTGATGGGGACACCAATCATTGTGCCGTTGAAGATCATCCTGTCGTCGACGTATCCTTGAAACGCGAATTCCCCTCGACGGTTGGGCCGCAACTTGAATAGCCGCATGACGAGAATGAGCCGACAATCGGGAAAGACGGGAGATCGAAACCGCACGTCGTTCATGCCGCCGAAGCCGAGGTAATCGCCACCCAGCAGTTTGTACTTTCGCGCGTAAAACCCGGCGAGTTGAGCGGCCGACTCACACATGATGACACCAGGCATCAACGGGAAACCGGGCATGTGACCGGAGATCCAGAACTCCTCTGTGGTGACATCCTTGTATCCCACAGCGCCGTGGTTCTCTTCATCGATATAGACCACGCCGGAGAGTTGTTCCATCTCATGTCGCTGTGGATTGACGCGGCGAATATCCTCCAGCGTGTAGAGAGGTCTGTCGAAATCAAATTGTGTGTAATCGTAAATCGGTTGAGGAGGCATCCGGAATCGTTCCAGCAACAAAGTCCAAATTGCGAAGTTTTTAGAACCGCTTAAATTCTGGTGTGACGTCTCTGGCTCGTGGGAGCCTCTATATCTGCAGTTCAATCGACGCCCATCACGACACGGAAGAGCGTAATACGCTCCAGGGGGCCGAGTCTAGCGTGTTCCATCGACGACACAAGGCCCGGCGATGGTTGACTGGTCTGCAGTATAGAGAATCTGGCCCGGGCTTTCACTCGATGTCCAGCAGAGATTTGATTTGCAACAAATCGGTGATCAATCGATCCGGCCTGGTTTCAGGGGCGTTGAGGGTCTTTTGCGTCGCATTCAGGCTCAGTTTGTCGCCCGTGTACAACGCGGTTTTCATGCCCAATTCGGATGCGATCGCGAGATCGTTTTCCAGATCCGTTCCAATCAGCAGGATTTCCGCAGGTGGAATGCCGGCTTTGCGGAATCGTTGAATACAATTTTCATATAGCGACCTGGACGGTTTGCGGACTCCTTCGAGGTGCGAAAGCGTAAGAAATGCCGGGCTGAACAGGTCCGCCAGGGAAATGAATTTCGACTGGGAAACCGGCGCACCTTTTTTTCCCGATTTGCGAAGAATCCCGCTTGTCGGTTTCGCGGCGACAGGTGGTTTTCGGTCTTTGTCCTGTACCGTCAATTCCTTCATCAGTTCAGCCAGTGAAAAAGGTTGGGCATCGCTGAGCAGACCTTGTTCGATGTCTGATCTGGTAACGGCTCGCAAGGTGGTGAGCGCATTCGGGGAGGCTTCCACGCCCTGCAGACAGGCGTGAAAAAAATAAGCCACCTTTTCCGCCCACTCATCGTCATCGCCATACAAATTTTGATCGTACGAGTATTCTTTTTGCGACAATTCCTCCAGAATCTCCAGCCATATCCTGGCCATATTCACTTCGGGAACATCGCCCGCATTTACTGTGCCGAGCATCTCAAGCTCTTCCGCATGCTTCTGATAACGACCGAGCATGTATTGCCAGGGGGCTTCCTGCGTGCGGAACATGCTGTTCCACATGTTGAATTCCTCGATCGTTTTCTCCAGAGCGACCTGCATGCGGAACTCTTTTTCGTGCTGATACAGCAGTCGGCCATCGGCAATGCGCAGCAGTGTGCCGTAAATGTTCCAGACAACTGCCCCGATATTCTCGAACGGTTTGACGAACGGAGTGGCCTTAACCGGTTCGCGCTTCGGTGGCGCGGGCCACATCAGTTTGCGGCTTTCAAGCCATTCGAGATATTCCGAAAGAGTTTTGGCCATCGAAGCATTGTCGAACAGGGCGATTTCAGGAACCGAACGGAAGAATCGAAGCGGTCGGTTACTGGTTTGTGAAAGGCGTATTACACACTTTATTGCAAGCCACATTTCACTGTAGCGGCCTTCATACTGCTATTACAGTTTCAAATGAGGCTCAAGCCACCACAGATAAAATCCGTACTGCCTGGAGCGTATTACGCTCTTCTGTGCCGCATGAGTGTCGATTGACCTGCAAACATCGACCCCCACGAGCCAGAGACGTCACACCAGAAGGTAGACTGCTCCAGCTTATCAACTTATCGAATTGATCGATCCAGTGACAGTCAGGTTTGCGTGTAACGACATCAATCAAACGATTCCTGCAAGTCGGGCAGACTGCTGATGGGGGCTGAACAGGCTCCCGCCTGGCAGATGTAAACGGTCGTCTGATCATCAATCGCGGCCTTGTCTGTCAGCAATGGCTGAAACACTGTGGGGATCTCATCTTCTGGTTGACTCTGTGGTCGGAACAGCACAATCGCGTTAGGGAGAAAGCGACCGTTGATCTCTTGCAGAAAAGCATCGGTTGTTTCCGAATCGTCTCCGCCGACAACGACAATTTGTTTTGCCGGTGCCAACAGATAATCGACTGCCAGCAGCGCCTGCCCCATCGCAGTTGGAATGCGGGCCATCTGGCCGGAGAGCATCTCCAGCGTTTCGTACGCATTTTGCTCGAGATCTGTCCGTCCGGTCATTTGTCCCAATTTAAGAAGCGCGGTTGCCGCCATGCTGTTGCCCGACGGGGTCGCGTTATCCTGATTGTCTTTCTGCCGCGTGATGAGTGTTTCGTGGTCGCTTCCGGTGTAGTAGAAACCGCCTTGCTCAACGTCGTGGAACTGCTCGACCATGATCACGGCCAACTCCAGGGCGGCTGTCACAAATCTCGCTTCGAACGTTGCCTGATACACTTCGATCAAGCCATCAATCAGGCAGGCGTAGTCATCAAGGCAAGCATTGAATCGTGCCTGGCCATCTTTGAAACTGTGCAGCAGGCGGCCATCATCGTTACGCATATTTTCCAGAATGAAGTCGCAGGCGGCAACAGCGGCAACTCGGTATTTCTCCTGATTGAGAACACGCGCCCCTTGTGCCAAAGCTGCGATCATCATCCCATTCCAGGACATGAGCACCTTGTCATCCCGACCAGGATGAATCCGCTGCTCGCGATGTTTGTATAATGTCTTGCGGCAGCGCGAAAGCAGGTTTGTCAATTCATCGTCTGCCAGCCCCAGTTCCTGCGCTGTTGTGGCGTGAGGTTGTTTGCGGTTGAGAATTGTCATTCCTTCCCAGTTTCCGGCTGGCGTGACGTCGTAACAAAGTTTGAATGCCCGAGCCTCGTCCCCATCAGTCAGAACGGAATCGATTTCGGTTTCATTCCAGACAAAGAATTTGCCCTCTTCACCTTCGCTGTCGGCATCCTGCGTGCTGTAAAAGCCACCTTCCGGTTGCGTCATCTCCCGCAGAACATAATCGAGCGTTTCGCGGGCGGTTGTGGCGAAGTCGTTACGCAAAGTGAGTTGATACGCTTCGAGATAAGTCGACGCGAGCAGGGCATTGTCGTAGAGCATCTTTTCGAAATGAGGTACGAGCCAGCGGGCATCGGTGGAATAGCGGTGAAATCCTCCGCCCAGATGATCATAAATCCCGCCCCGTGCCATTTTGCTGAGGGTTAACTGCGCGACTGAGATGGGATCGTTTTCGGAGTCATCATCGCGCTGACCGGCACGCAATAACAGACGCAGGTCCATCGCATGCGGAAATTTTGGTGCGCCGCCAAATCCGCCATGGACGCAATCAGCCGATGCCAGCATTTCACCCACACTCTGTGTGATCAATTCCGGCTTCAACTCGATCGGTTCACCCTGTGGATGACTCATCTGGGTGACGGCAGCGGTGAGTTGTGTCGCGTTGTTATTAATGTCGTCTCGTCGTGTTGTCCAAATTTCCGAGACGCGTTCAAGAATCTGCGGAAATCCCGGCATTCCCATGCGTGGTTCGGGTGGCCAATACGTTCCTCCGAAAAAGGGTCTCATCTCTGGTGTAAGAAAGACCGACATCGGCCAGCCACCCCGTCCGCTGATTGCCACAACCGCATTCATATAAATCTGATCGAGATCAGGTCGTTCCTCCCGATCGACTTTGATGTTGACGAAATCCCGGTTCATCATTTCTGCAATCGCCGGGTTCTCGAAACTTTCATGTTCCATTACATGGCACCAGTGGCAGGCCGAATAACCAATGGAAAGAAAAATGGGGCAGTCTTTCTCACGGGCCAGCTGTAATGCCTCTTCTCCCCAGGGAAACCAGTCGACCGGATTACAGGCGTGTTGCAGCAGGTAAGGACTGGTTTCATCGATCAGTCGGTTCGTTGGGCGACTATCGGCGGCGGAGTGGTCGGTCATGGTCGGCTTCCATATTTGTGAATCAGTTGTCTCGACTCACTTTAGCAGCGACGAATGCTGTCGGATACCAGCCTGGCGCTGGTTTCCCACATGAGCAACAGGATCGCTTCCATTAAAGCGTATTACGTTCTTCTGTGGCGCGATGGACACCGTATTGGCCTGCAAACACAGGCCCCCCACGAACCAGAAACGTTGTACGAAATGGTAAACTGCTCTAACTGCCGGTTTCGTCGAAAAACAAGGGAAAAACGGGCGGACATCTCTTTTTCGTTCCCCCGACACCCGATAGAATGTGTAGTTCAATTGGTAATGTAAGCAGATGATTCCCAGGAATGGAAATTGAAAAATGGCCAAAACAACTCGCAAATTGAAAAAGGCAAACCACGGGCGACGACCCGCCAGCTCGAAAGCCCGCAAAGCCAAGCGAAAAAAGCTCAAGCTGTAGTGCAGGTTGGTTCGCCTGCTTACAGCAGGCCAGTCTGCCATGCCGCTATTTTGAAAACTGATCAGCCGTTACAGCCTTTTCTGCGACGGCTGTTTTCTTGTGCGTTATGGTGCCCGAAACGTCGTCTGATAGCAGTGTTGCCGTCCCACACATTTGCAAGCGTTCATTCCGCGTTGAAGTATCGACGCGGCTGAATTCACCATTGCGAACTTCACGAGTATCCTCGAACAGCAAGGGCGGGCAGCGCCGCTCGTGGTACAAGAGGTTTTTCACAGCGTGGGTTTCACGATTCCTGTGGTCGTCTTATTTGCCATCCGAAAGCCGCAGGCTGTCAGCGAGGAAGCAGTTGATTGTCCAGGTTCAATGGTCGATCGAGTTGGGCTTCGCGATTCGGAATCGGTCGGGAACCGAAGACCTGGCACCAGTACGGTTCACCCCTGATGCTGTAACGAACGGCAACGCCAATCTCGATAAATCGCGGATTGACGATGTTCTGGCGGTGGGCGGGGGAATTGATCCAGCCTTGAACAACCGCCTGAGGTGTCCGGTAATTATAGCCAACGTTTTCGGCGATCGATCGATACGCATAACCTACGGAGTTAGCCCGATTGATGAGATTGCTGACGTTGGAAGGAAGTTGCCCCAGCGTGTGGCCCATTTGCTGGTAATGAGCCATGTTCTGAGCGTGAATCATCGCTGCCTGTCCCAGCCTGGCGTTGTATTTCAACTGGGAAAGGTTCCGTGCTTCCCGGTATTCATTCGTCAGTCGAATGACTTCGCTTTCAAACGATGGTCGAACGCGAGCCGAACCTGCCGGTGCTGAAACCGAATGAGATTCCGCTTCCTGTTGTGTTGACTCGGCCAGCAGGCTGGTGACGCCAAAAAACAGAACGATTGTGATGGGTAAGATGAGGGTTTTCATACCTCACACATCGGCGTAACGATGGCGGAATCTGATTCCGTCCCATTACCGACTCACAAACACACTCTTCGGCGCAACGGGGACAGACCGGGTGTTCCGACTGATTGGCAGGGAACTCACGAGATGGCCCTGTGGAGCGTCGGAAATCGGGTCCTCAGACCATACGACCGGAATAACCGGTCTCAAACGGAATAGAGCGTATTACGCTCTTCTGTGGCGCGATGGACACCGTATTGGCCTGCAAACACAGGCCCCCCCACGAGCGAGAGACGTCACACGAAAAAGCATACTGTCCAGTCCGACGGACTTTTATATCTGTGGCGGCTTACGCCCCATCTGGAACGATAATAGCCGATCGAAAGACGCCACACTTATCCGTTTGCCGCTATAATGTTCAGGTTAATTCGCTGG
>JANQSH010000109.1 GCA_028284145.1 Planctomycetaceae bacterium | reverse complement strand
ATGGAAGATGAGGAACTGGTGGATGAGGTGACGTACCTGGCGAAACGCTACGGCATCATCACCCCCTACACGTCGTTCCTGATCGCAGATGACCTGGTCAGCGGAAACAGTTTGAACGCGAATGGCCAGCCGGTTCCGGGGGGTCGCAATTTCCGAGGCGTTGTTCAGGATCGCTTGAAAGCCGCTCAAAACGAAGCTGAAGATGCAGCCGCAGGTGACAGCCGAGCGCGCGAAAGACTGGTCCGTGAATCAAAGCAGTTGGCCGAGTTGAGAAAGAACGTTGACAAAAGTGGAGCTGCTTCGACGTTCGATCTCGCGGCGGAGGAATATCTTGGTCCCGATAAAGATGGCCGGAAGCGTTCCGCCCTGGAAGTCGTGCGGTACATCGGTGCCCGTACGTTCTACAAGCGAGGAGTTGACTGGCGGCAGAGTACATTCGATCCCGCCAAGCACAAGGACGTGAAAAAAGTGACGGTCGGATCGGATGAATACATTGCCCTGCTTGGCAAAGACACTCGCCTGGCGAAGTATCTCGCGCTCGAAAACGTCGTGCTGAGAGTCGGCAAAGATTGGTATCACTTCGTGCCTCGTAAGGGGTAACGAGGAATCAAAAGTATTGAAGAATGACTGCGGGCGGCCGGGACTTTCCTGGTCGTCCGTTTCTTTTTCGCTGAACTCAGATTCGCCTTTTCGACCTGAGGATTCGGCTGTGCGAGAGAGAATGCTATTCTGCCGTCGGCAGAAATTCTGAGATTGTCCCACAGTTGCAGATTCATGCGCCACAAAGACTTGTCGCAAATCGACGACTCTGCAACAATCACCACGTACCCTGGCACATGGTAAAACGACGCACGACCATTCGTGTCAGAATACTACCCTCATACATACTGAAAAACGGAGTGCAGTCAAGCCCCGCCGCATGGGTTGCACCCGCGCAAGCCTTACGAGATGGAGAACGCAATGCCCCGTATTCAATCTCTTCTACTGTCGCTGACAGTCTTCACCTGCCTGTCTTTTGTTGGGTGCAGCGGCTGTTCTGATGACAATGGGAATAATAACTCCGGCAACGGCAATTCTGAAAACGGTTTGGAGATCGTTCCCGCTCCGATGCCAAAATCAGAAACAATTGTTGACGACGAGGGCTGGACGACAGTTGTTACCGATCCATTAGGTTCTTCCGAGGCGGTCAAGGGGGGGACGATGACGACAAACATCCCCGGGTGGCCGGAAAATCTCCGGAGTTATGGAACTGGTTCCAACACCTATCTGAATTCGATTGTCGAAGGTCTGTGCTACGAGTCTTTGCTGACAATCAGCCCCTACAGTTTGGAATTTCTTCCCAGTCTGGCTTCGCATTGGAAAATCTCAGATGACAAAATGACATTTTCCTTTCGGCTAAATCCCAAGGCGAAATGGAGTGATGGCAAACCGGTAGTCGCTGATGATGTGATTGCGACATATCGCCTGATGGCGGATGACACATTGCGGGACCCACTGAGAAAAGCTGTTGTCGTCGACAAAATGCATGAGCCGGTAAAAATCTCGGATCATGAGATCGAGATCAAATGCAAGGTTAAAGACTGGCGAAACTTCATCACAATTTCCGGTCTTGTCGTCCTGCCAGCTCATGAAATTGGCGACCTTACAGGTGAGGAATATCTCGAAAAGTTCAACTTCTCTTATACCGCGACTTCGGGGCCGTACATTGTTGATCCAGCGGACATCAAAAAGAACGAGTCGTTGACGGTCACTCGCAGAAACGACTACTGGGCAGCCGATGATCCTGCCAATGAAGGACTTTACAACCTCGGAAAGATTCGCTTCGTGGTGATACGTGATCAGCGATTGGCTTTTGACAAAGCGTTGGCTGGTGAGTTGGACTTCTATCCCGTCTACACCGCCAAATGGTGGGTGGAAGATACCGACCCGAAGGCGTGCGAACCGGTGGCCAAAGGCCAGTTGATTCGCCAGAAGGTGTTCACCAGGTTTCCACAGGGCTACCAGGGGATGGCGTTCAATATGCGGAAAGCACCGCTGGATGATGTCCGCGTCCGGAAAGCGCTGGCTCACCTTTATAACCGAAAGCAAATGCTTGAGAAGTTCGCGTACAACGAATATGAACGCCTGAAATCTTACTATCCCAACAGCGACTACGAAGACCATGAGAATAAACTTGTGGAGTTTGATCCCCAGGCTGCCGCAGATCTGTTGAAAGAAGCGGGGTGGTCGAAGCGGGGAGACGATGGCATCCTGGTGAAAGGTGGAAAACGCCTTTCATTGACGATTCAGTACCGCAGCAAAGGGTTTGAAAAATACCTCACCAGTTTTCAGGCGGATGCCAAAAAAGCGGGTGTGGAAATTCAATTGAGTCAACAGACGCCGGAAACTCACTGGAAGAACATGATGGAGCGGAAATTTGAAATCGCCGGCATGAACTGGGCGGCAATTTTGTTTCCGAACCCGCGCGGCTCGTTTCACAGTACCATGGCGGGCAAAAACGACAATAACAATATCACCGGATTCAAGAGCGATATCGTCGATGAATTAATCGAAGAATACGACAAGGAATTCGATCAGAAAAAACGTGAAGGTTTGTTGCGGAAAATGGATGCCGAGATCTTCAAGTCCCACCATTATTCGCTGGAATGGTATGTTCCCTGCGAGCGCATCCTCTACTGGAACAAGTTTGGCACTCCGCAAACGGTGTTGCCCAAGTATGGCGACTGGCGAGAAGTTTTCGCTTACTGGTGGGTTGATCCGCAGAAGAAGGATGCGTTGAAGGATTCCCGCATCAAGGGGAATTCGATCACGCCCATTCCGCCAGTGATCGTCAAGCCGTGGGATGCCACTGCCGAGGAGGGAGAATCAGACGAAACTGACACAGATGCAGAACCTGAGACTGCAAGTCGTTGATCTGACTTGCCGATGTTAGATACTCTTCCTGTAAAGTTACAAATCGTGGCCGCTTCTGACTGATTTCCATCAGGGTCTCCATGACCAGCTATTTCATTCGACGCCTGTTGCTGATCATTCCCACCTTTCTGGGGGTGACGATCATTGCGTTCGGTATCACACGGTTTCTGCCCGGTGGTCCGGTCGAACGGGAAATCATGCGGATGCGAATGGCCACAGCCAGTGAAGGCGTTGGAGGTGGCGGAGCAGGCAGCGTTCTCGACCCGACTTCAGAAATGACCGAGGCGGCCAAAAAGGAAATCGAAAAGGCTTTCGGATTTGATAAACCGATCCATGTCGCCTACTGGGATTGGCTGAAACGGGTTTGTGTTCTCGATTTTGGAACGTCCTACAATTTCCAGGAACCGGTCTGGAATATGATTATCGACCGGTTTCACATCAGCCTGATATTCGGTTCGCTCGGTTTTCTTGGCGCGTATCTCGTTTCCATTCCGTTAGGAATCTTCAAGGCGTTAAGACATGGTTCTTACTTCGACTTCGGCAGTTCCGCAATAGTCTTCATTGGCTATTCGATTCCCGGTTGGGCGTTGGGTGTCTTGTTGTTGACGTTCCTGGCAACCGATCGATTTGCGGACATCCTCCCTTTAGGAGACATCAAGACCGGCAGCTACCAGAACCTGCCACAGATCATTAAGGATATCGAACAGGACAACGTGATTTATGACGACACCGGCACGCTGATCTGGGAGAAGATGAGTTTCACATCGAAACTGATCGACCGCATCTATCACATGATTCTGCCGGTCTTCTGTTACATGATGGGCAGTTTTGCCTCGCTCACCATCCTGACAAAAAACTCGCTTATGGAGAATCTTGGGCAGGATTACGTCCGGACGGCGTTCGCGAAGGGACTTGCTCCACGTCGCGTCATCTTTGTTCATACGCTGAGAAATTCGCTGATCCCTCTCGCAACCGGCCTGGGACATGCCCTGGGTTATATCATGGCTGGCTCGTACCTGATCGAGATGGTCTTCAACATCGATGGTATCGGCTATCTCGGCTTCACGTCGATTCTCCAACGCGACTACACAGTGGTGATGGGGATTCTGAGTTTGAACGTCATGCTGACATTATTCGGCAACATTTTTTCTGATATTCTTTATGCAGTCATCGATCCAAGAATTCGATTCGAGTGAGCCACGACCAGTTTTTCTGAAATTCGATTGGTGAATACGATAACCTGATATGTCCGATTTGGCCCCTGCAGTACAACGTTCCGTTTCTCCCCTCCGTTTGCGACTTCGTCGTTTTCGGCGGTTCAAGCGTGGGTATTACAGTTTCCTGATTTTACTCACGGCCTACTTCCTCTCGTTTATGCTGCCGTTCCTGATGAATAATCGTGCCATCATGGTGCGGTACGAAGGCAATTATTACTTCCCCGCCTTTCGGAATTATTTTCACGACACGTTCGGACTCGGCTCGGAATCGATCGTGCAGGGAAAAGTCTTTAACCAGAAAGACGAGTACGATCGTGATATCCTCAGCGAAGCCGAGTACCGAAGCCTGAAAGAACAATTTGCCAATGCGGACGCGGGCAATTTTGTTCTCTTACCACCGATACCGTACAGTCCGACCGAGAACTTTCTCGACCTGGAGGGGAATCCACCTCATTCGCCTTCCGAAAAGCATTGGCTTGGTACCGATGACAGCGGGCGCGATCTGCTTGTCCGTCTTGCGTATGGTTTTCGCTATTCGCTCAGTTTCTCACTGCTGGTTGCCGGGGTCGCATATCTGTTTGGCACATTGGTGGGAGCGTTTCTCGGTTACTTCGGAAGTTGGCTCGATATTCTCGGTCAACGCCTGGTTGAAATCTGGGGGGCGATTCCATTTCTCTATACGGTTATCATCCTGACGTCGGTCTTCACTCCCAGTTTCGTGTTGCTCGCACTCATTCTCTCTGCGTTTGGTTGGATGGGAATTACGTATTACATCCGGGGGGAGTTCTATCGCGAAAAAGCGAAAGATTATGTCGCTGCCGCGATCGCCACGGGTGAAGGTAATTTAACTATCATGATCAAGCACATTCTACCGAACGCTCTCACGCCGATCATTGCATTTGCCCCCTTTGCAATTGTCGCCAACATTGTGGCGCTGGTGTCGCTCGATTTTCTGGGGTTTGGACTGCAGCCGCCAACACCAAGTTGGGGGGAAATGCTGCATCAGGCCAAGAACAATATCAAAGTCTGGCACCTTTCGGTGTTTCCACTCGGTGCCATGTTCATCACGCTGCAACTCATCGTCTTTATCGGCGAAGCCGTGCGTGAAGCGTTCGATCCCAAAGTCTTCAGCAGATTGCGATAAAGCAGTATTCGCTTTTTCATGGCCGAGAATGATGGTGTCCGGCCTGTGAATGTCATCCCCACCACGAGCCAGCAACGATTCGAGAAAAGGTGAATTGCTCAGATGGCCACCGCAGAAACATCGATTCAGGAGCCGGACTACGTGAATTCGCCGCCCACGCTGCAGGTGCGCGATCTGGTTGTTTCGTTCAAGGTCGAAAATGACTTTCCCCGTGCCGTCGACGGCATCTCGTTCGACCTGTATCCGAATGAAGTGCTGGGGATTGTGGGAGAATCGGGGTCAGGCAAGTCAGTTACTTCGCTGGCAATCATGCGATTGATCCCCGATCCACCCGGAAAAATTGCGGAAGGCTCCATCAAACTTCGAGGTCAGGAGCTGCTGGATATCTCTTATGAAGAGATGCGAGACGTACGCGGCAATGAAATCGCCATGATTTTTCAGGAACCGATGACCGCGTTGAATCCCGTCTTCACCGTCGGCATGCAGGTAATGGAGACGATCCGCACACATGAAAACGTCAGCAAAGATGAAGCTCGCAAACGTGCGATCGAGATGCTCACACGCGTTGGCATTCCCGATGCCGCCAAGCGGCTGAAGGAATATCCGCATCAGTTTTCCGGTGGTATGCGACAGCGTGCAATGATCGCAATGGCATTGGTCTGTCATCCAAAAATTCTCATTGCCGACGAACCGACGACAGCGTTGGATGTCACCACGCAGGCGCAGATCCTCGATTTGATGTTGGAATTGAAGCAAAAGGAAGAGGGAGCGTCGATCATCCTGATCACGCACGATCTGGCGGTTGTCGCGGAGACCTGTCACCGCGTGGTGGTGATGTATGGCGGCAAGGTGCAGGAAGTCGCAACAGTCGAGAAACTCTTCGCGCGACCGCTGCACCCCTACACCAAAGGGCTGCTCGCTTCGCTGCCATCGACGCACGAAAAGAAGGATCGGCTTTACACCATTCCTGGAAATGTGCCATCGATCCTGCAGATGCCGGAAGGTTGCCGATTCTGTACGCGTTGCAGTGAAGTCATCGATCGATGCCACACTGAGGAGCCGAAACTACACGACATTGGTAATGGCCGAAAGGTGCGATGTCATCTGTTGGAGGAGGGCATCAATGGCTGAGGGGCCTCCGCTGCTGGAAGTACAGAATTTGATTGTCCGTTACCCTGTCTGGGGCGGGATTCTTCGGCACAAAGTTGGCGAAGTTCGTGCCGTGGATGATGTTTCGTTCACGATTGAACAGAGTGAGACACTGGGACTGGTGGGTGAATCGGGTTGTGGCAAGACAACAGTTGCTAAAGCCATCAGTCACATCTTGCGGGAAACCGCACCCGGCGTGCAAATGAGCGGGAAAATTCTACTGAACGTCGGGGGCCAGCAAATCAATCTGTTGGAATTATCCCGAAGAGAAATGCGACCGTATCGCTCACATGTGCAGATGATTTTTCAGGATCCCTTCTCTTCGCTGAACCCGCGAATGACGGTGCAGGAGATTGTTGAACGACCGCTCAAGGTACACACCGATCAGTCCCGGTTGCAGCGTCAGAATACCGTGAAAGATCTGCTGGAAAGAGTTGGTCTGCAACCTGAGTATGCGATGCGATATCCCCATGAGTTTTCCGGTGGACAACGGCAGCGCATCGGCATTGCCCGCGCTTTGGCTGTTCGGCCAAAGTTGATTATTGCCGACGAACCGGTCTCGGCATTGGATGTTTCGGTGCAGAGTCAGGTTATCAATCTGCTGCAGGATTTGCAAAAAGAATTTGGACTGACCTATATTTTTGTCGCGCACGACCTGTCCGTCATTTACCACATCAGCGATCGCATCGCTGTAATGTACCTGGGTGACATGGTCGAACAGGGTGACGCCGATACTCTCTACAACCAGCCGATGCATCCCTACACGCGTGCATTGCTTTCAGCCGTCCCACAACCGGACCCTTCGCGAAAGAAGGAAGACCGAATCAAACTCGTGGGTGAAATTCCCTCCCCCATCGACAAACCGTCCGGTTGCAGTTTTCACCCCCGTTGCCCGATTGCAAAGGAAAGCTGCTCAATTGAAACACCGCCTCTGGAAAAGAAAGAGAATGGCGTCGCTGCGGCTTGCCCATTCACCTGATCGCGATCGATCAATCGAACGGGAGCGATTTCTGTTTCGGCGGTTTTTCAGTCATTCGCACGATCTGCAGCGAATAATTCTCAGTGCTGATCCGCTCTCCTCGTCGCAGTTTTTCCTCGACCTGCTGACCAACCGGAAACAAAGCCCGTAACTGCTCAACTGCGTCTTCAAAAGATTCGCTGAAGAACCGTTGCGGACCAATTTCGAGATCGCTGATGAGAGAGAGATACATCGCCTTGTCGCTCCCGCCTGACTGTTAATCGTTATTTGAGTCATCGTTGTTTGGGGCCGAATCGCCTTCATTGGCGTTCGTTGCTGCCTGCACCAGACCACGCGATGTCAGCACCAGCCTCGAACAGACGAAAACCGGGTCGAGATGATATATTTGAGCAACGGCTCGTCGGTACAGAAACATCTGTCGTGCATATTTATTGCGAAACGCCTGCAAAGTGATATCGTTCAATTGCGGAAGAGAGTCCGTCTTGAAATCGATCACGTCGGCTGCAATCGCACGTCCATTTTTCACGAAAATCACCAGCCGATCAATGGAACCGTTCAAAAGTTCGCCTTCACACTGTATGGCAAATTGCCGTTCTGTTGCGACCTGGAGTTCGATCTCGTCAAGACTCTCGGGGAGATTCCAGTCTGACCGCTCCTCGGTAATTGTCTGCCAATAACTCTCGCGCGTGAGTAGATTCTGGATGCTTTCCGCCTGCAAAGCGCGACGAAACTGACGAAGAGACTCCCGGCCTTGTGCCATGCTTAAACCCATGCGGATTGCGTCCGCGAGGAATTTTTCATCATCGGCCAATTCGTCTCCGAGCCAGGTCAACTTCTCAAACCAGCCATGTATGACGGAACCACGCAGCAACGCCGTTGCATTCTCCGGAGGAAGCAAATCTGACAAATGCATGGTTTTCTTTTTGACGGCTGTGGGCGAAGTTCGGTTCAAACCCCGCCGTCTGTTTCCCGGCATGTCAGCAAGAAGCACGGATTCGATGGGCAGTGGTTTCCCGGCGGTTTCGGTGATTTGAAATCGCTTCTGCCAGTCCGTATCACCGATTGTGAAATGAACGCGTTTTCCCAGTAATGGTTGGCCGTCCGTTAAGCCAAAACGAATCAATCCGGCTGGCGATTCCGGTAACACTTTTTCACTTTTTGTTGAAGGAGCAACAATCATGTACAGCGACGTGGCGGCACGAGTCAATGCGACGTATGTCAATCTGACGGCCTCCAAAGCGGCGGCATCCTGCTCCTCCTCGTAAATGTTCCGCATCTCCTCCGGCAACAACTGACGGAGTGTTTCGTTTCGACTCAGACAGACTGTGTGGATTTCCGAAGTGGGGGTGTCGCGACCTACAAAGCAGGCTCCGGGCCGATCCGAGAGTTTCCAGTCGAGTTCCGGCAGCACAACACAGTCGAATTCCAGCCCTTTGGCCTTGTGGATGGTCATCACGCGAACATTGTCTGAGGTGGGATCTTCCACTTTGTGCTGGCTGAGGTATTTCAGAAAATCGGTGGCCCGCAACGTTGCCCGCGGCTGGTAGGCGTAACCTGCAGTGATGAGCTGGGTCATCCGTCGGCAATCGACAGGACCGCAATGGGGAGACAACCGCTCAGCCCAGTGAAACAGACACGGTCCATATCCCCTGGTCACTAATGCCTGCCGTATCGATTGTGCCAACACTGCCGCGGTTTCATCGTCTTGATGATGTGTGAATCTCAATGCTGTGCCGAGGGGTGACTGAGCAACGTGAAATCGCGCAATGGTGTCACCGGGATGATCCGCCAGCCGCAGCAGCGATTCAATCAGGTTGACGGCGGCCGAATCAGTGATCAGATTGCCCCCTTCCTGACTGGCGGGAACCCCGCGCGATTTCAATTCCGATATCAGCCGGTCGACCGTGTCGTTCTTGCGCGTCAAAACCCCGAACCTGGCGTGTGGAGCGGTTTTCACCAGTTCCGCGATCCGGTCCGCCGCATAGTGCAATGTCACCTGATCCTGCTTCTCACCACCGTCCGGAATAGGAGCGGATTCAAGTTGAACGAACCCCGTATTCTCATTCAGTGCAGTCGAATGTGTATCGAACTGATTCCCCCAGATTACTGCGCTGCGACCGAGTTTTTTCCGATTGGGAAATTGCTCCACTTTGGAGAACACACGATTTACGACATCGATGATTTCCGGCGCGGATCGGAAACTGGTGTCCATTGAATGGCGATCGATCTCCGGCACGCGCGCGTCAATCTCGTCGAACAACGTGGGATCCCCACCACGCCAACCATAAATCGCCTGTTTGACGTCTCCCACAAAAAAGAAACTCTTTCGTTCGACGGAATCTTGAGTGGGAGAGGCCACCTTCAAAGCTGCGGTCCATTGATCCAAAGAAGTATCCTGGAATTCGTCGAACAGTAAATGGGTCAACTTCGAGTCGAGTCGGTACATCAGACCCGCCTGCGAATTTTCCGCGAGACCTTCACAGACCTTGCGCGTCACATCGTTGAATCGCATCTCCCCCGATAACTTCAACAGTCTTTGAAACTCCCGGTCAAATCGCTCCAGCAAATCGCGCGTCGCTTCGTTTTGTTGCTTGAGTTGCCTGAGAAGAATCGCGGTCGCCTGATTGACGATTGGCTGATAAACGGCCAATAATTCGCCTTCGATATTGGTGGAATAAAATCGGAAATCTCCGTTGATGATTTTCTGCGGGAGGCCTTTTTTCAGCAGGTTTTCCCAGTCATCGGCTCGGGCCAGTTCAATCGTTGCTTGTCGGGATTGATCCAGCCTGGAATTGCCGGACATGTCAAATGCTTCGAGCCTCTGCAAGGCCTGTTCAAGCTCCTCTGCATTCAGCAGCCGTCTTTCCTGAACTCGCTCCCATACCTCGCGCCGGGTTGCTTCGCTAACTTCGTAAAAGTCGTGAACAACTCGATCGATCCGGCGGGCGATTGAACTGGGTGCACTTCCGGCGGTGACAAGTTGCATCAGTCGAGACATGTCGGCCGTCGAATGTCCATCGACGACAGCTTCAATCGCTCGGATTCGCAACTCCGTCAAGTCAACCTCGCTGATGATCTCCCAACCAGGCAGCAATCCGAATTCCAGTGTGTGGGCCCGCGCTATCTGCGAGAAAAGACTGTCCATCGTACCGACACGCAGGCGGTGAATGTTGCGTGTCAACTTCAGCAGGATCTCCTGACATTGATCACGCGACAGGCCCGGCGTATTCAGAAAACCGGCTAGCTGATCGCATTCTTCGTCATCCAGGGCAGCAGCGGCGAGACGTGTCAGAATCCGCTCCAGAATCTCACCGGCGGCTTTTCGCGTGAACGTTGTCGCGAGGATTTGCTCTTCAGTTTCACCCTGAACCAACAAGCGAAGGAATCGGTTGGAAAGTTGAAACGTCTTCCCCGTTCCGGCCGATGCACTTATCACAACGTTTCCGATTTGATCTGGCGTTGTTGTTATCATGTCGGCACCTCGCGATCAAAAACACCTTCCTGACAAATTGCCGCCCATTCTGAGGAGGCGAGTCGCGGATCTTCCGTTGGTGGCCAGAAATTTTCTTTGAGAATGTTATCCACAACCCAACGAGCTTTTTCTTCCGCCTCCGCAAACTCCTCTGCCGTCCAATCTGCGAACAAAGGCCTCAATGCCGACATCGAACGCGACAACCGAATGAAGCCGACCCGCACCTGATTCACGATTCCCAAATCGCGCACGAGCATGCGATACAGCGGAAGTTGCAGGTCGATCCACTCTTTTTCCTTTTTACGACCTTTGCGATGCACCTTTTCCGGTGTTTCGTCACCGTCCCCCGACTTGTAATCAAAGATCGCCCACTCGTCGGTGCGATCATTGCGGTCAATACGATCGATCCGACCTTTCAACAACATGCTCTGATCGCCAATTTGAATACGGGCCGATTTACCGCGCAACGCACGCTCGGTGTAGCGAATCATCCAACCCTCATGGCGCCATTGGGATTGCCATCGGGCGAAGTTCTCCAGACGCACTCTGGCCTGTTCTCTTTGTACGGCAATTGTCGCGGGAGGTTTCGCCCCAAAACGTTGCACAACTTCTGCATTCAATGTATTGTTCAGAAAATCTCGGATCTCTTTTTCGTCTCGCAAGTCACGTGCGTCGCTTTCTCCGAATGCCTGAAGAACCGCATGGATCACATTCCCGAAGGAAATCGCGTCCAGTTCCCGCAGGTCATCAGACAGCGGCTTCAGATCCAGAACATGTTTGAGGTAAAAGCGATAGGGGCAACTGATATAATCACGAAAAGCAGTCACACTGAGTTGCTCGATTGGCTTTTTCAAAGGCGCCGGCCTGGGAATAGTGAGATGTGATGTTTCGTTTTCGGTCGTCAGGCCCGATGTCAAAGGTCGCCGCGACACATCATCGCCCAGATAAAACTTCTTCAGACGTCGTGCAACGATTTCCGGTTGCGTTGCAAAAATAAGCCGAGTCGGACGGAGCGGGTTTCCCTCACCATCGCGTCGAGCCGCAATGAACACGGTCTCCTTGCGGGAAGCGAGGAGCAAACTGGTGGCATACGCATCGCGGGCGAAGCGTCGTGTATTGTCGGTCACGCCCAATTCCCGACGGAGGCGATCTGGTAGAAACAGATCTTCGTTGACCGACGTCGGGACTGTTCCCTCATTGAACGATGTGACCAAAGCCACCGGAGAATCATCCAAAGGCAGATCAAGCCAACCAATGCACTCGATTCCGTCGTCCACCGATTCTGCAGGGATTGTCTCATCCGTCAATTCTCTCAAAAACCGCCGCAGGGTCCTGGCGGGAGACATCTCCGGTATAATCGCCGCCGGAATGTTCACGAAATCGAGCGATGATTCGATCAGCAACCGGCAGGCTTCCGCCGTCGTGCGATCCGCTTCCTCTTCGAGTCGGAATTCCCGATTGCCGTAGATGGTTTCGAGAATCGACCTCACCGCAACCAGTCGAACCGCAATGGGATTCCCGGTTGAATTGTCGTCCTGGGATTCGGAAGAGGCAACCAGCGATTCGTCGCTTTCGATCAGGGGAGAAACGACGCAGTTGACAAGTCGATCCAATTGCTTGAGGATCGGGCCGATGGAAATCGTTTTGATTTGATCCCGTTCATTCCTGAGATCGGTCGGAAGATGTTTCGATTGATACCGATCCAGAACGGTCAGCCAGTCTGCTGTGAACTGTTTCTCTTTATCTGATTCGCAAGGCGGTGGTCCGTCCCCCAATGTGGCGATCAACCATTGGTAAATATCTGGATGCCGGACCAAAGCGGCCAATGTGACAAAACGGCCTTCTTCCAGAAAATCTGCGATCGCCGAAAGCAACCGATAAGGTGCGGTTTCTCGCAACGGTGTCCCAAGAGCCGATCGAAGGGAAATGTTGCAGGCGGACAGGTGACGTTCTGCCAAAGGTTCCAATTCATGGTCGCCCAATGTCAATGCGATTTCGTCCGCCGCAAACCGCCCATTCCAATCAGCCAGCACGCGGGTCACTTCTTCCGCCTGGTCAGACGCAGAGTCAACAAAGCGGAGGAGGTTCTCGTCGAAATCGATCGTTTCCTCCGCCCAGACTTCGGGTCTCAGGCAGCCGAATTCATCAAATGCATGTTCCCGGCTCTTCGGTGCCAGAACAAACACCGAAACCCGCTCGGCAACCTGCTGCAGCATCTTCTTCAGTGCCTCGTTCATGTCGACCATGCCGACAAGAACGATCTCTGAGTCAATTGCACACTCCTTGTACGAGATGGCGTGCAGGCGAGCTGTCTGCTGGTCCCACAGCCCAAGTTCATCGAGCAATTCGAGGTAGGCCTGTTGGATTTTCAGTAAAGCCTGCCAACGTCCCGTTTCGTTGAAATCGTCAAGCCTGCTCCCCGCATTTTGCACTCCGTTAAAGTCGAGGCCGTCTGCAGCCAATTCACGATGCAAAACCGACAACAGTTCTGCCAGACGCAACCAGCCATCAGTATCTGCTGCATCCGGTGGATGGGGAATGGCCTGCTGCAAAAATTTTTCGTCGACTGTCTGCAGGGCCCGCATCCAGGCCAGGCGCTGGACGAAATCGCTGGCGAATGGGCGAAGTGGCGTGTAAAGGTACTCGGGAACGCGACCAGGCGTCTCAATTCCTGGTGGGGTCAGAATGAGATCCCGCTGATCAGCAAGTTCCACCAGCAATTCCAACAGCCGACGCGCGGCACGGCGACCAGGAACAACCACCAGAACTTTGCCGAGATCAGCCGTTGTCCCAGTATTGAACCGTGTCAGAAGAAGATCGGCCACCGAGGGCAATGGCGGGCGCTGCCAATCAATAAACGTCCTTGCCAAAGGCATGCCGAGTGATCTCCAGAGAAGTCCGCCATGTAATCTGCTTGAATCCAACAAGAATAGTCGAGTGTCGAAGAGGATTCAAATTGAATCGACATGACTTTGGGCTGTCGTGTTTCCGCGTAATCAACTTTTTGATTCGGTGTCGAAAATGTGTTCGTACAGGAATTGGTGTCGGGCGTTGAACAATCGCAGATAGCCCAGCAGAATCGCTCCCACAGTTCCGAGTCCGGTTCCGGCTGCAATCAGGAACATGATCACAATCTGGTATTTGACGGCTGTTACGGGGTCCGCTCCGGCGAGCAATTGCCCGGTCATCAGACCCGGCAGACTGACCAGACCGACAATCATCATTCCATTGATAATGGGTATCATGCCTGTGCGGATCGCCTCCTGGATGGCTTCGTGTGCGGCTTCCCATCGCGTTGCCCCTAATGTCAGTCGAAGTTCAATCTCCTTTCGTTTCTGCATCAATTCGTCGGTCAACTTGTTCATTCCCAGCGAAATACCGGTAAGCGTATTGCCGAGAATCATCCCCAACAGTGGAATGGCATATCGAGCCGGTTGTTCTTTCCATGCGTCGTGTCCAATAATGGCGAATAATGCGATCCCGGTAATCAGCCACGAACTGATCAAGACCGAGGTTAAACTGTTCAACCAGATGCCGGGATGACGGCGGCGGACACGTTTCACACTGGCGACTCCTGCAATCACGGTCATCAATAACATCAACGGCAACAACGTCCACCAGCGATGTTGCTCAAACACGGCACGCAAGACAAAACCGACCAGCGACAGTTGCACAACTGTACGCAGCGATGCCAAAAGAAGTTTGTACCCCCAATTCAACTGCAATGCGAAGGAAACAATTCCATTGACGAGAATCAAACTTGTCGCGATCAGAACAGCGGTGTATGAGAGGTCATACATCGAGACTCACCTCCTCAATCTGCCCAGCGGTCATCTCAATGCGTCGCGTGGCGAAGCGGTCAATCTGGCTTTCCCGATGCGAGACCCAGACGAATGCCCTCTGTTCTGGATGCTCTGTCGTCCAGTTGATCAGTAGCGATTCCGTCGCCTCTGCAGTCATTTCCGACATGGCAGCGGTTGGTTCATCGAGCAACAACACGCTTGGCGAAATCAACAACGCCCGAATGAGTCCGACGACCTGCGCCTCGCCGCCAGAAAGATGTTGAGCATCCTGATCCAACAAGGTGACATCCCAATCGAGACGATCCAGCATTAACTTTGCACGTCTCCTTACCGAATCTTCGGATGTGGAACCGTTTTTGTCTGGGGCATGTGACAAAGCATAAGGGTAGATCAAATTCCTGATGACCGTCCCGGAAATCATTGCGGGAGTCTGTTGTACGTAATGCACATCTCGCCTGAAAGCTGGCATATCAGAATTCGCAACCGATTTTTCCCGCCAACGAACATCGCCCGTTTGAATCGGATCGAGCATCGACAATGCCCGCAGACAGACCGACTTGCCCGAACCGTTCGCACCGGTCAATGCAACTTGATCTCCAGCGTTTACGGAAAACGAAACATCACTGAGCAGGACTTTGCCCGTTTGCGATTCCCTGCCAATTTGGATCGCTTCAACCAGAGGGAACAAACTGAATTCCTGCTGAAAGTCTGGATAAGGCTCGGCTCAGTAACACCATATCAGGAGCGCGGCCCGTTCATTCCCGCCCTGTTGCGGGCATTGAACAGAATACGAAAATCTCCAACGTTTTGTGGCGAGCCAACGTAAACAATATGAAGGTCGAAGTTTAGCGTGCGTAGACCAAATTGGGAATTTCTGGCCCACGTGCCTGGTGCCCTGTCAAGGTTTTTTTGGGGTGCAGATTGACATAACTCTTTCTGCTGTCGCTCCTTGCAACTTCATCAACCCCAGTTCTCTGTCTTGACAGCCCACTCGTTCAGAGATGTCAGGATTGTAGAAAGTTTCCCACTGGTTTGACTACAATGCGTCTCATGCGGGATGTGAAGTCCGCTTCGATGAATTCTGTTCACTCACCGTCCGTTGAATAACGCAACACAATCCCTCCTCGATTTTCTGGAGTATTCCATGCCCCCACGTTCTCGATCAGTCCGCAGAGTGATGACGACTCTTTTCGCTTGTTTTGCTACCGTGATTGCGGTTCAAAATTTCGCTGTTTCTGCGAAAAAAAATACCAAAAGCGAAATGCGGATCACGCATGACCTGAAGTATTTGGCTTCGGATGAATTGGAAGGTCGAGGTGTCGGCACGAAGGGACTTGATCTGGCGGCGGAATACATTCGAGACGAATTTGAAAAAGCCGGGTTGAATGTCAGGGCAATCGATGGAAGTGCCTATCAGGAGTTCACCGTATCTGCCAGTGCGAAACTCGGCAAAAAGAATTCGCTCCGACTGGCCGGTTCCGATGATCAGGTTATCCCGCTCAAAATGAGTCAACAGTTCAACGTTTGCTCCTTCGGCGGGACAGGAGAATTCTCTGGCGAGATTGTCTTCTGTGGATATGGGATCGACGCATCGAAAGAAAAATCGAAGTACAACGATTTTGCCGATGTCGATATGAAAGGGAAAGTTGTCATTGTGATGCGCCGCACGCCCAGACAGAACGATCCCAAGGGACCGTTTGCCGCGGCTCACGGGCAATTGTCAGTCCACGCGACGTTACTCAAGAAGGTTGAGAACGTTGTGAAAAACGGTGCCGCAGCAGTATTGTTGGTCAACGATCCGTACACAGTGGAGCAGGCGAAAAAGACATTCCAACAGCAGATTTCCAAGTGGGAAAAAAAACTGCAGGATGAGGAGCAGGCGTTAAAAGAAGCAAACCCGGATGACGAAGACAAACTTCAAAATCTGAAGGAGCGAGTTGCTCATGCCGAACGTGGTTTGAAGGCGGCTCGTGAACGTGCCGGGAAGGACCACGACCGACTGATGTCATTTGGACATGGCGGAAAAGGTGCAGACAGGACACTGCCGGTCTTCCACATCAAACAGGAAATCTGCCAGCAACTGCTTAAAAAGAGCGGACATCCGGGTTTGAAGGAAATTGAGGCCACAATCGATGAAACAATGAAGTCAATGAGTTTCGTCATCAATGGTTGGAACGCGATCGGCGAAACGTCAGTCAACAAAACTCCCACACCGGTCAAAAATGTGATCGGCGTATTGGATGGAGATGGCCCGCTGGCTGAGGAAACCATTGTTATTGGTGCGCATTATGATCACGTCGGCCGGGGGGAGTTCGGTTCCCGTGAGCCTGGTTCCACCGAGATTCACAACGGGGCGGATGACAACGCCTCCGGCACTGCCGCATTGATCGAACTGGCACGAAGATTTGGTTCGCGCAACGAGAAGCCAACGCGACGAATCGTATTCATCGCGTTTACCGCAGAGGAACGGGGGCTGCTGGGTTCGGCTCATTATGTCAAGAACCCGATTTACCCACTCGAAAAAACAATTGCCATGTTCAACATGGATATGATTGGACGACTGAATGACGACCGATTGACCGTGCATGGCACCGGCACCGCACCACGCTGGCAGCCATGGCTGGAGAGCAATGGAAAAGAAAGCGGATTTCAACTTTCGATGAAAGCCAGCGGTATCGGACCGAGTGATCACTCATCCTTCTACCGCAAGAATATTCCGGTCCTGCATTTCTTTACCGGATTGCATAAGGATTACCACAAACCAGACGATGATTGGGACAAGGTCAACATGCAGGGGATTGTCCGCATTTCCAACCTCATCGAAGATTTGGTTGACGCGACGCTCGAAGAGAAAAAACGCCCGGAATACCTTGCCACAAAGACAAGCCGGTCGAACCAGCCCCGTTCCGGCAGTCGTCCCTATTTTGGCAGCATCCCCGATTTCGGCAGCGACGAAGTTGGCTACGCGATCTCCGGAGTTGCTCCGGGAAGTCCCGCAGATCTGGGAGGTCTTAAAGGAGGGGATGCGATCGTCAAGCTGGGCCCCCATGAGATCAGGAATCTGGAAGATTTCGATCTGGCTTTGCGAAAATTCAAAGGTGGCCAGAAGGTTGATGTTGTTGTGAAACGGAAAGGTGAAGAAGTCAAATTACAGGTTGAACTTGCAAAACCCCGATAGCGTTTCGACTTCTGAGCTAAATCCGGGCAGGCAACAGGCCGATCCAATAAGTGAGCTCGACAGGTCCCTGCTGTCAGTCGAGGACATAAAAGAGAATCATGTCCAATTTGGAGAATTGTCTACATACTGAGTCAAAATCGACTATAATTCCATCGCAGACATCAGCGTGTTATCAGAGCAGTTTACCTTTTCGTATGACAGTTCTCACTCGTGGGAGTCTGTGTTTGCAGGCCAAAAGACGATTTTCGTGCCACAGAAGAGCGTAGTACGCTCTAGTCGTAGTGATCGGAAAACAGGACCGAAATTGCCATTTTGAGGGTGTCACAGCCACGCCAATTTTGAATACAGGTGACCATCATGGCCAAAGCAGGAAAGCGAAAGAAACTCCCTAGGGAAGTTGCGGTCATTAATGCCGATAATTGCACCGGCTGCGAATCGTGCCTTGAGGTCTGTCCAGTCGATTGCATTCACCTGATTCCCGGTGAAACGCTGCCCGGATTGCAGGCATTTTGTGAGATCGATGTCGAGCGTTGTGTCGGCTGCGAAGTCTGTGTTCATGTGCCGACCAGGAAGTCGGATCCGTATGAATTGACTGTCTGCCCATGGGATGCAATCGAAATGATTCCCACCGTGCAGGTTGCTCAGGCCGTAGCGAACAAAGGCGGCCCGGATGACTATCTTTACGAAAACTGGGAACGTGTTGTCGAGCCGGCAATCCGCATGGCGGAACTTGCTGCTGAGCAGCAGAAGTAATACATCCCGGCTGTTGCAGTATGATCGAACGGAGTAATCGTCACAGCCAGACTCCATGAACAGGACTGTTTGAGTCCTGTCCAACCCTGATACGCTCCTCATGCGCAAATCTGACCTAACATTGCGGTGCAGGAATGCGCTGCTGTCTGGTACCAGGTCAGCTCCTTTATCGCATACCGGTCTGCCAGAAGCGCCGGTTTACCTCTGCAGAATTGGCACCACCACCATCGAATCATCACGCTAGACTACGTCCAGTTTGATCGTAGTGGCTGGCGGACCATTTGGAACTAAAATACCCGTTCGGATGACGCTACGGTTATCTCGGATGCGCTCTAACTTGCAAGAACTCGGATATGACGACACAAACTGACAACCTCCAGAGCAAGTTGCAGGAAAAAGAGGAACTGGTTGCCGCACTGACGGAGCGACTGGAACAGGCGGCATCACAACTGGATCGTTTTCAGCGCAGCGGCAAACAACCTGGCTTCGCTCCAACGGGTATCTCAACAGAAATGTTGGAAGAGCATTCCGATGTGCTTGGACAAATGCGGGAAGCGATCGAGCGATGGGATGAAATGCAGTCGGATGTGACGCTCGGTCGCATTGAAATTCAATTGACCGAGTTGAGGGATTTGATCGTCAATCGTGTGCCGGCCGACTTACACCTGAGTCAACCCACCACAGAACCTTCACACGGCGGCACATTGCCAGGCGTCGACAATGAAGAAGATGCAGAGCAAATCGGCTGGGAATCGTTGAAGGCACAATTGTTGGGCGACGAGGTGCAGCCGCCATCAGACAGCGAAGACCTGCCGGGATTGGTTGCCGACGTCGAAGAAGCCATAAAGGAAATGGAGCCACCGTCGACGATTGGTGAGGAAATTGATGACCCCGTTGTCCTGCGCACCGGCCTGATTGAGCGGGATGAATACATTGCGCAGCTGTTGCAGCAATTGAGACGGATTGAAACACAGGTTTTTCAGCCACCCGACTGGGAGCAACTCGAACAGGTTCCGGAAGATCTGAAAACGGAATTGGAACAACTGCATGACAAACTCGAGGATCGCCTCCGCCGGGCGGAAGTCGAACTCTCTCTGGAGCGTGCCCGCATCGGTCGCGAGGAGGCTCTGCTGAATCACCAGCGGCACGTCCTGCAAAAAGAGTTGACACAACGCGGGCTGACATTCAATGACGATGGCGAACTTGTCGATCTGGACCCATCCGGGAAAACCGACGAAGAAAACGAGCAGGGGCGCTGGTTCCGGTTCCTTGGTGGCCAGAAAGAGGACGCCTGACGCCGTTTGTCGAGTTCTCCATCGGCAATACCTGTCCTGCCACTCGATGGCGCGAACCATTTGCTTTCCGCTTACTCTATGATGATGCAAGATATCTGGTTGCATCATGTTTGCGTGCCGGAAGAGCACAAACTGCACGAGTGAGCCATGTCTGAACTTGTCGAAATTGATGGATCACAGGGTGAAGGAGGCGGGCAGATTCTGCGCACGTCACTCTCCCTGTCGATGATCACCGGCCAACCGTTCCGACTGTTCAACGTGCGGACCCGTCGTCCGCGTCCGGGGTTGTTACGTCAGCATCTGACCGCTGTTCGGGCGGCAAAGGACGTTTGCAATGCAAATGTGAAGGGAGCCGAACTGCATTCACAAGACGTTCTCTTCCACCCGGGACCGATTCGATCGGGGCATTTTGAATTCGATATCGGCTCTGCTGGCAGTACGACGCTTATTCTGCAAACGCTCCTGCCCGCACTCATGCAGGCTCCCAATGCCTGTTCTGTGGTGCTGTCTGGTGGCACACATAACGAGTTTGCACCGCCGTTTGACTTTCTTCAAAAAACATTCGTCAGCCTGCTGAATCAGATGGGGGGAAACATTGAACTGCATCTCGATCGTTATGGTTTTTACCCCGTTGGAAAAGGTCGATTGCGGAT
This sequence comes from Planctomycetaceae bacterium, assembly GCA_028284145.1. GTDB lineage: Bacteria > Planctomycetota > Planctomycetia > Planctomycetales > Planctomycetaceae > JANQSH01. The sequence continues at coordinate 50,267 of JANQSH010000109.1, read as the reverse complement.
GAATGTTCAACCTTCTGTCAAGCCGCTGTCGGAGTTGGAGCTTGTGGAGCCAGCAGTCAAACCAGTGCTGAAGACAACTGTGGTTTTGTCACAGATTCCGGAACCTGTCGGTGAACGGGAAATGAGCAAACTTGCCCGCACTCTCAACATTCTGCCCAAAAACCGGACGATCATTGCCGATGCCCCTTCCGATGGACCGGGCAATGTCATCCTCGTGCATGTCGAGCAGGATCAACTGACCGAAACGTTTACCGGTTTTGGTCGCAGAGGATTGCCGGCGGAAAAAGTGGCACAGCGCGTCGCGCGGGAAGTGAAACAGTTCCTCGCTGCCGGTCATCCCGTCGGCCCATATCTGACAGATCAATTGCTGATTCCTCTGGCGTTGAATCGAGGCGGGCGATTTCGTACCGGCGAATTGACCCAGCACACGCGGACCAATATCGAAACGGTTCAACGCTTTCTTGATGTCGATATCGCAACGATTGAGATCGATTCTGCTGGCGTTGAGGTTTCCATTACACCGAAATCGAATTGAACCGTGTCATCCCAGCATTCGGTTAATTCCGTATGGCTCGACCGGAATGTGCACGTCCACTCCAGTGACCATTTCGGCGACCAGTTTTCCCGTCGCAGGAGCCATGCTCAGCCCCAGCATATTGTGTCCCGCCGCGAGAAACAGATTATCATGCCGAGGGGATCGCCCGATGACAGGCACGCTGTCGGTCGTCATTGGACGCCAGCCGAACCACGTTGACTCCTCTTCCATTGGGCGATCGACATTCAGAAACCGCCCAACTCCATTTTTCAATAGTCGCAGCCGTTCGTTACGAATCGTCTCATCATATCCGGCAAATTCCATGATCGATCCTAACCTCAGTCCCGACTTCATCGGTGTCACCGCCACACGATACTCTGGAAAGATGACCGGGATCTGGGGATCATCCACCGCCGTTTCAAGCGTGATGGAGTATCCCTTTCCCGGCTCGATTGGTACACGGTACCCGAGAATATCGGCCAATAATGGTGTCCAGGCTCCAGTGGCGATGACAAAATCATCGGCTTCGATGGTTTCCGATTCACATTCTGCCGCCACCACCGTGCCATGTTTCATCGAAAAACCATGGAGTGCGAGATTCTCGCGAAACACAACTCCGTTGTTTTCCAGTTCCCTGCGCCACCAGACGATCAATCGCTCCGGTCGCAAATGGGCGTCATGCTCAAAGTACCACGCGCCGGCAAGATCCCCTTTCAGCCCCGGTTCAAAATCATGAAGTTCCCTGCCGGAAAGTCTCTGTGCCGGTTCATTGAATTGTTCGGTCAGCAACTGATTCGCCGGCCCATACTGCTCCAGCGCAGTCGCGGATTGGTACGCGAACAGCAATCCCTTTGTCTGCCATTCACAAACATCCGCACCATCAGTCATCAATTCTTCGTAGAGTTTCAGGGACGAAATCAGCAGCGGTTGGATTGCGGCGGCGGACTGCAACATGTCCCGCCGGTTGCATCGACGGGCAAACTGCCAGAGCCATCGCCACATCGACATGCGAAGCGATGGTCGAACGCGAAACGGTGATGAAGGCTGAAAGAGAGACCGAAATACCGGCCAGATCGATCCAGGTTCGGCCAACGGCAGCACATGGCTGGGACAGATAAATCCGCAATTACGAAAGGAACAGGCCTTGCCGATTTTCCCCTTGTCAATCACCGTTACGTCCAAACCGACTTGCCGCAAAAAATGCGCACACGCCAACCCGATCACGCCGCCCCCAATCACCGCGACATGTCTGGGTTGGCTCATCGTGACAGCCCCATGCAGAATGGATCATCCGGATTCAGGATCAAAGTCGATTCGGCATTCACCCAGGCAGAGCCGGTAATCAAAGGAATCGTGGCCGCTTCACCTTGTTTCGTTTCCCTGTCAATACGATAGGTCGCTTCAAAGATCGAACCGATGACGCTCTCCTGCCGCCAGATTTCGCCCGGTTCGAGCTTGCCATCGGCTGCCAGGCAAGCCACTTTGGCACTGGTCCCTGTACCGCAGGGTGAGCGATCCCACTCTTCCCCCGGACAGAGGACAAAATTCCGGGCATCAACATCGTTTCGGAAAGATGGTCCGATCAATTCAATGTGGTCGATTTCCTCATCCTTTACCCCGGTAATTCCGTTCTTATCCAGCAACGCGCGGATTGAAACCGTGAGTTGAATGAGAGCCGGCAGATTTCCGGACTCGATTGCCAGACCATGATCGTCGCAGAGAAAAAACCAGTTGCCCCCCCAGGCAACGTCTCCCGTCACTCTGCCATGTCCGGGAACATCAACCGCCACACCATGCCGGAAACGATAGCTGGGGACATTTTCAAGCGTCACTGCCGTCCGGTTGTCATGCAATCGAACGGAGATTGTTCCAGCGGAGGTATCCAGCAAATGGTTGCCAGGACCAATCTGCCCCATGTGCGCCAACGTGACTGCAACACCAATCGTGCCGTGGCCACACATGTTCAGTACACCAACATTGTTGAAGAAAATCACACCTGCTGCAGAATCGGGATTTACAGGTGGCGTCAACAACGCGCCAACCAGGACATCCGAGCCGCGCGGCTCATTCACGATGGCAGCACGAATCGCGTCGAATTCATCGCGAAATCGCGCTCGACGTTCGGTCATCGTACCGTTTCCAAGATCGGGGCCCCCATCCACAACCACCCGGGTCGGTTCACCTCCAGTATGCGTGTCGATCACCTGAATTCGTGATAAGCCGGGTGAAGTTTTCATATCTGGTTTCAGTTCCGACCTGTTAGAGCCGTTTACCTTTCTGTATGACGGTTCTCGCTCGTGGGAGGCCTCTGCCAGCCGACGTGCTACGCACGGCGGTACCGCGTCGAGGTATCGACGCGGCTAGAGTCATCGCAGCACAGAAGAGCGTAATACACTCTATTACCAGCGCAGGGTATCCATCAAGTTGGAGAAATCATCCGTCCACAGCAGCCGTGCGTCACCACGTAAATACGTCCAGCGGTTGTTCCTGTCCTTCGAATTCAAAATGGGTGCGAGTGATTCCCGATTGCGTCCGACAATCACATACGTTGAACCTGCTTTCAGCAATTCATTGTCTACAGCCGACAACTCTTCGTCAAATTCCTGGCGCATGTAGCAGATCAAATCGAGTTGATCTGCAGCGGCGGCAATCACTGGCGGCAGGTTGAGGTATTGATTCGAGACATGAAAAGCAATCACCCCGTTTTCGCTCGTCTTGTTCAGATAAACCTGCATCGCTTCCAGGGTCAGCAAATGCATGGGAATCGCATCTGAACTGAAGGCATCCAGAACAAGCAGATCGTACGCGCCATCATTCGCGGCAAGGATCTCCTGCCGACCATCTCCCAGAACGATTTCGCATCGATTGTCACCACATGCGGAAAGGTAGCTGAAATATTCCGGCGTGCTGGCGATTTTTGCCACTATTGGATCAATTTCGTAAAAGGTGATCTCACGATTCGATGATGCGTAACAGGCCACCGTTCCGGCCCCCAGTCCAATCACACCCACACGGTCAGTGCGGTCTTTCCCCAACCGCTCAAACACTTCGCCCAACGGCCCGGTCTGAGCATAATAGGCGGTCGGCGTACATTCGCGGCCCGGCTTGCGGCTTTGCAGGCCATGAATCGTCTGGCCATGCACCAATTGATGAAAATTGGCGTTGCTGTTTTTCACGACTCGGTGCACGCCAAAGAAACTGCGGCCAGTGTAGAGGACTTCCCCCGGGACAGGAGGCTCGACACTGGCGAGCCCCAATACCAGAGTCGCGATGACTGCGAATCCGAGCGTGGTATTTCGGGCGTAGCATCCCAGCAGCAGGATGAATCCGACAATTGTTCCGATTGCCAGCGTCATGGTCAAAGAGGGATTGATCTCCCGCAAGATGAGGGCCACAGCGACGACAAAAACCAATGCACCAGCGAGCAGTTTCCGACGTTCAGGCCATTCCGACCACAAATTCGGTAACAACCCGCAACAGACGCCAACGGTTAATGCGTATTCTACGGGCCACGTAAACACCAGAGGGGCAATCAAGGCATTCAGTAGACCGCCACATGCACCTCCTGCCGAAATCCACCAATAAAATTCCGTCAGATGCGATGTCATGGGTCGGGACTTTGCCAATTCGCCGTGACACATCAACGCGCCAACAACGAATACCGCCAGGTGCAATCCCAGTCGAAACCACGTGTCGTCGGAAAGCTGAGAGACCACTAACAGAACCACACCAATTGGCAACATTCGGACCATCAAGCCGCCGATCCATTCCGTTCGCCGCGCGAACGCTACGATAAACGTCAGCAGGTAAAGCACGAGCGGAATGACCCATAACAGGGGAACAGGCGTCAAATCGGTTGTCGCGTAGGTTGTTACACCCATCATCCAACTGGAAGGCACGAATGCCAAAAGGATCCATCGGACTCTCAACGTCCAGGTGAGTTGTCGTTCATCCCCGTCCAATTCCGTTGTCGAACCTGTCTTTGCCGCCGTATTTTCAGTGAAGTTGCTGCGGTTCATCCACAAATGAATGGCACAAATCCCAATCAAAACCACGAGCAGACCATAACCCCACGCCCACATTTTGCCCTGCATCTGCAAGCGAAGTGTTGATTCGATGATGAGTGGATACGCAAGCAAAGCAGCGAGGCTGCCCAGATTGCTCGCCGCGTAGAGGAAATAGGGGTCGCGAGCCGACTGATGTGACGTCTCGGCGAACCAGCGCTGCAGTAGTGATCCGGTACTGCTGATCAGAAAAACCGGCAGTCCGATGGAAAGCGTCAACAGTTTCAACAACGAATAGACCGGTGACTGTGTGACATCACCCGATACCGACAATGATATCGGCAGCATCAGAAAAGCAATCGCCATCAGCACCAGATGCAACACCAATTGAACGCGCACATTCAACCAGCGACAACTCAAGTGGGCGTAGCCATAACCGAATAGCAATACCGACTGGAAGAAAAGCAGGCAGGTATTCCAAACCGCGGGGGCACCGCCAAACCAGGGCAGTGTCCACTTGCCAACCATTGGTTGGATAGAGAACAACAGAGAGGCGCTTAGGAACAGAGCGAACGAGTAGAGCCCGATGAGCACCATAGATGTCTTTCGTATTTGCACATCGAATGCGAAGGAAAGGAATGGCCTGGAACAGCATACCTTCTGGTGTAACGTCTCAGGCTTGTGGGAGTCTGTGTTTACAGACCAATTGATGCTCATCGCGGCACAGAAGAGCGTAATACGCTCTAGTGAACTGTCAAGACAGAAGGTTGGGTTTGATGAAGCTGCAAGGAGCGACAACGGAGCGGGTTATGTCAATCCGTATCCCAGAACAAAGCTTTGACAAGGCACTGGACACCGCCAACAAAAAGAGACTTCGGGAAACCCGAAGCCTGAAAGCGACTCCATTATCAGTTTGGTGGCTGAAAAATTGCAACCGATCCGTCAGAAAACGTGAGAATGGTAAGCCCGCCTGAACTTTGGCTGGCAGGGGCTGTTGCAAGTTTATCCGGAACCGTCCAGCCGGAACACAAGTCGGTTCAGCTTTGCCGATTGATCTCATCGACCTGTTCGTTCAATGTCCACAGGTCATACAGCCAGCCAATTCCCAGCAAACCACCGGTCAGTATCCAGATGATACCCGTAACGACTTTACCCATGTAAAAGCGATGAATCCCGAACAGCCCCAGACAGGTCAGCAACAACCACGCGACAGCGTAGTCAATCCGACCTGATGCATAGCGGAAATTGCATTCCCGATCCATTTTGGGAATCAGAAACAGATCGACGATCCAGCCAACAAACAGCAGACCGAGAGTGAAAAACCAGATCGTCCCAGTCACGGGACGACCGTAGTAAAAGCGATGGGCTCCAAAGATCCCAAAAAGCCAGACGATGTAACCCACCGCCAGAGAATGCGTGTTCGGTATTGGAGGAGCGACCGTATTCTGTTGCATGGTTCCTGTTCCAGCGAGAAATGTCGTGAAGAAAATTCAACCCTGTCACTCTTAATCGATTCGCTGAAAATTGCCAATTCCTGGCGGGGATTCCGTACGTTTCGAGAGACGTACGCATTCTCTTTCCAACCGGATACACACGCCAATGTGATGTTGCGTTTCGCCCCCCCCGGATTTTCCATCCATTTGACACCGGGGCTTGTTCTGCGAACGCCATCTTCCCCCTTGTCCCTGTCGTCGAGGCGATGCCCCTTCCAATGCTGAGCTGCTGAGCCGATCCCGCCATCGCACCGCACAACAACAAAACGTAACCGGTCGCAACAGATCGCAAACTCATCGTTCCTTCTGCGCTCGTCGGCGATTTGGCAGGACTGAAGACTCAGATCATGAAGTCGGTCTCGCGGCCCAGAATGCGATCGATGAGATCCTGATCCAATTCGATCGCTGGCGAATGTTCGGGGTCGAGATCAGTCGGGTTGATGCCGCAATAGACGGACCAGGGGCCGAGATGTCGCCACCGCCCTGCTCGCTTCGGCTCTTCCGGCATGACGGGTGTGGTGCAACGGTTACAGCCGATCGTCGGGTAGCCTTGTTCATGCAGCGGATTGGTGATCACCTTGTTCTCGGCAATGTATGCCTGCAGTTGTTCGGTATTCATGTTGACCAGTGGGTTGATTCGGAGGCAATTTGCCTGGGGATCAACCGCTAAAATGGGACATTGCGCGCGTTGGCCACCATCGCTGCGACGCAGACTTCCAATCAAAGCGTCGAACTGATCTGCGATTTCCAGCAACGGCTGTGTTTTTCGCAAATCGCAACATTGTTTCTGGCCATCGACCGAAAGATAGAGGACACCCAACTCGGCAGTCTGTTCCGCCATTGTCTGATTCGGCTCCAGAGTGACAACTTCGATCCCGTACTCACTGACGATACGATCGCGGGTTTGCAATGTCTCCTCAAACAGCACTCCGGTATCGACAAACAGCACTCTGGACGATTTTTCAATTTTTGAGAGCATGTGGCACAGGACATTACCTGCCTGCTGCATAGCCGAGATTGCGGCAACGCGCTCGCCAAATATCTCCTGCGTCCATTGAATCAGTTCCAACGGAGTTCGCTCTTCAAAAGTATGGTTGAGGTCGATCAGATCGGCCTGTGTTAGACGTGCCATCAATGAAGTCCCTGCATAAATCTCAGGCTGGCGGCATCACAGATCAAATCAGTTTGATCGGAGAGTGTGGAGGCCACGATGCCACATTGTACGCGAACCGATTATCGGGTAAAGCCAAGCCGGATTACATCGTCAGAGTTTTCAGCACACAGGTTTTTCGACGACACAAACACTCAAAAAACAAGCCCCCGAATCTCTGGATGATCCGAGGGCCTGATGAACTCTGGTTCGTTGAAGTTCGTTATCGAGTCGCAGCATCCCACCACCAGCGGCCGGCAGGCAATTCCGGAGCTTTCGCGTGGCTCGAAAAACTGCCGAGCCGTGGCGATTCCTGCATGATCTGACGATCGTTGACGACCGCTTTCAGATCTGCTTTCACACCGCCTGCAGCTTGCAGAATGATGTTTCCGCCTGCGTAAACCTTATGATTGACGACCGAGTGCACAATCTTCGCCGGCTCGTAAGCAGCGGGCAGGTAACGGCCATTCGCGGCGAAGGCACCCAGATCCCAATTGGCGCGATCGTTCAATCGTTCTTTGTGAATCAGAGCCGCCAGCAGCGACAGGTCAAAAATGTTCTGCAGGTCGGCGAAGACCAGATCCCGTTTCGCCAGTTCATCGTAATTTGATGTGAACTGCTGCGCGAACAGTCGGTTTGTTGGTTCCGCTTTGCCGGTGTGGATCCGTTTTCCCTGTGCGGTAATCAACTCGTTTTCCGATCGGCACAGCACGGATGATCCCTGAATCTCAAAGACATCACGATTGCTGGAATGCAGAATCGCGTCGTACTTCATTGTCAACCACCAACGCAGGGCATCAGTTTCCATTTGCTGTTGTTTCTGCTCCGGGGTAAGCAGGTCGAAGAAGCTTTTCATCTGTGGCCCGCCATCAAGTTTGCCGATGCCAATCAATTTCATGCGGTAGTCTGCATCGACAATGACACGTGCAACACGTGAGTTGGCCGGGATACCGGTATACTCGATGTCCTGCAGTCCGAGTTTGTTCTCAATCGTCCTGGCCCATTGATTCACCTGGCCGGGGTGCAATGGTCCTCGTGCCTGCGATTCGGCTGAGAATTGATTGACGGCCCGCAAACCTTCTTCCCTGGGTACGATGGCACAAATGAAGATGCCCTGTCCGCTGGGATCAAAAATGCGATTAGCCGTGACAAAATCGTCGAGTTGCAGCATCGGACGACCGCTGGAAACGCCGACCGGCAGACCGGTTTCGTTATAACGCCACGGTTCGGCCGGACCGCCAATCACGATTTCTCCGTCGTTGGGATAAACGAAAACATACTGAATCTTCGAGAGTCCGGCGAAATACTGCATCGACTCAACAATCGGCTGGCCGGCTGCCAATCGCCGCGAGATTTCCCGTTCCAATCGAGTTAATGAAACAAGTCGCAGCGAAGAGGGCTTCGCTAATTCGTCATTCAGATCAGCTTCGCGAGCATTCACTCCCAGCGCATCGAGACGACCGTTCTGTTCTTCGCGCTGCAAATGTGTGAATAATCCATTCGGATCGACCCGCACACCGGTTGCGTAAGGAGTCGCTGTTCCACCGGTCCCGTCGATTGCCTGCCAGGGGCCGCTCGTTTCGTTCATGATCAGGTCGATCAGAGAATCGAAATCCTGTCCTGCACCACCACCGGCAAATGCGTGTTGTTGCGAATGCTGGCGACAGGCCTGTTGGCGGGATGTATCATCACCCGGCATGGCTCGGATCGCCATCAAAGCCGAATTGAATTCACCGGAATGTAATTGAGCATCGGCAATCTGTCGCAGCATGTCGGCTCGTCGCTGACTGTCTTGTAATGTACGGGCTAATGCCAAAGCCGGACCGAATTCACCGGCCTCAAGATGCGCTCCGAGCAATTCCTCGGGTGTTTGGTATGTCAACTCCTGAGCAGTTGTGTCCTCAGTTCCTGTCGCAGGAACAACGTCCAGCTTCACGATTCCCTGATCTGGTTGCTGTTTCCCGACCGTATCGACAGGGACAGAATCGGTCGCTTCAACGGTCGTGGCTGATGATGTCTTCGTTTCATTGACCAATGCCGAGCTTGAGCTGACGGCCGACTTTGGTTTAGCGGTTGTCGGATGCGGCGTACCCAATGCCGTGACACTCACTGAACTGGCATTGGATTTGAACAGGACAAATCCAGCCGACGCCACAACAACAAGGAACAGACAGCCGATAGCCAATACCGCCTCGAAGTTAATAGAACCATAGCGTCGAGTATTCGCTGTTATTTGAGGTCTTGGACGCATCATGGTGAAAACTTTACTCCTCGCGACATTCCGCATTTGTCTTTGTGCAATCCGTTGGATTGCCCGTGCCTGATGACTGATTCTCTATTCGCATTCTTTCCGATTTTGCTCATCATGAGAAGATGAAAAAGCTATGGATTGAGGGGCAATAACAGAAGGACCATGCGAAAATACAGTCACCGCGAGATTTCCTTACGCAGGTGATGGTGAGGCGAACATCGTGGCAGGACTGAACGGATTCTGTGCCAACCGTTTATTCTGGTAGCTGCTGTACCCATTCCTCGATCCGTTCACGAACTGGGGAAGAGGACAACAGAGCTTTGTATCCGTTAAATCGTCACGCTTTGCGCGCTCATCGAGCCGATTCCTCTAATTTCCAGGCTATCAGTCGCACTATTCTGAGTACCGGTTGGATGACAGGGACAAGCGTTAGAATCACCCTGTGGTGAAGGATGTGAAATCACATTCGTTCGCAGAGATTATGTGGGACGTGCGGAATTTTCCGCTGGCTGAATACATGGTGTGGTTTAGAGCGTGTTACGCTCTTCCGTGGCGCGATGGACGCCGTTTGGTCTACAATTGCAGGCTCCCACGAGCGAAAAGTGTCACACGAAAAGGTAAACTGCTCTAGATGAACGGGTTCATTGATTTCCGGCTTTGACAGCATTTCGGACTTGGCAAAGCCTTCGAGGACACGATTGAAACGAAAGGCAACACAAATAAGGGCAGCCGCCGTGAGAAACCGCTGCACATCTGGTATCTTCAACCCTGGTACCTTCAACCTTGCGAAATCGACTTCCTCGGCGCATTGTGATTCCCCCTCCGGAGACCACATCCATGAAATCTGCTCGCTTATTCATTCCGCTGGCAGGTATCATCCTTGCCTTGGTATTTTTGCCGACATCGCCCGACACAGCTTTGGCCGATGACGCTAAACGTCCCAACATTCTCTGGCTCGTATCCGAAGACAACGGCCCGTTTCTCGGATGCTATGACTATCCGGACGCGAACACGCCGTATCTCGATAGACTTGCTTCCGAAGGCATCCTTTACAAGCATGCTTTTGCGAATGCACCGGTCTGTGCACCGGCTCGCTGCACGATCATCACCGGGATGTATCCGCCCTCTCTCGGAACGCAACACATGCGCAGCAAACACGCCGTTGATCCGGAGAGGATTCCATTCTTCGTGAAATACCTCAAAGAGGCCGGCTATTTCTGTACCAACAACTCGAAGACTGACTATAACCTGAATCCCTGCCAGAAAAACGCGTGGCACATGATGAGCGGTGGAAATCATCGCAAACGAAAAAAGGGGCAACCGTTTTTCGCAGTCTACAATCATGGTACATCGCACGAGAGTTCTCTACATAAACCACTTCAAAATGAGTTGGCAAAAAGTGATGTCGTTGTGCCGCCTTATCACCCCCAAACGACAGAAGTCAAATCCAATTGGGCGATGTATCATCAAATCATCACCCGCATGGATGCTCAGATTGGCGAAAAACTGAAGCAACTTGAGGAAGAAGGCGTGGCGGACGATACAATCGTGATCTACTATGCCGACCACGGTGGCATTCTACCTCGCTCGAAACGGTTCCTGTATGACACCGGAGTGCATGTGCCGATGATTATTCGATTCGGCAGAAATTTCGCTCATCTGGCACCTCACAAACCAGGGACGAAAACTGATCGCCTCGTCAGTTTTGTTGATCTCGCACCGACGATTCTCAGTCTTGCGGGAATCGAGATCCCTGAACATCTACAGGGGATAGCGTTTCTTGGCAAACAGTCTCAACCGGAACGCGAATACGTCTACGTCTTCCGGGGACGTATGGATGAACGATATGACTTCAGTCGAGCGGTCCGTGACAAACGATTCAAGTACATCCGCAACTACAACCCGCATCGTATCTATGGTCAGTACCTCGAATACCTGTGGCGGATGCCGGCGACCAGGTCGTGGCACAAAGAGTATCTTGCTGGCCGGTTGGAGCCACCGCAAACATACTTCTGGGAAACGAAACCGGCCGAGGAACTTTACGATACAACGAAAGATCGCTGGGAAGTCAGGAATCTGGCAAACGACCCGGAGTATGCAGATGTGCTGAAACGGATGCGCACAGCCAATCGGGACCACCTCCTGAGTATTCGTGATTCCGGATTTCTGCCTGAGGGGATGATGACTGGACTGGCAGGTGGTGAAACAATTCACGAGTTTGTCCGCGATTCAAAGCAATACCCACTGGAAGATATCATTCCGTTGGCAGAAAAGGCGACTGCGCCGTCGAAGAATGACCTGGACGAGTTCGCGTCTGCCCTCGATCATAATCACCCGGCTTTCCGGTATTGGGGAGCGACTGGCTGCCTCATTCTCGGTGACGTTACGGCTTCCGTCAAAAAGCAATTGCAGGCCGCGTTGAATGATTCTGATGGCAATGTGCGGATCGTCGCTGCCGAGGCTTTGATCAATCTGGGCAAGACAGAAAAGCCGTTCGCAGTCCTCATGGAAAGTCTGGGTCACAAGAACGAATGGGTGGCATTGCACGCGGCGAATGTGATCGAGAACATTGGCCCGGCAGCCAGACCATTGCTTCCGAATTTGAAATCTCGAGTTGAAAAGAATCGCAACTACATCAACCGGGCTTTGCAACAAACCATCGCCAAACTCTCAGAAAGCGGTTCGGAGTAGGATCGATGTCGGGTGAAGACGGATAACACGCTGCAAGAAATCCTTCTAACACACTTATACACAAACACTTGCGCGCCGGCCACCGCTCGGCGGGCATCTTTTTTTTGACGGAACCTTGCTCGGTTGGTAAAATCCTCCTCAGCAACAATCACATCATCATTCATCCGAATTCTCACTTTCGCTGTTGCTTTCAATCTGACAAACCTTTCAAAAAAGGGAAACCATTTTTCCGATGGCGACTTGTGGCTGGTTTGTCCAACTGAGATTTTTTCAATTTCCTATCGATTACCAAACGATCTTGAAAGTCGAAACAATCATGGAAAAGGTTGTGTCCTTTCGATCCAAAATTCGACGGATCACTTACAAGGCGCGGAATCAATTCACACGTTGCAGACATCTTCAAACTATTTGACAGATTAATGATGGTCGTTAACCACAGGGCCTCTGGTATCCGTATTCTCTTTCATTTATTGCGGTTCACTTTTTCGTGTGACGTTTCCGGCTCGTGGAATTCCATGTTTGCAGGCCAAACGGCGATTTTCACGGCACAGAAAAACAAAATACGTTTTATTGCAGGAGATGAGAATGGAAATCGGGAAAACAACCGGACGTGGTCACCGGCTGGAAGACTATTCTGCCCTGGAGTACATTCTCCTGGGAGACCTGCGGGACCTGTTGGAGGAACCGGCTGACAACGTCACTTGCCACTGGTTGTGTGCTGTAATTGACGCTTTGCTGGAGACGCTTCCCAAGGATTTCCAGTTGCGGTGCCAGGGTGGTTACCTTTCTGAAGTAACCGAGACCTATCCGAACTGGCAGGGACAGGTGGACGAATTGAAAGCGGGGCAGCACCAACTCTATTCACAACTCTGGCAACTCCGACTGAAAATCTCCAACGAAGAGAGATATGAGGAAATCGCATCTGAGGCACGTGGTTCATTACAGGACTGGATGCACGAATTGATTGCCCATCAACGTCACGAACGGCGTTTGATGCAGTCTGCGTTTAATCTGGAAATCGGTTGCGGCGATTAGAACAGTTTACCTTCTGGTGTGACGTCTCTGGCTCATGGGCGGCCAGTGCCAGCCGATGTGCTACGCACGGCGGTACCGCGTCGAGGTATCGACGTGGCCAGTGCCTTGTCAAGGCTTTGTTCCAGGGTACCAGATTGACATAACCCGCTCCGTTGTCACTCCTTGTCACTTCATCAAACCCTGACTTCCAGGTGTCACGCTGCTCCGGTCTGACGGACTTTTTATCTGCGGCGGCTTGAGCCTCATTTGAAACTGCAATAACAGTGTAAAGGCCGCTACAGTTCAATGTGGCTTGCAATAACGACGAATGTCTTCGCGTAACATGATTCAACGAAAAGAGGGACCTGCACCAGTTGGGGCAGATCCCTCTTTCAATTTCGGGGCGTGTCAATTTCGCAAATCAATCCTACTCAACGGAAACGGTCAACCATCCATCGAGAGCGCGAATTTGAGTCACGTTGACTTTCACTTTGGAACCATCATTACGCTTGATCGTCAAGATCCGCGGGCGAGTCCGATTTTCAATGGCGGATTGAATCTTCTTCCGCATCACACCGGCACGGGCGATTTGTTTCGCGAGACTCTCAGGCTTCTCAATCGGTGTCACTGCAACCGTTCCCCGTTCAATCAGGATTTCATCACCCGAAAGCGTGTAGGTCATCGGCACAACAACTTCCTGAGTGGGAATGTCTTCCTCACCCTTTTGCTTGATCCCGGCACGAAGAACCAGTTGCACATCACCATCCTGAAAACGGATGCGAATCGGATCATTCCTGGCGAAAATATAGGTCGTCTCATCTTCAGCCTCTTCGTCGTCGCCCAGCAGCACTTCCTCACCTGCCAGCTTCGAGAGGAACTTTTCAAATTCTTTTCGCAATTGTGTATCGGTCAATGTGCGACCGGCAATGTCCATTCGGTTGAATGTGTTGTTGAACAGGCTCTCATGAAGGAAAACATTCAACCCTTTTGATTTTGCCAGGGAGAGATTCGCAGGGTTCCCTCCGCTTTCGACTCCTTCACGGATCAACGCGTTGACGATCATGTCTTTGCTGGTCGTTTGCAGAAGGCGTTCCGCTGGCCAGACACCGGCATTCTTCAGGTTCGTATGGAGTCCGTCGTCGATTTCCTCGTTCGCCTCGACAAATCGCTCGTCAACTTCCTCATCAAACCGGGGAAGCACACGCCTTTTCACTTTGCCTGCGGCAATTGCCTCAGATTGTGGTCGCTTTCGCGCCACTTCACGACGGGCAATGCGATTGGCAATCGATCCCAAAATCGGAACTCCACTGACACGTGTCGCCGTACCAACATGCCTGTTGTTGGCGTCAACCGTCACACGGGCTTTCCGGGTTTCAAAAGTATCCCCATCAAACACAATCTGCTTACGGCCGAAGATGTGGTGATTTCCCCGGGTAAAAATGGTCGCCTCAGATGTCACGCCGCGCGTGTTGCTGTTAGTTGTCCCATTCAATGTGATATCGAACAATGCTGCATCGTCACGCGGTTTGAAATCGACTCCGATCCTGGTCGTTGTCGTTTGGCTGCCGGAGACATTTGCTCCCAGAATGAAGTCACGTACTTCACCTTTTTCCGTATGCCGTTTGGTGATAAGTCGATTGATGAAATCTTCCGAAATGAAAACTTTGAAATTGAAATTCTGATAGTGCCGATCGAGAACTTTCGCAATCAATTGCCCACCATCGGTGCTGGCGACTTCAATTTTTTGCGATGCGACCGCGATTTCCGCCGCTGCAACATCAGAATAACCAGCCTCAAACGATTCGACGGCGGTTATCAGTTCTGCTGCCGCCTTGCGAAACTTGCCGGGGTCGGCTTTTTTCGGCTTAAACGTGTCTGCCCTTTCGTAACTTTCCAATGCTGCCTTCAGCGTGCTAAATCGACTTCGGCCAAGAAAGCTGCGCTGTGCCTGACTTTTCAGTTTGTCTTTTTCTTTCAAATTCCTGAGCGCGTTCAACAACAGTTGCCTGTTGTCTTTATTCAAAGGCTCCGTTTTGGAAACCTTCGCAATTTTGTCCGAGGCAAGGAATTTCACCCACCCACTGCCATTGGTGATCCCACGCAGCCAGCGATTCAAATTACTCGCAGCCTGAACGACATCTTTTTGTGAATCGGCCAGCTTCTGTAGTTTGAGAGCCTCACCGTCAATTTCCTGTGAGTCGAGAATCGCTTCGAAGAGTTCGATGCGACGAGTCAATGCGCCGTTAAGGGAGATCAAATCGTCATGGATCTTTCCATACCGGGGATCTCTGATCGCCTTTTCCATCGTCTTCGACTTGGTTTTGAGCCGTTCAATCAATTCCCTTTGGCCTTCCAGGTCCAACGATGGATCTTCGTAGAGTTTGCTGATCAGACCAAGAGTTTCTTCGCTCCAGTCAGACCAGTTTCCATCCAGGGCTTCGAACGCATCAAACGACAAGGCGTCTGGGGGAAATGGTTCCAGGATCCCGCTCAGGCCAACTGGAGCAGCAGATTTGTTTGTTGAAACATTGAATGTGTCCCAGGCCCATGCGACCGAAGCCGCACAGACGGACAATGTTACCGACATCGCAATCAGATTTTTTCGCCAACGTTTGGCAACCATTTGAGAAACTCCTGAGGGTTTTGATTCCTGGGGGGGAACAGTCCACATGGGGTTCTTCTCCGAGAGCGGTCTTTGCCGGGGCTGCGATGTCGGGCGGGGATATAGATGTCAGGAATCCCAGGCATGCGTGATGCCGACGAATTTCGACAGACGGATCTCCGACTGTGAAATGGCGAGGCCTTCAATTCCTGATTATCGACATAACTGGCCCCAGCGACTTGTCAATTTCTACTGGGAGAAAGAATTCGCCGTAAATTGTTACGTGGACACAGTTTTCCAGTCGCATTCGATGCAATCCGGCACCCAGGCCGATCACACCGATTCACTCCATTGCGGTCCCCCTGCTCTACCCAACTTGACCACAACGCGAAACATAGTTTACTTTTCTTAGCCATTCTATGCAATCGCTATAACCAATAAGACTGCCGCCACGGAAGCAATTGCACGAACAAAAAGCAGTTTGCCATTGTTTCAGATGAGCCTGTGAAAGACATTCCCGATCAGCCAAATGGCGACACTGGCATGCATCGATCCGTTCCTTATGATGGAGTGCACCAAGTCATTCTCCGTCCAGGTGTTTCGCATTCGATCGAATTTATGCCAGCATCCCTCACTCCCAATCAGCAACAGGCTGTCAACCATATCGATGGTCCGATGTTAGTCCTCGCAGGTCCGGGGTCTGGTAAGACGCGTGTCATCACCCACCGGTTGGCCAATCTCCTGCAACAGGGAATTCCCCCTTCACAAATCCTCGCGATCACATTTACCAATAAAGCGGCCCGCGAAATGGCTGAGCGAACACGGCAACTGGTTGGGAATGCGCCGATTTGGATTGGGACATTTCATCGGTTTTGTGCGCGGCTGTTGCGAGAACGACCGGAAACTGCAGGGCTGCAATCGAATTATTCGATTTGTGATACCGGGGACCAAAAGGTCGCGATTCGCGAAGTTCTGCATGATCTCGGGATCGACGCGGTCCACTTTCCGCCCGCTCGTATTTTGCATCGAATCAGCAATGCCAAGAACGACCTGATTACTGCAGAGCAGTTTGCCGAATTGCATGAGGAAGCGATCGCAGATCATTTTCAGGCAATCGTGGCCAAGGTCTATCCGGCGTACCAGCAATTGCTGTTGAGCGCCAATTCTGTGGATTTTGACGATCTGTTGTTGCATGTAGCGCGAATGCTCATCGAGAACGAAGAATTGCGAGCCGATCTCGACGAACGATACCGCTATATTCTCGTTGATGAGTATCAGGACACGAATCTTGCGCAATACAAGATCGTCGCCGCCATCTCTCAATTGTATCCGAACTTGTGCGCGTCGGGCGATCCGGATCAGTCGATTTATGGATGGCGCGGCGCCAAAATCGACAACATTTTGCGATTTGAAGCGGATCTTCCGGACGTCAAAACAGTGCGTCTGGAGGAGAACTTTCGTAGTACCAAACGGATACTGGAATCAGCCGATCGATTGATTGTGAACAATCGTCTGCGAAAACACAAAGCGTTATGGACCAGTAATTCGCAGGGCGATCCACCGGAATTGCTCGTCTTCGAGGATGGAAAACATGAAGCAGATCAGATCGCTCTGCTGTTAAGAGAAAAGTACGATCGCGGCGAATTCAAATGGTCCGATTGCGCGTTGTTTTATCGCGTAAACTCATTGTCACGCGAATTGGAAATGGCTTTGACAAGGCACCGCGTTCCACATCAGATTGCCGCAGGTGTCGCGTTTTACGATCGCAGAGAGGTGAAAGACTGCCTCGCTTATCTGCGATTGATCAGTAATCCACTGGATCGGGCCGCGTTTCTCCGCGTGATCAATACACCGGCTCGGGGAATCGGTAAGAAGTCGGTTGCGTTACTTTCCAACTGGGCCGATCGTATCGGAATCGGCCTGCTCGATGCCGCTCACCGCTGTCGTGAAATCCCGGACTTATCGAAACGGGCAGTCACGGCGATCAGCCGATTCGCTGCAATGATGAACGAATTCTCGTTGGCGAGTGCCGGCTCGGTCGAACGCCTGTTAAAGCTGGTACTCGAGAAAACGAACTACGTGACCGGTTGGGAGCAAAGCGAATCGGAAACGCACCAGCAGTCACTGGCAAATGTGCTGGAGTTAATTTCGGTCGCTCATGATTACGATGAACAACACCCCGACACTCGAAGTCTTGAAGGATTTCTGGAATCCACTTCACTCGTTAGCGACCTGGATCAGCTTGATCCAGAGGCTGGTGCAGTCACGCTGATGACATTGCACGCCGCCAAAGGATTGGAATTCCCGGTCGTCTTTGTGGTGGGCGTCGAACAGGGCCTGATTCCCCACGACCGCAGCTTGCAGACCAACGAGGTTCGTGAAATCGAAGAGGAACGCCGATTGTTGTTTGTGGGCATGACGCGAGCTCAAAGGAAGCTCTATCTGACGCGGGTTATAGAACGACAGACACGGGGCCGACGCCTGCACGTCATCCCCAGTGAGTTTCTGTCCGAAGTTGGTCTTCCGATCCGTGATTTTACGAATTCGCAACCAGAGCAACAGACATCGGAAAAAGCCAGCCGGATGAGAAACCTCAAAAAGGGCAACGGGCCACTTTTGATGACCGGAGCTGCATTATTGAACGGTACAACCGAGTCGGCCAGGCTGCCCACCGGATTTACCGTAAACATGAAGGTGCGACATCCCACTTATGGATTAGGCCACGTTGTGGAAGTCCGCGGATTTGCCCGAAAGGGAACTGTCGACGTGCAATTTCCGAATCAGGATGGCGTTGTGACGTTCGACATCGCCCGCAGCCCGCTGCAGCCGGTCGGCCTCTCCTGAGACCTTTCTGGCCTATCTGTCCACCTCAAGCCTGAGTGGAGTATCAGTCGATAAATTCAAAAGACGTGATGCCGATACGCACGAAGGATCTGACTGGAGCAGTTTACCTTTCTTGTGACGTCTCTGGCTCGTGGGAGCCTGATATTGCAGGCCAGAACGTGTTTTTCGCGGACACGAGAAAGCGTAATACGTTTTAATGCAATTGAAACGAGTTTCTTTATCGGAACTTCCAGCAAACTGACACAATCCATGATTCGACGCGACCGAACATCCCGCAGGAAAACCCGCGAATCCAGTCATGAAAGACACCCAGCTTTGCGTGGGCCAAAGCGTCACCTGCAACCGTTTCTGGAATACCTGCAAATTGAATGCGGGTTGGCGAAAAACACGGTCGACGCATACCGATCGGATCTCAACAAATTCCTGGATTGGTACAGTGTGCATGGTCCGGAAACTCTCAAGGATGTTGAACTCAAATTGCTTACGAGTTATCTGCAACACCTGCATGAACGCCGCCTGGCGGCGACATCGATTGCACGGCATCTGGTTTCAATCAAAATGTTTTTCCGCTTTCTTGTGCTCGAAGGCATTTTGATTGAGAGTGTGGCGGAGTTGATGAGTTCCCCCAAACTCTGGCAACATCTGCCCAAGGTGATCAGCCCGGAGAAAATTGAACAACTGCTTGTCGCTCCTGCACCACTGGATCGCTATCCGCTGCGCGACCGAGCCATTCTTGCCGTGATGTATGCCACCGGCTGCCGGGCCAGCGAAGTTACGGGGCTCGACTTGCGGGACGTCCATCTGGAGGAGGAGTTCTGCCGATGTACCGGAAAAGGGAACAAGGAGCGACTGGTCTCGCTTAATGGAGTGGCGATTTCCGCTTTGGAAGCCTACCTTGACGCGGAACGTCCGAAACTCTCTCGCCAGAAATCGCAGGCGGATGATCCACTGTTCGTCACTCGCAGTGGTCGCCGAATGTCGCGAATTGCCGTTTGGGATCTGGTGAAGAAATACGCAGCGAGGGTTGGCTGCAGCAGCGAAGTCAGCCCGCATACATTGCGACATTCCTTCGCGACACACATGCTCGCCAACGGTGCAGAGATTCGTGCGCTACAGGAACTGCTGGGGCACGCCAACATCGCAACCACGCAGGTGTACACACACGTGGATCACAGCCGACTGAAATCAGTACATCAGAAATTTCACCCGCGCGGTTGACAGTGAAACGAATATTCAGTCTCTGGCTGATTTTGATGATACGATTGCGTCAAGTGGCCGGTGGTTTGGGAGGTGCGAACTTAACCTTCTCAATATAGCGATCGATCTGTTTCGTTTCCGGATTGACACGCCCGGTTACAGCACCGACTGCTCTGATGACATATTCGTAATTGAGACCATAATCGGCATCAATTGTCGCTTCAGTATCCTTTGCCTGCGGGTTACCAGGTTCGCCAATCTGCCTCAGAATCTCCTCATTCAATGCCTGAAAAGCAGCATCACCTGTCCCCAAACTTCGTGTGCCGAAATTCAATGATCGCAGCGTTCCATCTTCATTCGCGATCAACTGCACTTCGATCGGAGTGATGCTCATATCGGGAGGGCCACCTGATTGGCCGATCGGCATGTTGATGTTGAAATCACCTTCGGGCTCGATGATTTTCAGCGTGAGCATGAAGAAAATCAGGAGTTGGAAGACGACATCGATCATCGGTGCCATCTGCACCTCGATCTTTTCCTGTTGACCCTTCGACCGAATTTTCATGTTTTTCGGCTTTCTTTATCGCTTTCAGAATACCGCCCGGTTGCCGGTTCAAAAAAGTTTCCAGTTCTAGTCCGACGGACTTTTATCTGTGGCGGCTTACACCCCGTTTGGAACGATAATAGCCGATCGAAAGACGCCACACTTATCCGTTTGCCGCTATAACAACTGTTCGCTGCACGTTGTTGAATCAGTCTGTCTTCTGCGTTGCCATCAACGCGAAGCGTTCAAAACTCGCTTCCTGTGAGAACTTGATCATTTCCTGAACCAATCCCGTAGGAACTTCCTTGTCGGCCCGCAGGACGACGGTCACAGTTTTGGGATCTGTTCCCTCCTGACCGTACAGGCGTGCTTCCTGGTGCAGAATTGGTTTGAACTCAACAACCGTGTACTTCTCCTTGTCGCCCCCCTGATAGAAAACATATGGCTGCGATCGCGAACCGACGATTTCTCCCGATTTGTTTCGCACGTATCCGAGGTTAATGTACAACTCGTTTTCACGTTTCACCTCCGGAGGCTTGGCCATGGGATCGCGCGGCAGTTTGACGCGTTCATCGGCCTTCGTCTGATCGAAATTGGAAACGATGGTGAAGAAGGCGATCAACTGAAATACGATATCGATCATCGGGGTCATGTCGATTTCAGGATTTTCCACCTGAGTCTTCTTAAACTTCATTTCACATTTTCCAGTGCAGGTTGGCTATCGAACAATCGATCGAAAGTGATCGGCGTTTACTGTCGTTTGGAATCTGCCGGGGCACCAGCCGGAGCACCACCACCAGCCGGTCGTTTGCCAACTGTCGAAAAACGGGACATCAGGCCTTCGCTGACCATACCGACTTCGAGAACGAAACGCTGGACGCGGTTTCGCAAAATGCCGTAGCCAACCATCGCAGGAATGGCCACGCCCAGACCTTCGATCGTTGTAAAGAGCGCGGTCGAAATCCCCTCTGCCAGTTCTGCCGGTTTGGGAGCGGATGTAGAGGTCGCAATTTTTTCAAACGTATTGATCATCCCCCAAACCGTACCCATCAGTCCGACCATTGGAGCAATGGCTCCGATCAGCGCGAGATAACTCAACCGGTGATCGAGTGACATGTTTTCGTCTTCGCCCACTTCCTGCATTCCTTCGATGGCCTCTTCGTATCCCCGGTTCAATTTGCTTAAACCGGCGGCGAGGACGCGAGCCACAAATGAGTCGTCGTTCTTGGCGGTTTCATAAGCCCCCTGATAATCTTTCGATGCCAGTTTCTGCTCAAACTCTTCGATAAACGCAGGAGGGAGCAGTACGTCGCGACGAACCTGCAGAATGTTCATCATGATCAAGGCGACCATCGCGAAGGACATCAGCAGCAGGAGAAAACCAAAGAATCCCGAAGCTTCAATCATCCAGGAGAGAAAGTTTCGTGACTCAGGCGTCTCGCCACCACCTTCACCTTCTTCGCCTCCCCCGCCACCTTCGGCAGGTTCCACTTCGCCACCACCCTCTTCTTGCGCAAGTGCGACAGTGGGATTCAAAACGGTCAGTCCGATGGAAAATACGCCGGCGAGCATGGCGAACAGTGCCAGCCATGTGCAGTTTCGCAGCAAATGGCGTTGATTGCGGTGGATCATCTTGGCTTCTCCGAAAAGGCTGAAGGGTGATTTTTCAAGGGGGCAGCGAACTGCCCTGAAGTACATTGATTGTCTGCTTTTATTGCATCGGAATACAGTTTCAAACGGAGTTTTGAACGGAGTTCCCCGCAAATTTCAGAGCGTATTACGTTCTTCTGTGCTGCGTTGGGCGTCGCCTGGCCTGCAAACAGAGGCCCCCCCACGAGCGAGAACCGTCACACGCAAAGGTAAACTGCTCCAGTACCTTGTCAAAGTTTCGTTTTGGGGAATGGATTGACATAACCCACGCCATTGTCGCTCCTTGTAACTTCATCAAGCTCCAACTTCCAGCCGGAACGCTGAACTAGTGCCTTGTCAAGGCTTTGTTTTGGGGTACGGGTTGACATAATCCGCTCCGTTGTCGCTCCTTGCAACTTTACCGAACCCAAATTTTAATCTTGACGGACCACTAGGGTGCTTTGGATGCCCAATCACTGTTGGGATAAAGTTCTTTGAGCCTCCGCCTGGCATCGCTGGCGCGGTCGGCTTTGCCAATGACGGGCCAGAGACCAGCCAGATGATGCAACGCTTCAGCGTGAAGTGCCGTCTCTTTCGAGTAAAGCACATCGACATGCAAATAGGCCAGCAATGCCTCCTTTTTCTTGCCCAGTCCCTGAAAACAATTGCCCTGACGCACGTATGCTTCCGCCTGAATCGATGTGTCATCGGGTGAAACGCCGTCAATGACGTTGTTCAGAATCTGAATTGCCGGTTGATACTGTTTCTGCAGTCGCAAACAGTTGGCTTTGCCGAGCATGGCGTCATACCTGGCGGAACCATCAGGATTTGTTGCAAGGATGGCGTCGTACGCTTTGATTGCACCTGGCAGATCACCCTTTTCAACCAGCAGTTTGGCCTGTGCGGTCCGGCCTAATGCCTTCAATTCGTCGCTGCCCGCAGCCTGTAAATCTTGAAAAACCCTCGCGGCGTTATCCCAGTCCTTCTTTGCCATGTACATCTGCCCCAGCAGCGATGTGGCTTCGTAGAAGTGATAACTGGTCGGGTTGTTCTTCCGGTAGTTCTCCATCGTAGAAATGGCGTCACCCAACTTGGCTGGATCAGCCAATGCCTGCCGCGCGTTGACGCGTGAGATGAAGTACAGCACGTCGGACTTGGATTTCGCCGATATTGAGGTCGAAGTTGCGATATCTTTATAGGATTCCAATGCACGATCGAGTCGGCCCTGTTGTTCGCTGGCCCGTGCGGTAATCAACTCGCGAGGTTCACCATCCCAGCGAATGTAAGCGATGTCCGACGTGGGCACAGTAATCGCCTCTCCAATTTTCGGCTTGATGACAACCTGATCTCGGGTGACCGATTCGATCTCTCCCGCGAGCGGTTTCCCATCACTCTTGCGGTGAACGTAATCCGCACCCCAGGCTGAACCCGCCAATGCGATGCTGGTAACTAGCGCGGCCATCACTCGTAATTGATTCGTGGAATCCATTTGTGATTGACTCCCAATCAGGCTCACAGGCCTGTCCCGTTTCTTTTGGTAAACTGTTTTTTCTCGAACAGCGACAACTTGGCTGGCGGTTCAAAGTGAAACCACATTCGTGACTACGTTTGCGGTGGACGTTTCTTCTTCACAACCGGCTTACCCTGCGCTTGTACAACTTTTTTCTTGACGATTTTCTTCTTGACCGGTGTGCCTTGTGGAGGCTGCTGGGCAACGACTTTTTTCTTGACAACTTTCTTCTTTACTGGACGTGGCGGCTGTGATCCTGCCGCGGGATGTTTTGTACCGGCCCCGGGTATCTGAATGCGCTCTGTGCGTCCCGACGCCTGCGCGTTTTTTTTCGCTGGCTGTCCTGTCGGTTTCCGGACCGGCTTCTTTGCAGGAGGAACAGCACCCGCCGTGGTACCATCACCATAACTGCGACGCGGCTTCTTCCTGGATTTCCCCATCGTCATGTATGCGACAACACCGCCGCCAATCAACAGCAAAACGACGATACCACCAATAAGTGGTGTATTGGAGCCCCCCCCTTCGGCGGCTGGCTTTTTCTTCTCTTTTGGTTTCTCCTCCAGCTGTGTGGAAGCCGTAGTTTCTTCACTGCTGGTTTCTGACGATCCATTCCCGGTGCCGGTTTCTGCTCCCTCATCAGTGTTTTCCGTTTGTGTGATGGTCAGCCCATCCGGTTTTTCGAGTGGCTTCGGCTGGGCAACACCCAGATTTTTTTGCACGTTACGGTAGATGGCATCGTATTGCCGCCAATGCACATCATCAATGTCGCTCGACATGCGGGCAATGTTCTCGACCTCTGTCTTCACACGTCGCAACTCCCCATTCTTTTCTGCCGTGGCGCTCATTGCGTTGGCGTACTTGACCCGGCATTCGAGAAAACTGATGCGAGCTTCCCGGGCGGGGATCTTGAAGGCTTCGTTCTTCGCCGAACCCGCCAACAGTTTTTTGGCCAGGTTAAACCAACCCCAGATTTCGACTTTGGTGCCACCTTCGTCAACCGTCATACCGGTCAAGGCTTGTTTGAGCTTTTTGGAGTCCTTCGATCCGGTCGACCCCCAGGCTTCGAGTACCTCTGCGGCCTTCATCTGGGTCATCGGCGACATCGGATTGTCTTTGAGGATTTTGACAACCTGGTTGAGCGCCTCTTCGTACTCGCCCTGCGCACTTCTGCAGCCGATCAACTTCAGGCGAATCGCAGGAATTCGTTTTTCGGAAACGAAGCCTGGGTCGGCAGCGGCTTTGGCCAGCAGTTTGTTGTAGGTTTCTCCAGCACGGGCAAAATAGGTTTTTGCCTTTGCTGCGTCTTTTTTCTCCAAGGTTTCCGCCAGACTGAAATACATGCTGGCGATCCATTCCATCGATCGCCCCGATTGCGAATCGACGGTCTTGAACAACTCGTGCAGAAAACTCTCGAATGCCGCTCGCTGCTTCTCGGCTCTCTCCAGTTCACCCAGTTCGGTCAGCGTGTCGATTTCCTTTTTGAGTTCTTTCCCCATATCCATGAGGATCTTTGTCGATGCGGCTCCACCGGTCGCTTCCAGTCTGGATTTGGATTCGAGTGCCTTTTCAATCTTGCCAAGGCTCATGTAGGTTTTCATCAATTCCGAATAAACGCTTTGTGCAGTGGCGGCACTTTTCAACCCGGTGGCAGGTCGCGTCACGCCTTGACCGACAACAATTGCATCGGCCACAGCATGGGGTGGTTTCGTCAATAAGTCCAAGGCAGCCTGGGTTTCTCCGTCCGTTCGCAACAGACTTGCCAGGCTCCGTTTTGCATTTATGAGGACATCATTGGACTGATCAGCCGGTGTCACGTTCTGCATCGCATCGATACCGCGCCGGTAAAATTCCTTCGCCTTGTCCCGCAGTTTCCTGATTTCGTCCTGGGGTGGCTGTTCTTCCTTCGGCATGCGTACAGCGTCGGAGTAGGCTACCAGATAAGAACTGCCCGCCTGAATCAACGCGGTCGGATAGCGCGGGTCGCTTTCGGGCATCGAAGTGAAGAGTTTCTCCGCTTTTTCCGGTTCGCGCGCGGCGAAGTAAGCCGTTGCCATCTGGATCTGGGCATCTGCAAAACTCTCATTTGCCGAATGGTTCTTTGCGAGGAAGTCGAAAATCTCAGCCGCGTGTTGCAAATCGATCTGATTCTTTTTCGGAGCTTTTCTAAATTCGCTCAGAAAGGCGACCAATGCGATATTCCCAGCGGCAAACGAGGTGTTGGGGTCATCATTGGACACTCGTTTGGATGCGTCGAAACCAAGAATCGCAGACTCATACGTTCGCCTCATGTTGAACAGAGTGTATGCGATGTAATAGCGAACCTGCTGCACTTTGACCTTGTCGGTTTCCGGGCCGACGAAAGTTAACGTCAGTTTGAAGGCATCGAGCGTCTTTTCCAGGTGGATGTCAAAAGCAGATTTGGCTGCAGCTTTCTCTGCACCTGTTGCCTGGGCGACTGCCTGCTGATACTTGCTGATCTCGTTAAAAAATTGAGCGGCAACTCGATATGCGGAATCAAAATCTTTGGGCGCGCCACCTTCCTCTTCCTGCAGCAACGCCATCAAGCGGTGCGCCATGTAAGCCGAGGCCCCTTTATAACGCCCTTCGTACCTGGAGATGTACCTGGCGTGCTGAATCGCCTGTTTGAGGTATTTTTCATTCACCTGAGACTCTGCATCGCCTGATTTTCCGAGGGCTTCCTGTGCAGAGGCCAATTCCCAACGAATTCCCAGACCGATTTCCGTGTTTTGTCGTGAACCAGCCGAGGCAAGCCAATTCTGAGCCTCTTTTTCCACCAGTTCATGATCTTTGAGCTTTGGATGATTCAGGCAAATCAGCCGGAACTGCAACGCCTGGTCTTTGATCTTTCGCATGACGACCGAGTTGCCTTCATGCTCCAGCAGTTCGCTGTAAATCCCCAGAGCTTTGGAAAGTTCATCCTGCTCCTCAAAACATTTCCCCTGGAACATTCTTGCGAATAATCCGCCAGAGAGGTGACGATGTTGTGAATGAATCCTGTCGAATTCGCCAGCAGCATTGGCGAGGACCATTTCACGGTCGGCATGGTCATCTTTGTATGATTGCGCGAGTTCGTATTGCGCCATCGCCAGATCCATCTGCGACTTCATGTAGTTGATTTCGGAAATGCGACGTTCTTCAATCTGCTCTTCGTCCCTGGGATCGATGTAACGTCGCAGGCGTTCGTATTCCCCGGCGTGATGTTCGTGTGCCGCTTCAAACAATTCGCGTGCCTTCTGTGCAGTAGTGCGAGCTTCGATCTTGAGTTCATCCTGCTGCTTTTCGTTGGCGGGATCGCGCCATTCGTAGTTGGCAACACGCGAACGTCCCAGCAGAATTTTTCCCTTCTCGCTATTTGCCAGACCATACAAGTGATGGTCTTCGGGGACAGCGCGGAGAAATCGATCGAGATGCGATTCGGCGAGCGCCAGCAGGTCTCGCTTCTCAGAAGGGTATCGGGCGGCCCTGGCATTTTCGACGTAAGTCAAAGCGCGTTCATAGGGAATGATCGTGTCCAGTTCCTCCGGAAGACGGCGTTCCTGCTCCAGAGAGTCGAGATAAAGGTGCGCCGCATCGAAAAAGCGACGATCCCGCAATCCCTCCGCGAACTCTGAAAGGGGCTCCGCCGGTGCCGCCGGGCTTGGGTTGGACATCAGCCCGAATGTCCAGACCGCAGTCACCACAACCAGCACACGGCAGGGAAGGAGAACGTGACGCTTATCGGCACAGTTGTGTGTCAGTGTCATTCGACAGCCAATCGCGTTTCTTCAAAACCAGGAGTTGAATCCGTTCGCCCCGTGTGGATCATCAAAAGTTCCACACGGAGAGTCATTCATTCCGGACAGTATTTCATCACCAATGAATCGAAACGGATAAAGAGAAGGAGTAAAGGACTCGACATGCAAACTCGAACACTTTTGGCCTGAGCTGTCAAAAGGTCCACCTGCGGCAGCTTATTCGACCACTATTCAGAATATACGGCGGCGCGGGTCCACGCAACATTCGCCGCTCAATTCTCTCCCGGTTGTGAAAGCATTCTTCTTTGCCCTGATAGGAAATGCGGCATTCTTCTGTATGAGGCACCGCCAATTTGCAAAGACTGTTCGCCTCAAAAATGGGAGAAATTCGGCGATTTGGTCGTGTTGATCTTTGTCACGGGCCAAATAGAATGAATGGGAGATATTCAGCAAAAGGTCACAAGGTTACTTTGTATACAGCCGTCAGGCAGCACATTATTTTTCCAGGATCGTGAAATGCGTTTTGGGACTGCCTCACAACCTCCACCCTATATGAATCGCCGACATCAACGACGAATGTTGGGATTAGTGTTTGCGCTGATCCTGGTGATGGTGGGAATCAAACTGGTTTCTGATCCTGCCCGTTGGAACTGGTTCTTCTTTTTGGCCAACGGTCGTCGGGAGCAGTCGCAAAGTGATTCAAATGGCCCCAGCCAATTGAATCCAACTTCTCCTCACGGCGATCCAAATCGCTTAAAGGATCACGAGTTCATTTTGCCACCGGATGATGCGGAATCCGCTGATGAAAGTGCAACAGGCAATCATGGTGACGTCGTCGCACAGGCAAATGCAGAAGAAACTCCCGAAACACAAGACTCAGACGAGACCGATTTCGGCGACGAACCATCGACTGTCGAATTGCCACCAGCCCTGCTTGACGGAATTGAGAATTTCAGCCTGGGCATTCAGGCGGAAGAGGCTGATTCGTTTTTTGGCATTCTGGCACATGTTCGCGATGTGTCACAGGATGATCTTCAAGATGCCGCCAACGCCGAAATCACGCATGCTGAGTTAATGGACGGTCCGGAGACGTTGCGCGGCCAGCCGGTTGAGTTGAAGGGGAATGTTCATCGCATCAAGTATGTTCCGGCGATCGAGAATAGTTCCGGCATTGAAGCGACCTGGAACATCTGGCTACTGACAGACGATTCCGGTATTGATCCGTATCGTGTTGTCTTCACAGAAAAACCGGATTTCCTTCCACAGTCTATCGACATCGAGCCGAATCGCTTTGTTCCTGTCAGTCCACCAATGCATGTCAAAGTAGCAGGGTACTTTTTCAAGATCGAAGGCTACAACACCGAACAGGGCAAACACGATGCGCCGGTGATTCTCGCGAAGAAACTCCGACAGTTCATTCCGGAATACACGCCTCAAGTGGAAAATGTCAGTGGGAAACTCCTGCCATATCTGATTGGCCTGGGGGCGATTGTCGGTGTCGTTGCGTTGATTTCGATCTGGATCATCTCGCGAGGCGATAAGAAATTCGCATCGGGTCGCCTGAAAGAACTCACCACGCCTCCGGAGGACGACATTGACGCGCTCAAATCGATCGAAGGCGTCACAGTTGAAGAGACACTGCAGGAACTCTCCGACGAAGATCAGCAGGCCGAAGAAATGAATTCCTGAATCGCCCGTCATTTGGCCCGTTTAGACATATTACACTCTTCTGTGCTGCGAAAATCGTCGTTTTGCCTGCAAACACAGATTCCCACGAGGCAGAGATGTCACACCAGAGGGTAATCTGCTCTAAGTTGCTGAAAAATTGGTGATCACTTCGTCAATCGACTCGATCACGACTCGGCAGAGGTGTTCGACATCACTCGAAGGCATGGCGGGGGCGGGCATCAAAACCACGACATCTCCCAGCGGGCGAATGATGACATCCCGCTTGCGAGCCGCCAACGCCACCTGATGTCCCATTCGTAACTTGGAGTCAAATGGTTCATTTGTTCGACGATCCCGGACCAGTTCGATCCCGATCATAATGCCCTTTTGTCGAATCTCGCCAACATGCGTATGATGGGCCAGCGGCTTCAGTTCCGTAGCGATCGTATTCGCCAACTCTACGGTATTCACCAGCACGGCATTCTCTTCAAACAACTTGAGAGATGCCAAAGCCGCCGCACACCCCAGTGGATTTCCCGTAAATGTGTGTCCGTGATAAAACGTCCGGCCTTCTTCCGGTCGCCCGAGAAAGGCGTTGAAAATTTCATCGGTAGCCAAAGTCGCAGCCAATGGCAGATAGCCGCCCGTTAAACCTTTGGCCAGACACATCAAATCGGGTGACACCTCTTCCTGCTCGCAGGCGAACATGGTTCCGGTACGGCCAAATCCGACGGCTACTTCATCGGCAATCAGCAGAATGCCAAGCTCATGCGTCAGTTCTCGCACTCGCCGCAAATAACCTGGTGGATGCACAAGAATCCCCGCAGCCCCTTGCACCAACGGCTCGATAATGAACGCCGCAATACGGTCATGATGTTCCCGCAACAATGTTTCCATTGTGTCGATGCAGGACTGGATGTGGTCCTCGGCGAAGATGTCCACCGGTCGACGAAACGCAACGGGTGAGGGAACCTGAATCGTCTCGAACAGCAGATCACAATAGACCCCGTGAAACAGTTCCATCCCCCCCACGCTGACCGACCCGATGGTGTCACCGTGGTAGGCATTGCCCATGCAGACGAAGAGATTTCGCCTCGGCTCCTTCTCCGCAGTTTGGGCGTGATATTGATAGGCCATTTTGACGGCGATTTCGACCGCCGTTGCCCCGCTGTCAGAATAGAAAACCTTGTTCAATCCGGGTGGTGTGATGCGGACAAGTTCAGCCGCCAACTCCGCAGATGGTCCGCTGGCCAGTCCAAGCAAAGTCGTGTGAGCCACGTGATCCAGTTGTTCGCGAATCG
Organism: Planctomycetaceae bacterium; assembly: GCA_028284145.1. Classification (GTDB taxonomy): domain Bacteria; phylum Planctomycetota; class Planctomycetia; order Planctomycetales; family Planctomycetaceae; genus JANQSH01. The sequence continues at coordinate 20,079 of JANQSH010000109.1, read as the reverse complement.
CCGCGTCAATTTCGGGTACGCGATGGCCGTGCACGTTGCACCACAGCGACGAAATGCCATCCAGGTATCGACGCCCCTGCTCATCGACCAGGTGAAAGCCATCCGCGGCGATAATGAGCGGCGGTTGCTCCTCGCGAAAAGCCTGCATTGGCGCGAATGGATGCCAGACGAAATTGTCATCCCACTGCCGCAGCCGACTGCTCATCCGGACTGACCTTCAATTCCGCGCGCTGATACGAGGAGTGAAGCAACAAAAATACTGTCGCTTCACCAGACAACAGCACTTATCCCGGCAGGAGATCCTTCACCGTATCCCGCTCTTCCCGCAACTCGGCGACCGTCGCATCGATTTTTGCCTGGGCGAATTCGTTATGTTCGACCCCCTGTACAATCTCCCAACTGGTCCCGTCGCAGGAAATCGGAAAACTGCTGATCAGCCCTTCATCGACCCCGTAACTGCCGTCGCTGCAGACCGCGACGCTGAAAGGATCACTGGAAGAAGACGGAGTGATCAGGCTCTTGATGCTATCCAACGCGGCGTTGGCAGCGGAAGCGGCACTGGAAGCTCCCCGTGCTTTGATGACCGCTGCACCGCGCTGTTGCACGGTCGAAATGAATTCCCCTTCCAGCCAGGCTTGATCGTCAATCGCTTCGATGGCCGGCTGGCCATCAATTGTCGCATGGAAGAAGTCCGGAAATTGCGTGGCGGAGTGATTTCCCCAGATGACAGTGTTTTCAACCTTCGCCACTGGCTGGACCGATTTCTGCGCCAATTGCGACTTTGCGCGATTCTCATCCAGCCGTGTCATGGCAAACCAGCGGTCTCGCGGGACATCCGGAGCGTTTGCCATTGCAATCAGACAGTTGGTATTGCAAGGATTCCCGACCACCAGCACACGGACATCATCTGCCGCTGCCGCCTGAATCGCCTGGCCTGTGCTCGTGAAGATCGGCCCGTTGAAGCGAATCAAATCCGCCCGTTCCATGCCCTGTTTTCGGGGAACACTACCGACGCACAGCACCCAGTTACAATCAGCAAGGCCTTTTTCGAGATGATCGCTATCGGCCTTCACAACACCGGCCAACGTCGGAAACGCACAATCGTCCAACTCCATTTCGACACCATCCAACGCCGGCAAAACGGGGGGCACTTCCACCAGATGCAGTATCACCGGTTGATCCGGGCCGAAGACCTGACCCGAAGCAAGTCGAAACACCAGGGCATAGCCAATTTGTCCAGCGGCACCAGTTACAGCCACGCGAATGGGGGTTGTCATGATTCAGCATCCTTCGAGCGCAAAACGAAATGTCAATCAATCAGGTGGAAACGTCGTGGCGGCAGTCGCCACGTGGAAAAGCGATCTGCGAGAACAAGCCCATCAACAGGCTGCTCTTCGTTTTCTTGTACCGACTCGCACTTTTTACAGCAACCGATGCGACGAGCAATTCACACTGTATGAAGAAAACTGAATCCATTGCCGCAACGTCCTGCAGTTATTCGGTGGAAACAACCGGCCAATGCACACGAGCGACGAGCCGTGAGTCCTCGCCATCAATGAACAACTCGGTCCCCGGTGTAAAAGCACTGCTTCGCAAAACCGCCAGCGAAACCGACGTGGACTTGCCAACGGACTCACCCGACGAAACCGATGAGATCATGCCGACCAGACTGGACTCCCCGCTGGAATCGGCAAAAACTTCCGCACCAACCTGTGGCGGCTCGTCTGATGACACGATTCGTAATGCCCGATTGACGTGTCCCATCGCGTCGAGACGGGCTATCGGCTCCTGCCCGAGATAACACCCTTTGGTGAAAGAGATTGCCTGCTTGTTGCGGTCCACTTCCTGAGCCAGATTGCCGTCCGAAATATCGATGCCAAAATGAGGCAATCCATTTTCGATACGCAACTGCTCAAACACTGTTCTGCCAACTTGTGAGATTGACTCGGTCTCGCTTAACTCGCGCCAGAGCGTCATCGCATCATCGTTGGATACGGAGATAAGAAAGGATGGGTTTTGAAACCAGCCAACCGATCGGGAATTCGGACGCTCGACTTCTATCGCTTTCGGACCGGTGATCAGAAACTGAGCATACGAATCTGTCCGATCGTGCAACTCAACATCTTCGGTGATGATATATCTTTCCAAATGGGGCAGAATCGATTCGTTTGCTTCCGGAACCGAATCGATCCAGAGCGAGTTGTGGCTGCAATACACGAACAGATGCCCGATTACCCGACCTTTCACATTTGTCAAAAACGCCTCACAGGAATCCCCCGGCGTAAGTTTCCTGATATCGTTCGTGCAGAAATTGTGCAGAAATTTCGCCCGGTCCGCACCTGTGATTTCGATTTGGGTCCGATCCGAGACATCAATTAACGCGACCGAATCGAGCGAGGCTCGGTATTCCACAGCCGGGTCGCCAAAGTCATTCGGCAACCCGCAAAACTCTTTGGATGCGGAAAATTGTGCTCCCTGTTCGATTTGCAGTTCTCTCAGTCCTGTCTTGCTCAATGAAACGCTCCCTGGAGCAGTTTACCTTTTCGTGTGACGTCTCTGGCTCGTGAGAGCCTGTGTTTGCAGGCCGAACGGTGCCCATCGCGGCACGAAAAAGCGTAATGCGCTCTAACGACGTGGAATCGGCGTCATTTTTATGCCATCTACCAACAGTCGTCCGGTCGAACCATTCAATCCGATTCGAATGACCGCCTCATTTGCGTTGGGCGGTACCTGCAGCGTTGAGGAGACTCGCGTCCACTGAAACGTGCCAAGCCAGGGACCAATCGCCCGCGTGCCGACTGAACGGCGATCCTTATCAAAGAAGTGGATCATCAACGAGGGTTTTTCCAACGCCTTGAGATTCGGCATCGCGTTGTAACCTTTCACCCACAGACTGACTCGCAATGACCCTACCTTGGAGCCATCCACCCCTATTCCCTGCAACATCTGCGACAATCGCGTCGGGTCGGCGTTGTCGAATTGCACCGCATATTCACCATCCTTCACGTCACTGGCATTGAGCGAAACCTGTCGTTGATAATACCAATGATCGGTCCGGTTATCGTTGTTCTTATCCAACTCAAAACTGCCGTTGACAATCTCTGGTTTGGAATTGTTCGGCAGGACTTCACGCTTCGCTTCGGAAATGCCCGTCATCGGCACGAACATGGTGGGAATCAATCGCTTCTGAACAAGTTCACCGTTCTTCTTTTCATACGTGTGAAACACCTGCTGATATCGCTCGCCCAAAGGGATGATCATTCTCCCACCCTCTTTGAGTTGCTCGATCAGCGGGTCGGGCACTTTTTCGGGCGAGCAAGTAACAATGATCTTGTCGAACGGTGCATATTCCTCCCAGCCTTTGTAGCCGTCGCCGACTTTGGTCTTCACGTTTCGATACCCCAAACGCTGTAACCGGGTGGCGGCGGTCCTGCCCAACTCCGGTACAATTTCGATCGAGTAGACCTCCTTCGCCAGCGGAGAGAGAACGGCAGCCTGATACCCGCTGCCGGTACCAATTTCCAGCACGCGATCTGTCGGCTGCGGATCGATGACCTCTGTCATGTACGCCACAATAAACGGTGGCGAAATTGTCTGTTTTCCGCCGATCGGCAAGGCCGAATCGAGGTAAGCTTTGTATCGCAAATCAGGCGGCACGAACTCATGTCGGGGGATCGTCCGCATCGCCTTGACGACACGCGGATTTGTCACTCCCTCGCGGACGATATTCTCATCAACCATCTGATTCCGCAGCACGGTAAATCGTTGTTCGGTCGGAGTTTGCACAAAGGCTGTCTTTGCAGAGGCAACACAGAGAACAACGACCAATAAGGGGGTGGCGACATTACGAAGCCGGCTGGACAACATGAGATTCCTCAAAAACGCGGTGATTGCTGGTGGGTGGGGCATTACTGGGGAAAACGAATCCGATAACCTCTATACCATGATCTACCGGGTTGCCTTACAGCCGTCAAGGTGAGGTCTGCATTCGCGTGATTATGAATCTCACGGGAGCGTTTTTGAGGACCATACCTGCATCGTGCAGCAGAGCCCGTCGGAACGACAGTTTGTTCAGAGCAAAGCATCTTGATTCAGAGCAAAGCATCAGATATTTGCCAACCGCTACTGTGACGCTCGAATACTGCGATGCTCGAATACTGTGACGCTCGAAAAAAGAACAGGGGTTTCAGGTGCCACGAATATCTTGCCCGTGCTTGTGCCTTCGGCACCCGGACAAGAGCGTTTTGTCAGTGCTTCTCCTCAATCATCAACTTCAAAAATCAAAAAACGCATCGATCGCAATCACGACGAATACAATCGCGCCGATAGCCAGTTTGCCAACCGTGCCCAGCAACCGACCAATCAGCGCGGCTTTACTCACATTCAGACTTTCCTCGGTCGTTCGGCCTTTCCAGGCTTCGCCGAGATAAGTCCCTCCGAACGCTCCTGATGCACCGCCGCCGACTGCGCCAACCACCGTTCCCACAACCGGAACAACGGCCGAGAGCAGAATCGCACCGGCAATGCTGCCGAGCATTGTCCCCACTACCGCCAGGACGAGGCCACGCCGGCTGCCCCCTTTTTTGGCGGCTCCTGCTGCTCCGGAAACGAATTCCACCAGTTCCGCCAGACCCGACAGCACTAACGCGGCTCCGACAAACCACCAGCTCATTCCCGGCTCTTCACTCACCGGGAAAATCAGAATGAAGATCGCCGCCGCCAGAACCATGATCCAATTACCCGGAATACCGAACAGATTCAGACACCACGCCACGCCATTGAACAGCACGAGCAACGAGGCCCAGACGTAATAAAGCCACCAGTAATCCACGATTGTTTCAGCTTTCTGCGTTTGATTTGCCAGCCGGGAAATTGATGGCCACCTTCCTTGCACCAGATGTCTGCAACGTGAGGCACAGCAATTGCCCCATCGGTCCCCGCCCCACAATGACGATATTTTTTATCTTTGCCAATAATCATCTTTGCCAATAATTGATGTCAGTCGTTTGGCGGCGTGGAGCACCGTTCCGAGCGGTTGGGCCATGAGTGCCTCTTCCGGCACGCGCGAATTGAGGGGAATCGCCCGGTCTTCATTGATGACGTACTGCTAAAAAAGCCCATGTGATCGAACGGAACGGCTGGTACCCGGCCCTCCTTTCATTCGTCGCCTGCCAGAATGATCTTGCGGCAAAATCCGCCGATCGACTAAAAAACGCCGCAATTTTCCGCGCTCGGCGCTCCCTTTCCGCAGACGACAACACTATGCGTAAACCAATATCAAAAGACCGTTTACTTCGCCACGGGTATAATGCAATTGAGTATGTCCTGCCTGTCAGCCTTGCAGGGTTTTGTCTCGGCCTGTTGTTGCTGCAGTTCCTGTTGCAGTTTATCGCCCACAATGGAACGTCGCCGGTCGTGATGTCATCGCTGGTGATGGCCAGTGCCTTCGGGGTGTCAATTGGCCAGATCGTGGCTCGCTCGTTTTGTTCATATAAAGAACATTGGGTTCGATTGGGAGGCTGGATGACACTCGTGGTGTGGGGCGTTTTGTCTCCCTGGATCATGCAGGGGCTGATGACAGTCCCCTCGCTGTTCACACTCGAGACACTCTCATTCGGATTCGTACGATTCGCAATCTCATTTTTGATTGCGTTCGGGTTGCTGATCGTCCCGCTTATGGCTGTCGTGATCATTTCACGGCAACAAAGCCAGCTGGCTACGAGTGCCAAATCGTCAATTGTGTATTGGACGGCTGGCATCGCTTTTGGATTGTGGGGCGGTGCTGCCTTTCTGGGGCCGATATGGGGGGGCGATGTTCTGCGCTTCCTCGCCATTTCCGGTTGCACGCTTCCTGGCGTTCTACCATCATTCACGCGATTCCGTCATAGTGCGGGATCGAATGAAGCAGCCTCCCTCAATGATGATTTTATTCGAGTGTTCGACTGGAAGGGGAAGCTGGGATTGCTCGTCGGTCTGTTTGCCGTCGGTGTTCTGACTTTCGCGACCCGAAGGTTACTCGCACAACTGATGATCGAAACAATCCCGCAACTGATGGCAGACGTCGCCGGACTGCTGTTGGGTGTTGTCATCGGATATCGTCTGCTTCGGGGAAATTGCACAACGGAAAAGAAAACCGCGATTGCTGGATGGTCGTTGTTTGGGGCAGCGATTGCTTTTTGCGTTTTGCTGATCGGATATGAAAGCCTCATCGGAATCACACTGACGGTAAATGCCAATGTTTCTTTGGTCACGTGGCAGATATTGTGCCGATCCGCACTGCCCATGCTGGTATTGCTGCCTTCAGGTGCAGCGTTGGGAACGCTGCTGGGTTTGCTGAATCCCCGTCAGCCAGGTGACATCGAGGCTTCCCAAAACCAGCGTATCCTGCACTGGTTCGCATTTCCGTTGTTTGCCCTGGGGCTAACACTGCCTGGCTTCCTCGTCAGCGCAACAATTCTGCTGGAAGCCTTTTTCCTCGCTGGTGTGATAATGGCTCTCATTGCGGCGTTGAGTCTTTTGGCTTTGAACTGGCCTTCGATCAGGTTCGCCTGGCAAGCGAGAAAACTGACGATGGCAGTTACGACAGCGGGGATGCTGTTCATCGTCGTGACTCCGTTTTTGCAGACTTTTTCCCGCAAGTTGCCAAGTCGGTTGTTGTTCTCAACGCAGGTGTTTGTTGCTGCCCGTCTCGACGTCGATTCAGAATGGCTGACCGCATTGGATGAAAGCCGATTCGAGCGTGCGATTGACAGCAGTGTCGGGACGCTGACGTTTTGGCGACGCAACGGCGTCCAGCGACAGGTTAAGCTTAATGGTGTGCCGGTGGGAAGTGTGAGCGCTTCGCCGGAGATCTGCCCTGCCCCGGCTTCGGAAATGTTGCCTGCGCTGATTCCGTTAGCATTGCATAAAGCTCCGCGCAATGTCCTTCTGATTGGTTTAAGCGGCGGCGTGGGATTGAAATGCACGACCGCCTTCCCAACGCAATCCATCACATGTGTTGTTGAATCGCCCCGGCATTTCGATGTGATTGCAGACCAACTCTGGCAGGATGCGGATGAAAACCCATTGCGCGACTCGCGCGTTGTCAGTCGTGTTGCTCCACTCTCGTGGGCCACGAGAAACCATGACAATCAGTTTGATGTCATCATATCGCAGCCGGGACTGCCCGGTATTGCAGGCACGTCATCCTGCCTGACGCAGGAGTTCTACGCAAATGTTGCGGCTCAGCTCAACAAATCAGGCCTGTTTTGTCAGCGGGTCGATCTGACTGACTTCGGCCCCAAACCGTTGGTGAATCTACTCAACACATCTCGAAGCGTGTTCCAGCATGTCGCGGCGATCGAACCAGTACCGGGTCAGGTTCTGCTGTTGGCAACGAATTCCGAACGTGGCCTCTGCCGGGGCGATCTGACCTCGCGTCTGCAATCGCCACAGGTGCGCAGTCAACTTGCTCAAATCGGTTGGGACTGGTGCGTGCCGCTTAATCTGCCGCTGTATGGCCCCAAACTGCTTGAACAACAACCGGCAAACGGGTCGATCTTCACGAACACTTGCGGGAATTTGTACCTGGCCTACCAATTACCGGGAGAAATGCTGCGATGGGGTGCGAAGAGTGGAGAACGGACCGAAGTTTTGGGACCGCATGCGGAAAGCCTGCTGGTCTGGTTGGGTGAAGAAGGGAATCGGCCGGAGATCCTGCAGCGAATTGGCGAAGTCGCAGGCCAGCAAAAACTGTTGACCGAATATCCGGATCAATACTGGGTCTACCGCAAATCGGTACGGGAGCAATTGACCGATCACCCCCGGACGCTGATGCGAAAGAACCGAATTCGCCAGGTTGGGTTGGGAACTGACGCACCGTATATCCATCCAGACGACCGACGGCGGATGGATTACTTCACTGCATTGTCGAAAGTCACGAAATCACGCCGAGCCGATCTCAACGCGATCAACACACTTTCGGAGTTTTCGCACCCGTATGATCCACTCGTGAGTTATTTCCTGCACGAGGAAGCCGCGGCTTCCCTTCGCCGGATGAGAGTTCGGGCATTAGAAGATGAAATATCGGAGATCGACGATTCCAGTTTGAATACGGCTACGATGGAGACGGAGGATGATCAGGTGGCATTGGCATCCAGTCAAACTGACGAAGGAGATCATCCAGCAGTCACCGTGCAACAACAGGCCCGGCGGGAATTGTGGCATCGCCTGCACACCGCCTATTTCAGTTCACCACAAAGTCGCTCGGTTCGGAATCTCATCAACGCGATTCATCTTTTGTGTAACGATGACCTGACGGACGTTTCACGACTGGATCGCTGGGATCACCTCAACGCGATGTTGCAGTTGCTGCAGACCCGCTGGCGAAATCGCGGGCCATCACGGACTGCTCCTTCACGCGTGGTTCTCAACGACATCGAGAAGAGCATTGCAGCAGTCGAAGCGGCATTCAGGAAAATGGAACAACTCGCGCAACAGGAGCCGCCACTGACCCGGCATTGGGCGGTCCGACATCACTATTTGAAGCAGACCCTGCTGCGTCCGCTCGATTCGTACCGCGAACGGTTGCTGCCACATTACATGGGTGGCGCAGCGGACACGCGCAAGATGATCAAAAGTGCATTGGACGAAGCGGAAAAGCAGGCAGCCGAATTGGACAACCTCGAATCCGGGAAGACAGATTGACCGCTGCAATTTCGCACGTCACTTCGACATGTTGTACTTCTTCATTTTGTTGTACAACGTCACTCGACTGATGCCGAGTTCTTTTGCCGTATTGGTTCGGCTGAAATTATTCTTGAATAGCGCCTGTTCGATGATGTCTTTCTCAGTCAGTGAGATCTGATTTTCCAGACTGCCACTTCCCGAAGGGCCAGAGGACAGACTGATCGAGGGGTCATTGGTCGGGCCTGCCGTTCCCGAGAGGATGTGCGACGGCAGTTGTGCGGCGGTCAATCGGCCATCGCGACAAAAAATCACGGCCCGCTGAATGACGTTTTCGAGTTCGCGAACATTGCCCGGCCAGGGGTAGGCGACCAATGCATCAAATAGTCCGTCTTCGATGAAGGAAATCTCGACGTCGTGCTTTCTGGCAAGTTTCTCGATGAAAATTTTTGCCAGCGGAATGATGTCCGGCTTTCGCTGCCGCAAGGGGGGGATCTCGAATTTCAGCATATTCAACCGGTAGTAGAGGTCGGGGCGAAACCGTCCCTGTTCGACCAATGGCTGCAGGTCCAGGTTACTTGCCACAACCAGCCGTGCCTGACTCCGAATTGTTTGGTTGGAACCGACCGGCTCGAACTCTCCGGTTTCGATGACTCGCAACAGCTTGACCTGCTGCTCCGGTCCCAGCACGTCGATTTCATCCAGCAGAACTGTCCCCTGTCCGGCAGCGACAAACTTCCCTTCTTTGTCCGCGTGAGCACTTGTGAAGGCTCCCTTGGAATGACCAAACAGTTCCGATTCAATCAATTCAGCCGGCAATGCGCCACAGGCGACATGCAAGAAGGGTTCGTTACGTCGCGGTGAAACTTCATGAATCAGACTCGATAGAAATGTCTTCCCTGCCCCCGTTTCGCCAATGAGAAGGATCGTGACATCGTGCGCGGCGGCAACTTCCAGATCAGACAACATCCGCTTGAGATGAACGGTGTTGGTTTCAAACCGACGCGTGATGCCGTTGAGGACAACGGCTGACTCTGAGATGGAAGGAGAGGGCGCAAGTGAACGAGCCTCCTTTGAATCGTTCGATTGCTGCGGATCGACCGGTTCGTCAGTCGTCGGTTCCTCGCCGATTTGAAATGTTTCGCGAATCGCCTCTGCGACAGACTGCGCATTCAGGGGGTCACGAATCTGTTTTATGGATGAGCAGACGGCAAATCGTTCCAGCGGTTCCGGGCAGTTCTCGTTCGTCAAAAGAATGATGCTCGTTGTCGGCAGCGTGGTCTGTACAGCTTCGAGGAATTGCTGCTCGGGATGACCACCGCCAGCGATGTTGCAGACGTCCACAATCATCAGGTCCGGTCGTCGATCGTCAATTTGCTCCAACACGTCTTGTATTGTCGAGCAACTCAAAAAGTCGTAGACATCTTCAAATGTCATCTCAATCTCGTCTCGGATATCCGTTCGAGGAGTGAGAACAACGACCAGAGGTTTCGGCATGGGACACCCGCATTCCATTTTTCGTCATTCCGTGACCGGCAAAACAAGCGTCTCAACTTGCCAACCGCAATTCGATTGATATCGTTAATCCAACTGTTCATCGCATGGTGTTGCATCAGCGTGATCACAACGCCTTCAGGTGACACCTTGAGCCTGAACATCGATCTGACGTTACCAACTTGAACAAATGGAATGCCAGAACGTACAACGTTTGAAACAGACAAGACCTAACATCTGATGGTTCCAGCCATTACATCAACGCAACCAATTAACACTCTGTCGCACACCCTCGACATCGATGGGTTTTGTCAACATCAACCGGCTTGAAATGATGCTCTTCCGCAACATCAATGGCGCAAAATCTTGAAAATCCAGAGGAGAAACCGCCGTGGCTCAATTCGCCGTGATCATCGCCGCTGCCGGAAAGAGTACCCGGTTCACAAAAAACCATCGCAAAAAACCATTCGTGGAGTTGAAGGGGCGCGCCGTCTGGTTGCGGTCCGCCGAATTGTTCGTCAATCGAGACGATGTCGCCCAGACATTAGTTGCCGTTTCTCCGGACGATATGGAATGGTTCAAAGACAAATTCCGTCCAAACCTGGCATTTATGGATGTGGAAATCGTCGAAGGTGGAAACGAACGTGCCGACACAGTGCAAAACGCCCTGGCTCGAGTTCGTAGCGACATTGAGTTTGTGGCGATTCACGACGCGGCACGACCTCTGCTCGTCAATGAATGGATTGACAGGATTTTTGAGGCGGCAACCAGGACCAACGCCGCAATTCCCGCCGTTCCTGTGACAGCAACGCTCAAACGGATTAATGAACAGCACCAGATTATCGAAACTGTGCCGCGCGAAGAGATTTGGATGGCACAAACGCCACAGGTCTTCATGCGGCAATTACTGCTGGATGCCTATGCTCAACGTGGCGAAATCAACGCGACGGATGAAGCCTGCCTGTTGGAACAATTCGGGCATCCCGTATCGATCGTCCCTGGCTCTCCGATGAATATCAAAATCACGACTGGCGACGACTTTCGTATGGCTGAAGCTCTGCTTGATGCCCTGCCAAAACCGAAAAGCCTCCGAGCATTGCATCCGTTCAAGGATGAAGACCCGTTTGGGCTTTGAACTGCACGATGCAAGACGACGGAAGAACTCGTTCGATTGGCGGATCGACAAGTGCCAGTTGCATCTGAACCGCGTACAGGAATCGGATAACTGATGGAAATATGGTCCCCATAACCGACAACACCGATTGCACAGTCATAACCGTTACAAACTGGCTTTGGCAGTCGTCAAGTCTCGCTTCCCACCGCACAGAGGCTTCCGGCAGCACCGGGCGCTCTCACACCATGACCGGTTCAATTCGACTCTTTTTTCGCATTATCGATTGCCCCCCAACTTCTCACACGATTGTAATCACAGCGAGTTAGAGTACACTCTTTCATTCGGTCGCAGGCGGCAGTTTTTTGTTTTGTTTGTGCAAAGCATAACCCAACCACGCATCTCTATCGCCTGCGGCCGTTTTTTCATGCGCAGATCTTCTGTTTCCCGCAGTGAGAAAACTCAAAGACGATTCGACGTCCCTCACGAAATCCGTCCCAGTCATGCGATCAGATCGATGCTCTTCCCGCAAAATGGCTGCAAACGCCTTAACTTGCAGAGGGAAAAGAATTCGCATTTGCCCCTTGGAATTTCGCACGAAGCCGCGATAGAATAACAACATACGTCATTCGCGGCACGAAAGTCTCTTGTATTCCGCTGTCGAGCGAACCGGGAGGCGTTTTGATCTCGCTTCAAATGCGAGTCATCACAATCATTCCAGGGGTAATCAGCACGATGGAAGCTGTTCGGGTTTCCTGTCCGAAATGTGGTAAAGAACTTCGTCTGAGAGACCGTTCGTTGATCGGGAAGAAGGGGAAATGTCCGAAGTGCACGCATCGCTTTCTACTGCGCGAAAAGATTGATCAGAATCAGGAAGACGAAGTCACATTCGAGCTGGCGGAAAGTCCGCAAACGCTTTCACCCAGTCGCGTTCCCAACGCCGTCAAAGGTGTTGTCGTTGATCAGGCGAACGACCAGGCCAACGCGGAAGATGAAGTCCCGATGACACTGGTCATGCCAGGTGGTGACAGCCAACAACAAGCTCCACTTACGGCCCAGAATGCTTCGCCGGCAACCGCTCCAGTGCATCCGCAACAACCACAGCCCCCTCAACAACCGTACCCTCAACAGGTCGTCTACCCACCGCAACAACATCCGCAGCAGGCGCATCCACAACAGCCTTATCCGCAATACTCCTGCGGCCAGCCACCCATGGCGCAGCCCGGGTTTCCCGACCCTTACGCTTTACCGGCCGGTCACAGCGTGGGAGTTCAGGATAATCAGCGAGGTGTCGACCGGATTCGGGAAATTAAACGTCGGCATCGCAAGCGCCTGCAGTTCACCGTCCTCTCTGTCGCAATGTTGTGTCTTTTGATTGGTGGTGGATACTTCGCTTACGATCGGTTCGGAACGGAACCTCCCCCGACCGATGCGGAAAAGCCCAGAATGGTCGACAATCGCCAATGGGATTCTTCCAGAACGCAACAGCAGAAAAACCTTGAGTTCGCGGCTTCTCACAGTCCGACCAATGGAGACCCGATTCGCCTCCAACTGATCCCCGCCGGAACGAGCATTGTATTCCACCTGCGACCCGCAGATATCTGGAGAGAAGGAAGTGTTGGTCAGGAGGTTCTCTGGGGCCTGCCCGTTCTCGCCGAATGGGGCAAGCAGAAGATTCAGGAGATCTGTCGCTATGAACCGCAGGAAATCGAAGAGGCTTTGGTCTGCGTTGCGTTAGGCGCGAAAGAAGAACCGTTTGAAGTGGCGACAGTGGTCAAGCTGGTTAACCCAATGCAAAACGCCGATTTCATCAATCGGTTTCGCGCGGAACGTGCAAATGATCTGGGTGGGCCATCGCATCCCGTTTATTACGACGAAACCCACGCCTACTACAAACGGGACGAACGGACAATCGCGATTTGCGAAAAGCGGCGGGCCTCTGAGATGATGGCTTCAATTGTTCGCGAAAAGACGCATAGCATGTCTCAAGGTCTGGTCGAAATTCTGCAACACACAGACTGCGATCGACACTTTACGATTGCCTTCCATCCGAAAGATATCCGCATTCACAAAGAAGAACTGATCAATGCAACCTTCGTTCCATTTCTGGAAATTTTTCTCGATTGGATTGGCGACGGGGCCGAAGCGGTGGCTTGGAGTTGCCACCTCGGTCCCAGATTTTACACCGACATGAAGGTTCGAAATTATGCGTACGTTCCCGAAGTCAAGTTGCAACGGGAGTTCCGTAACAAACTCGATGTGATGCCGCGCGAGATTCTGAATCTCGTACAAAAAATGCAGCCCAAACAAAACGGACGTCGCGCCATCATTGGCCGCTATCCGGCAATGATGAAATTGCTCTCTTTACGAACACTGGGGGGAATTGACCAGCGATACGTGCAACTCACCGCCGTGATGAACGAGCGGGCGGCACCGAACCTTGCTGTCGGGACAATGTTGTTCCTCGATGAAGCCGCCGTGACCGATTTCACCCAGACCGTACCGACGCCTGCGACGCCAGGCAATCTGCCAGCACGACTGGCTGACCGACTGCAACGCGTATTTGAAATTGATTTCCGCCGCACACCACTGCAGGAAGCGTATGCTTTCATTGCGGATGAAACCAAAGTTCCTATCGAAATCGATGGTGATGCATTGAAAATGGCTGGTATGACAAAGAACATGGCTCAGACTCACCAGTTGGGTAACGTCCCTGCCACGGAAGCGCTCAAGTCAATTCTCAGTCGATATACGGCCGAAGGGATGATTCTGATCGTCGACGAAAGTACCAGAAAGGCAACCGTGCTGACCAAAGCAGCAGCAGCAAGCCGCAATGTCGACCTCAATTCGATGACCTCATCCGATGGCATGATCTACTACAAGAACTGAAGCAGTTTGTCTATAGCAGCTTACCATTTAGTGTGATGTCTCTGGTTAATGTGATGTCTCTGGCTCGTGGGGAGGGTATCTTTGTTGACCAAACGACTCCCATCGCGGCACAGAAGAAGCGTAGCATTAGACCATTTTGTCGACTTTACAATGCGATCGACGACATCGCACCATCCATTCTGTTGTGCTGATTGCAAACGTGGTAAACCATGAGTCAACTGCAATGTCCACATTGTGACGTTTTGCTGAGGATTCCCAATTCCGGATTGCTCTACCGGCCCATGCCCTGCCCGGAATGCCAGACCCCCATCATCATTGTCGACGACAACACCACCGGCGAACCGACCGTGGAACTCTACTCCGCCGACCAATGGATCGATGACGAAACTGGAACCTCCGCCCTGGCAAACAAAGGCTTGGCAACCGTTTCAACGCTCTCCCGAAGGACCGTACAACGACGTGAAACGACCGGGCAAAAGAATTCGCAGACTCGAACACCGCAACCCGGACAAACCAATGGTCGTCGCCAGAAATCTGAATCAGCGAAAACCGCCATCGATAGCAACCTGGCAAAATCATCGACAACGCAATCCGAGTCAGCAGCCCCCACCAGTAACCGTTTTCTGAATTCAGCAACCATCGCCTGGATCGTGGCAGGCATTCTCGCCATTTCGCTGGTCATATTCGCCTGGCCCGACTCCAGCGAATTCGGCTCGACAGGGAATCAGCAAGATTCAACCGACACAAATCCTGTCGATTCCGGAAATGGAGAACAGACACAAAACAGCCCTCAGGTTGATCAACCTCTGCCAACTGTTCCGAATGACCTGGATGGCCGATTGAGAATGCTGGGACATGAATTGAACCGATATCACCTCAAACAGGGCCATTACCCGACGGGTCGGCAAATCGATCAACGCCCCGGAAAAGAGGGTTATAGTTGGATGGCGGAGTTGGTTGCGGCCTCTGACGACAGCGTTGCGGCTGACTGGAACGCCAGTTGGAATAATCCCTCGCAAACGGAATTTGTTCGCCGCAAAATGCCCCTTTTTTTGAATCCGAATTTTAACAGGCTGACGGGAAACGATGGATATCCTGCAAGTCATTTTGCCGGTATTTCAGGAGTCGGAATCGATGCGGCATCGTTGCCCAAAGATCACTCCCGCGCCGGCATTTTTGGTTATCAACGTCGCACAACACGCGATGATATTAAGGACGGACTTGCGAATACGATGATGGTGGCTGGCGTGTCAGACGGATTTCGAGCCTGGGCCGCTGGGGATGGTCACTCCATCCGCGCCTTGACCAATCCGCCTTACATCAATGGCAACGATGGTTTTGGGACGGGCGAAACTGGTGGCATGTCTGTCTTGTTGGCGGACGGCAGCGTGCAGTTTATTTCGGAGAAAACCGACCCGCGACTTGTACGTCGCATGGCGGCCATGGCCGATGGACTTCCTCTTGATGAAAACGTGCCGGGCGAACCGGGGGAGGTGATCGATTTCAATCCACCAGAAGATAACGCGGAAGAACTGACGCCCAAATCCGAAGATCCCGAGTCAAACAACCCGGAGCCGATGACCCCTGACGACCCGTCAGATAACACATCCGAACCGAAGGTCACTCTCGAACCAGGCGAAACCGACGAACCGGCAACGCCAATCGTCGAAGGGAAAACGATCGAACAGATCGAATCGGCTCTGACACAGCCGATTAACGCTTTTGTACTTCCTGCCGCCGTATCGTGTGCAGACTTGCTTGATGAAGTTGCAGAGATGAGTGGCGTTGCCATTGTGGTTGATGATCGCGATTCGCCGGACATGAAGTCCCGCTTGTCCAGTCACATGCGTCTTAATCTGCAGGCAACAACCGTGCGGAAAATTCTCGACAGAGCCACAGCCGATGCCGGCCTGGTTTATGAAATCGAAACAAACCGTATTCGTGTCTTTGCGGCAGAGACGAATGAAGCCGACAGCCAACCCTGAAACGATTCAACTATCCCTCCGTCAGCAGTTTTTACGCATACTGATCAGAAAGGTTCCCTCGTTGAAATCCGACGACGAAATCTGTTACTGCTTTCACATCACCAGGCGAAAGATTTTCAACTTCATCCGAATCTACAAGCCACGTCGCCCGAGTCAAATCAGTGAGTGTGGGGGCGCGGGAACCGGCTGCGGCTGGTGCATTCCATTTCTGAAAAAGTACCACACACAAATGCAGGATACAGAGGACACTGCCGAAGACGACATCACGCCAGAGGAGTATGCTCGTCAGCGGGGTGCCTACATTCGCGAAGGGCATGGCACGCCGCCTCCGGGTGCCACACCACCTCCAAAAACGGACATCAAAGATCAGCAAAATTTTTCGCTCTAAGTGTGGTACACTTTACTCGTCCACAATCTCGTCAATCGTCTCACCACCTGTGTTGGTCCGCACCTGCGTTGTGGCTGGCGTATCATCGTCCGGCATGGAAACATGGATCGTTCGCGGCCTGGCCTGTGCTGTCTTCGGTAAGGTAATTGACAGCACGCCGTTTTTGGTTTCTGCGGAAACGGCATCGGCATCGACTGGCGCCGGCATCGGTATTGAGCGCTGGAACCCTCCTTTCGCACGCTCGGACAGATGGACGTCGGCATCACTCACCAGATCGTGACTGGGGCGCATCCCCTTCACCGTCAGCATGTTGCCCTGCAACGTCAGGTCGATGTTCATGGGATCCACTCCCGGCACATCAATGGTCACACGCACATCTTCGGTCGTTTCCTCGACATCGATTGCCGGGCAAAACCCGCTGGACATGCCACGGAACCCGAACGCATCCAATGCACGGCCCCCCTGCTCCATTGCGACATCCAGCCAGCGATCGAACTCCTGCTTCAAACGATCGACAGACGCGGAAAGGCGCTGCGATGCATCGCCACTTTGCGAACCAGACTGAGTTGATTGAGATTCCGTTTCGGACATAAGTCTTTCTCCTGCATTGGAGTTTGCGAGACCAGTGAAAAGTAACGCATCTAGAGCGTATTACGCTCTTCTGTGCCGCGATGGGCATCGTCAGACCTGCAAACACAGGCCCCCACGAACCAGAAACGTCACACCAGAAGGTAAACGGTTCTATTGCAAGCCACGTTTCACTGTAGCGGTCTTCACACTGCTATTACAGTCTCAAATGAGACTCAAGCCGCCACAGATAATAGTCCGTCGGACTATTGTACGTTTACTTGTATCCGGCGGGGTTGGTTTTTCTCGATTCGGGGAAGAATCACTTTCAAAACGCCGTTGTTGAGTTTTGCCTCAATTCGCTCGTGGTCGACGTCATCACTCAAAATAAACGATCGGAAAAAATCCCCCACGCCATACTCCTGATGAACAACCCGTGCGTTTTCCGGTATCCCGGTACGAATGCGGCCAAACAACGTCAACTTGTTGTTCTGCACCTGCAGGTCGATTGTTTCCGCCGTGACCCCCGGAAGATCTGCGTACAGCACGAGCCCTTCATCCGACTCATAGATGTCAATCGGTGGGTTAAATACATAACGTTTTGTCGGTGTTACATTCTCGCCAGAAGGCAGATTATCGGTAGAGTCCTGTTTTGCGGGAAGATCATTTGTCATTGTTCACCCCTTCGCTGGTCGACTCGGATGTATCGGCCTCCTGGCTATCGACGACGGGAATTTGTCTGGGTGATGCCGGTTGCGCTTTCGGCAGATGAACCGTTAGAATACCATTGTTGAATTCCGCCGTCAGGTCTTCTTCCCGCACACGTTCCGGAACCTGAATAGTCCGTTGCCAACTGCCGTGAAAACGTTCCTGCCGCCGATAGCGATCTTCCGGAACATCATCCGGTGCTCGCCGTATACCCGCAATTGTGAGAACACCATTTGCTATCGTCAGATCAAAATCAGCGCGATCCACTCCTGGTAGTTCGGCGATGATCTGATACTCTTCATCGAACTCAAACAAATTGAGCTGCGGATACTGTCGTCCGAATCGAATTCCCTGAAACGTCAGATTAACATCGCGCAGCAATCGGTCCACTTCACGCTCAATGTCATGGATCGCATTCCAGGTTTGTCCCCAACGAAAAACAGGCATATTCACATTCCGTTTCGAATGAGCATCAACCGGCAGGGCGAAACGCGCCCATTTGTCGACTGCAATTGTGATGCAAACAGCGTACCAGTTGCCAAAGATGAAATTACTGAAACACGAACGCAGTTCAGGCGCCGTAAACAATTATACATATTACCTTTACTAAACAGAATGAAAATTCCAGCCTGTCACACGGCTACAAAACTGCCATTTTGACACGCGGAAATCAGCTCACTTTGTTCGGTGTTACTGCCAAATCGGCATTCGCTGTGTCGTAATCGTCAATCCTCCACTGTGACCGGAAACTGATCACCGCATTGATTACAATGAACCAGTTCGCGAAAATACCTCGCCGCCCTTTCAATGAAAGACCCGCATGAGCGACAGTTCCACATCGCACGCCGTTTACGTTGGCAGCTTCGATCCCCCCACTCTCGGCCACCTGGATATTATCCAGCGGGGAGCGAGGATCTTTGACCAGTTGACCGTTGGCATCGGGATCAATCCTGACAAAAAGACGCTGTTCACTTCCGACGAACGAGAAGACCTGCTAAATGACGTTGTCGCGTCGATCCCCAATGTCGATGTGAAACAATTCAGTGGATTGGCCGTGAATTTTGTCTGCCAGTGTGGTGCGTCGGTCATGCTTCGAGGCGTTCGCACGCTGACCGATATTGAAGCTGAGTTCACCATGTCTTTAGCCAACCGCGCTCTTGATCCTCGAATTGAGTCGGTCTTTCTGATGTCGAGCGATCAATACACGCACATTTCCAGTTCACTCATCAAACAGATTGCACAACTGGGAAAGGAAAACAGTGCGGAGCAACTCAAGGCATTTGTTTCCGAGAGTATCGTTGCGCCATTACTGGCGAAATACCATGAACGTTGACGTCTCCTGAACAATCACACTCTTGATACTTGTGACTCCTCAGTCATTTTCTGATTTGAATACGTTGTGAATACGAAAGTAACAATTCCTCCAATCGATCAACCGCATTTGTTTATGGAGATCATTCAATGGTTAAAACGGCATCCACCATGCTCCCTTTGGGAACGTCCGCACCGGATTTCTCGTTGCCGAATGTGGATGGCAACACGGTTTCCCTGTCCGACTTTTCTGGCAAGGTGGGATTGCTGGTAATTTTCATGTGCAATCATTGTCCCTTCGTCATTCATCTGCGCGAAGCCCTTGCTGATTTCACCCGCGAGTATCAGGAAAAGGGACTGGCGATCGTGGGCATCAATTCGAATGATGTTGCCAACTATCCTGATGACAGTCCCGAAAAGATGCAGGCTGAAGCGATGTTGGCCGGCTACTGTTTCCCGTATCTCTATGACGAAACGCAGGAAGTGGCCAAAGCCTGTCATGCGGCTTGTACTCCGGATTTTTTCCTGTTTGACGGAGATCAGAAACTGGTCTATCGCGGTCAGTTCGACGACTCGCGTCCGAAAAGTGATACGCCCATTACGGGAGCCGATATGCGCGCCGCCTGTGATGCGGTACTTGCTGGAGAAGAAATCCCTGTGGATCAAAAGCCGAGCCTGGGTTGTAACATCAAATGGAAAGCCGACGCCGCTCCGGAATACTTCACTGGCGAACCAGCGGTGTAGCAGGAAGAGAAGGTGTGTCTCTATTGTGAGCCACAGTTAGGTGTAGCAACCTTCACACTGCTATGACAGTTCCAAATGAGGTTCAATCCGCCACAGAGAAAAGTCCGACAGCCAGGAGCGGTTTGCTTTCTGGTGTGACGTCTCTGGATCGCGGGGAACGATTGGACCGTCAAGAACTGGTGAACCATCAAGACGCAGAGTTCGCAAAGATGAAAGTT
>JANQSH010000119.1 GCA_028284145.1 Planctomycetaceae bacterium | reverse complement strand
GAGTTCACATGTCTCTCAGATGCGTTGCTCTGTCCAGCGATGTGTTACATCGCGGCTAGGGGGCAAAAGTACATCGTTTACAACGCGCAGTTCTCTTTTCTGTTTTTTGAGGATCTCGCAGAGACGCAAAGGAAGAGTGGTTGTTGGTTTTTAGTTGTTAGTACGCGTCAGCGCGTCAAATTCTAAATTCCAAATCAGAAATCAGAAATTCAAAGACCCTACACCCTCAACCCTTGACCGCGTTTCATCACGAGTCCGAACAATCCAAAACTGAGCAGCAACCCGGTCGATGGCTCGGGCAACGCGAAAAAAGAAACTTCACTGATCGCAGCTTGGAATAGTTGTCCGGTGTTGCGAAAACCGCCAACACGCACGGTGTAGTCGCCTGGGGCCAGGTCGAAGTAGGTATTCGAAAAGGTTTGTAGAACACCGCTGAGTGCGGGGGCCACCGTCCTATCCGGGGTAAGCGGCGTTAGTCCACCAAACCCGGTGGCGCCTACACCTACGTGGCCTGCAAAAAGCTGGATAAAGACGCCGCCATTAGTATTCACATTGTCATTCCGATGCGACGCCACCATGCTAAGAATCGCGGGGGCGACGCCGCTGCTAGAAAGGGTGACATGTTGAAACAGGGATAGCGTAGAGGTCTGCTGATTCGGGCCGGTGCCAGTTTGAATTTGGTAGTATTCGTGTGTGAAGTCGAAGATCGGCTGGGGATTGCTTGCGATTGCAAGCGACTCGTTTTGCGGAAGTGTCCAGTTGGGGATGTCGTCGGCGTCTGTGGTGAAAGCACCTCCGCCGTTAAAGGCGAAGTTTGGATTCTGAACAACATTGGCCGCCGCCAAAGCAGGCAAGGCTAGAACCGCCAAACCAACCAGCAGACCAATCTTTGCCTCAGGTCGATTGCCCATGATTGAAAATCCTCGCTTTACGACTTCGCCCCGTTTCCAAATTCCAAATCAGAAATTCCAAACTCAGTAGTTCCAAATTTGGTGCGTGGCCAGTAGCAGCGGTCGGTGACCGAAGCGCGAAACAAGTGGTTTTACCGATTTCCAGAAAACAACCTGTTTTTCATGCCCTGGTTTTTGGAACGACTGATATTCATTACCCGCGTTTACGTCGACGACGCATCACCAGGCCAGTCATGCCAAAGGCAGCCAACAGTCCGGTCGACGGTTCAGGGGTTGTAAAGATGTCGATCTCGCGAACCAGCGTGAATTGGGAGGTTGTGGTCGTTGCATCAAACGTGAACCGGAGGCCAACCAAGTTTTGGATAAAAAGGCTGTCGATGCTCAAACGGTTTTCGGCAATATCTACTCCAACAAGGCCTGTATCGACCAGCGTGGTGAAGCCTGAGCCGGTGTCGACTTCCACCAACAGATCCAGGTCGCCGCCACTGGTAGAATGTGCGGTGTAAACGCCAATCGAACCTCCATAGAAGTCCGTCGGGCTGGCAAACGTGTACGTAGCCGTTTCTATGCTTTGGAACACACCCCAACCGCCGTCAGTGTTAGACGATATTTGCCCAGGGCCGCCCAGGTAGGCCCCGTCGCTCACTCCATCATCACTGCCAAAGACACCGGGAGCACTAAGGGCAAGGGTTACGCCGTTTGCATTGGCAGGTCCGCCTGAGGTAGCGCCATTGACAAAGTCGTTATTGCTGACGGGAGGAAGTTCACTGTCGATTTCGGTAAAGAGGCCAACAACCCCGGTTGTGACTTGCGCGACAGGCATCGCCTGGACCGAACCGACAACGACCAACGAAACGACGGAGAAAACCAAAGCTGTAATGCGAGAAGTCATGAGTCTTTCCTTTCAAAAATAGATTGCATAACGGTGTTTCATCAAAATTCTGAAAATCAGTCGTTCCAAAAATGAGACTCCAGAAATCACTGTTTTTTTGGGAGATGTATAAAAACCAGTGTTTCGCGAGCGGTCACCGACCGCTGCTTTTGATCAACGCGGAAAATTTGGAACGACTTCTGAAAATTACATTCGCTAGGTCACATTTTCGATCGCTTTGCTCCTTCGTGAGAGGCTGGCTCATCCAACGCTTGCCGGGCCAGTTGACGATGCCATGGGAATCTAGTTCTGAATACTTGCATTTGAGGTTCCTTTCGTCGGTTGACCGAATACGTCGATCTCGCGAATCATGCTGAAGTTTCTGGGCAATGACCGTGTGTCGAACAACAATCGAAGTTGCTTTACGTGCGTGGCGATCGCCGTCACGCCAGGCTGGGTGTTGCTGGCGATGACCAGCCGAATTTCGCCTTCATACAGGCGTGGGCCGGCATCGACCAACGTGGTGAATCCGGTTCCAGAGTCGATCTCTACCTGAACATCGAGACCGTGTTCCTTGTGATGGGCGTGGTAAATATGGATGGCGGTCACATCGGTCGGGTTGGCAAATGCGTAGGTGGCCGTGGAAACCCTGGGCGTTGCGTGTGAAATCGCCCAACCGGGGGCTGTCAGCCAAGAGCTCTGGCCGGCCAGGTAGTCCCCGTCACTCACTCCGCGATCGTTGTCAAACGCACCTGGGTAATCGAGCAGCAGCGTCGCCCCATATGCGTTCGGAGGCCCCGGAACCGCGTCGCGACCGTCGTCCGCTGTGCCGTTGACCAAATCGGTCTTGGAAACCAAGCCGGCAAAC
>JANQSH010000085.1 GCA_028284145.1 Planctomycetaceae bacterium | reverse complement strand
GCGGTCGAGCCGGTCGGACAAAACACCCACCGGCCACTGTGACACCAACCTGCCAAGGTAAAGTGCAAACAAAACCATCGCGACATTTTCACTCGGAATCCCATACTCCGTCAGATAAAAAGGTATGATCGTTATGATCGCAATGGATGAAAATCCCGATACGAATGCTCCGAGACTGGCAGTTTTGGACGTTATCATGACCAGGCGAAATTGCCCGGGCGGTTTGCGGGTGACTGATGGCGCTTCGGTCGAAGTGGTCGCGACCAGAACGACGGCAAGGTTCATCAGAATGGCAAACAGAAGCACCAGTCCCTCGGACTCGACGTCGACCACCAAGAAGATCAACTGGCTTGCCACCGACCCCAGACCAAGAACGATCGAATAGACCGCAATGACCTGACCCCTGATTTGTTGTGGCAATCGGCCATTTATCCAGACATCGGAAACGGCGAGAACGGCGGCAACGGATGATCCCATTATGAACCGCAAGAACGCCCACTCCATGGTTCCCGTCAGAAAATCGAGCCCGATGATGGATATCGTCAAGACTGCTGCGGATGCGGCATAAGCCCTGATCAGGCCAATTCGCGCGGCTTGAGATGGTATGGCGAAACAACCGAGAACGAAGCCGACGGCATAACAGCCAGCGATCAGTGACACATCGGATTGCGTACCATCACGTATGGCGACGATGACCCCGACCATGGTCGTGATCGCTGCGTTCGAGGCCTGTACCAGGAACGATGCCATCATCAGGGTAGAAAGATTGCTGATGGTTTCCCGCATGGTTTTTCACCAACGAACCGGGCAGGTCCCGGTCAATCGGGATTCAGGGTCAAACGTATTGATCCGCCGCGTTTGGTCAGAGGGATCGATGGCTTGTTGTTGCGGCATTCTTGCTCGTTTGCCCCGTTGCTTTTGTGTGGTTCGGCTCCCGATAAAGCGATGTCTCGGGACAACTGATCCGAGGGATGGGGTCAGAAGACGCCCGGTTCTTGTGTCCACAATTCGCCGGTAAAACCGGCCGAATATCCGAGATCATAAAGCGCTTGCATGTATTTTTGGTCGAAGGGCTCTTTGCTTTCAACGTCAAACGAATCCGGAATGGCCACAATCTGAAAATCGAAGCCGCGACGCTGGCTGAGCAATTTCAAGCGTCTGACGTCGGCCTGCAGT
>JANQSH010000084.1 GCA_028284145.1 Planctomycetaceae bacterium | reverse complement strand
GCGGTCGAGCCGGTCGGACAAAACACCCACCGGCCACTGTGACACCAACCTGCCAAGGTAAAGTGCAAACAAAACCATCGCGACATTTTCACTCGGAATTCCATACTCCGTCAGATAAAAAGGTATGATTGTTATGATCGCAATGGATGAAAATCCCGATACGAATGCTCCGAGACTTGCGGTTTTCGACGTTATCATGACCAGGCGAAATTGCCCGGGCGGTTTGCGGGGGACTGATGGCGCTTCGGTCGAAGTGGTGGCAACCAGAACGACGGCAAGGTTCATCAGAATAGCAAACAGAAGCACCAGTCCTTCGGACTCGACGTCGACCACCAGGAAGATCAACTGGCTTGCCACCGAACCCAGGCCAAGGACGATCGAATAGACTGCAATGACCTGGCCCCTGATTTGTTGCGGCAAACGGCCATTGATCCAGACATCGGAAACGGCGAGAACGGCGGCAACGGAAGATCCCATTATGAACCGCAAAAACGCCCACTCCATGGTTCCCGTCAGAAAATCGAGCCCGATGATGGACATCGTCAAGACTGCTGCAGATGCGGCATAGGCTCTGATCAGGCCAATTCGAGCGGCTTGAGATGGTATGGCGAAACAACCGAGAACGAATCCGACGGCATAACAGCCAGCGATCAGTGACACATCGGACTGTGTTCCATCACGTATGGCGACGATGACCCCTACCATGGTCGTGATCGCTGCGTTCGAGGCCTGAACCAGGAACGATGCCATCATCAGGGTAGAAAGATTGTTGATGGTTTCTCGCATGGTTTCTCACCAACGAACCAGGAAGGTTCCTGTCAATCGGGATTGAGGGTCAAACGTGTTGATGCGCCGCTTTTGGTCAGAAGGATCGATGGCTTGTTGTTGCGGCATTCCTGCTCGTTTGCCCCGTTGCATTTGTGTGGTTCGGTTCCCGATGATGCGATGTCTCAGGACGACCGGTCCGAGGGAGGGTATCAGAAGACGCCCGGTTCTTGTGTCCACAATTCGCCGGTAGAACCTGCCGAATATCCGAGATCATAAAGCGCTTGCATGTATTGTTGATCGAAGGGCTCATTGCTTTCAACGTCAAACGAATCCGGAATGGCCACAATCTGAAAATCGAAGCCGCGACGCTGGCTGAGCAATTTCAAGCGTCTGACGTCGGCCTGCAGT
>JANQSH010000061.1 GCA_028284145.1 Planctomycetaceae bacterium | reverse complement strand
TGAATTGACACGGCAAAACTTGCGCAGCAGAATGCCAGTGCCTTGTCAAGGCTTTGTTTTGGGGTACGGGTTGACATAACCCGCTCCGTTGTCGCTCCTTGCAACTTTACCGAACCCAAATTTCAATCTTGACGGACCACTAGATATGAAACTGCTTGATCAATATGTGGCGGCCTGCGAAGTTCGGCGACTTGCACCCCGAACCACGCAGATTTATCGCCGCTGGGTCGAAGAATTCCTCCGTTTTCACCACAAGCGGACGAGCGAGTGGATTCACCCGGAAGAGTTTCTCCGCCAGGGAAAGAATCGGACAGGACAACCGCATTGCACATGAAGAAAAACCAGGCCAACGCAGCGATGAAACCGTGATCTCTTGTGATTTCATTCCGCGATGGCGTCACACCAAAATGCAGACGGCTCTAAATCTCCGGGCGCGTTTCAATCCCTTTGCGAATGATACTGAGGACTTCTTCCCGTTCCTCTCCCACCAGCGTTAAACGGGGCCGTCGCGTCAACTCCGAACCATAGCCGCATTCCGCCACAGCCAGTTTAATATACTGCACCAGTTTGACGTGCGTGTCGAGATGCAGCAGTGGTGTGTACCAGCGATAAACTTCGCGGGCCTCTTCCCACTTGCCTTCCATTGCCAAATCCCACAGCAGCCGGTTTTCCGCAGGGAAGGCATTGACCAGGCCGGAAACCCAACCGGTTGCACCCAGCATCAGGCTTTCCAGTACAAGATCGTCCACGCCACAGAAGAGTGCGTAACGATCGCCACAGACATTCGTCAGATCGGTAATACGGCGGACATCTTCCGACGACTCCTTGATTGCGACGAACTTCGGTTCGTCCGCCATTTCCGCAAATGTCTCCGGCTGGATGTCGACTTTGTAGGAGACCGGGTTGTTGTAGATCATGATCGGCAGGTTGGAGGCGTCCGCCACGCCACGGAAATGGTTCACCGTTTCGCGCGCGTCGGAGTTGTAAACCATCGCGGGCAGAACCATCAGCCCATCGAGACCGATTTCTTCGCACGACGAGGCAAATCGGGCAGCCAGCGACGTCGTGTATTCCGCCACACCAGAGAGAACCGGAATTCGCCCGGCGATATGCTCGTTCGTCGCCTGCAGCAATTCCAGTTTCTCGCCCCATTCGAGTGAGCAGTTCTCGCCGACCGTGCCGAGCATGATGATGCCATGAATCCCGGCATCGATCATCACGTCGACATGTTTGAGTGTGCCTTCGATGTTCAGGCTTTCGTCGTCGTGGAATTGCGTGGTGGCAGCCGGGAAGACGCCCTGCCAGTCGGTACTCATGATATCACCTCGGCCAGTTTCTGAGAGCGGATCCTGATATTTTTGTTGAACCACTTTCCAGAATAGTGTTTTTGGATACAATATCAACTATGTCGAGTGGGAATGATTGGCGTTCCGGCGAAACACAGCGATTTGTGCAGCGAAAGAACGCAAGAGTGACACTGGCGGATTACATCGAACGGGATCTCGAAGCTCGGCTGCGATCGAACAACGAGACATTCCGGCCGTGTCTCACGCTCAATCATCTCGCCAGGCATTACGGTGTCAGTCTGACTCCCGTGCGGAAAGCGGTCGATCATCTGGTTGAACGGGAACTGCTGACCCGTCAACCCAATGGCAGGTTATCGGCCAATCGCATTTGCGTCCGTCGGCGAAAACGCGTTGATACCCCGACGCCACCCGTCGACTGGGATGCGGTGCTGGAGCAGGAACTCTTACATCTCAGCCTGCGGGGTGATGAAAGTTTCCT
Organism: Planctomycetaceae bacterium; assembly: GCA_028284145.1. GTDB lineage: Bacteria > Planctomycetota > Planctomycetia > Planctomycetales > Planctomycetaceae > JANQSH01. The sequence goes on along the minus strand of JANQSH010000061.1, from coordinate 86,140 downwards.
GCGCGAAGAGGCGGTCGCCGGGCAACATGCCATCAGCCGGACATTGCTGCGGCAGGTGTTTCATCGGTTGGCAGGTCGCGGATTGCTTGATCATGTGCCAAGGCGGGGTTGGAAGGTTCGTCCGTTTCGCGAGGGTGACATGGCCGCCTATCTGGATGTGCGGGAAACTCTTGAGATACAGGCCTTGAATCTTGCGAAGCCCAACCTCGAACAACAGACCCTGGAACGACTGCTGGTGGGGAACAGTTCACTTGATAGCGATGATGGGCCACGACTCGATAACGATCTTCATCGGTACTTCATTGAATGCTCCGGCAATTCGTACATTCAACGTTTTTTTGAGGCGAACGGCGGGTACTATACAGCGTTGTTCGACTACGCAGCCCTGGAGGATGTGGTTCTCTCCGGGATGGCGTACCAGCATCGCGAGATCCTCTCACATGTGCTGGCAAAGCGGTGGGCGAAAGCCAGGACGACTCTGGCTCATCACATTCGATCGCAACAACCGGTCGCGTTAAAATTGTTGGATGAAGTTCGGCAGGGGCGAAAAATCAAACTCATCGAAACGTGAAACATCGACGTCGTGAATGAAGAAGGGGATTCACCATGCGTTTGAAAGACGTTGCGGTATTGATGGTGTTGACAGGATTGATGTTCTGTGTGGTCGGTTCTGCTCTGGCAGAGAATCCGTCGACCGATGCCAGGGCGAAGGCGAAAAAGTACGAAGTCACCAAACCGCCAAAGGAATTGCGACTGCCGGAGTTCTACAGGAAGTACGTCAGTGCGAGCGGTTATCCGGTTATTGCTTCCGGAAAGGTGAACGATTATGCGCTAAAGGAAGCAGCATTTCTAATCGACAAAATGCTGGCAGAGCGCCCCGACATTCGCAAGGCGATGATCGCCAGTGGCTCGCGCATGATTGTGATGGCTTACAATGAATACACGACCGACATTCCGGATCACGCCTGGCTGAAACCGAAGTTGTTCTGGGATGCCCGTGCCAGGGGGCTGGGTGGCTCCAGAACCGATCCGGTCTGCTCGGCAGGCGAAGAAAACCTGCTCTGTTATCCGGGCGATCCGTATCATCAGGAGAACATTCTGATACACGAGTTCGCGCACAACATTCATTACCGTGGGATAAATCAGCTCGACCCGACGTTTGATGAACGATTAAAGGCGACTTACGACAAGGCGATGGAACAGGGGCTTTGGGCTGGGAAATACCCGTCAACCAATCACGCGGAATACTTTGCCGAAGGTGTGCAATCCTGGTTCAACAACAACCGGGAACCGGACCACGACCACAATCATGTCAACACGCGCAAGGAACTGCGTGAGTACGATCCCGGTCTGGCCAGAATGTGCGAGGAAGTCTTCGGCAAGACGAATCTCGTCTACACAAAACCAACGACACGGTTGACCGGGCATCTGGCGGGTTACGATCCGAAAACTGCGCCAAAGTTTGAGTGGCCTGAGCATCTGAAAAAGCGGAATGCGGAGAACATCCGCAAGGCGAAAGAGCGTTCCGACAAAGCCGAAAAAAAAGACGCAACTCAACAGTTCAAGGAAGAAGTCGTAAAATGAAGTCCGGGTAATCAGTATTGTTCATTGGAGTAAGCCGAATTGACTTTTCCGGAATGGGGTGAGAAAACTCGGGAAAATGGACCTCTGTTGCCGGATTCGACTTCAGTTCAAAGACGACATTTCGATTTTCAAGATCAACCCGATAGAATTGAGGTTCTGCCCAAACGTCGCGAGCAGCATAGCTGAACAAAGGGATCTGAATGGGTGGCAAAGACGATATTTCCGTCAAGACCTGATCGGACAGGTCCAGTATCATTAAAAGTGCAGGACCATCTGATACAATAAACACGCCACGGACAATCGGTGATCCGCGTGAGGTGACGAATCCACTACGGTCCACGAAGCACCACCAGATTTATTGGGGTATTCTGAGGAGGCCAATGTTGCGATAGCGCCTTGCGGTCGGGCAAATGATGGCCCCCCACTTTGGAAATTCCAGATGTTGTTTGACACTGAATATCGCAGATGACTTCATTGAAACTCCGGCAACGTCTTTGCGTAACGCATCATTTCATCTATTCCGTAAGTCCTCATTTGACGATGCCCAATTTTCCAAATCTCACGCAAAGTGAGTTTTCACCCCTGTTGCGTCTCGACCTCGACCATTTTAGTCCAACGGTTCAATACCGTTCGCGAATTTGCTGAATTTCGCAATCCAGCCTAACTCTGTAAATGGTTCCGTTGCTAAGCCATCACTAACATGTGTGACATCAAATTCGGAACCATCAGGAAGCGAGAACGCAATCGGAATTTCATGTGCGTCAAAGAAATTCAGGCAGTGTGCGAACATTTGATCGACCGCCTTTTGCATGAGCTGTCGGACCAATTTTTGGGTTCGTTCATCCAATGATTCGTAAGCCAGATGCAATTCATCCTTTCTGGCCCCACGTAAACCACGCGAAAGCAGGGTGTGAAGAACATCGATTGTTTGGTCATACGCATCTCTAATAAGTAATTTGCCAAATTCTTCCAACGTCGTCTTTGGGTCAGGAGTCATTTTTCAGCCGCCCCATGGAATGTGTTTTGGGGCTGTAATTCCCCAAGAATTCAGTTGTTTCATCGCCTGGTCGACCACCCTTTTTGCATCTTTTGGCTTCACACCATGTTCGATAAGGGTCTCGTGCGCTATACGCGCATGTTCAGCGAGCGTATTGGGACGACCGCTTTCAGCGAGTTCTCGAAAGAGTCGACGTTGTGTACTCGTGATGCTGTTTGGACCTAAGTGTTCCAATCCAAGGCGCTTGAGTTCTTTATTGCCAATCGCCAATGCCTGTCGTGGATTGTAACCCGGAACACTTTCAAAAGCTCGCTTCGCAAAAACATGATGTCCCAAGTCTTCACTGTAGCTCGTCAACACACAACTGTTATGAACAAGAATCCCAGCGGTTGTCACCTGAAACACATGCTCGTTGTGCGTTTCCAGATTGTAAAGCATTTCGCCCGGACGGGCAAAACGGGATTCGATTCTCGTTATTCGGGTGACACCATCGATCCCCTTGACAGAGTCGCCTTCTCTCATCTGGCCGATCTCGACGTAGTCGTTCCTGTCAACCGAGAAGAAGGGATGATTATCGGTCACACCTGTTAATGGCGGTTCAAAAGTGGAGCGCTGGTGAAGGGTTGCGGCGGTTGAATTTTGCAGCGCTACAGATGTGCTGTTCCTGAGGATCTTCCGGCAATTCGCAGGGAGGCACGGGAGTGTACGCTGACATGGAATTCTGGGCTGCTGGTTCTCCTCGCGACTTTGCCAAAGAAATCCAAAATCGGGCAATGAGCGGTCGCACACCCTCCATCACTACGGGTAGAATGCCCACTTCGCAATTCACTGAGACTGAATCGCCGTTGTCCCCATCAACAGGATGCGGCGCGCGATGAACTCCGAATTCGGCTGGCTCACAGTTTGAAGTGGCTGCGATTGGCGTAAGCTCAAAATTCCGCACCGCAGCAGTATGGGACAGACCACGATGGAAGTGGCGCAGATTGAAAAGGCCTTCGACCGGGCCGTTGAAGAGATCCAGAAAGTTGTCGTGGGACAGCGCGAGCTCATCGAAGGGGTTTTGATCGCCCTTTTTTGCGAAGGGAACGTGCTGATTGAAGGTGTTCCCGGTCTTGGCAAGACGTTGCTGGTGAATACGCTCAGCAAAATTCTCTCGTGTGATTTCAACCGGATTCAGTTCACTCCCGATCTGATGCCCTCGGATGTCACCGGCCATTCGATTTACAACATGAAGGACCGCGAGTTTGTCTTCAACCCCGGTCCGATCTTCACCAATTTACTGCTGGCAGATGAAATCAACCGCGCTCCCGCGAAAACACAGTCGTCGCTGCTTGAAGCAATGCAGGAACGTCAGGTCACCGTCGACGGCACAACTTATTCGCTGGATCGGCCATTTATCACCATCGCCACACAAAACCCGCTCGAACAGGAAGGGACTTACCCGCTACCGGAAGCTCAGTTGGATCGTTTCATGTTCAAACTGTTGGTCGATTACCCGACGCAGGAACAGGAAGATGGCATTCTGAATCATTACGCCAGCGGTCGGGACAACCGCGAACTGGCATCATTCGGCCTCAAGGCCATCATGCAGGCTGAACATGTGCTGGCGATCCAGAAAGCGATCGGCCACATTATCATCGAACCTCAGGTCATTCATTACATCACGTCAGTCGTCCACAAGACACGCAACTGGCATACGGTGGAAGTGGGAGCCAGCCCGCGGGCGAGTGTCAATTTACTGTTGGCGTCCCGGGCATTGGCCGCCTGTCGAGGTCGGGATTTTGTCGTACCCGATGACGTGAAGGAACTGGCGGCCTGGGTGCTGCGGCATCGCATGCGGCTGAAACCGGAGGCGGAGATTGAAGGGGTCGCAATGGAAGACGTGATTCGCGAGATTCTGGAATCCGTCGAGGCCCCCCGCCAATGATGCCCCGACCATTGCAAATGCTGCTTTACGCTGCTGCCGCAGTCCCTCTGTTGGCTGGGATTTTCGATGCGACCGCGCGCGACCTCGGAATTCTGGCGACGGTTTTTATCTTTTTGGTTTCGTTGCTGGACCGCTTGCTTTCACCATCACCGGCAAACATTCATGTCGAACGCGACACGAACGATGTGATGAGCGTTGGTGCGCAAAATGCCGTCACGCTTCGTCTTCACAACTGCAACCGTTCGTCGGTGCACGTACAGGTGCATGATGAGCCGCCCGAACCCTGCACGACGTCTGATCTGCCCTTTGAACTGCGATTGAAGCCGAATCAAAGGCGACACTCGGTTTATCATGTGCAGCCCCATCAACGGGGAAGAAATCGCTTCGGGTCGGTCTATCTGCGAGGTCATAGTCGACTCGGGCTCTGGACGCTCTCCGATGTCCGCGAGTTGGAGTTTCCGGTCAGGATTTATCCCGACATCCAGGCCGTGCATGGTGTGGAATTGCTGGCACGGCAAAACCGACTGGCTGAAGCGGGTGTGCGACTTTCACGTCTGCGTGGACGTGGAAATGAATTCGAACGTCTTCGTGAATATCGGCGCGAGGACGAATACCGCAGCATCGACTGGAAAGCAACAGCACGGCATCAAAATTTAATCAGTCGCGAATATGTCGTCGAGAAAAATCAGACGATTATCTTTCTTCTGGATTGCGGTCGTTCGATGTGCAACGAACTGGATGGCATTACACATTTCGATCGTGCGCTCAACGCCATTATTCTGTTGAGTTACGTGGCCTTGCGTCAGGGAGATACCGTCGGTGTGTTGGCGTTCTCGAATAAAATCGAACGTTGGGTCCCACCAGTACGTGGAGTGTCCGCCGCGCAAAAACTGATCCGACAACTTTACGATTTGCAGCCAACGTATGAAGCGAGTGATTACAATCTGCTGGTCGAGGAGACTCACCGACGCTGTCGCAAACGGGCATTGCTGATCCTTGTCTCCCACGCGCTGGATGAAGTGCACCTCAAAGCGATGGGAAAATCCGCACGGCAGTTAAAACGTCCCCATCTCGTCATCAATGCGTTGCTGCAAAATGTCCCGTTGAACGAACGGCTCGACGGCATCCCGCAGACGGACCTCGAAGCGTTTCAGATCGCCGCAGCTGCCGGTATGGTCGCCAGTCAATCTCTGGAAATTGCGCAGTTGCAAAAACAGGGATTATTGATGCTCGACACGCTTCCCGAACAGCTTTCGGCCAAACTGATCAGCCAGTATCTGGACATCAAAGCCCGACATCTCCTGTAATGTGCCTCAACTTCCTCGATCAATCAGATCGTTTGACTGGTTTCCAGAACGTTTTTTCTCCAAAATGAGGGTGAATGTGAACAGAGTGTATTATGCTCTTCTGTGCCGCGATGGGTATCGATTGGCCCACAAATACAGGCCCCCCACGAACCAGAGACGTCACACCAGAAAGTAAACTGTTCTAACAGACGACATCCGCCAACCACGGTTTTCCAAAAGGATCGAACATGATTTTGCGTTGTCTTGTGACATTCGTCGCTCTGACCATGACCATCCCCCTCTTCGCAGGCGACTGGCAGAACTGGCGTGGTCCTGCATTCAATGGATCATCCGACGAAACCAACCTCCCCGAGGAGTTCAGCAAAACCGAAAACGTTGCCTGGAGTGTCGATCTTCCCGGCGTCGGTTCGTGCACGCCGATCGTCTCCGGCGATCATGTGTTTCTTACATCTACTGATAAGGACAACGACGCGCTGCTGGTATTGGCAATGGATCGCAAGAACGGGCAGACACTCTGGCAGCACAAAGTCGGGGAAAAAATCCGCAAGGACACGCGCAGCACTTTTGCCGCTCCCTCACCCACGACCGATGGCAAAACGGTCGTCTACTTTTTCGGCAGCGGGGAAATGGTCGCCTGCAACTTCAAAGGTGAGAAACAATGGGAGAAAAATCTGGGGCCGTTTGCCTTTGGCTGGACCTTCAGTACCAGCCCTGTGATTTTTGAAGGAACGCTCTACATGCAGATTCTGCAGCGGGGCGAAGGAGCCTCGGTGATCCTCGGCATGGACCCCGCGACTGGAAAAGAGAAGTTCCGACATGTTCGGCCTACCCAGGCCAATGCTGAATCGCAGGAGTCGTTCAATACACCGATGCCTTTCGAATTCAACGGACGCAAGGAACTGCTGGTTGCCGGGGGAGATTATCTCTCGGGACATGACCTGGAAACGGGTGAGGAACTTTGGCAGTGGGGAACCTGGAACCCGAAGCATATCGGGCATTGGCGGCTGGTTCCTTCACCAGTGGCTGGTGGGGGTGTGGTACTGGCTTGTGCGCCCAAGCGGGACCCGATTTACGCTATCAAAGCAGGTGGCAGGGAGAAACTGACCGACGACGCGATTGCCTGGACCAGCAAAGAAACGCGCGCACTCTCTTCCGATGTTCCCACGCCCGCCTGTTACGATGGCGACTTTTTCGTCTTGAGCGATGTCCGCAAGTATCTGTCGCGTGTTGATCCCAAAACCGGGAAGGTGAAGTGGACGACCGTCACACCGGGCCGCAAGAAGTATGAAGCATCGCCTTTGGCGGCTGATGGCAAAATCTATCTGATCAACTTCGATGGCGAAGTCGCAATCATCAATGCGGAAGATGGCAAGGTTAAACGAGTCATTCCGATGGAAACCGAACCGATCGATGGCTATGTTCGTTCTTCGATCATCGCGTCGCACGGTCAGCTTTACATTCGGACGACGAACAAGCTGTTCTGCATCGGAAAACCATCGAACTGATATTCGGGGCATGTCTGCGGGCAGGAGAGAGAGGGAGATGAGCTGGTTGCGTTCACTCATGCTGTTGACCTGCGCGTTCGCTGTGTCTTGTGCAACGTCACTTGGCGCGGACAAGGCAAAAGTCCTGTTGATCGGGAAAAAACCGGATCATCCCTATGGCTCTCACATGTATATGCATACTTGTGAGATGCTTGCCAAATGTCTGCAGTTGACACCCGATGTCGAAACGGTTGTTTCCAACGGCTGGCCCGGCGATGCGGAAAAACTGAAGGGAATAACGGCGATTGTCATTTACACCCGCCCCGCCGCCGAGTTTCTGTTGGATGGCCCTCATCGGGATCAGGTCGACAAGTTGATACAAAGTGGCGTTGGCCTCATGACCATCCACTGGGCTTCCTCGGTCTACAAGAAGAACCTCGATCGTCTTGGTCCGCGCTGGCTCAGTTATACGGGTGGAACATGGGTCAGCAATGTTGGCTTGAGTGGCGGGACATCGGTGTTGAAACAACTTCAACCCGGTCATCCGATTTGCCGGGGCTGGGGAGAATTCAAAATCACCGACGAGTACTACCTCAACCCTGTCCTTGATAAAGCGCAGCCTTTGTTGCAGGTGACAGAAAAGATGGGGAAAGAGGTGGTCGTTGGCTGGGCATTCGAGCGGCCTGATGGTGGCCGGTCGTTTTCCACCACACTGGGACATCCTTACAAAAACTTTCAGGATGACCGATTTCGCCGGATGGTCGTGAATGCGATTCTGTGGACGGCGAAGATCGACATTCCGAAAGATGGTGCTCCAATCGACATCGATGAAAAAAGCCTTGCGCTGCCCCCGAAACAAAAATCGGGAAATTAGAGCAGTTTACTTTCTGGTGCGATGTCTCTGACTCGCGGAGGCTTGTATTTTGAAGGCCAAATGACGTTCATCGCGGCACAGGGGGGCGTAAGACGTTTCCAGACATCACCAGGTATGAGAGCTTCTCGCATCGCAACGAATCGCGGTGCATTGGTTGCGTGCATTTCCTGGGACAGGTAGGCTGGTGGGGCCATTCCGCCGGTTTTTTCGGCAGACCTCCGTTTTTCACAGAGAAGTCACACCCCTTGGAATCTCACGGGATGAACGTCACGATGTCCGACAGTTCGACAACACCCTCCGATGAGCAACTCGCAATCAATGAAGAACATGCCCGCATGGAAGAGTTGATGAAAAGACCGCCTGGCCAGCGGCTGGGCGGTTACATCAAACTCTCCGGACCTGGTTGGCTGCAAAGTGCGATCACGCTCGGCGGTGGTTCCCTGGCGAGCAGTCTTTACCTCGGTGTGATTGCCGGCTACAGCCTGATGTGGCTGCAACCGCTGGCGATGATTCTCGGTATCATCATGCTTAGCGCCATTGGCTATGTGACGCTTTCCACCGGCGAAAAACCGTTCAAGAGCATTAATGAACACATCAACCCGGTGATGGGCTGGGGCTGGGCATTGGCCGTCTGTGCCGCCAACATCGTCTGGTGCCTCCCTCAATACTCTCTTGCAACCGGTGTGGTCACACAGAATCTGGCGAACCCTGCCTTCGGTGATATCGTCGTTGGTGAGGATGGTAAGCCGCTTCAGGAAAACGGAAAAGACAAATCCGGTTTCATTCTGGCCTGGGGGCAGGAAAAGGCTGCCGGTGTGCAAAAGCCGGACGTCAGTGGCGACAATAAATTCACCGCCTGCGTGAAACGGGCCAGCTACAAAACCAGGCTATTCATCTTCAACAACATTCATAAATTGATCATTGTGACCGTCCTGCTGGTGATCGCGACGATCATCACGTGGAGTTACGATCATGGCGGCTGGGGAATCAAGCTGTATGAGACAATTTTGAAACTGATGGTCGCGGCGATTGTCCTCTGTTTTATCGGTGTGGTGATTGTCATCAGCCGGGAGTCTGAATTGGACTGGAGCGCCATCCTCGCTGGTCTCCGGCCTGATCTGAACAGTTTCAGTCAACCGGCGAAAACCTTTGAACCTCTGTTGAGCGCCATTTCATCAGGGTCGGCTCGGAAGTTCTGGTCCGATTCGATCGTCAGCCAGCAACGAGATGTGATGATTGCCGCCGCCGCGACTGCCGTCGGCATCAATATGACATTCCTTTTTCCCTATTCATTGCTGCGAAAGAAGTGGAATAAGAACTATCGTGGCCTGGTCGTATTTGACCTGTCGACTGGTATGTTCATTCCTTACATCATCGCAACCGGTTGCGTCGTGATTGCATCTGGACATCAGTTCCACACAAAGGTCGATGACTTCCGTTACGCAGTTACGGATGAAGATGTTATACCCGCCGGAGAAAAAGACAAAGGCGCTTACGAGAAGCTGTTGGCTGATCGGGACAAGTCACTCAAAGACAAGGCATTGGCGGCAGCGAGGAAAAAAGCGGAAGCGGATGGTTCCGACAAGATCGGGCAGTTGACGGTTCCCGCCGCAACGTTAGCCGAAAAGAAACTGGCTGCGGCACTTGTCAAACGGGATGCATTCCATTTGGCAAAGTCATTGGCACCCTTGACGGGCGAAACTGTGGCCAACTATGTCTTCGGAGCGGGTGTTCTGGCGATGACACTTTCCACGATCTCGCTGCTGATGCTGATTTCCGGTTTCGTGTTCGCCGAGATTCTCGGTTGCGAACCAGGTGGTGTGATGCACCGAACCGGGACATTAGTCGCTGGTGTGTTGGGGGCTTCCGGACCGTTCATCTGGGGTGAGGCGGCCTTTTATCTCGCCGTCCCAACGTCTGTGTTTGGTCTGGCATTGTTACCGTTTGCGTATCTGACATTCGTGTTCATGATGAATCAGCGCAGCCTGCTGGGTGAGAACATGTTCAGGGGAGGAAAGCGTCTGTTGATCAACCTGTTGCTGTGCATCGCGGCATTTGCCGCAACCGCGAGCGCCTCCTTCGTGGTGTGGAATAAAGCAGGATGGAAGGGTGCAGCAGCGGTCATCGGATTTGTGGTCCTGGCTGCCATGGTACAGATCAACCGGCATAACACGGCCAAAGCGGAACGCAAAGCGACAACTCCATCTGAACCGACCACCCCCAGCACCTGAGTTTCCGTAGAGCAGGGGCCTCCCTGCCATCTGTCTCTAAGGGAATGAATCGGACGGGATGACAAGGATCAACAGAATAGCCACGATCGCTACGCGTCGCGGAGTGAACATTGAACACAGTGTTGCATGGCAACGCAACTGTAAAATCTTATTCCGAAAAATCTTATTCCGACGTTGTTCCGACTTCCTTCCACCAATGCAGAAATTCCTCCGGCCAATACCGCGAAGGAAGGGGCAAGACGTAATGGGGTGAGTCGGGCGAAACAATGACCGGGAATTCTGAAGCCGACAGACGTTTGTCTGGAAGGTGTCTGCGGTGAAACATCGTCGAGGAGACATGACAACGCAGATTTGGGGAAATTGCCTGCGGGACTTCCAACCCGAACACGCGCGTGAATTCATCCGTCAGATAGTCGGCAATGCCGGCCAGGGCCGGAGCATTCGGTGTTCTCCCCTTGAGTGAGAACAGTTTTTCCGCGACTTCTGTCAGGATGTCGGGATCGACCGTTTGTGGATCGTCAAGCGAATACACGATCTCACCCGGACAGTCGTCGAACCCCGTCTCGAACAGTAACACATTGGCCTGCACCACATGCCCCCAGACAATCCGCCCGTGGCGCCATAGTTCCGCCCGATTATGGAAAAGCTGATTCAACTTGTCTCCAGGATTCGCCAGCAACCAGGCGGGCCGCATGACGTTGAGATAAAACATCCGCGTCCACCAGGAATGTTCTCGCGGAGGCTCATCGAATATCTCCTGACAGGCTTTGATGGGATCAGTCATGTTTTGCTTTCGATGCTTTCCGAATCTGTTCGACAAACGGTCCGACTGCCTCGCGAATCTGGCCTGGTGCAATGTTGTTATGGCCAATGCCAGGCAATTCGACAAACGTCCTGCTCAATCCATAATCGGATTTCTCCGGTGCGGCTGCGAACAGCTTTCTTCCAAGTTCCAATGGCACGATCGTGTCCTGATCACCATGAATGTGGAGATAAGAGCAGGTGATGTCTGGGATGCGTGAAACCGATTCGTATCGGTCCTGCAAAATCCAATTAACGGGTAAAATTGGATAGTGATGCTTCGCCGCATCCACCAGGGAGGAAAAGGTGGCCGTTAAAATCAATCCCCCCGGAGAAGTGCCTCGATCACACAATCTGGCCGCCAGTTCCGTCGCAACGCCGCCTCCCAACGATTCCCCGTACAGAAGAATCCGCTCTGCCGGAACGCCGCGTTCCCTGGTCACATACTCCCAGATTTTGAGAGCATCCTGATGCAGATGTTCCTCGGTCGGCTTGCCAGGGTTATTGCCATAGCCACGGTAGTCGAACAGAATGACATGGGCATTATGATGGTTCAATGCCAGACTGTAATCGACCCGATGTCTGCGATTTCCGGCATTGCCGTGAAAATAAATCACGGCCCATTCCGCATTGGATAATCTTGCATCCAATTCTTCGGAGTCGTTTGTCGATTCTTTGCTGGGGAGAATGTGCCAGCCGTGCAGTATCAGGCCGTCGTCCGTTTCAATGGAGACCGCGTGCACCTGACCATTGGGCAGCCCGGAATCGTCGGGCGACAGTATGCCATCATTGCAGGGGTGATAGATCAGCCAACGCTGCAACAATCCCAGCATAATCACGAGCGCCAAATAGGAAATCAGGAGCATCAATCCGATTTTCAGAATGCGTCGCCGGAACGGTTTTCTACGCGGAAAATCGGAATCGGAAACGGTGTCGGCCTCTGAGATATTGGAATCCGAAGCTGAGTTTCCAGACATTTTTCGATGATTCCTCCCTCAGAGACCAAGTCGCACAAGGCATCAGCTTACGCTGTTTTACCCAGTTTTCTCAACCGGATCGAGCGAAGTCATCTCTCGTGGCGAACTGGCAAGCCATGTTGAGTCGGTATCGCGTCAATTCCGCATCCTGCTACAATTGCGAAACCGGCTGATGCCGTAAAAACAGCCCGTGGCAACGCAACTATCAGCAACGACTGACCGTGAGATACGGTAAGGCATTGAATGTCCGAATTTTTTGAGAAGCGCGATCCGTGGGGTAACGGGATGGCATTGTGGGTCCTCGTGGCGATGGCGTTTATTACGCCGGTCGCATGGTCGTTCGTGAAAGAGGTCAAACTCGAGAACGAAGTGCAGAACTGGCTGCCCGCTGACGATCCCCAGGCTGCTGCCCTGAACTGGTACCACGAAGAATTTGCCAGCGAGGATCGCGTACTCCTTTCCTGGAAAGGAAGCACGCTGGATGACCCGCGGATTGACATGCTGGTTGAAAAGCTGGAAGGGGCTTCCGATGCGGAAGGTGAACGTCACGGTGGCAGTCCTTACATCAGGGGAATTGCCACACCGCAGGAAGTGCTGCAGCGGATGGAAGAAAACGATGTTGATCCGGAAGAAGCATTACGGCGGCTGGATGGCATCTTGATCGGTCGCGGAGCACTCAAAGTCAAACTGACCGAAGCCGGCAAACAGGTCGAAGACCGGGCCAAACGTTTGTTGATCAAACAGGCGCGCGAACAAATGGAACAGGAGATCAGAATCTCCGATGCGCAGCCTCAGTTTCCCGATTTCGACTTTCTGGAAGACGAAGAGTTCGATGTTGAGATTCCCGACGATCAACTTCCTCCCGAAAGACCCACTCGTGACGATTCATTTTTCGACGCTTCAAAATATGTCACCTGGAAGCCACACGACTTTCAGATCAGTTGGCCGCAGATGAATGTCCAACCGGCATTGGTGAAGCAGCTTTCAAAAATCGCAAAAGATATTCGCGGCCGTCCGTCCGAACAAATCCCCGAAGGCAAGCCATTGTTTGAAGAGATCTTTCAGGTTCCCGGCTCGCCGATTGCCTTTTCAGTCGGATTAACCGAAGCGGGCATGGAAGACCGCAACGCGACGTTCAAAGCCATTCGTGAAGCAGCAACATCAGTCGGCATTCCTGATGAAGATCTGCACATGGGGGGGCGGCCCTACGCGGGTGAAGAACTGAATAAGGAACTGGTCAGCGTTGGCTGGAATGAAAGCTATCCCTTATCGCAGTTTCATCGGCGTTCGCCATTTCTGCTATCGGCTATCGTTGGGATTGTGCTGTCGTTTGTGATGCTCCGCAGCGTGAGGTTGGCGACGCTGGTCATCATCGTGGCGTTGTACACGATGTTCGTCGCTGTCGCCGTTGTCCCGGCGACACACGGCAGCATGAACATGGTGCTGGTTGTCATGCCGACGTTGCTGATGGTGCTGACAATTTCCGCCGCAATCCACGTTTGCAATTACTGGAAACATGCCGCCATCGTCGATATGAAAACGGCCGTTGTCGAAGCAGTAAAAATGGCCCGGCAACCCTGTGTTCTGGCCAGTATTACCACGGCGATCGGGCTGGTCTCGCTGCGAACCAGTCCTTTGAAACCAGTCAGCGATTTCGGCATGTATTCTGCCGTCGGTTGTCTCGTTTCGATGATCGTCGTGTTGTTTTGCCTGCCTGCCCTGCTGCTTTACTGGCGTGGAAAAACGCCGAAATCAGCGGAGGTCGATCGGGAAACGTGGCGTTCATTTGGACATACCCTCGCACGACATCGCTGGGCCGTGTCGGTCGGCTGCCTGATGTTGTTTGCCGGTTGCACCTATGGGCTGAAGTATTTCCGCACCGAAATTAAAGTCATCCGCTACTTTCCTGAGAACACGCGCGTGGTGCAGGATTACAACTTCCTGGAAGACAATCTTGCAGGCATCATCCCGGTTGAAACGATTATTCGTTTCAATGAAGAAGAACAACGCGCGACCACGCTGCTGGAGAGAATGAAACTCGTGCGGGACGTGCAGGAGAAAATGCGGGCTCATCCCGATATTTCTGGCACGATATCCATGGCCGACTTCCACAATTTCGATCGTTACGAAAAAAATGACGACGGAACTGATCGCAGCACGTTTCAGATCAACCTTGCGTCGCGCCGGCTTGAATCACTCTTGAAGGGCGACAAGGCGAAAGAAGTGAAGTCGATGTTCGCCATCGCCTCCAAAGACATCACTCTGTATCCGGGGCAGGGACAACTCGAACTGCCGGTGACAAAGGGAGATGAGTTGTGGAGGATTACGGCTCAGGTCGCGATCATGTCGGACCTCGATTACGAAGAACTGACCGGGCCGCCGGGTGATTTGACCAAAGAGGAAAAACAGGCCCGGCAAGTTGCTGCCAAACGAAAAAAGGCGACAGAACTGGCTTCAGAGTTTTCCAAGGAGGGTGAACAAAATGGCGACTTTATCCCACCCGATGGAGAAGCATGGCCCGATGATGGCCTGGAAGACCTGGGCGACTGGAGTGACGAAAAGGATGTTGCGGAGAGCAAAACTCCTGCTGCCAGTCAGGATTCAGAAACCGCGCAGGATAAAATTGCCAATTTGCCACCCAGTCGAAATCTGAACAAGATGGCCGCCAGTGTCCTCAGCCTGTATCCCGGTGCGGGACATATTGTCACGGGGATGGTGCCGCTGTTTCTGCGAACCCAGCAGGCCGTACTCGAAAGTCTCATCACCAGTTTCGCGTTGGCATTCGGCATCATTGCGGTTGTGATGATGATCCTGTTGCGGAATCCGCTCGCCGGGGCGATGACGATGATTCCAAACCTGTTACCCGTCGGCGTGGTCTTTGGCCTGGTCGCCTGGAACGACATCGCAGTTGACATTGGCACGATGATCACCGCGTCGGTCGCATTGGGGATTGCCGTCGATGGCACATTGCATCTGATGACCTGGTTCCGATCAGGTCTGCGACAGGGCATGTCGCGCGAGGATGCTGTTGCCGAAGCGCTGTCACATTGCGGTCCGGCAATGTGGCAGACCAGTGCTGCGGTCGGCATCGGGCTGGCCATGCTCGCTTTTGCCGATCTTTTGCTGATCAGTCGCTTTGGCTGGATGATGGGTGCGTTGATCGGCGCGGCGTTGTTAGCCGACATCATTTTTCTGCCCGCATTGCTGGCCGGCCCATTGGGCGCATTGATCGAACGGTCGACTCCCAAATTGACTGAAGAGAGTTCAGACGCGAAAGAGATCACTGCGACCGGCGAACTGCAAACTGATGGATCGATCGCCGCCGCAACGGTGAAGTCTTCATCCGAAGTCGAAGAGGGGAACGCACCGCGACCTCATCTTTCGCAAGAGACCGGTTCGGAACGATCGTTCCGATTTGACGGCAATTGATCGCGGTCTTGTGGTCGAATCTTATTGATTGTAACTCAAGTCCGGTCGACATTGGGCAATCGCGCTTGCCCTCTCTCCCCTCATCGCGATAATTGCATATAGAACAGTTTACTTTTTGGAGTGACATCTCTGGCTCGTGAGAGCCTGTATTTGCAGGCCAAACGACGCCCATCGCGGCACAGAAGAGCGTAATACGCTCTATGCGCTTTCCCTTGTATTGCAACGACAAAAGGAGTCCGAGTGTCGGAGTTTGTAGAACCGTTAGGCATGAGCGTGCTCATCCGCAAGGATGAAAGTCGCCAGACAACCCGTGGCGGTATTGTGCTGCCTGATGATGCCGAGATCCCCACGATTACCGGGCGCATCGTCGAAATCAGTGTACAGGTCAGTCGGGATGAAGACTACCCGTTACGCAAGTACGACAAAGTGTTGTTCAATCCACAGAATGCGATACCGGTCGATTTCGAGTCGGACAACCTGCTTTACGTTGTTCCGGTTGATGACATTGTTGCCGTTTTCCGCCGCGCAACTCCAAATGAACTGGTTTCCGACGCCGATGAAATTGACGGTGTCGATGAGTCGTCCGAGGATTGACTGTCAACCGGACAGGATGTCGATCTGTTCGATTGTTTCCAGCGGTCCCAAAACCGCGAATGTTCCATACCGCACCGGTTGATGGTCGATGAACCAGGGGGAAGTGCGAATCACACGGCAGTCGGATGGAAGATGCCGAACAAAGTCCTGCAGCCATTGTTCTCCATTTTTTGCTCTATCGGTGAGCCAGCGGGCGTGCAGCCAGAGTCCCGTTTCGCCTGCCTGTAACAATCGCTTCAGATTCAGGCTCAACGCGCCCATCGTAAACCGCGCATTGATATCCTGAAACGGCCGCAGCTGAATCTCTCCTTCATCGTCACGGTATTGCATGGCGTCCAACCCAAGTGGCCCGAAGTAACCTGCCTTTCCCGCGCGATGCGCTACCTGCAAACCAATTTGAATCGCGGGAAACCATTCCCGTTCCGCTTCCGGCGATAATCCAAATTGGCTGCCGGCATATTGACCGCGCGAGTTGGAATGCAATTTTGTCGCGCCTTCGAAAACGGGAGGACCATCGGGACGAACCGTGTATTGCAGCCCGGCTTCGGCCACACGTTCAACCCAGGGCTCGATGAATAGTTTCTGCCCCTGCTCGATTCGCTTGCGTGCCCAACCTTCCAGCGACTCACTTACTGTCTCTCCGCAGCCCAGCATTCGCTCGCGACCCGACATGCCGAATTCCGCTTTGATCACCCATTGGTCAGCGTGACACGACATCTCTTCGATCGCAGGATTCAATTTACCGATCTCATCGATCATCCGACTGCCCGGCAACGAGAAACTCCACTCCCGCTCCATCTCGAAAGCAAAATACCGCGAGTTGACCCGGGCAACACTTTCCAGATTTGGGGCGGAATATCGCCAACCCCGGGCATCGCATATTTCAGCAACTTGCCGCGTCCAACCCCAGGGCCAGACGGCAACATCGGCTGGCAAATCGGCTGCCGCGGAGACGAATCGAACTTTTGCCAGACCGTCAGTTTGAAGAGTTTCGGCGAACGGTTTATCCACCGTTTCGTCCAGCCAGATTGCATCGTCATCCTGGGCCATTGCCGTCCAGACGCTTGCCAATTCAGCATTTCGCCGCCGCATTTCAGATGTGCGACGACCTCCGTGGCCTCCGTAAGCACTTTTACTGTCAGGTTTTGCAGTTCGTCCTGCCGCCAGGTCATGCTCGAAGTCGAAGTTGCCCAAAAACAGGATTTGCGTCACGGTTGCCTCGGGAGAGATGAAACCCATCGGCTGGCGAAATTGCTGTTTGCCCAAGCCTGGAAAAATCTTAAATTACCGCACCTTTCTCTCAAAACCCAGCCACGCCGTATGATCTCTTTCCGCGTCGTGGTTTGATTGAGTCCATCGATTATAACTCCTCATCCATCCCTTTGGAGCAGTTTACCTTTTCGTGTGATGGTTCTCGCTCGTGGGGAACGAGGACCGTCAAGACGAAAAGTTGGGTTTGATGAAGTTGCAGGCAGCGACAACGGAGCGAGCTATGTTAATCCGCATCCCAAAATAAAGCCTTGGCAAGGCACTGCGTTTGCAGGTCAAAAGATGATTTTCGCGCCACAGAAGAGCGTAATGCGCTCTAACGGTTGTCTCTGTTTGTTCCGATCGATTGCGACAGGATGTTGTTCGTTGCTGATAGAATTTCGATCTCACTTTCGCGAAAAACTGGTTGATTTGCGGGCGATGTCGTTGGCGCTGCTGACGCTGCTTTCGTTCGCCGGTTGCCAATGGACCCAGCCCGGGCGGTTGACGGTTGCGAAACCGGTCTCGATTTCGGAATCGGCAATTGCCATCGATCCCATACATCAATGGACCGATAGCGGCATCGATGTCGTTGCCGGACAGACGCTCAACATTTCCGCCCAGGGTCTGATCAATGTCGGTTCCTCTTCATACCGCGGGAACAACAAACTCAAGGTGCTCAAAACCGACAGGCAAGCGGTGACACGTGTCTCACCCGCCGGTACTTATCACTTCACAGATTGCGTCGCAGATCGCGAATTCCCATTACCCGCTGCAGGGTTGGGACCGGCACCCTGCTATTGTCTGATCGCCCGCATCGGCAATAGTGAGCCTTTCTTCGTCGGATCGGAAATGAGCATTGTCGCTCGACATTCCGGTCGGCTCATATTCGGTGTGAACGACTTTGAGACGGGCGACAACTCCGGTCGCTGGTGGGCCGACGTCACCGTCGACGCGCCACTGCAACCGGTTTTGCATGAGGAGATTGTCCATCCTTTCGGTCATCGTGGCGGTCCGGTGCGTGATGCCTCGGTCGTTGTGTTTTACATGGACGGTTTGCGGCCCGACGTCATTCGAGAAATGGCCGCAATGGGACAGATCCCGAACATCCGGGAACTCTTTGTCGATGGCGGTGTGATGCTCGACAAAGCCTTCACCGCTTTTCCATCGAACACCATTACGTCCAACGGCACAATGTGGACCGGCTGTTTCTCCGATCGACATGGATTGAAAGGACAGGTTCGCTTCAGTCGACGGACAATGAAATCGGAATCGTATCTGGAACCGCTCGGTCCGAATCGCTCGGCTCGATTGCTCGCGCCGCAGGGAATTGATCGATATATCCAAAAGGGCAAAACCGCCTCCATCCAACTGATCAAAGGTAAAGAACAAAGCAAGCGGTACGAGCGTGTGCAGACGACCGGCGTGCCTCCGCTCTATGCACATTTGCGTCGTGATGGCGGAGACTGGGCAACCGGCATTCTGCCGATGATGACCGATGTCCCACCGCTGCTCTGGACGCGCAGTCTGATTCGGCATCTGCCGTATCTCAGTTCGCACGAAGCCTGGAAATACATTGACGACGCCAACGTCCATTACGCACGCAAAACGCTGCTTTCCCAGCGTCATCCTGTCAGCATCATCTGGATGCCAGAGACCGATTCGGCCAGTCATAAGCAGAGTCGCGGACAATTCGGCATGACACGTCGCACGATTGTTGAAGCCGACGCGCTGATTGGAGAGACGATCGAACAGTTGGCGAAGCAGCACCGGCTGGACAAAACCTACTTCATGCTGGTCAGCGATCACGGCCATCACGGAGGTCGTGAATCGCATCTGTCGCATTTCGATCTGGCGCACGAACTTTTTTACCGACCACGCGAAATGACGCCCGACGGTGCCTGGGCCGGTGGTGGTCTTGGGTTGTCGGTGCGGCAGCATCGCATCTGGAATCGTCACCCCAGCGACCATTCCCGTGCGTTTGTCTTTATCGATGGTGACTCCGACGGCGCGGCTCGCATCTTTCTGCCCCGCAAAAGTTACAAGTCGGGCGACTGGAGCGGTCCCAACCGACCGGGCAATTTGCTCAATTACAAAATCGCGCCGCATCTGCCATCGCTGAATCTCGTGGAAACCATATTGGCGACCACCGCACGTCACGGCAACGGCGAGTTCGACCATCCCCTCGATCTGGTGATGATGAAATTGAGTAACAACTCCATTCTCATTGCCACGGCTGATCGCGGGAAAGCCGTTATCCAGCGACAGCGCGGAGAGAATGGCAAGTGGTGGTATCGTTATCATGTCGTCGCCAATGTTGCGCCATTGGATGATGGCGAGGTCCATTACGATATCCTCGCCAAACCGACCGTCGACCCGCTCGGATTATTGAAAAATTTTCCGGCTGAATTACTGGGGAAATTTCACGACGAACGTAAATGGCTCGATATGACACTGTTGACGCCTTACCCTGACAGTGTGGTCGCGTTGACGCGGCATTTGTTGTGGCAGCCGCGGATTCAGGACCGTGAGACGGAATATGCACCCGATCTCGTTGTGACCTGTCGTCGCAACTGGTACTTCGGTTTGAAGGGTTCTCCGGGGACGATGCATGGCTATCCTTTCCATGATGCCATGCGGGCCACCTGGTTTATTGCCGGCCCGAACATTCGCAAAGGTGCCCGTGTCGTCGCGCCTTGTCGCCTGGTCGATTTGACACCAACTTTGCTCGACATGGTCGGAGCCTCGGCCGATCCGGGAGAATTCGATGGGGCTGCACTTAAGACAATTTACACGCCCCCCGACCCGCAACTGGCCTACTCCACGCATCGACCTGTGTTGTGGGAGGATGTCGACCTCAATGCCTGGCAGCGATTGGACTATCAGCCATTAGCCCCGTATGAACATCTGCCCGTTTTCACCAACCGGCCGGAAAGCCCGCTGGATATTAACAACGTTGCGTACAACCTGATTGGAATTCCTGATCTGAATGTATTGCGGCTGATTGATGACAGCATGTTTCCTTTGAATCGGGGGACACGTCCGTTGACCAAAGGGCTGGAACAGGCAGAGCGTGGCATGCGCAACTTGCCGCAACGCTGGGCTTCTGAAGGTGCGGGCGTACTCGACTTGTCAGGCCTGACCGTGGGTGATTACAGCACGACCTCTTTGGGGAACCTCAAACGTGTGGATCGTGCCATCGATTGGGTGCAGGCCCGTAACCAGGCAACCAATGCCGCAATCGCTGAGGGATTGAATATCGAAGAGATTCCCGGTGCGAATCTGACCCATTCAACTATCGATACACTGCAATCGACCATCTGGGAACTGTACCGGTTTTCGCAGCGTGTGGTAGTGGAAGTGCTTGATGAAACGGTTCTCAACGGGATCGAAAACACGACGTCGCGGGCCATCAATTTCTTTCGCACTCAACCGGCGGAAGTCATCATTCGTCCCGTGCAGCGGGAATGATCATCGAGTTCTTTTTCCTCGCTCGCCAATCAGGAACGACAGAAAGTCGTGCATAAGACGCTCTGGTCCGGCGGATTTTTATCTGTGGCGGCTTGATCCTCATTTGAAACGGTAATAACAGTGTGAGGGTCGCGACAGTTCAATGTGGCTTGCAATATCGAATGGCTGACGAAAGGAGTCGCAACATGCCAAAATCGACGATCGAAATGAATTTTCACGTGTCGCCGAAAACCTGCTCCCATTCCGAATCGATCCTGTTGGACAAGACTGATGGCACGTATCGCTGTCCGCGTTGTGCCCAGGTTTTTGCTCCGGAGCGATCACGTCAGGACCTCATTTGCAGAATGCTGCTGCTGCTGGTGGTCATCCTGTTTCAGTCGGTATTTGCCGTGCGATACATGGGCCGCGGCACCGATTCCCGGTTGTGGACCGTCATGTTGGATGAGACATTTGCACCGGCTTCAAGCGGGCATCCGGCATTGCGTTGAGCAGTTCCTGCAACGCCTCCTCACCAATTTGCCCGCGAAATCGGTACGCAATGTAATGTTGATACCACTCAGCCGCCGCCTTGAAAAATGGATCATCGGGAAATTCCTCGCGCAGACGA
This sequence comes from Planctomycetaceae bacterium, assembly GCA_028284145.1. Taxonomy (GTDB): domain Bacteria; phylum Planctomycetota; class Planctomycetia; order Planctomycetales; family Planctomycetaceae; genus JANQSH01. Next base: position 64,609 of record JANQSH010000061.1, on the reverse strand, counting down.
CGCACAAACCGACTCAATGTTTCACCTTCCTCGCGCCGGACATTGGCCACACGCAACCGAGCGTCCATTTTCCGCAATAGTTTGTGTATCGACAACAGTCGGGGGTCTTGCGCGGCTGCCAGTCGACGCCGCAGTTTCTTGCGGAACAGGATCATCGCGGCCAGGGCAAGGATCAGCAGAATGACGACAGGATGACGGAGCAGCGCAATGAGCGCTTCGACGGCGCGGACCAGGCCACCTGTCCGTGACCATTCCTGCATTTGTCGAAACAGGTTCAACAGTTGCTCCCAGACCTGCTTTGCCTGTGATGTATCGTGATGATCAGGCACGCCTGTCGCTGGTGTCGCTTCGACAACCACCCATCCCCGCTTCTCATCATACGCTTCAACCCATGCATGAGCGTCGCGGTTGCGGGCTACCCAGCAATCGCTCCACTCATTCCGTTCGCTCACAACCAGCCCGGTGACATATCGACAGGGAACGCCACCCAATCGGAGCAGCAGCGCCGCTCCACTGGCAAAATACTCGCAATGCGCCGGTGGTCGTTCATTCAGGAAGTAGATCAGCGGATCATGCTGCAGGGGAATCTCGATTCCCAGCCTGTACTGATAGTTTTGGTGAAAGTGCCGCTCCACTGCGGTGATTTTTTCAGCCGTTGTTCCACAATCGCGAAAAATCTCGCGTGCCAAAGCGTGGATGTCAAGCGTTCCCCGGCGCTCGATGTTGATATATCGTCGAGGAATGTTCAAACAACGCGCCAGAATCCGAGGCGAATCATCCAGTTCCTCTCGTATCGCTTCATCCAGCGGTCTTTGATAGACCGAATACGGATTGCTTTCCAGTCGGCCATCCGGCACGAAAACGCTGTGACCATTCTGGCTGATCTGAGGCAATTCGATGCGCAGATACGAGGTTTCCAGTTTGGAGAAAACCCGGTTGGCGCTGTTCTCCACCGGCCAGATCTCGATCTCCTGATTCGCCGCTTTCGGAGCCTTGAACGATCGAAATACCCTCGAACCGGGTGTCTTCTTTTCGATGATGTCCGGGAATCTGGAAGTGGGAGACAACTGACGCAATGGCGGAGCATCGTCTTCGTCCGGTTGCGGAGACCGCCAACTGGATTGCTCCATCGTGTCCAACACCATGCCACGCAAATAACCGGGCGACTTTTCGGAATACACGCGCAGCAGTAAACCATCCGCATCCCTCAACTTTTGCCACGCCACATTGCCCAGTTGAGATCGGTTGGAAACGCCTGCACGCTGTTTCGCTTCGGTATTAACCATATTGGCAATCCATGCGGCAATCTTGTCTTCATACGTGTAGAGTCCGATGGATCCCGCCCATGCCAATGTTGCGACCAGCGAAATGATGGCAAAGAAGGCGGCATATCGTGTCAGTGGCGCGCGTCGGACTTGTCCGGCGGATGCGTCGCGCAGTCGATTTCGGGTCGAGGCATAATAAAACGCAATCGAAATCGCAAAACAGATTGACAGAATCTGTGTGATCATACGACCATGAGTCCTGCTGACCTGAACATCGAACGACATCACCAATGCAACGCATCCCAGCGATGGCAGCAACAGAGGCAATGGCAACTCGGCTTCGCGCGGCAATTGCGATGATGAAACAATCCCCGCAGGCAACGCTGGCAATCCTGCCGTCACGCGTTCAATCGTCGACCAGCGTTCACGATGAACAAAGAACAGCGTCATCACCTGCAGGGCCAGCACGCATTGAGCAATTCCCAATGCCACTTCCGTCCGGATGAATATCTGATCGATCGCGACTTTGGGCGGGACAACCTGATGCTTCAGAATGAAGACAATGATCACCAGCATGTACAGGCGAATTCGGTTGTCCCGGGTAACATCGAACCGTGTGCTGGTCGTCAGGGCGATCAGACTTAGAACCATAGCCGCAATCGGAAGAGGAAACGACCCCGTCAGGTAACCAAGTGCGATCGCCTGGATTGCAATCATTAGAAATGCGGATGTTTTCAATAATGACATGGCTTTTACAGAACGTCGATCGTTCCTTCTTTGACATCGGTGATGGACAATTGGGAAATGTTATCGAATTCATCGGCGAGAAAAGACTCGCTGGTCGGTCCGTCGCGCACAATCAGCACTTTCAACTCGCAGCCAGATTCCACGATGCTGCGGACCAGACGCCGACGGATGTCGTCCCAATCCAGAAATACGCAAACCGCCGTGGAGACGTTCGCCAACTCGTCCACAAGTTGTGACGTCAACTCTTCGAAGGGGCTGGTTTTGCAGGCGTCCACACAGGAAAGAATCCCAAGCACATTTTCAAAATGAGCCGTGTGACGCCCCGAGCGAAACGCATGTAACTCGGCACCAGCCGCGAACAGATCGATAATGTACTCCCCTGCGGCCATCGCCTGTGCAACAGAGGCGACCAGAGAAATTCCTGCTTCCAGTTCCGGAAAGATCTCCGGCTGTTTGCCGTACCACAAACGGCGCGCGATCGCTCGAATACGATCCCGGTTCCAGTTCTGGTAGCGATCGACGCAGGTATCCAGAATTAACGCCACGCGGCAGTAGTATTCTTCCTGATACTCACGGACGACCGGTTTGCCTACCCGCGCCCAGGACCGAAAATCAAAACGGCGTGCCGGTTCACCCGGTATGTAATCTCGATTGCCGATGTACTCGGCTGATTCTCCGATGTGAGATGTCAATGCGATTCCGCCTGGCTGATACCGATTGCCAATTTCCAGTTCAATGCTGGAAATCGGCCGGTAGTCTGGCAGCACCATCAGTGTCCCTGTCTTCAATTTGGCCGACCCGTTTCGGAAGAGGTTGAAGGGGAATGTGGAGTGGAGACTGAGAGGCGGCATTTCGTAAATACCTCGACGGCTGGCCAGCAGGCGCACCGTCATCGTCGCTTTTTCGCCGGGATGCAAAACGGAAATGCAGTCCGCCGGATTCAGATGCTGAACAAACAGTGGCAGACCGAACAGCCCGACCATCAGATCGTGGCAGGTGCGACGCGATTCGTTCTCGATCGTCAAATCAAACGCGATAACTTTCCCTGCGATGATTTGCAAGGGAGCATTGGCCATGAGTGAAACCCTGGGGCGAAAAAACAGGCCAGCCCACCACGCAACGATATACAGCGAAAGCAGTGCAAAGAAAATCTGATAGATCGGGACCTGAACCGAAACCGTCCCGACACCCGAAAAGATGATGCTCGCCAACAGACATTTGCCGGCTGGCGTCAATTTGAAATGCCAGTAATACTTAAAGAAGCGAATCGTGTAAGGACGATATGCCATACCCCACTCTCCCGCTTCATGGAACTCGAAAACAAAATGCGAAGACAGCAACGCGACATCGAAATACCGATTCCGGAGAACCGCGACCAGCGTTGAGGGTCATCACGTCGGAACGTGAACCTGCTTGACAATCTCTTTAATGATCTGTTGTTTGGTGTGGCTGCCATATTTGGCTTTGGATGTCAGCATGATGCGGTGTGGCAAGACGTAACCGGAAAGATTTTGCACATCGTCCGGAGTGACAAAGTTGCGTCCATCGCATAAAGCTGCAGCCTGAGTAGCGCGAAACAACATCAACGAACCACGGGGCGAGACACCCAGTTTTAACCGGCTGTCGTTGCGGGTTGCGTCCACAATTTCAACAATGTAACGCGCCACCGATTCATCGACATGCACGGCACGCACCAGCCGCTGTATCTCCTGCACATCCTGCTTCGAGAGAACCGGCTCCAGCGACTCCAGGGGATGCTTTTCCGCCTGAGCGAAGAGAATGCCGACTTCAGTTTCCACATCGGGATAACCAAGATCGAGATAGACCATAAAACGATCCAGTTGGGCTTCCGGCAAAGGATACGTTCCGTGGTATTCAACGGGATTCTGCGTCGCCAGAACCAGAAACGGGGAAGGCAACGTGTGGGGCATTCCCTCAATCGTCACCTGCGACTCGCTCATCGCTTCCAGCAGAGCCGATTGTGTTCGGGGCGATGCGCGGTTGATTTCATCTGCCAGCAGGACATTGCAGAAGATTGGCCCTTCACGAAAGGTAAACGTGCCATCGACCGGGTTGTAGATGGGTGATCCCAGAATGTCCGCTGGCAACAAATCGGGCGTGAACTGAACGCGGTGATAGAGAACATCTATCGATTTCGCGAGTGCTTTGGCAAGCGTTGTCTTGCCGACGCCGGGAACATCCTCCATTAACACCGAGCCGCCGGCCATCAGCGCAACCAGCAATGCTTCAATCGACTCTCGTTTGCCGTGAATCACCTGAGAGAGATTCGAGCGCAGGATGTCGATATGAGCGTGGGCTTGTGTGACTTGTTCGTCGAGGGTGGTACTCATTTGGCCTCAAGTGCAATCGCCCGCACGTCGAGCCATCTCGCACGGACGCAGATCATTTCTGTTGGGAGAATCTCGTTGTTGACTGTGATCAACTGACCTTCCGAAAACTCAATTCTAAACCCGCTCACGACAAAAGACGACCCAAAAAGGCGCGCATCGCTCGTACCTGGCGGCGGATTCCTGTAAAAGAGCGATGGCAGAACGATCGCGAGCCAATTCCAGAGCAGTTTACCTTCTGGTGTGATGTCTCTGGTTCGTGGGGAAACATTGGACCGTCAAGACAAAAAGTGGGGTTTGATGAAGTTGCGAGGAGCGACAACGGAGCGGGTTATGTTAATCCGCGTCTCAAAACAAAGCCTTGACAAGGTACTCTGTTTGCAGGCCAGTCGATATTCATTGCAGCCACAAAAGATCGTAATACGCTCTTCTTTGCGATCGTCCCTGCTCCAAGCCTTTTTGGTACTCTGATATTGATCATGTCTCAAACCAGCCCCAACGATAACAGGCAACCCGCGAATGGTGGAGAACCGGTGCGGCAACTCTCCATGATTGATGGCGTCAGTCTTATCGTCGGAATTGTTGTTGGCGTTTCGATCTTTCGTGTTCCGAATCAGGTCTTCGGCAATGTGTCCGAAGTCTGGACCGGTATGATCGCCTGGGGGCTGGGAGGCCTGCTGTCTCTTGCCGGGGCCATGTGCTACGCCGAACTCGCCACGACCTACCCTCGTGAGGGGGGTGATTACGTTTATCTCAACCGGGCTTACGGACCGTTGTTCGGTTTTCTGTTTGGCTGGGCTCAACTTGCGGCTATCTTAACGGGCAGCATTGGCGCCATGGCATACACGTTTGCCGACTACGCTCAGCCGTTTTTTGATCTCGCAAAAACACTTTCATGGGACAGGACCACGGCCCTTGACACCAAAGCGATACTCGCAGCGGGTGTGGTGATTCTGCTAACGATGGTGAATCTGTTTGGGGTGAGTGCCGGCAAATGGACGCAGAACGCGTTGACTCTCATCAAGGTTGTCGGTCTGGCTGCGATTGTTCTGGCAGGAATCATCTCTGGTGGGAGTGAGGTTCCGCCACCGACCGAGCCGCTGGATAGTGGGTTCGGATTCGGTGTGGCGATGATTCTCGTTCTGTACGCATACGGGGGATGGAACGACGCCGCATTTGTCGCAGCCGAAATTCGCGAACCGCAAAAGAGTATTCCACGTGCACTCATTCTCGGCGTTGGGTTCATTCTGCTGGTTTACCTGTTGGTCAATTTTGCTTATGTGCATGTTCTCGGATTTGAAGGTGTGCGAAGTTCCCGCACACCGGCGGCGGATGTCATGAAGGCTGTCGGTTGGACGTTTCGCGGTTTCGACGCCATCAGCCTGCTTGTCATGTTCTCGGCCCTTGGCGCTTTGAACGGTCTGATTCTCACCGGATCGCGCGTCTATTCCGCCCTGGGGAAAGATCATCCCGTTTTTGCATGGCTCGGCCGACGCAATGAAGCGGGACGATTTCCAATCTGGTCGATGCTGGCCCAGGCCATGGTCACTCTGATGATGATTGTCGCCGTCGGCACAGCTTACGGTAGAGACCGAATTGATGTTGCTTTGTCTTACGTCGGCATGTCGGCCATTCCCTGGGACGACAAATTCAGTGGAGGGTTCGACGCACTGGTGGCGGTGACCGCTCCTCTCTTCTGGTCCTTCTTCCTGTTGACCGGCGTGGCGTTGTTCGTATTGCGAATCAAAGACAGAGAAACACCACGACCGTTTCGTGTGCCGGGTTTTCCTGTGTTGCCCATCGCCTTTTGCCTGATGTGCATCTGGATGTTGAACAAGTCGATCGCGTGGGTGGGAGGCCTGGCATTTGTCGGCGTGATCCCGTTACTGTTCGGTCTGCCGTTGTTCGTAATGGATCGGCGTATTCAACGAGGAGAGAATCATCCGCAAGCTGATGCCCCACAGTAAAATCATTGACTTTGTGTATCGAACGGATTGTGCAGGACGCCAACCATCGACTACGATCCGGGCGCTGAGATGAATTGGCCTGCGGTTTGGGAGAAAGCGTATTACGCTTTCTCGTGCTACGATGGACGTCGTTTGACCTGCAGATAAAAGCTCCCACGAGCCAGAGACGTCACACCAGAAGGTAAACGGCTCCAGCTGCGTTGCGTGGCAATGCTGCTATTCCTGTCCATATCTTTTTCTGTCATTCCCATGACAATGGGAGTCCATTCCGATTGAGATTCTGGATTCCCGCCCTGTACGGGAATGACTCAACCGAGATCGCGATTGATGTGACTTTCGGCAAAAGATGTCGCTACTCCTCCGGCTCTTCCACGTATTCGATTTGATCAAAACGGTTGTAATCAACAGTGCAGCATTGAGAGATGGCGTCAATCGCCTTGCCCCGCATCAACTCGATCGACGACATGCCGAGGTATTTGTCAAAGGAATCTTTATCGAGTGTGAAGCCAAAGATGTCGGCATCGATCTGCTTCCCCTCCCGATCGAGAACCGTATGTTTAATATGCACGATCATTTTGGCCAATTTGCGTTGTCGGCCGTAGCGAACCACATCTTTGCTGGAGATCACCGGCGCCGCCAATGCCATTGCCAGATCCAACTGCTGAGGACTGACGCCATTTTGGAAGTTGGGCGTGTTGGGTGTCAGGCTGGGATGCAGCGTCACTTCCAATGCGATTCCCCCTTCGTCGAATTCCTCCGTTTTCAGTTCGCGGATCAGTCCGAGTTTCTCGCGGGCGAGTTTTTCGATCGCCTCGGCATCAGCCAGGTTTTGATCGGCGACAATGGACTTGAGTTCGGCATCGGGATCCGGTTCCTCCCCACAGCCTGAAAAAAGAGTGGTGGCGATGAGCACGGCGAACAATTGGGGCGCGTGACGCATGAATCTCCTCCTTGAAGTTTCGCATAGTGTTCGACAAGCGTGAAATCAACGGATCCCATACTTTTTCAATTTACTGTAGTAAGTGCTGCGCGGAAGGCCCATCATTCGTGCGGCCTTGGCTTTGTTTCCTTCGGCTTTTTCCAGTGCCAGTTCCAGCATTTCCTTTTCCTGATCCGGCTCCAAAGCGACGTTCGCTGGCTGATTTGACAAGGTGTCCTGCCTGTTTGTCGTTCGGTCGGGTTGCGATTCCAGTGAAAAGGCGGTCATCGGCGGCGGGCTGGAATGCAGTTGATTTGTTGAAGGCACTGGCGAAATCGGCTGCGAATCGACTCTCGAAATGGGAGATGGCCGCTTTTCAGTCGTCATGAGGTCGACCGGTGCCAGTCGACGGGGTTGAGAAATCGACGTGGGAGGTTGTGGTTGAGCGTCTGCCAAAGTTGATCTTGACCGCTGCATCAATTCGGCCGAAATCTCCATCGGCAAATCCTGCAGACGAATGCGACCTCCTTCCGCCAGTACGACCGCACGTTCAATGACGTTTTCAAGTTGCCGCACATTGCCCGGCCAACTGAAAAATTCCATAGCCGCCAAAGCATCTTCATCAATGTGAGTAATGCTCTTGTCGCTACGATGCGCTGCCCGTTTAAGAAAGTGCAACGCCAGATCAATAATGTCTTCCACACGTTCACGCAAAGGTGGCAAAGTCACGCTGATGACATTCAAACGGTAATACAAATCCTCCCGGAAGGAACCTTCCGAAATCAGGCGTTCCAGTGGTTGGTGCGTCGCAGTGATGAGTCGCACGTCCACATGAACCGTGCGCGAGGAGCCGACCGGTTCAAAACAACGTTCCTGCAGGACACGCAGCAATTTGATTTGCGTTTCCATCGAGATATCGCCAATCTCGTCAAGAAACAGCGTGCCTCGATCGGCCATTTCAAATCGGCCAACCTTGTCGCGGTGCGCTCCGGTAAAGGAACCCTTGGCATGACCAAACAGTTCACTTTCCAATAAGCCCGGTGAAAGGGAAGCGCAATGCACCTGTACAATGGGACCTTCGCGGCGGGGGCTGTTGTCGTGCAGGATTTTGGCCAGCAGTTCCTTCCCTGTACCACTCTCCCCACGCACCAGCACGGTCGATTCACTCGATGCAACCTTGCGAACCGTTTCCAGCACGTTGCGAATCGCCGGACTGTTGCCTCGCATCGCCTCGCGCCGAAAGCCCGCCCCCTCCTTCTTGTCTGCAAGGGTTGTTTCCGGTTCGATCTGGGTGGCGAGTTCAGACTGTAACATGGAAATGTGCCGCTCCTGGGTTGCAATCCTCTCCATCTTCGCTCGCAGGTCTTCATTGAGCCGGGTGACGTCGGAATGGACTTTTGCGCTGTGTAAGGCAACGTGCGTAATTTGCCCCATTGCATGGAGAAACGTGACATCTTCACCTGTGAATGCGGAACTGTTGTCTTTACTGCCTAACGCGACAAAGCCAATGATGTCATCGTCGGCCTCCAACGCATGAATCAACTCTGCAGAAAGCCGACGCAGAGTCGATTGCACCACACTCATTTCGTTGCGACTTCCGGTCGTAATGCGTTGCAGCGTGCCATCGATTTTCAACTCTTTGATGAACTCCGGCTCGACAATCAACTGCATGGGAATCTGTTCGCTGCCCTGTGCCGCCACAAGCTGAAACATGTTGTCTGTAGATGTTCGCAGATAGAGCCCTGCTTGCTCAATGCGCAGAACATCGCGACATGTTGTCAACATGCGATCAGCAACGACATCGGGAGTCCCGAGGTGACCGACGGTTCGATTCATCCGTTCCAGTGCTTTGTCAAGTTGATACTTCTCGCGGAAGAATTTGCGGTCTGTCATTTGCTGAAAGCGGTCACGCAGCCAGAGCAACAGCAGCAGGCTCATCACCAAAACTGCACCCACGGCAAAAGACTGCTGCGGCGAGAGGGAGATCGTCAAAAGCTGCGCGACGATCACTGTACAGGCCACGATCAGGCTGAAACCGAGAGCCACACTCCAACTCACAACGTAATACAGCACGCCTTTACTGATGATCTGATCGGCCAGCATCAATTTGAAGCGAATCATGCCAACAGCGTACGCCAGCATGAATGAAACGCTCGCAACAAACATTGGCACTCGGGCTTTGCCCAATGCAAATCCTACGCGATCGAAGTGGGCGAGAAAGAGCGTGTAGCTGACGGGTAACGTGGCTGCCAGTCCCGCCCAGAGAATCCACTTCACCTGGCTGTGTTCTACAGGGTTCCGTGTGGTGAAGAAGCTGTAAACCAATGCCACCATCGTCAGCAGGAAGTAAACGGCGGCGGCGAGGAAATAGGCGTAGATAACGATGCGCAGCAGATGTTGACCGGTCTGCAAAGCCTCGCGCGTAACGGGCGTACTCTCATTGCCGGAATGGACCTGCAGATAGGCCATCATGGCGATCATGGTGATAATCGTAAATACAGGCAAAGCGTACATCGCTGTGATGACGAGACGCGGCCGTTTCACCAAATGTGGTTTCGGATGGGGGAAGATGAGGAAGAAGTGCAACGTGACAACGGGAACCAGGGCTGCACAAATCACAAACGGGATATTCAACCACAGATTGCCCGCAACGACCCACCAATGGAACCCCCCGACAAAACCAGCCAGCGTGACGATGCACATCACGAAGAACATTCTTGCTGGACGATCAAATGGCCGATGCCAGTAGGCCAGGGCACCAATAATGAAAATCCCCAGTTGCAACAAAAACCAGACAAATGTCAGCATAAGGTCAGCCAACGGAATCGATTGAACCATCAACCAGCTGTTTTCGACAACGCCGGTGTCGTGATTGCGGAACTCGATTTCGACCCAGCGGTGGCCATCGCCATCTTCCACCAGTGGTGGCAGGGAAAATGGCCCCAACTCTGACGGATCCGAACCAGCATAGAGTTGCCCACCCGGCGGAATTGGCGCGTTTCTCAAGTCGACAAGCTGGGCGGTGAAGTCGACGAAGGAAAGGATGGGCTGTCGGCGGATCTCCAAAAGTATATCACCAGGAACTGGCTTTGGCCCCTTACATTCCACATCAGGTGTTGCCTGAATGACAATCCCCTTTCCCTCTTCGGTATCCTCCAACAGGCAACGCATCCGCAAGTCTGGGCAGGTGGCAACAAACCCCAGGACAGAGACGGAGTAGATAACGGACAGCCCCCCGATAAACGCCATGAGCCATTTGCTGCGGTGTTTCACTGTCAGTCTCTTTGGTTTTGTTTTGATCTGGAATGTTCTCTCATTGTGGCAAAGGAGGCGCTGATAAACAAGGTTTCGGCGCCACTATGGGTTAAACTTCGGCGCCGAAGTGCGCCGAAAAGTGTATTCCTTAAAATTGTTGAAAAACACAATATACCCCATAAAGCATTTTGCAAAAATGCTTTATATGAATTCCACATTTTTTCAGCGCGCGCCGATTCGGATTTTGGCACGGATGATGCACTATCCAAAAGAAAACTTACCCAGCCAAACCCTCGAAAAGGAAACTTACAGCTCACTGAATGACAATCGAACCTCTGATTGCAGCCTGACCCACTCTGTCAATCAGTTCCCCAGTCGCAAATTCAGATTGTCAAATAGTGAGTTTTCTTCTTTTTCGAGGGTTTTTTATGCGCACTCAACTCGGTTCGCCAGCGGTCATTGAAATGCCGGAGCGAATCAGCCGCGGTAGGTGGCTGAAGATCGGGTTGATTCCCAGAGTGTGACCTCCGCCACAGGAAGCCCTTCATCCTGGGCGTGATCAAATATCAGGCGAGCGATGTTCTCAGCTGTTGGGTTGATGGGGAGCACGAGTAATTCTTCGCCGGCCTCGCGAAGAAGCGGAACCACAGGATCACCTTCAAAAAGTAACATGCGGTGATCGAGTGTCTCGTTGATCCAGGTTCGCAACGGACACTTAATTTTGGCAAAGTCGACCAGCATCCCACTATCGTCGAGTTCTTTTCCCTCGAGTACGATCACCGCGCGTCCATTATGGCCATGCAGAAAACGGCATTGGCCATCGTAATTCAACAGGCGATGGCCGTAGCAAAAATCAATTTCCTGAGTGAGCCGATACATGGTCTCGACCAGCGCCTGATAGAGGTTGATGCGAAATGGGGCATGGCGAGCAACACGAGCGTAAAGTGTTTCACCAGGTTTCGCAAATCAATGCGAGATTTTCGAGCAGCTACTCTGCAAATTTATAGTCAATTTCCAGTGTTTGGCAAAATACCACAATGCTCCGGCGAAGCATGATGGCTACACATTTCACCAAAGGAACGAGAGCCGGTCACCACATGCCGTTTGCATCAGGAAAAAACCAGTGCTGGGCAAACGAAACCGGCTCTACAATTGAAGCCACGAAGGTCGTAACTCCATTTCCCCTCAGGCGACCTCTCCTTAGTTTAGTGGGCCATTACCAATTCCTGGTATTCGGCGTCTTCTTCCGGAGTAGGGGCAACTGGCTCGTCAGTGATACTGACGGTATTGCAGAGTTCCTCAACCAGTTTGTGGAAGTAGCCACGACGGACTGAGTAAAAGTTGTGCTTTCCTGCCCGTCGCACACCAATCAACCCGGCAACACGAAGCAGTGCGAGGTGATGGCTGACGGCTGGCTGTGTTTGGTAAGGCAGGCGTTCGCACAAATCAGACACGCAGAGTTCCCCTTCACGAAGCAGGAACAGCAAGATACGGAGACGGGTTTCGTCTGCCAGTAGTTTGAAGACCTGTACAAGATTCTTTTCCGATTGATCGGTAAGCCCGGGGAAACCAGCGTCCATTTCGCTGATCAGTTTTTCCTGGGAGGCGGTGACCATTGTTCGAGACCTTTCGACACAAAAAGTGGAATCGTGGGAAAGCCGTCAACAAAGAGATTGGCTTTCGTTGTTGGTAAACGTGCGTGGATATCATCAGCGACTATTGACATCAGATTCAGCTGACTCGCTGATATTTCAGTAATATAATAGACAGGTGATTTCGATCAAAGTCAATGTATTTGTCATATTTTTTTCGAGAAAATCGGGTTAAAATTGACGGCCAAGTCAAATGTCTGTAGTATTTCAGGGTGTCAATCATGGTCTAAGTGCCGACGTTTTGAACCGTTGGGAGAACCGATGATCAAAACCAGCCGCGCTGATCTCGCTTATGACCACATCCTGCAGAAGATGTTGACCCGCGAACTGAAACCAGGAGACTGGCTTGACCGCAAATCGATTGCGGAAGAACTTCGGTTTAGTGTTATGCCGGTGAATCAAGCCATTCAGAAACTCGTCAACGAGGGGATGCTCGTTTCTCTTCCCAGGCGAGGAACGCAGGTACGAATTCCAGACCTTGATGAAGTCCGGGGGCAATTGACGGTTCGGGAGGCTCTGGAGACACAGGCGGCACGGCTTTACTGTGGCCAACCGGTCCACGATGCGATTGACCGGCTGCTCCCTCTGGCCGAACTTGCCGACTCAGGCGATCAATCCGCGGCGTGGAAGACTGATGTCACTTTTCATCGGTCGCTGATGAAACTGGCTAACTGTGAACCACTTTTGGCGAACTTCGACAGGTTGATGAGGTTGGCTGTGTTTCAGATTTCCATGTTTACTGCATCGGATATCAATCGCGCGGACAATCACGTCTGCCTGCTGTCAGATCTGGCTCGCTGTACACCGAGTGAAGCGGAGGAAAGAATCCGGTATCACATTCATGCTGGTAAGTCTGTGCTATTCCCCGGGTAAGACGAATCTGTCGGGTCGTTTCGGTCGAAAACGTTCTCTTCGATTTTCGATTACATATGCGTGATATGATTTGGATTGGTCTTTTCCCATTGGGCGATATCTGTTATTCCACCGCACCTGTTGTGGGCAGACAACTCGGCATTCATATGGATACCGGAGTTCCTGCAAAATCGCAATCACTTTGGGTGCGACAAGAACCTCATATATTCTCATAGAGTTCTTTGCCGCCCAACAGCCCGCTGGGAAACTGGATCGATGAGCCATTCGCACTATTCGTCCTCCTCTTCACCTTCGCAAGCCACGCTTCGTCGAATTCGACGGCAACGGGAACGGCGGTCGCTGATTGCCACAGCCGCCAAGTTGACATTCCAGCGCTGGTTGCTGCGTGTTCGGCGATTCTGGCGGCGACAGACCTCCGGTTCCATTGGCAGTATTGCGGGTGTGGCGGGCATCATTCTGATGTTGTTGTTGCAGGTTTATTTGTTGACGTCGATGCTGGTCGCAGATGATACCGGCACACTTGCGGGTGTTGTTCAGCGCGAGTCAGACCCCTGGCAAACCCCCGTGACGACTGTCACTGGCGAAGTTCCTTTGCCTCCTCCACAAACCGAGCCCGATATGGAACTGGCCTTGATCGAAACATCGACCAACAAAGATCCCTTTGCTGCTGAACCGGAGCCATTTGCTGCTCCCGAGCCGACTCTGGAATTCCAACCGATCGATTTCGAGACGCCAGAGCCTTTTTCTCCCGAACCTGTCAAGACGGCCCCTGAGCCGGCGGAAATCACAGAACTTCTGCCGGTTGACTTCAATCCATTTGCCGATCCGACTCCCGAACCGGTCGAAGAACCAGTTGTGTCGCTGCCGATTGAAAAACCGTTTTTTGATGAACCGATCATTGAAAAGGCTGTGTCGGATGAGCCTGTCAACGTGCCGATGGACTTCGAGTCCGAACCGATCCAGCCGGAATTTGCCGTAGCGGAACCGACGTTCGATCCGGAGCCTCTGCCTGAAACTGAACCTGTTATGGAAGAGCCATCGGTCGAATTCTTCCCTCCCGTCGAACCAAAATCAGAACCCAGGCCTCAGCCTGAACCGGTTGCAGTCGAGCCGTTCTTTGAAAAGCCAGACGTGGAAGAACCTGTTGCTCCAGTGGAAGAGCCGACATTCGAGTTTGAGCCATCACCCGAACCGCAGCTTGAGCCGGAACCAGCCCTTGAACCGGAAGTTCCCGTCTTCGAGCCTCCTGTGCAAGAGCCTGCTCCCATCGTGGAATCTGAGCCATCTGAAGAGCCGGAACCAGTCATCGAGCCGAAAGTGGAAGTTGAGCCACAGCGAATGGAACCAGAACCGGATGAACCGAAACCGATATTCCAGGAACCGGAGCCGCCGATCGCAGCGAAGCCGAATCTCAAACTGGATGTACGAGTTCCTGCGAATGCACGGCAGGGCGACATTGTTGAGATCCACTACACGGTTACGAATCGTGGCGACTCGATCGTTGAAAACGTTGGATTGAATGTTGATCTGCCGGACGGCTTCCAACATGCCTGGGGCAGAAAACTGATGAACGAACTGGGGGCACTGGAACCGGGCGAAAGCTGGACAGGTCGGCTCAAGGTGCTGGCTGCCGAGACCGGCGAACATGTGCATCGATCGGCTGTTGTCGCCGGTGATCATTACCAGCAGGCCTGGCAAACGGTGACACAGGTGAAGCCTTCGCAACAAATGAGACCTGTGTCAACCAGTCGCATCGTCAGCCAGCCTGGTTTCGTCACTCCCTGCTTCTGCCCTCAACCTTTTTAAGGCGTGCTTTGCTTTTCGTGTCCTCGAAGGTTGTCTGTTGGCCTGCAATGGCAGACTCCTGCGAGCGAGAACCGTCACACGAAAAAGAAAATGGCTTTCGATGGTGAAACGATACACCGAGATCGCAACGTTGATTCTTAGCCACGACTGATGTTACGCCATCGCGGAATGAGGTCGCGAAATAGAAGTCACAGCCCCGCCGTGCGTAGCACGTCGGCTGAATCAATATCTTTGCGACCATTGCGTCTTTGCGAGAGCCATTTTCTGTCAGACATGCCTGCCCTGCTGCGCGATGCAAAGCATGGCACCCGAAAACTCTCCGTCATCCCCGTGCAGGCGGGGATGACTTCAATTTTGTAGCCGCTCGGGAAACTCGACGTAAATTGCCAACTAAACGTGACAGATCAAGGCAATTCACCCCAGCTCGCATCCTATTGTCTCTTTAGTGACACGGACATGTCTGCCCATGCTATTCCGCTCTTGTATAAAGACGTTGCGGAGAAACTTGGGATAACCGTCGCGACGATATCGGGCGTGTTGGTGAGACATCGACCGCAAACAAGCTGATATGGGTCTTTGACATTCTCACCCGTCGGGGGTAGTCTCGTTTTGTACGGGCGTCACGCCTCAGAGATTCACCAACGGGAAAAGAGCAAATGATCAAGATTCATAAGCGGACATTGGACCGCATCAAAGACGGCGTAAAGACGTATCAGAAAGTTGTTGCAACTCTACGCGAACGTGACGTTTCTGAAGCTGATACGGTTACCGTTGTAAAAGACATGCTTGCGGATGTATTCGGGTATGACAAGTATCTGGAATTAACCGGGGAACAACAGATTCGGGGTACGTTCTGCGATCTAGCGGTCAAAATTAACAACAAGATCAAATATCTGATTGAAGTAAAGGCCGCCGGAGTGGATCTCAATGATTCCCACATCAGGCAAGCCGTTGATTACGGAGCCAAAGAGGGGATTGAATGGATTGTATTGACCAACGGTCTAAACTGGCACCTCTACCGCCTGAAATTTGCTCAACCGATTGAGCATGAGGAAGTCGCCGCATTTTCTGTACTCGATATCGATCTACGCAAAGACGATGACCAAAAGAAGATCTTTCTTCTTACGCGGGAATCCATCGATGATGGGGCGATGGATGCTTACCATCAGCATTCGCAACTCTTAAACCGCTACACCATTGCCCAAGTCATCCGGCAAGATGCTGTTTTGAGTGTGATTCGTCGGGAGATTCGTAAAATGTTCCCGGATCTCAAAGTTGATAAAGACGATATTGCAACGGTAATCGATGAAGAGATTCTAAAACGGGAAGTGCTGGAAAGCGAGAAGGCAAGAGACGCCACATCAAAAGTAAATCGAGCGTCGAAAAAACTGGCACGCCAAGCGGCGAAGAAAAAAGCTGCAAAGAAAACCGCAAGCGATCAATCGAATGATGATGCGGATACGTCCAACTGAGATTGAGCAGTGGTGCACAACGTGGCACGTACAATCTCCTGTTGTCCGTGTGCCAACAGGCACCAGAGTGGGTCGTTCGCGTTCCGCCTCTGAAGACATTCTACATTCTATAGTGGTCGAGACTTGATTCGCATCCTCCTGTCGTTTTTGCAACACGGATATGTCTGTCCGTGCTATCCCGCAGTTTCGTATATTCGGTGGGTTCAGCATCAAATTGTTTCTCGCAAATTTTCACAGCTTATGTTGCGTCAAATGCGGTTTTGAGAGAAGGGAACGATAACAACATCTGAACAAACAGCACGAAGAGTTGTGAATTCGTTTTTAGATTGTCGCTTTCGGTTGCAAGACAACGCTTGAACGTCTCCAATGAAGAACAATGGGAGCGGGAGATTCATGCAATACCTCACATCCCCGCCCGCTTGCGAACCCCCCGGGAGCCCCACTCGATGAGCGAAGAACATAAGTCTGCCGATTCCAACCCGCCCACCAATGAGCCGACCAGCTCCGATTCGAATGCCTCCTCATCTGTCTCAGCTTCATCTGTCTCATCGGGCAAACCACGCCGCAACTTTCTCGCCAGTATATTGGCTACGGTGATCAGCGCGGTGTTGATGCTGGTTCCGCTGGTATCCGGCTTACTCTTTTTTCTGGATCCCATTCTTCGAAAAAAGGGGGGCGACGATGGAGGTTCACAAAACGGTGGTGCCAGGAAAGATGACCAGGGATTCATTCGGTTGGATGTCACAATTGATGCCCTGCCTGCGGATGGCGCACCCCAGCTCGTGACCGTGTACGACGATATCGTTGATGCGTGGAACAAATTCATCGACCAGCCGATCGGCACCGTCTGGTTGCGACGGATGCCCAACAGTCAGGTGATTGCCTTCAGCACGATCTGCCCGCATCTCGGCTGCTCGGTGGAGCATCGACAGGCAGAGAAGGATTTCTTTTGTCCCTGCCACACCAGTGCGTTCAACCTCGATGGCGACAGGATCAACATGATTCCACCGCGCAACATGGACACACTGGAAGTGAAGCTGAAAGAGGAAACGGGCCAGACGATCTGGCTGAAGTACCAGGAATTTCGCGGCGCTGAAGAGGAAAAGACCCCGGTATGATTCGCGCATTGGACAACTGGCTGGATAATCGGACGGGTTACAAGGCCCTGCTGCACGAAGCACTTTACGAACGGGTTCCCGGCGGTGCACGCTGGCGTTACGTCTGGGGCAGCACACTCGTCTTTACCTTTATGGTGCAGGTGATCACGGGCATCTTTCTCTGGGCCGCCTACAGCCCCAGCACACAAACGGCGTGGGAAAGCGTCTATTACATCAACAACGAAATGTACCTGGGCAATATCGTGAGGGGGATTCACCACTTCGCAGCCCAGGCGATGGTTGTCCTGCTGGCGATTCACCTTGTACAGGTGATTATCGACGGGGCATACAAGGCACCTCGCGAGATCAACTTCTGGATCGGTTTGATCCTGATGAAAATTGTCCTTGCGCTTTCGCTCACCGGGTATCTGCTTCCCTGGGACCAGAAAGGTTATTACGCAACACAGGTGACGACGAAGATCATTGGCGCAACGCCTGTCGTCGGTCAACAGGTGCAGGAAATCGTGCAGGGGGGGCCAAAGTATGGACACCATACACTCACACGATTCTTTGCCATGCACGCAGGAATCCTTCCAGGACTGCTGGTCGTCTTTCTGGCGATTCACATCTGGGTGTTCCGAAAACATGGGCTGCATGTGAAAGACCCCGACCATGCCCCGGAGACAACTTTCTGGCCCGACCAGGTTCTCAAGGACGCAGTTGCCTGCCTGGGGGTGCTGGCCGTCATTTTGTTGCTGGTCTTTTTCAAAGGTGCGGAATTGAGTGCCCCCGCTGATCCCGCAGAAGCATACGCTGCTGCCCGGCCGGAATGGTATTTCCTGTTCATGTTTCGCTTCCTGAAATTCGAACTGGTCGAACATTTTGGTCTGGCGTTTGGTGCGCTATATGTTCCGGGTGCGTTGTTCACCTTTCTGGTTCTGATGCCGATCATCGCACTCAAAAAACAAGGACATGCAATCAACGTCCTGTTCACGCTGTTCATGATCGGCGCAATCGTCTGGCTGACCGGGCTGGCAATGTATGAGGACAAAAACAACCCGGATCATCAGGCGGCCATCGCAGAAGCACACCGCGATGCCGCGCGGATCCAGGAACTGGCAAATCGACCCGAGAAAATTCCGGTCGAAGGAGCCGTCACATTGCTGCGCGAGGATCCCTTCACACAAGGCCCGAGGATCTTTGCCAAACACTGCGCGTCGTGCCACTTCTACAATGGACACAATGGCCGGGGGCGTATCCTGATGGAGTCGGACCCGAATGATCCGTCAAAGAAGATTCCCATCCAACCGACAGCAGCTGACCTGGGTAACTTTGGTTCGCGGGAATGGATGCGAGCCGCCATGATCGATTACGAACAGCATTTCCACACATGGACCAATGCGTCGTGGTACAAAGAAAAATCGGAGGAAAAAGACACGGAGTTTCTGAGTCCAAAACCAGGTGAGTCGGAAATGGCTGATTGGTCAAAAACGCATCGCGAGATGCTGACCAACCCGAAGAACAGGAAGCATCTCGATGGCCTGGTCGAGTTCCTTGCCGCGCAAACCGGGCGAAAGGATCTCCAGATTGACGAGAAACTGGTGGAGGTGGGCGAAACTCTGTTATCGGAATACACATTGGCGGAAGGTGAGCTGGAACTGTCCTGCACCGATTGCCACGACACCTTGGGCGGGAAGTTTGAACTCACGGGTGATGGTTCGGAGATTCCCGATCTGGCGGAGTACGGTTCGGCCAAATGGTTAAAGGCGTTTATTTCTGATCCTGGAACGGATCAGTTCTACGGATCAGTAAATGAGATGCCCGCCTATAAAGACAAGATGACCGAACGCGAGATGGACCTGCTTGTCCGCTGGCTCGTGAAGGACTACCATCCCACCGAGGTGGTGGATTATCCCGTCGTCGAGCAGAACCAGAATCGGCCTGAGCTGACAACGCAACCGGCGGAACAGGAACCCGGAGGAGAAACGACGGCGGCAAATCGGTGATGACTTGATTTCACCCTCTCTGTTACAATCATGCGAGCCTGGACAGTTCCTTTGATGAGAATGGCAGCTTTGAAAGAGTCTGCGGCGAAATGAGTCATGCCCGCGCAGGCGGGTATTTAGAGCAGTTTCCTTTTTCGTGTGACGCTCCTCGCTCGCGGGAATCTGTATTTGCAGTGCCTTGTCAAGGCTTTGTTGGGGGGGCGCGGATTGACATCACCCGCTCCGTTGTCGCTCCTTGCAACTTCATCAACCCTTCTTTTCAGTTTTGACGGTTCAGCAGGACGAAAAGCGTCCATCGCGCCACGAAGGAGCGTAATACGCTCCAGGCATTGAAGAATGGATTCCCTCACATCAGGTTTAACACCGCGTGGGGATGACACAAACAGAGGTCATCGCCCTGTGTACTGGCAGACAGTTCTCGATAGAAATCGACGACCGCTACAATAAGTGAGTCCAAAATGTCTTTCGCTCATCCAAAACGTTTTCGAGTGTATCGCAGCACGTCATTGGCATTGCTGCTTGGTGTGGCCTTTGCCGGTTGCGGCGATGATGAAACAACGACGCCGGCATCAAATGAAACCGGCAACGTCAACGCGAATTCACCTCAGCAAAATCCGGCCGATATTCCCCCCGCTTCCAACCAGCCTGCCCGGAGACCATTACAACTGAACAACATTACTGGAAACAACACGGCCAACGAAAAGATCGAACTGGCGGGAGTACAACGGACCGAAGCCATCCGCAAAGCGCTCGATCCCCTGCAGATTATGGTAGGGAGTTGGCGTGGTGAATCGCGTGGCACGACCGGCGGGTTTGGCAGCCTCGAAGAAAGCGCATGGCGGTGGGATTACTCGAATCGGCAACAACCTGCTTTACTGGTTGAGTCGGAAACCAGCCCCTTCCTGCGCGAAGCCAAAATGACCTACTGGCCGAACAAAGAGGTTTTCACACTCACGGGCCAAGATGGTGAAGGCATTGCGCGAAACTTTGAGGGTATCTTTACTGAAACGCCGCGCGATGTTCCCGGCGACAACGACACTTTGCAGCGGACGTTCAAAATCCGCTTTCGGGAAGTACAACCAGCCGACCCGCGTGATGCCTGGCAGATTGTTTTCAACCAGCGTCACAACAACCGGTTTCTGATGGAACTGAGGAAGCAGAGTCCCTCTTCCGGTGAATTCAATCGCCGGTTTGAAACGGTTGGAAATCAACGGCAAGGAACGAGTTTCGCTGGCAGCCCCGACGATTACGGCGAGCGAACCTGCATCATTTCACAGGGGCTGGGGACATCCACGGTTTCTTACAATGGGGAAACCTATTGGGTCTGCTGTTCGGGTTGCAAAGCCGCTTTTGAAGACGATCCCGAGTTCTGGCTGGCGAAAGCCGCTGATCGCACAAAACAGAATTGATCGGGCCTGAGATTTCGTTCGCAAAAGCCAATCAGTCCACCTTCAATTGAATCACGTTGCGATGTCCCGTCTGACGAAGCCTCTCAATTTTCTTGAGCAGATTCGGGTCGGCCAAATGCGAATGTGGGTCGTGACGCTTGAGAATTTGCGATGGGGCCAGCGGAACAAACGTGCTGACTGAGGCATCGGGCTGATAATCAACCGTGCAGCTTATGTCGACCTGTTCACGATCCATCCGTTGCATTTCATCGATGATACAGTTGTGCCAGGATCGATCACGGGCATTGGCGGGAACATAGTGTGAACGGGCCCACACGCGCAAACGAAATTCTTCAATCAGATCCATGGATTCGCTCCAGATAGTCTTTGGTGTCGATGTCGTGGTGCGATTTCCATATCGCCGTCGATTGCAGGCGAAGACCGGAACCGGAAATTGGAGAGAGGATTCATCCGGCATGAACCTTGTTCGGAATGTGACTTCCGAATGTCAGAAAGGGGCATGCGATGGGGTGCGGAATCAGGCCTGCTTTATCCTGTTTCGACGAATTCCTTGCTGCCAATCGAGCGGGAATCCCGTCTGCGAGCCAGTTTTTGGGTCGTAAAGGAATGGGTGGACGCAGGCGATGCAGAATTCACAATTCGCGTGAATGAGGGAAAACCATCATAACAGGGAGTACCATCAAGGATGCCCGACGGCAACTCCTACGGAACCTGGAAGTCACCCGGCAGCGGAATCGGCGGTTGTCCACCCGGCAGGTTGTTCCCCTGCCCATCGTCGAGATGATCTTCGTCATCCGGAACAAAAACAGGAAGAATCGGCTGCCGCTCGGGATGCATGTGGAAGGTGGCAATTTTCCGATCCTTCTCGCGCAGGCAGACAATCAATCCCGACTGAGTCGCGACATAGATGCGGTCGGTTCGGTCGTTG
Source organism: Planctomycetaceae bacterium (assembly GCA_028284145.1). GTDB lineage: Bacteria > Planctomycetota > Planctomycetia > Planctomycetales > Planctomycetaceae > JANQSH01. Next base: position 42,865 of record JANQSH010000061.1, on the reverse strand, counting down.
GGAATGCGGTAGTTGAAATGGCGGATCGGTATCGCACCGATGGTTGCCCCTTTCTTCCGATCCATGATGATCAAATTCCCCTGCTTGTCCGATCCGTAAACGGTATCGTTGGAAGCCGCGACGAATCCGGTGATACGTGGATTCCACCATTGCTGTTTACCGTTGACGGCGTTCAGGCTGTGCATGCCTCCTCGGGCCGGCAGCACGAAAACGTCGTCCCGAATGACGGTGGGCGCGGTATAGATCGGCAGGCCAGAGACGAAGTGCCAATGCTCTTTGCCGTTATCCGCACTGATGCAATAAAAGTTGAAATCGCGGGCGGCCATGTAAATTCGGCGGTCAAAATTGAGCAGGATCTTCTTATCGCCTGCCCCCTCCTTTTGCCGGATGCGAAACGCCATGGGAGCGGAAATTGGTGCGCCGGTTTCCAGTTGGAACATCGGTGTACGACCATCGGCGGAGATCGAATAAAGCGAGCCATCGCGCGAGGCAAAAATGACGAGACGACCAGTGGTAATTGGCGGTGTGGAAACTTCCTTGCCTGTTTTGTAGCGCCAGTCCAGCGTTTGAAATGACCACTCCGGCAGTCGACCAAGGTCGTAAAGGTTGTTGATCATTTTCAGATCCAACGCGTAAATACTGCCATCGGCCGATCCCATGTAAACCCGTCGGTCATCCAAAGCCAATCCACCCGACGGATGAGCCGGCAAGCGGACTTTCCACTTCGATTTGCCATCGAACTTATCAACGGCATGCAGTGTCATGGCTGTGGAGACAAGCACCAGGTTTTCGTTGGTGACAACCGGGAAGCTGGGATCATCCCGACGTCCGAGATGAACACTCCAGCGGCGTTGTCCCGACTCACTGTCAAACGCCGTAACATTGCCCCCTGTCGACTGCACATACAACGTCTCTTCATCAACCGTCAGGTATCGAATGGTCTCGCGTGCCGGATCGAGAACGGCCTGGCTCCACCAGAGTCGCTCCAAATTGTAACGGTTCAATGTGCGAGACGATGGCATCGAATTCGTCGCCAGCGGCTGTTGAGCCGGACATAACAATGGCCACGCACAGAAAAGTCCGAACAGAGGTGAAATGCGAAGGAGTTTCATACGAGCGTCCCGAATGTCGATGGTCAATTACTGCGAAGTTGAAATCGTGCAATGCTGGCCGATTGAGTGCGACGCACATCTGCAATCACCCGGTGAGAGCAAAGCGTTATCGTAGAAATTCGACCGGGCGAATCGATTCTATGAGGCAAACCGTGTGAATCAACTGCGATCTGCCTGCTTGATCAAAAGTCTGTTTGCTCGCCACGGTTTTCACGGTCAGGCGGTTGAACGCCAATCGACGCAACCGTTAAAATTAATAAAATCCAGAACAGTTCCTTCTGGTGTGATGTCTCTGGCTCGTGGGAACCTGTATTTGCAGGCCAATCGACGCTCATCGTGGCACAGAAGAGCGTAATAAGCTCTAAACAACAGAGTTTTCACAGGTTACGTCTGATGTCAGCGTCTTTCTGCCAGAATCTCGTTGTCGCTTTGTACTATTATACAGAACATCTCCAAACCCCTTTCAGACTCTTCCCGTATTGAGCGTAATCGCTATGACTCATTTCCTTCAAATCGAAAAATCGCAATCTCAAAGACCACCCAATTGTCGCGTCATTCGACTGATGATCGGAGCAATCGCAATCAGTTTGATGCCACCGTTATTGCAGGCAGATGTGATCAAACTCAAGAATGGTGGCGAGATTCGGGGAACGATCGAACGTCGTCCCGGCATCACGCAGCAGGAAAAGGTCACGATCACGACATTGAACGGGATCAGGATCACGGTTGAACGGAAGGACTTTGAGTTCATTAGTTGGCGGAAGCCGATTATCGAGGAGTATGAAACCCGTCTGAGAAAAACCAGGCCGGAAGTCGCATCGCTCTGGGAATTGGCCGAGTGGTGTCGCAAGACCAGTGGTTTGGCCGCGAAACGACTGGAAGTGTTGGAACGCATTATCAAGATTGATCCGGATCATGCCGAGGCGCGCGCCGGACTGCGACACGAAAAGCACAACGGACAATGGATGACCCGCGATGAAAAGATGGCGGCGATGGGTTATGTGAAATATGGCAACCGCTACATCACACAGCAGGAGTTCGATCTTAAGGAAAAATCGCGCCTCCGGTTGGAGGAAGAGCAGAAGTGGTTTAAGGATATTCGCCTGTGGCATCTCTGGCTTACCGGTCGACATGAAGCTCGGCAAAAAGAAGCGTTGGAACTGCTGCAGAACGTCAATGCTCCGGATGCGCTGCCAGGCCTCGAACGGTTTTTCAAGGATGACAAAAACAAGAATGTCCGAATGTTGTATGTTCAGGCCCTGGGGCAGATTGGCACCAAAGACGTCATTGCATCGTTAGTCGAGAAATCCTTACGCGATTCCGAGTTTGAAGTCCGTATTCGTGCTCTGGAGGCGATGCCCCAACGTCAGTTTGCAGTTGCTGCTCCGCTGTATGTGAAGGCACTCAAGAGTGATTCCAATCGCGTCGTGCGGCATGCGGCAACGGCTTTGAGTGTAGTGGGAAATCAGAATTCCATTCCGGCCATGATCGATGCTCTGGTTACTACGCATACCTACCAGATTCGTGTTCCGCGTAACGATCGTGTCAGTTTTCGTTCTGATGGGACATTCGGCAACGGACAGGGAACATTGCAACTGCCACCCGAAATCGACGCGCTGATTCGTGCCGGACAATTGCAGGGGATGGTCGTGCAGCAGGGCAACCCCTCTCCCGTGTTGACCAAACTTGTGCCGATTCGCTACCAACATCGCAACGAAGAAGTTCTGGAAGCCTTGAAACTCCTCACCGACAAGGATTTCGGTTACGATGAACGAACGTGGCATCTGTGGTGGGCGGCTCGCAAGGCCGGTGCCGGTTAGAGTGCTTAGAGCAGTTTACCTTTTCGTGTGACGGTTTTCGCTCGTGGGAGTTTGCGTTTGCAGGCCAAAAGATAATTTTCGCGCCACAGAAGAGCGTAAAACGCTCTGACGTTGCGATATTGGGGAGGCAGGCCTTTGAGTTCCGAACATAGTAAGAGTTCACCTGTGACCGCTCGGTTGCTCAAGACGGCCTGCCAGCAGCTTGAGGATTTCCGGCGCGCCGGCGTGACTCATCTGCCTCAGGTTGAGCTGCTGAAAATGCCAACCACCGGAGTTGCGGAGCAATTCACATCTGAAAAATTACCACCAGTCGCGGAACCGCCTGCGGAAGAAAAGCCGAACGAAATACAGCCGGTATCGTCATCGCCTGAAACGACAAAAGATGTCGTCGAGAACTGGGAACCGAGCATGGAGGATTTGCAACCAGTGCTGAGTCTGGAAGAGAAGCAGGAACAGTTGGCTCAGGTCGACTGTGCCGTCAAAGGCTGCGAAAAATGTGGCAATCTGGCGTCGACGCGTACGCAGACGGTTTTCGGAGTGGGCGATCCCAACGCGCGTATTTTGTTCATCGGCGAAGCACCAGGTGCGGATGAAGATCGGCAGGGTGAACCGTTTGTGGGTCGGGCCGGTCAATTGCTGACGAAGATCATTGAAGCCTGCCAGTTAAAGCGCGAGGATGTCTACATCTGTAACATTCTCAAATGCCGGCCACCGGGAAATCGCAACCCCACTCAGGACGAAGCCGACAACTGCCGAGCCTTCCTCGACCAACAGATTCAAATCGTGAATCCCGAGTATATCGTTTGCTGGGGTTCGGTGGCGGCGAAGAATCTGCTCGACTCCAAACTGCCAATCGGAAGGATGCGAGGCAAATTTCTGGAGTACGATGGGGCGAAAGTCCTCTGCACCTATCATCCCTCGTATCTGTTGCGGAATCCACCCGCAAAAAAGGATGTGTGGGAAGACATGAAATTCCTCTTCCGCGACATGGGCATTGAACTCTCGTCGTAACGTCACAGTTTCCAAAGGCAGGAGGCCGAAGACATGACGGCAGATCAAATCGCACAATGGACGCTCGCGGGGATCGCCTTCACGTTCATTGTTCTGATATTGGTCGACAAACGCCGTTCGCAACTCGCCTGGCAGACCTGGTTCCTGTACATGGTCGACCGAATCTATTTGGGAATCTTCTTTCGCGCGCGATCCAACATTCGCTGTCCCTTCCCCGAAGAGGGACCAGCTCTGATCATCAGTAATCACCGCAGCCCGGTCGATCCGCTGGCGATGTGGCTCAATCATCATCTCGCGTTTCGCAGAGCGGCCAAACGGGTGACTGGTCACCTGATGGCAGCCGAATACTATGACATTTTCGGCATCGCCTGGATTTGTCGCGCGATGCAGAGTATCCCGGTGGCCCGCGATGGTTCGGATATCAAGCCGCTACGGGATGTGTTGCGGCGCTTCAAGCAGAAGGATTTGATCGTCATCTTTCCCGAAGGAGGGATTACAGGTGACGGGATCAATCTGAAGGCGGCAAGTTCGGGTGTCGCCTGGCTCGCATTACGGTCCAATGTCCCGGTCATTCCCGTTTTCATTTCAGGAACACCTCGCGTCGAAAGTATGGTCGCCAGTTTCTGGACCCATTCCCGCATCTTCATGACATACGGAGAGCCGATCGATCTCAGTCAATATCATGGGAAGAAAATCAACGAAGAACTGCTGGATGACGTGACAGAGTTCCTGATGCAACAGATCATGAATTTGCGACCAGTCGCCGAGGAATACATTGCCCGACGCGACAATAAAATTGATGGCGACGTGTTGATGCAATTTCAACCGGTCTGATGTTCTGTATTCGGGTTAGATTGTCACTGTAGCCACATTGCCGCGCAAGGCAGCTATGTGAAATCCCATTAACAGTGATGACTTTCCACCGTTATTCAGGATCGACTACTGTGGGTTTTTCTCACACTGTGGGGGGGGCTCGCCGCGCACAAAAACAACTCGGCACATTGGCGATCGAAGTGTCGTGCTGAATTTGTGTTTGGGGATCACTTCAACCTGGAAATGATTTCGTCATGTTCCGGGAACCGATCAACGTCGAACTTACTGAAGATCACTTCGCCATCAATGGCAACATCGAATATCCCTCCACTTCCGGGAATGAGTTCGGATTCGATTCCCGTTCCCTGTTTAATCGCTTCCGCCAGACTGACGGCTGTGGGCAAATAATTTCACTGATTGCAATAGGTGATCGATACACTCATTGATGTCTCCTTCCTGTTACGATTTCATATGACGGCACAGTCGTTTGTCAATTCGTTGATTCTCGGGCCGCTTTCTTCAGACTCCGTGTGAACGCATCGTAGGCTTCACGATATTCGGGCGGCGGCACAATACGACGCTGTTCGGTTTCGAGGCTGGGCCGATTCTTCACTCCGTCACCAGAACGTTTTTCCGCATTCGGTCCAATCTTCAGGTTTTTCAACATCTCTTCAAACTGTAGTTTTCGCGCCTGGTTCTCGGCTTCCGGTCGATCCTGGTTTTGCTGCATCTGTTTTCGCAGACGATCGACAAAATTGCGAGCGTCGTCTGCATTCCATCCCATGTCGTCGAGCAACTTCTCGTCCACTTCACCCCGGTCGAGTTCTTCCTCCAAACGCTTCAGAGCAAGATCGGTTGCCTGACGCAGGTCGTCAAGATTTTCCTGTTCCGGTACATTTTGACCAGCATCGCCACCTGATCCAGACTGCTGATTGCCTCGTTGTACTCCATCACCACCGGCACTTCGTGTCCCTCCCGGCTGGTTGGTGCGATTACCATTTTGAGCTTTGCTGTCATTACTGTTCTGTGCAGCGTTATCTTGATTGCCATCCCCGGATTTGTTGCCTTGCGGGTTTTCTTCTGTCGATGGGCTGCCGGGACGAGAGCCTTCGCCCTCACCTTCTGTTCCTGGTCCATCGCCGGGAGGTTCATTTTCCGAAGCCGGGGCATTTGGTGCGCTTCCATCATTCGCCTCGCCCGGTCCTTTTTCTGGAGTCGAGCCGTCGCCCAACTCGCCAGTGGAATCCGATTGCCCCGGATTCTGGTCCTGGGAATTCGGGGGTTCCGCTTCGCCCACATTAGAATTCTGTGCATTAGAATTCTGATTGTGTGAATTTGGGGGATTCGTCTCGTTGAAGTCTTGCCTTGGACTGTTCGACTGTTGCTGTGTTCCCTCCGCACCATTTTTTGGTTGTTGACTGGCATCGCCGGGCTGTGTTTCCGGATTACCATTCGGCGACGATTCGGATTCGCCAGGCTGGTTTTCGGATTGCTCACCATTTTTTGGAGGAGTTGTCGATGGATTCTCCATTGGCGATTCCCCATTGTCGCGAGGCGAACTGCCATCGGGGTTCCTGTTCGGTTCACCATTTCTCGGATCGTTCGGGTCGGAATTCTCCGTACGGTTTCCGACTCCTGTTTGATCGGTGGGTCTCTTTTCATCACCATTCAATGGACCATCAGCCTTTTCAACGGGGCTATTTCCGTTTGACTCATCATTGGGCGCTTGCTCCATACCATTTTCGTTTTTGCCGTTGGAGTTTGCATCACCCTCCGGTTCGGTTTCGCCAGGATTGCCTGAAGGGTTGTCAGATTCTCCTGCCGTTGTCTGTCCGGGCCGGGCATCACTTTTCTGATTGCCGTTTCCGGGATCGCCCGAATTCGGATTCTGCCCATCGGAAACACCTTCCTGCGATCCTTCCCCAGACGAGTTGACATCCGATGAACTCTCATTGACATCATTCGTGGCTGTTTGATCATGACTCGCATTTCCCTGTTCGCGAGGATTTTGTTCTCCACTGTTTTGATTGGCCGTGTTGCCGTTCTGTTCCGAGGGAGGCTGATTTGCAGGATTGGAATCGTTCGGCTGATTTCCTTTCTGCGACCCATTCCGGGGATTTTTGTGACCCGTCTCGTCCTCAGGAGATTGATCGCCATTCGCCCCGTCACGATTTTTCTGTTGCTGACGTTCGATCAACTTTTGCAGCGCCTTGTCGTCGTCAGTCCCATCGTTGCGAAGTCCCTGGGGTTGGCCATCTTCTGCCGTCTGATTGGCGGAGTCCTCTCCGGTGTCAGAGCCGTTTTGAGAAGAATTCCCACTTTCGCTTTCTTCCTCACTGCTCGGATTTTCGGAGGCGCTCTCCGACTGCTCATCGTTGCCTTCATCACTCGATTCATTTCCGTCACTGCCCGTTTCGTTTTCCGAATCGACATCGCCCTGGTCCTGTTGCTCTGCATCCTCGGGAAGGTTTTCGCGTGTGACCTGTTCCTCGGTCCGTTCCTGTTTCAACTGATCCAGCAATTCATCCTGTTTTTCTTTTTGATCCTGCAGTTCGCGCTCAACCTCTTCCTCGGTGACTGGCTCCACAATCTCAATCGTGATTTTCGGAGTTGTATTTCGATTGCCCAAAGGCTCCTTATTATCGCGAGCTTCGAGCCAGAGATCGATCCGCTCGCCTGCCTGCAGATTCAGACTGGCCAGTTCAAGATCAAACCGGCCTTCATACATTTGCGTACTGCCATCGAACACCGGTTCGCTGAGAATCAGGTCTTCCCCCTTCTCCACTCTCAACGTGATAAATCGCAGGTGAAAGTCAGGATCACTGGCCTGAATCAGCAGCGGCACAATGGCATTGGCCGGGCGTTGCAGATCCCCCTTGGGATCGAGCAGGCGAATGTGTGGAGCCTGATCCGGATGAATCACGATTGGATAAAACGAGGGATTCGGATCGGAATCACCACGTTCGTTGCGGCAGACGATGCGATAAAAACGGGGAGCCGTACCATCCTCGCGAAATCCGATTTCCTCCTTCAGCGTTACCTGCAGTCTGGTCCCATCGACAATTTTCATGCGGTGGTCGGTTGTCGGGGCATCGAGCGAATCCGTATCCGAAAGAAGCAATCGAGCGGTCGTCACCGACTGACTGGTTTCCGCAGAAATGGTAACTTTTGTTCCCTCCCATGTATCGATGTGGGCGTCCGGCTGAATGCGTGGCTCGAATTTCATGTAGGTGGGAAAATCGTAACGGATCTGCGTGACCGAAGCGGTGGGAGGGTGATTGACTGTGACCCGAAACCGAGGGCTGACGGCGTCGTTCGCCTCGACCCGGTATGTCAGATTCTGCATGATGCCCCGGGCATTGACGCCGGTAATCGTCGCACGAAATTCTCTGGGCGACTCTTTGGTGGCCTCCATCAAGAGTTCTTCGTCCTCGAAGCTGCCATCGTCAGTACTGTAAATCAGGCGGATCGATTCCGGGATCTCCCCACGCAATTCCGTCATCACTTCGAGTTGCGTTCGGGAAAGAATCTCGGCATCGCCCGGTGTCACGCGGAGGATTTCCGTTTGCGTTGCAACAGACAACTCAGAAAACGGTGCAACAGCGCGCCAAAGCGAACTGGAAATACGTTTGGGTGTCGAGAGTGCGTAAAGACAAAGAGCTGCAACCAGAAACATGAGAATGTATGCCAGCCGCATGAGCCAGAGGCGATCGACCACATAGTCGACTTCCATCTTTGACAGTTTTCTGGCCGCCCGTTTTTCCATTGTCGTGCGAATCGCGCGGGGAGCCTTGCGCGAATGCCGATTCAAGTCGATCAGATTCAGCAACGTACTTTTGAACGCAGGCTCGTGGCGTTCAATTTCAGCCGCGGCGAACAGGCTGCTGACCTGTCGCCAACTGGGAATCACAATTTTCCAGGCGGCCCAACCAGTCGTCAGCAGAATCAAAAAACCAAGCATGGTGCTTCGGGCCGTGACACTCAATCCTCCTTCAACAATCCATTGATCAAGAAACAGAAAGATGAGAACATATCCCAGATTCAGCGTGACGATCCCCGCGACGGCCGTCAGGATATCATTGTTGCGAATCGTCGCGCGGGTCTTCTGCAACTGGTAATCGATGTATTCGTCAAATTCGACATATCGATCAGATTGGGCACGTTTTTGCGTGGTGGCCATCTGAATCCTCACAGGTTTGCCAGGGCAACATCAATCGTTCATCGTCCGGAGTACGTGCGCGTATCATAACCGCAGTTATTATAGGTAATTCGACGCCGATTCGACCATGAATGTTCCCGAAAACCGGTTGTCGGGAGAGTTTTCCGGAACCGCAGGCGAACATACGGAGGAAAGCTTTCTTCCTCAAGTCGTGCCACCTGGAGCGTATTCCACTCTTTTGTGCCGCGATGGACGTCGATTGAGCTGCAACATAGGCCCCCCACGAGTCAGAGACGTCATACGAAAAAAGTAAACTGCTCCAGGCGGTACAGATTTTTATCTGTGGCGGATTGAGCTTCATTTGGAGCTGTAATAGCAGTGTGAAGACCGCTACAGTTCAATGTGTTTTGTAATAAACTCGACAGTTTTACGAACGGGACAGATTCGTTAAGCCGTGGGAAATTCGGCACAACTCCGCGATGTCGGCCCGCGTTGTCACATCGTTCACTCACGTTCGGTGAAACGGTATTCGCAACTCAAAACACTGACAACAACATCAGTTGAGCAATACGGATCAACCATTGCCTTTCGCCTGCGGTCACTTCGCCACGCTGCATGATCTTCTCCGTTCGGAGCTTCGCGTGTGAGACCAGCAGCAACTGCGCACCGCCGAGTTTGTGATCTTCCCGGTGTTCCAGCAGCAGTGTCGCCAGCCGATTGAGCGTTTCGACCTCAACCATGTTCGAGGCGGGGTCATCCTTCCAGACTGGCGTCTCGACCTGGTTGGCCGTCCGAATGGCAACCTGCAGTATCAGCCCGGAGACTTTCGCCACCTTTTCGTTGTCGACCCGTTCGGGCGTATCGCGCGGCGTATGGTAATCGACATGCTGCCCGGTGGAGAAAAAGAGAAACGGAATCTTCCGATCGCGAAACGGGCCGTAATCGCTGCGCGTCCCGATGAGATCAATTCCCAACCGGGAGACATCCATCCCCTCTGGCGCACCAGCGTCGTCCAGCGTATTGTTTAATCTCGGTGCGTGTTCGCTGCCCATGACGAAGACAGTTGGCAGGTCGAGTGATCCCAGCGATCGGCCGATCATGTCGGCGGTAATAAACAGTTTTACCCGATCAATGGGCCAGGGTGGGTTGGCGGCAAACCAGCGCGAACCCCAGAGCATGCGTTCTTCCAGATCGAATCCGACGAAAACGATGCTCCGTTTTGGCCGCGCGTCTTGCCGTGCCAGATACCGCGAAACTTCGAGCATCATCGCGACACCACTGGCGTTGTCATCGGCTCCCGCGAAAACCTTTCCGGCCGATGTTCCCAGATGATCGAAATGCGCGCTGATGATGATGTATTCGTTTTTCAGTTTGGGGTCACTGCCGGGCAATACGGCTCCGACATTGCGTCCGATGATCGTGTTGATTCGCCGTTGTTCACCGCCCTTCTCCTGCAACAATTTTGAACCGGGAATGTCCTGGTAATAGTCACCCGCTTTGAATAACGGCTTCAATCCGGACTTCTTGAAATGCGTGACGATGTAATCGGCGGCAATTTGCGCGTCGTCGCCCCGTCGCCCACGTAACTGGGGAGACGCCAGATACTCAATGTGTGATTGAATCACCCTGGCCTCAATCGGCGTCTGGAATGACTTCGCTGGCGAATCGCCTGCAACGAGACGCGAAGTCGGAATCAGAAAAACGAAAAGCAAGCATGAGATCACACCACGATTTCGGAGAATCGACATGGTCTGGGAACTCCTTGTATTCCGGTAACAACGTATGCTTGTGATACCTGCCGTTTTCTGGAACGACAAGCCGAATTCCACGCGATGGTCCTGCGGTTGCACTGTGTTGTTGGTTTTCAATTTCGACTCATCGGGTTAGGCTGGGCATGTCACAAAACCGTTTTGACTGCGATACCGATGATCTGGAGTTGTCCAAATGTTGCGTCCCCTGTTACTCGCTGCTTTTCTTTTCTCATCGTCGATCAACTTTCCACCTTTGTCTGCTTACGCCAGGAATGAGTCAATTCAACCGAACATTATCCTGGTGATGACCGACGATCAGGGGTATGGCGACCTTGGGGTGACGGGGAATTCCGTCATCGATACACCGCATATCGACGCGATGGCCAAACGGAGCGCGACAGTCGAGCGATTCTATGTCTCACCCGTCTGCACGCCAACCCGGGCCTGTCTGATGACCGGCCGCTACAACTACCGTACACGGGCCATCGACACTTACAAAGGGCGGGCCATGATGGACGCCGGCGAAACAACCGTCGCCGAGATTTTGAAATCGCAAGGATACGCGACCGGCATTTTCGGTAAGTGGCATTTGGGGGACAACTATCCGTTACGGGCGATGGATCAGGGATTCGAGGAATCACTCATCCACCGTGGTGGTGGAATCGCGCAACCTTCCGAGCCGGTGGAAAACAACCGCCGCTATACCAATCCGATTCTGATTCACAATGGCATCGAGACGCCGACCAAAGGATATTGCACCGACATTTATTTCGACGCCGCAATGAAGTTTATCGAAAAGGCAGATCAGCAGGACAAGCCGTTTTTCGTGTACATCGCTGATAACGTTCCTCATGGACCGTTTCATGACGTGCCGGAAAAACTGTATGCGAAGTACAAAGCGATGGATCTCTCACCCATCCTGCTGGACAACAAGCGACAGGCGGATACCGTCGCACGAGTCTTCGCGATGGTGGAAAATGTCGACCGCAATATGGGCATACTTTTCGACCGTCTTGATTCGCTCGATCTGACCGAAAATACGATCGTGATCTTCATGTGCGACAACGGACCGAACACCACGCGGTACGTCGGCGAGATGCGTGGACGCAAGTCGGATGTACTCGATGGCGGCATTCGCAGCCCATTCTTTTTCCAATGGCCCGCTGGTGTGAAAGCAGGAACGAAGGTCGACAGAATCGCGGCTCATATTGATATTCTGCCGACACTGGTCGATGCCACCGGTGCAACAGTTCCCGATGATGTCAAGCTGGATGGCCGTTCGATTCTGCCGTTGCTGCAGCAAAAAGAAGTCCGCTGGAAAGACCGTTATCTGTTTTTGCAAACGCATCGTGGTCGCCCGCCGCAACGCTGGCATCACGCTGCGGTCGTCGGACAGCGCTATAAACTGGTCCGACCATCTGGATTTGGCAACAAAAAGCCGAAGTCCGATTCCTCCGAATTCCTGTATGACTTGCAGGCCGATCCGAAAGAAATGAACGACATCAAAAACGAGCATCCGCAAATCGCGGCGGAGATGAAGGCAGCATATCACCGCTGGTTCGACGATGTTTCATCCACACGCAAAGACAATTATGCACCGCCGCGGATCGTCATCGGTACGGAAAACGAAACGCGTACGGTCCTCACGCAGCAGGACTGGCAGGCAGCCGACACACCCGGTTGGGGAAAGAACGGCCGCTGGCTGGTGACGGTGGAAAAGGACTCGACTTTCAAAGCAAGCGTGTTGATGCTCAAGCCGGTGACCGGCGATGTGACCGTGACCATCGGTGATGAAAAAACATCAACGACTGTGACTGGTGAAAGCCAGACGGTGATTGAAGTCGGCGAGATCTCTGCGAAACAGGGTGAGACAACCGTGCAGGGGCGAATCATCTCCGATGGCAGGGAAATCAACGTGCATCAGGTGGTGCTCGAACTGGTCAAGCCCTGAATCTGCTTCAAGCGTCCAGAAGTTGCGAGGCGACTCAAGGTGAAAATGGAAGAATTCAAAAAATTCTGTTTGCAGTCTGCCGTGAGGTAAACTCCGCAATGCCCTTTACCGTTTGCCAATGGCAGAGAATTATTCAGGAATTGTAAATGCTATCCGGAAATGGCCGGTACTGGTTTACAGTCTGCTGCCTCAATGATAGACTTTTCCTACCTCGGATTCATCGAGATTCGCCGATGGAAATGTGTGCGGCCAGAAAAGAAGACATCGCCGCCCTTCTCCCACGACGATTTCGAGAGCCGGATGAGACAGATTGCCGGAACGCAAAAAACAGAAGGCAAAACGCGTCCGCATCGGTCTCCTCAGCATCGCGACAGGTTGAATTACGGTTTCGCAGCGGTGCTGGATCTTCGAAACGGGTTCCCGAAGGCCGTGCAGTCTCCCTCAGGTTCCTCGATTTCAGACTGCAGTACAAGGATCTGTCATGCCTAAGAAGATGTACGTGGGCAACCTGAACTTCAAAGTCGAACAGTCGGACCTGGAGAACTTGTTCTCCCAGTATGGAAACGTCGAAGAGGCTGTGCTGATTATGGACCGGATGACCGGCCGCAGCAAAGGCTTTGGCTTCGTGACCATGAGCGACGAAGATGCCAACACAGCGATGAGCGAACTGGACGGCAAAGACTTTGAGGGACGTCCGTTACGGGTCAACGAAGCACGCCCACGCGAAGACCGCGGATCACGTGGTGGCGGTGGTGGCTACGGTGGTGGTGGCGGCGGACGGTACTAAGCAGTTTCCCTTTTCGTGCAACGTTTCTGGCTCGTGGGAGTCTCTGTTTGCAGACCAGACGATGATATTCGTGGCACGGAAAAGTGTAATATGCTTTAAGCCGACTTCTCCTCACTCCACGCGGCGACAACCTGCAAGACATTCCGGTTGTTTACAATGTCACGATGACAAGCCGAAGCAGTCAACTCTGAACTCCTTCGGTCGTCTGAACAAAGGAAACGGATTCCAAGGGAACGACGTTCCCCAAAAACCAGACATACGACAGAGCCTGCTTCACCTGCGCGGTGAGGCAGGTCTTTGTTTTTTGCAGAACGGATTGCGCGAGCATGCCGGTCTGAAGAGAAACAACACGGAAAATCATTGCAGGGCAAGCTTCTGCAATGCCTCCCTTTCCGATCAATTTCTGAATCTCCATCGGGTGGCACTGCTTTGCACTCATAAGTGTTTATCGGAAAATTGATACCATTTCATCGTTGCCTAACCATTTCCCTCGCAGGAAAAGCCGCTGGCACGTATCTTGCAATAATGTGCATTGAATCTGGCGGCTGCACTCGTCCTGCACAACTGACGGACGGGTGACCAGAAATGCCCGATACTGCGCACAACTTGCGCAATTGTGCGGCAATACAGAGTGTATTACGCTTTTCTGTGCCGCGATGACTCTAGCCGCGTCGATACCTCGATGCGGTACCGCCATGCGTAGCACGTTGGCTGGCAGAGGCCCCACGAGCCTGAGACGTCACACCAGAAGGTAAACTACTCTAGAGGACGTGATACTGACGATGGATACCGAATTTTTTTCCCGTTCACTCGGATTTCCGACTTCTGATGGTCAATCGACTGTGGATTACAAAGAACTGCGACGTGTTGCCAGGTTGCAGTTGATGACAGCCGGCTACCCGGCATCGGTCGATAGCGAAGATGGCGACTTCATCAACATCGCAGGAACATTACTGAAGAGTCATCAGGCCCGCGTGCGATTGCTCCACGACGTCCGTTGCCCGGCTGATGAACGAATCGAGAATTTTCTCTCGGCTTACTGTGCTGATCTCGAACTGGAAAAGCCACTGCGACTTCCGTCACAGACATTGATTCTCGATCGACACGGAGTCGCCCGGGAATTGTCGATTCCCTCCAATGGCCACCACTTCAAAAGCGACCTCGTCGAATCGTACCGCGTGCGGAATGGCGTGCTGCATAACCCGCGACATGATCGCCGCACTACCAGGGGAACGTTTCATGTGTGCGAAGGAGGCCTTCCGATTCCCGGCGACAAGAAGGTGGTCCCCAAAGAGACGTTCGCAAGACTGTTCCAGATTGCCATGCGGCCGCCGGCCGAATTGTTGCGTCTGCCGTTTACTGCCAATGATGAGAATCAAGCTGAGACTTTTGTTTCGCTCCTGTTGCGTCCGCTGGTCTGTCCTGAAGTACAGGGATTCTGCAGTTCCAAATCATTGGAAGTCCGTTTTTTCGCGCCGGGGAACCTGGTCAGCAATCTCGATTTTGTCGAGTCCATTTTCGGCAACGGAGGAGATCCGTATCTCGCAGAAAACGATTCCGCTCTCGACATCGAACATTGGACCGGCCATACCGGATGCGTCATTCTTGCAACACACCTTGGCGGCGTGACAAAGAAAGAAGTCGGTTTGCCGTGTTACGACCGGGCGACCGAACGCCAACGTCGAGACGGCATGTGCTGGAAGGATGACGATGAACTGTACAACGAGGGGACGCCCTTCAAACTGACCTGTCGGGATGAATCCGGAGTTGTCGTCACGCTGATTTCCGACAACTACTTCGGCTACTGTAAGAAAGAGGTAAAAACGCAAATCAGTTACGCGGCCAATATGTACGGCAACACTGAAGAAGAGCATGCCGGCGGTGTGATTGCCTTTCCCAGCTACAATCTGGGGGATGTATTTGACGCACGGTTGTCGCAATTCAACGACCGCACCATGCAGGATGTGTTGCACGACTATGCGGATCTGCTGGACCCGCAACCAGAGGGCCACGCAATCGACAAAGAATGGTCCGACCTGGTGTTCATTCCGGAAAATGCCAAAGCGTCGATTCATCGGCAGGAAGTCTACTGGAAAAAAGGTGGTGAAGAGCGAGCGATTCCTCTGTTGCCGGGCAAAGTCTACATGACGCCTTCAGGGTATCGGCTGCATTTGGAAAAACACCCGGCGGCCCCCTCCTGGCGATTGATCGGAACACGCCCCGAGGGAACGTTCTGCCACAAACCATGCACCGTCAGTGGCGGCGGCAAAAGTGAAATCAGCAAGTCGCTGGTCGATTATATGTTGTACGGCCCGATCTTCGTCTCGGACTTTGAACAGGACCTGAAACTGGTCAAAGAGGTTTTCGAACGCGATTACTCCGACCGCTGGTTGAAAGATGGAGGCGAAATCGAATCGCGCGGCAAAGATGGCAGTCGGCCTGTCCTCAGCAGAAAACGCTCACTCGGAAGTGTCGTCAAACTCCTCACACCATCAGAAGAGTACAATGACGAGTTCAACGAGTGGCTGGCGAACATTCCGGACCATATCTACGCGATGGCCTTCATCATCAAGCGGTTTTACAACCCGGAATGGGAAGACAACTGGCAGGATTATTTCAACGTCGACATCGTCAACGGCGTTCCGGGACACGAGTTGAAAATCGGCGACCGCAAACTGGTTGGCACCTATTTGCGTGTTGGTCTGCACGGCACGCACTCCTGGCGAACATACAAATGTCGACAGGACTTCGCTGCATCGCAAAAGGTACAAACCGAAGACGACATCTCGGCCTCGGTTGTCGTCCCCCGGCGAGAGGTGCAATATCTCGCACAGGGCATACAGGGTGAAGCGTTAAAATTTGTCTCCAACTGCGAATATCGGCTGTTCCAACGCCCCGATGACGCTATTCATCGTGGCCTTGATAAGCAAACGGAATTGGACTTGTCCCAACCGGACAATTTCATCTCCAACTTCGAGCCGCTCCCGATTCAGGACATTCTTGACATGACCGAAAAGGCGGTTGACTTCGATGCCTTCACTGCACCGATGCAGGATTTCCTCCGGTCGATTGACGACAGGGGATTCGGCTATGTTGTCTGTTCGGCAGAGCCTCGAAAAATTGGCGGGCTGGCGACCAGGAATCCACGGTATCTGCAAAACCGTCCCGATCTGGTCGATCCCAAGGGGCGATACTATGGAGAAATGGGCATGCGATTAAGGCGGGCCATTCCGGTCGATCAATTTGTGCCGGTTCCTGTCACTGCCGTTATGCCCGGTCGCCGCAACAATCCACCCGACAAGGGAACCGGCATTCGCTCTCTCGCGGTTTACAACCCGATCCATTATCAGGAACTGCCCGAGTTGTTCATGGACTTCATCTGCTCGCTCACGGGCAAGAGTCCTTCAACGACAGGCTATGGCAGTGAAGGCGCACTCACCAAGGGTCCGTTTAATGCGCTGCTTCCCATTACCGATTTGAACAATGCGTTAGTCAGCTACATATTGACCGGCTTGCCCGGTTTTTCCTCAGCCGCAGGTTTTGTCGGTCCCGAACGTCAGGTCGATCACGACATCAGCCTGTTGATTCCCGAAATCTGGTGCCGATTGTTCCCGGAAGAACGAACGCCCGAGTACCTGATCGAAAACGGCCTGCTGGAAAAACTGGAGAACTACGAGTACAACGGCGTCGAGATTCCGCAGAGTCGGCTCGGTTATCGGATTACCAGTCAGTTCGTCCGCCGCTTTCTGGGGCGTATTTTCGACAACCCGGACAAGGTGTTTGATGAGCGGATTCTCAAGCCGGAGATTCAGGACCCCGAATCGTACGCTGATGGAATACTCTACATTACCGATGCCCAGCGCGATGTCGCACAAACTTACCTGAAAGATGGCAGTGTGGATGATGCCTGCCCGCCGTTAAAGGCGCTGCTCCACATTATGGCTGACGGAAACTACGAAGGCTTGACCGAATATGATGCGGGAATCCGCGAGATGTTCACGCTGGAATATCTGCTGGAAAGCGGCTGGTATCACAACCGGTTAAAGACTCGACAGGAGCGCGAGGTTGCCCTGTGGAAGAGACATGTTGACTATCTGGAGATTTACATCAGCGACCCGCGCTGTGTCGCCCCCACGAAACGAATGAATTTGAAACATCGACTGGAGGAGGCGAAACGGGGACTGGCACGCGTACAATCTGCCGAACATTTGAAATCACTGATTGGCACATTGGGAGCCGACCCGATGAAAAACGCACTCTCGTGATAACGCCAGGCATCACGAATCGACATCAACCGGAATGTCCAGTTTAGGATGTTACTTGTGAAGCGTGGTCGCCTGCTGAAAGGCATCTGCCACCATCAACAGCTCCGATTCACCAACTAAAGCGTATTACACTCTTCTGTGGCGCGAAAATCGTCTCCTGGACTGCAAACACAGACTCCCACGAGCCGCGATCGTCACATGAGTCACATGAATAAGGGAAACGGCTCTAATCCTGTGATCCTGTCGAAAGCTCTTTCCTGAAGAATATGGACAGGATTGCAGTATGAACGGGATGAGTTCGACAGAATTTTGGCCTTATCCGTCATCCCCGCGACTCAGCCGCGTCGATACCTCGACGCGGTACCGCCGTGCGTAGCACGTCGGCTGAATCAATTCTTTGCGACCTTGGTGGCTTTGCGAGAGTTTTCCTCTCAACATGCTTGAAAAATAAGGACTCCCGCCAATCTCGTCCTCGAATTCGCATTGTAAACTTTGCAATTGGTGTTCCCATACCACCAGGCCGGGTTGACGCAAACGCTCAAATAAAGACAATGCCCGCCGCTCTGACAACAAGCGACTGGCAGGAAGTCCGAATAGTCGCGGGTTGCCGGACAAGACGACAGGCAGACCTGTCATTCGAGCAATATCCGAACAGCCGGGCCTTGAATCCATGATGCAGGCTGTGTGACCCAAGCACATCGGATTGCCATCACATCATTGACGTATTTTTGTCACGTTGCAGTTACCCGTTCCTGTAGCGAATCCACTCCTCGCGAGTGGCTTTCGATGCATGTTCTACAACGACAGGGAGGTCGTGGGAGCGATGCCGAAGCCTCAGACTGTTCGTGTACCGATCAGTGTGCGACGAATCTGCCCCACCGCCAGTTTCGTCGGTTGCGCCGATTTGCGAATTGTGGATGTGCAGGAGCAGAGCCAGGCCTGCGTGATGAACTCGCTGTTCGCGGCGATTTCCGGAACGCAGGTTGATGGCAAACGGTATATCGAAGAGGCAATGACACATGGTGCCACTTCGCTGCTGGTCGAGACTCCGATCCCGTCGGTGTCGATTCCGCAGTGCATCGTGCCGGATGTTCGTAATGCTTACGCCCAAATCTGCGAAGCGTTAGCCGGTTCACCATCTCGACGATTGAAGGTTGTTGGCGTAACCGGGACCAATGGCAAGACGACCATCACCTGGTTGACCCGTTCGATTTTCCAGGCGGCGGGGCATCAAACGGGTCTCGTGGGAACGATTGAGTATCACGATGGACAGAATGCCGCTCCGTCAGACTTGACCACGCCCGATTCGCAATCGCTGTCGCATCTGCTGGCCAACATGGTTGCCAACCGGACAACGCACGCAGCAATAGAGTTTTCCAGCCATGCGTTGCATCAATCCCGTGTGAGCGGTGTGCAACTCGATGTGGCGGTTGTGACGCCCATCACGCACGACCATCTGGACTACCACGCTGATCCTGAATGTTATCGCGAAAGCAAGGCCCGCATTCTGCAGCAGTGCAAATCATTTTCGACAGCCATCATCAATGTCGACAATCCAGGCAGTGCCACGTTGTGCGATCGTGTCGATGATGACATCTCGCTGATCCGTTACGGCACTTCCGCAGCCGCCGACACCCGTGTGACGATTCTGGAAGAGTCGCTGACTGGTAGTCGGTTTGAATTGCAAATTCAGGGAGAGACGATCGAGATCAACACGCCGCTGGTCGGTCGGCACAACATCGACAATTGTGTGGCAGCGGTTACGGCCTGTCGCAGCCAGAATGTAAGCTGGGATGAAATCGTACGCGGAATCGCCGCGTTGGATCATGTTCCCGGTCGACTGGAACGGGTTGAAACTGGTCAATCGTTTCATGTCTTTGTTGATTATGCCCACACCGACGATGCACTGAGGCGCTGCATTCAATCACTTAAACGTCACACCACCGGTCGGGTAATCTGCGTATTCGGCGCGGGTGGTGATCGCGATTCGAGCAAACGGCCAAAATTGGGACAAGCTGCAAGTACAGCTGATCTTGCGGTCATCACGAGTGATAATCCCCGGTCTGAAGATCCACATCAGATCGTCGGTGAAATTGAATTCGGTTTGAAACCAGCCGGCACGAAATACCACATCGAAGTCGATCGTCAGACCGCCATTCGCTGGGCAATTGCCCAGGCAGATTCCAAAGATACCGTCCTGATTGCTGGCAAGGGACACGAAACGGTTCAGATTGTCGGTGATGAAGCAATTCCGTTCGATGATCGCCATGTGGCGCGTGAATGTCTGGCAGGTTCAATGGCACACTCCGCTTCGCCGCGACAAAAACACCGCACTCGCACGCCGATGACGCTGCCTCAATCAACTAATCAACCGACCGAGTTCATCTGAAACACCTGAGAATGACACCGGTTTCCATTCGCAATCTGATTCGCGCGACACAAGGCTCGGTGGAAAACGCCAGTCGACCTTACCCCCGGTTTGCGCGGGTATCGATCGATTCGCGAACGTTACAACCGAGCGATCTCTTCTGGGCCATTCAGGGTGAGAAGCACGACGGGCATTCGTTTGTCGAAGAGGCTGCAGGCAAAGGGGCTGGCGGGTTTGTCGTTAATGAAAAGTGTGATGCGTCAATGCCCTTGAATCGACCGGTGCTTCGCGTAAAGGATACACTCACCGCATTGCAGGAGTTCGCGGGCTGGTATCGACGGCGGCATGATCCACTGACAATTGGAGTGACCGGCAGCGTCGGCAAGACGACGACCCGTGAATTGATTCACCGCGTGTTGGGTGTGCGTTACTCCGGCATGCAGACGACTGGTAACTTGAACAATCACATCGGCGTCCCGCTGAGTCTGCTGAACATCGAAAAGAGACATCTTTTCGCGGTGCTGGAACTGGGAGCGTCGCGCATCGGCGAGATTCGCCAACTGGCGACCATGTCCCGGCCAGATATTGGTGTCGTGACGCGGATCGTGCCTTCGCATCTGGAAACCTTCGGCTCACTGGGTGGCATTGAACAAGGGAAAGGGGAACTGGTCGAATCGCTGAATTCGCTTGGCTTGGCCATCCTCAATGGCGACGATGAACGTGTCGCCCGGATGGCATCACGCACCGGGGCGAAAACGATCACGATTGGGTTGAACAGCCACAATGAATTCCAGGCAACCGAAGTTCAATTTGATGGCGAGCGACTGCATTTCAAAGTCGAACAACAGACTTACTCGTTGCCCGCACACGGGAAACACCTCATTACTTCCGCATTGGCGGCGATTGCCATCGCGCGTGAGTTAAGCCTCACTGCTGGACAAATTCAGGAAGGCTTCGACACGTTTGAACTACTCGCCGGGCGCGGACGTGTTGAGCAAATCGGTCCCTGGGCAGTAATCGACGAAACTTACAACGCCAACCCTGGTTCAATGCAGGCAGCTTGCGAGACGATTCTGGAACTGCTTCGCACGGGGAAAAAGATCCTCATTGCCGGGGAGATGGCTGACTTGGGCGATTCTGCTCCGGCGGAACATCTCAGGTTGGGAACGCAGGTGGCTCGGTCGGGTGTCGATCGTTTTATCATACACGGACCGCATTCCCTGCAAGCGGCGGATGGCGCGCTGAACGCAGGGATGTTGCGCAACCATCTGGCACCCTGCTCGGAATTTGATGATGTCATTGACACCCTCGACCAGTGGCTGGAGCCAGGTGACATCATTCTGGTGAAAGGCTCCCGTTCGATGCAGATGGAACGTGTCATCGACTGGCTGAAAACGAAAAATGACTTGCCCTCCCACCCCCCTCACATTCATTCCTGAAAGCGAAATTACACCAGCAGACAACTTTGAAATACCAATCGTCTGTCTGTCAGGCACGACTGCGTGCGTCAAGATTTGCGGGGATCCAACGCACCATTTGCACTCCAACAAATGGAAGCAGACAAGGACGTCCACTTGAGCGGCCTATTGGGTCGGTTGCTCACGGATGAGCCGCTTCGCAGTCGTGTCTCTGGGCCGGATGCCGGGATTTCCCGGCATCCGGTTCGACACAACTCAAGCCGTTTCAGATCCGAAAGGGAGAGAAAAACCAGGAATTTTATGACCGCGAAACACACGAAAGAAGGATTTTGTGAGCCCCCTGTACAGGAATGGGAGCTGCAAAATCATGAGGGCGTGCTTCGAAGTCTATAAATCACCTGGATGTGGGTTTCTGGAATCCGTCTACCGGGAAAGTTTGTCAACCGAATTCACACAAAGGAAAATTCCCTTCGTGCAACAACCCGTTCTCAATCTTACCTGCAAAGGGAGCGTTCCTTCGACAAACCTTCTGTCCCGATTTCATCTGTTTCGAGAAAGTCATTGTCGAGATCAAATCCGTTTCGCAACTCATCAACGAACAACAATTTTAAGACGACCGGTCATCAACCCGGTCTCCTCGTAAACTTCGGCTACTGACCGAAAGTTGAATACGAACGGATTATGATGAGTCATTGAGCGATCATCCTGACGTTACATCCTTTTTTTAGCGTTTTTTGCGTGTTTGTGGTAAACATCCATGCTTCTCTGGTTGATTCACAACCTGAATCTCATCGAAAGCGTCGAGTTGCACTCATCAGGTGATTCGCGGTTGTTTCTGACTGCGCGCACGGCGATGGCGAGTGTCACTTCGTTTTTGCTGGCGATTCTCCTCGGACCGTTTGCCATTCGCTGGCTCAAGTCGCGGTTTCAGGAATGTATTGTTTCCGATTCCGAACGTTTGAATGAACTGCATGCTGAGAAAAATGCCACACCGACAATGGGAGGCATTTTCATCGTCGCCGCGATTTTGATGTCGACCTTGTTGTGGGGAAACCTGACCAGCACGTATGTCCAACTGGCATTACTTTTGGCGGCGGGTTTTGGTCTGCTGGGGGGCATTGACGACTGGATCAAGCTGAACACTCAGAAGAATGGGTTGAGTGTCCGACAGAAACTGATCGTGCAGACAGTCATCGCCTCCATCGTGGCATGGTTTCTTTATGGTGATCATGCGACCAAACAGCATGGGCTTGATCTCATCTGGCCGATTGGAAACGGCAGCCTCTTTCTCGGTGCTGGTTTCATTGCCTGGAGCATCTTTGTACTCGTCGGCAGTTCCAATTCCGTCAATTTGACTGATGGTCTGGACGGCCTGGCGACAGGCTGCACAATCTTCGCCGGGGCTGCATTCATCGTATTGACGTACCTCGCAGGCCACGTTGTGATGGCCGACTATCTGAGTATCCCCTTTATCCCCGGCAGCGGAGAATTGAGCATCGTCCTCGGCGCGATGGTCGGCGCGATGCTCGGCTTTCTCTGGTTCAACTGTTACCCGGCACAAGTTTTCATGGGTGATACCGGCTCGCTGCCGATTGGGGCGTTACTTGGACTGGCGGCCCTGGTGACCCGGCAGGAAGTTCTGCTGATCATCGTCGGCGGAGTGTTCGTCATCGAAACTCTAAGCGTCATTCTGCAAGTCGGATGGTATCGACTGACCGGCAGTCGACTCATTGCCTGCAGTCCTTTGCATAATCATTTCCTGTTTCGTGGTCATCACGAATTGAAAATCGTCGTCCGCTTCTGGATTGGCTCTGCGCTGCTGGCGATTATGGCGATCGCCAGTTTGAAGATTCATTGAGTTCTTCAAATTGGCAACTGCGAAATCCTTCGGATAACAATTCTCAGACCAAAATTGAGTAACGTTGAACGAAAATTTTTATCATGCCCGCAGCCTGTTTATCTCGCTGGCCCTGGTTTTGATCGGGTTTGGCGTGCTGATGGTACATTCCGCGAGCATCACTTCCTGGCCGACGGAGTTTGAGAAAGTTTACCTGTCACGTCATGTGGTGTTTTTGTGCGTTGCTCTGTTGTTGGGTGGCATCGCGTCATTGATACCCGCCAAAATCTGGTGGAAAGCCGCGCCTTGGATTTTCGCCATCACACTGGTTCTGTTATGCCTCATCTTGCTGCCGAGTGTGGGATACAAAGTGAATGGCGCGCGACGCTGGCTTCGCTTCGCCGGTCTTTCACTGCAACCTGCTGAGTTGGCGAAAATCGCTGTGCCGTTGTTGTTGGTCCGTCTGTTGATTCAGAACAGGAAATCGCTGTCGCATTGGTACCGTGGCACGTTACCGATCATCTGGCCGCTGTTAATCGTTGCTCCGTTGGTTGCCTGGCAGCCCGATTTGGGAACGGCCCTGTTTTTGCTCGGGGGAGGAGCAATTGCGCTGTTTTTGGGGGGATGGCCGATACGAAACTTTGTCATTGCCGGGTCCGTAATTGTACCCGTGATGGGTTTCCTGATTGCCATGCGACCTTATCAACTCAATCGCATCACAGGCTACCTCGCCACGTGGATCGATCTTAATCAGGCCCCCTACCAGTTAAAACAGTCTCTCCTCACATTGGGGAGTGGCGGGCTGAGTGGCGTCGGGATCGGCAAAGGTTCGCAGAAGTTGAGTTTTCTGCCGGAAGCGAACACCGATTTTGTCTTTGCCGTTGTCGGGGAGGAACTCGGTCTGCCCGGGACGTTGGGGATCATCGCGATTTGGGTCAGTCTGCTGTTGATCGGCTATCGTATTCTGCGCCCGCTGGACAAGTCCGGCTTTCCTTTTCTGATCGGAATGGTGTTACTCTCGCAACTCGTCATTCAGGCTGCGATCAATGTGGCGGTTGTCACCGCGATGGTCCCACCCAAAGGGATACCACACCCCTTATTGAGTTACGGCGGCAGTAATCTGGTGGTCACACTGGTTTCTTTTGGCATCATTCTCGCGATGTCGCGCGATGTCGAACCGGAATCGAATGCCAATCTCGACCCTGCTCTCAAGTCAACGCAAGTCATGCCCATTCCCGACAGTAAATTCTTCAAATAATTTCCATATTCGATTCCGGCACGTAACGCAGCTGCCAGGCCTGTCTCCCTTATTTCATTTTACCATTTCGATGACCAACTTCTCCCGAACAATTCTGTTCGCCGGCGGCGGCAGTGGTGGGCATCTCTTCCCAGGCATTACTGTTGCGGAGGAACTCATCCGCCGCGATTCTTCAACCCGGATTGTCTTCGCAGGTTCTGACAGGGGCATTGAACGGGACATCGTTACCCAACATGGCTTTGAACATCATTCATTACCCGTCGAACCTTCAACTCAGCTTCGTCGTCGTCCGGTCCGGTTTTTGTATCGATACTGGCGGGCACAACAGCAGGCGAGGAAAATCATCGCAACATTACGACCCGATGTGGTCATTGGTTTGGGAGGATTTGCCTCAGTTCCAGTCATCTCAGCCGCGAAACAAAGTGATGTCACGAGAATTCTGATGGAACAGAACACTGTTCCCGGTCGGGCAACACGCTGGCTGGCTGGACGGTCGGATTGCGTTTGTACGTCGTTTGAAGAGACGGCTCGACACCTGCCGAAAAACCTGGCGATTAACATCACCGGAAACCCCGTTCGACCAGCCATCACACAACTGGCAAAATCCCACCTCATCCCCGCACCACACATTCAGGCAGCCGTCAGAACAACTGTTGCTGCTGGTCCGTTAACATCAGGTTCCTCAAAAAACGACTTTGCTGATCGCTTTGAGCCGGGGCGGAAAATCCTGCTGACGCTGGGGGGGAGTCAAGGTGCGGTGGCGGTCAATCGCGCGGTGCTCCACGCGGCAATGCAACACTACCGACTGTTTCAGGATTGGCAGATCGTGCATCAAACAGGCAAACAGGATTTCGAACATGTCGCGGCGACATACGATCAACTCGGCATCGATGCAGTCGTAAAACCGTTCTTTGACGATATGACGAGCCTGTACCGCAAGGCGCGTCTGGTTGTTTCGCGAGCCGGGGCGACATCGCTGGCCGAGTTCGCCTGCGCCGGCACCCCGGCCATTCTTATTCCCTATCCGAATGCGATTGGCGATCATCAGGTTCAGAACGCGGAGTGGTATCGGCAGCGAAACGCGGCCCGCATTGTATTCGACAAGCCACAAAGTGATGAAACTGATGAGCAACTCGCCGAAGAGTTATCGGTGTTGCTCAGTAACGCGGGCCAACTCAATCGGATGGAAATGGCCATGCGGAGTTGTGCGAACTCTGATGCCGCTGCGAGTGTGGCCGATGTGGTGGAGCGATTCATCGAGCATTGATCCCAACGACAAATTCACCAGCGAGGGAGCCAGGCTGTCTCGAAGGTGATAGTGTGTCGTATAGAGAAGGTTTGTAACAGCCTATGGTTGCAGTCGCGTCACGGATATGTCTGTCCGTACTACCCGGCTTTTACCGCAAACCGGTGTCGCTTGCGAGATATGAGTTCGCCTTTACAATTGAGCGTCGTTTTGCGGGAAAGTACCACATCCGAGTTGGCCGAATGCCCAATTCCTTGTTGCACAGAAACGGGTCGCGATCGTGGAATTCACAGAACAGGACAAATTGCTGGTCACCGGAGCGACCGGTCTGGTTGGTAGTCATGTCGTCGAGCGGGCGCGAAAAGAAAACATTCCCACCCGCGTGATTGTCCGCGAAAACAGCGATCAGGATCTGCTCAAGGAGTGGGGCGTCGAGATCGTGCATGGCGATCTGACGGATAAAGAATCCCTCAGGCAGGCAGTCGAGGGCGTCACGGCGATCGTCCATTGTGCGGCCAGAGTGGGTGACTGGGGGCCGGTCGAAAATTACCGCGAGGTAAATGTCCGCGGAACCGAGGCATTATTGAATGCAGCCGAAGCAACCGGTGCATTGAAGCGGTTCGTGCAGATCAGTTCCCTCGGCGTGTATCGCGCACGCGATCATCATGGCACGGATGAAAACGAGCCGCCCAATACCGATGGCATCGATGGCTACACGCTGACCAAGGTCGAATCGGAGCAATTGATCCTGCAGCACGTGAAGGAGAAAAATCTGCCGGCGATCGTGTTACGACCAGGATTCATTTACGGCCCTCGTGACCGCATCGTTCTGCCCCGGTTGATGGAAAAACTGAAGACCAACAGCTTCGCCTTTCTCGGCGATGGCACCAAACTGATGAACAACACGTTCGTCGGCAATCTGGTGGATGCGATCTTCCTGGCGTTGAATCGGGACGACCTGACTGGCGAAGTGTTCAACATTCGCGATGCCCGGCTCGTCTCCAAGCGGGAATTTATGGAGACCATTGCCGAGGCTGCCGGATTCGACAAGCCGGAGAAGCAGGTTCCGCTCGGTGTGGCAAAATTCCTCGCCAGGGTGATGGAGGGAACCGCGAAGTTGCTGGGCAAAAAGGAGGCTCCGTTGCTGTCCAATGCACGTGTCAAATTCCTCGGACTCAATCTCGACTATTCCATCGATAAAGCGAAGCAGGAATTGGGATATGAGCCGAAAGTGGACTATGCCGAAGGCATGACGAACACGATTCACTGGTTCCGCGATCAGGGCCTGACTTGATCAAAGCACGGCATGCACTACGACAGGTTTATGGATACAGCAGACGCAAATTCAACGGCAGTGGATGACGATTCTCAAGAGAATCTCACGTTCGAGAACGTGCACCGGTTTTCCACGCCGCGATTCTGGATTACGTCGTTCATTCAAATCGCGTTTGTGCTGTTTCTGTATGTTCTTTCAGCCGGGCCGATGTACTGGGTGATTTACGAGGCGTACAACCATGACGGTTCAGCCTTCGTCGCACAACTGTACCTGCCGCTGACACTGGCTTGTGAACGGAGCGAAATGCTCAACGATTTCATGCAGTGGTACGTCGGTCTCTGGGTTTTCTGAACACGGGGCAGGTCAGGCTCCCACCTGTCGTTTGCCTGTAAGGGAAAGAATCAGATGGAATGACAGGATCGTTCTTCACAGTGTTTTTCGACCGAAAAGAAAACAACCGCGAAACAATCGATCATGTACTCGATGGGCACCAGTCCGGGCGTTATGGCAAGCAGATTACCGGCGCCCGACTTGTGTGGCTGATTATCGGTTTTGGCCTCTTTGCTGGCAAGGTGTATCGTCATCTCTACCGCCTGATCGTTCGCTCAACCGGGAAAAAACTCCCTGCCAGAGTGATCCTCTGCAAGGCTCGAAAACGGAAACACACAATCGCCCATTCACTCCACATCCAATAAACGCACGTAGCTGCCGTAACGTAAACGGGAAATCTGGCCAAGGTTGACGGCAGCTTTGACCGCGCATTTGTCTTCGTGCGTGTGTGAGCAGTTGGTGAAGTGGCAGAACGTCACAAACGGACGGAATTCCACAAAGTAACCTTCCACCTCTTCGGGAATGACATCCCACAATTCCAATTGACGGATGCCGGGTGTGTCGACAACCCAGCCACCGAAATCGAGTTCCAGCAGACTGGCTGTGCGGGTGGTATGTGTTCCTTTACCCGACTCCTCGCTCACTTCGCCCGTATCCAATTCGAGACCGGGTTGAATCGCGTTCAACAACGACGACTTGCCAACGCCGCTCTGACCGGTGAAGACGGTTTGCTTGCCCGCAAGTCGCTGCCGCAATTCCTCAATTCCCCGACCGGTGGCAGCACTGGTCAATACGACGTCGTAGCCGAGTTGCGAATAGAGCCCTGCCACTTTGCCGAGTGAAAGTTCGCCCACCAGGTTGTCGCCGCCGGTGATGAGGTCGACCTTGTTGAGACAGATGATCGGTTGCACATTTCCTTTCTCTGCACTGATGAGAAAACGGTCGACCAGATTGGTTTTCAGCGGAGGATCGCCAGTGGAGGCGACAATGACCGCCTGATCGACATTGCTGACAATGACATGTTCGCGGCGTTTGCTGCCACGGGAGATGACCCGTTCGCGCGGCTCAACCCGTTCGATGACGGCTTTCTCCTCCTGCAGTGGCTGAATCAAAACCTGATCGCCCGCGACGACTGCGGTCCGTTCATCGGTCGCCAGTTTTTTCACGATGTTGCGAACGGTGCATTCGTATTTAAGACCATCATCGCTCCGCACGAAACAATGCAACCCGATCGCTGACAGAACACGACCTCGAATGCAGACGGAATCGTCGACGTTTCGCAGCGCGTCCTCGTCGCCTCCTTCCTCAGTAACGACCGTGCGATACCTGGTGACGCTTCCTTTGCCCGAGACCCGTTCGCTCGTCTGGAAGTCTTCCGCCGATTCATCATCGAGCATGTCGCGGTGCGAAAGCCGGTCGCGCGTCCGTCTGGTGTGGTGCTTGCGAAAGGCGACCCGCTGTTTCCGCTTTTTTTTGCCCACAATGTTCTTTCTGAATCCCGGCTGTTGTTTTCTTCGGTCGACACGAGAAGTTGAAACCGGTTCGCATCGCCCATGACTTCATACCGGTCAGTCGCTTCACGCCAGTCAATAGTCGATCAGATCATCATCATCGATCAGCAGATCATCGTCGATTTCGATGTCATCAATATCGGGTGGCAATTCTTTAACGCCATCGTTGTCGGGGGCAGATTGACGCGCTTCACGTCGCTGACGAGCCGCGCGCTGCCCGGTCAATCCTGCTTTTTCCAGCAGGCCTTTACTCAAGTCCTCGACATCTCCCGGTGGCGGACCATCGCCAGAGGGTTTGTAGTGAATTGCGTATTCATGACGGGCGATCGCGATCGTGTCCCCCGGCAGAACATACTTGCCTTCGCATTTCGTACCATTGACTCGAATTCCGTTGCGGCTGCCGACATCCTCGACATACCAGTAGCCGTTAATGAAGGACAACTCGCAATGATGCGACGAGACGTTCGGAAAACGCAGGGAGATATCGCAACTTGATCGGCGACCGATCAGCAGTTTCGGTTTCAGCAACGGGATGGGGTCGCCGCCGCTGCAGGGGGTCAATTCACCAAGCATCAGGGAACTCTATCGCTCAGTTTTCGCTGGCCCATACGAAAACCTTTCGGCTCAGAAGTCTGAGAAAAATCACAAGCGTTCATTTTCACCGGAGAGAGTCGTGATTGGAATAGAACTCCCGGTCGCAAGCCGAAAAAGATCCGAACTTGGGATTCGGATTCTGTATCCCTGCATATTAGAGCAGTTTCCCTTTTCGTGTGACGGTTTTCGCTCGTGAGAGTTTGCGTTTACAGGCCAAAAGACGACTTTCGCGCCACAGAAGAGCGTAGTACGCTCTAACCTGCGATGGCAACAAGTGGCAAAACAACCTGCGTTTTGTCACCAACAGGTTCAGATTGACGAGAACGGACACTGCCAAACTGTGGCGATCGGAGTAGAATGAAAATGGCCGAAGTGAGTTGAGCGGTCGCTGCCTGCAATTTGCAGGGAGAGGAAAGTCCGGGCTCCGCAGGACACGGTGGTGGGTAACGCCCACCGTCCGCAAGGGCAGGGAAAGTGCAACAGAAAGTAAACCGCCGATCGGAGAAGTTCGCTTCTCAGGAGGTAAGGGTGAAACGGTGCGGTAAGAGCGCACCAGCGAATCGGGTGACCGATTCGGCTCGGTAAACCCCACCGGGAGCAAAACCAAGCAGGAGGAAGGCGAATCGTCGGATTCGTCACGGGTTTGTCCGACCCGTTGACCTCCGGGTCGGTTGCTGGAGGCGGCAAGCAATTGTCGTCCTAGATAAATGATCGTTCTCGACAAAACCCGGCTTACAGGCTCACTTCGGCTTTTTTGACTGATACGAATCTGGAACGATTCTGTTTGGCATGTTTCGCCGTTGATATCCTTTATCAAACAGAGAGGCCTCTAATCAACGAGAACTCTTCGTCGCGTTGCAGCAAAACGGTGATCGCGGCAGGGACTGCCGTTACTGGTGGCCTCCCGCGCAAATCCGTACGTGAAGTTTTCCCTCATACCGGCTCCTGCTCTGCCTCGGGCATGATGCTCCCGCCACTGGTTGATCCGCAGATCAAAAACGTAGTGCAGAAACGGTTGGCCAGCAGCAGTGAGGGAACCGCCCCCTGCGCGTTCTCTGGCCGTTGCCCATCCACTCGGTTCCTTCGAGGACACGGCGTTTTCCAAGCCGCCCGGTGGTTTTGGAATTCAAGCGTGATCGAAACCATCACCGGGCGTCTGGTGCCGTTCCGCGATGATGCGATGAAGGAGAGGTCTTCCTGTCGCCTTCGGCACCCGGTCATACAAGTCGTCCGGGCTACCCCGAGGAAAAGAACGGGACAGGATCAACAGGGTGATATTTGCAGATCCACGCTCTGCTGGCCGACGTGCTGCGCGCGGCTGAAAAAAAACCTGTACACGTCCGGCCCATCCCGACAATCGTCTCCGCCGTATTGCCGTATGAAGATATCCCTGTGTTGAAGACATCCCACAGAAAAGAACATGCTCACGCGGGTGAGCGAACGGCACTCGAACAGGGTTAATCTTTCCGACCTGGTTTCTGCAGTCCGTGAGACTTTGTCAGTGGGCCGTACATTTCGGGACGACGATCGGCCAGTCGATGCAGGGCCGTCACACCGGGGCCGCGCTCGACCGTTTTCTTCCGTGCCCGTTCAAGATCAATTTCTGCGTAAAGAATCGCTTCGTCATCATGCATGGCTGAGTCGAGTGTGTTTCCACCCGGATCGCAAATACTACTCATGCCGATGAAGTTCCAGCCGCGCTCTTCCCCCACGCGATTGACAGCGATGTAGTATACGCTGTTCTCCATCGCGCGCGTATTGATCGCGTGTTGTGCTTTGGTTTGAGCGCCTTCAGGCCAGTTGGTTGGCAGGATGATCAGTTCCGCACCGGCGAGAGTGAGACAACGGGATGACTCCGGGAACGCCGCATCGTAACAGATGTTGAGACCAACTTTTGCTTCTCCCGCTTCAAAAACAGCGAAAGGGCGATCGCCTGGCGTCGTTTTCTGATCGATCCCGAGAAACGGGAGGTGGACTTTGCGGTAAGAGCCGATCAGCCCGTCAGGACCGACCAGTGCTGCCGCGTTGTAGATTGCTGAGCCACCGTCTGTTTCCAGCAAACCGAAGACAACGTAACCGCCAAATTCCTTACACGCATCAATCATGAATTCGATTGCTGGTCCGGGAATTGCCTGGGCATGGGGCCGCGTTTCTTCGAGGTTGTCGAAACAGTATCCGGTCGCGGCACATTCGGGAAAGACGGTCAACTCGGCGCCGTTGGCTCGGGTCTCCGCCAGTTTTTCACGCATGCGATTCAGGTTTCCTTCGACGTCCCCCAACCTGATGTCCATCTGCACGCCGGCGATTTTCATGGCAGTCGTTTCCATTCTCAGTTGATCCACGGTCAGTTGAGCTGACGAATCGGCTCCATCGCCTGTCGGATTCGGTCCGGCCCTTCCGAGAAGTTGATCATCGGCAGGTAACCGATCTCCACCGCCATACCATACGCCACCAATGCCAGCAGTGCGTAGGTAAACAGGTTGGCGTACAAATTCTTGCCGCCCATTTTGATGGCGCTGCCGGCTGCACTGTTCAGCTTTAGTCCGAGACCACTCCAGGTGACGCTATACATTTCATCCAACACAAGGTGAGAAAGAAACCCGCTGCCAACGGCCCCGGCCATAAAGCACCGCGCCGAAAGTTCGCAGTCATAAACCAGAAACGCCGCCCCGGCTGCAATCAACATGGCGGGAATGCTGTGGAACATACCGCGATGGACAGCGAACTTGCCGAGCAGAGCCGCCCCTCCATAGCGAATGACAACATACAGAATTCCGAGCGTGAGAATCAGGCGTTCGGGACTGGGCATCCAATTGGCAATGCGGCGAATGAGCAGGACAGGCACAGCGATGGCCAGCAGCCCGAAGATCTCGCGGACGGGTCGACCAGTTTTGGAGTCGAGGTCGGGCAGCATTCCGGCCAGCCAGCAGAGACACCACCCCAGAATCGCCTGCTCAACACTGAACCCGAACAGAAATATCCCGACACTGCCGTAGATGAACCCCAGCAGACCACTGACACTGATATGTTCTCTGTAACCCGCCATGACGTTATTCCATCCTTGAAACTGTTGTCGGAATTGAAGTTAAGAAATGCCGCCATCCAATCGATACTTCCAGAGCAGTTTACTTTCTGGTGTGACGTCCCTGGCTCGTGGGGGAGGGCTATGTTTGCAGGCCGAACAACGCCCATCACGGCACAGAGAGAGTGTAATATGCTCTATCTCGGCAGATCTGTAAGTCGTCACAGGTTCGGAAATTTAACAGAATCCCGGAAATTGGGGCAATCTTCGTTTCATGAAGATTTTCGGGATAGTTTTTTCGCGTTTTTTTGTGTAGTCTCATTGGGCATGAAGTCAGCCAAAACGTTGCCCCCACCTTACTTTCCGTAAAGTCACGCAGTTGTATCTGTGGTCGATAGTTTCAATCCCAGACCTTGGTATTTCGTCCTGAAAGATGGTCGCGACATTCCAAGGCCATGCATGCCGCAAGGAGCGCTCGCAATGTTCCGCATTCCTCTCATCATTGTCGCTGCATTTGCAATCGTCTCCAGTTCTGCCGTTGTTAAAGCCAATCCCCAGGCCGCACAACAGCGGGCTTACCAGCAGGCTCTTCAGCGTCAGCAGCAGATGATCCGCCAGCAGATGCAGAAGCGCAGCGGGAATCAAAATTACAACCAGAACTACAACCAGAACCGTGGAAACAACAACCAGAAGCAGATGCAGCAGCAATATCAGCGTCAGGTCGAGCAGTATCGACGAGCTCAGATGGAGTACCAGCGTCGAATGCAACAGCAATATCAGGCATATCAGAAAATGCTCAAGGATCGCGGCATCACGCATGAACAATACGTTGCCGAACAACGTGCTGCCTGGGAAAAGGCGAATTACGAAAAGTTGACTGTAGCTCAAAAGCGTGCTTATGACGCAATGAAGGAACGGGAGGCCAGGATTACCAGCCAGAAGAACGCTCGCGAAAATCGGATTAAGAACGGCGGCGTGGCAACCGGCGATTTTAGCGGTGCCAGTGGCCTGGGTGGGCAACCAGGTGGGTTCAATCTTGGTCGCGATAGCGGTTTTGGAGGTCAGCCTGGCGGTTTCAATCTGGGTGGTGACAGCGGAGCCAGCAAATTTGATCTCGGTGGTGGCAACGGTGTCATGCCCCAAAAACCTGACACAGCCAAACCGCAGGCTGGTGCAGTCGAGGGTAAACCTGCCGAAATGCCAACGGAGTTCAAGAAAGAGGGAAAACCTGCTGCTGCTGGGTTCAATCTTGAAAATCAGGGTGGTTTCAAGCTCGATTGAGCGGAGTTCGTTCTCGACAGTAAGTTCTCAAGTATTTCAACACCATCGAGATCGTCCTGTGGTGATTTTGTCTCTACACGGATAATCGTTTGTAACCAAATAAAAATAAACAGGTTACAGAATATCCTGTTTCCTCAGTGGAGGGACCAGATGCGAAAATCGACAAGAAAGTCCGAAAATCCATGCCAGGTTGACAGGAGTTTGGAGAATGATTTCGCATATTTGTTTGTATATTAAAGATAGGAGGGGGTAATCATTCCCTGCTGGCCAAATAGTATTTGAAATATCCACCTGGCTGTGTAAACTAATTCAATAGTGACGTAATTTAGATACCGCATTGCTGAGATTTCGGCGACTGCCTGAGACGACGAAGCAGGTGGATGAGTCATCTGCTCCGAAGAGTTGGCTGTGCGTTGTCCAGAATAGATTCTCGCCTCGATTTCATTCTGAAATCAACATGGAGTACATCAAAATGCCTGGGTTAAAAAGTCTATGCAAATTCGTCGGTTTGATCACTTGTGGTGCGACGATTCTGGCAATGGCCACGGAGTCATTCGCTGCGCCATTCCCTAATTACAACCACAATCGCAACGATCCCTCTTACCGAATGCGGCAGATTTATAACCGTCAACTGGAATTGGCAAAGAAGCAGCAGCAAGCGCAAATCAAGGTTCAGCAGTTGCAGATTCGCGCCACTCAGGGCGATCCCAAAGCCGCACAGGAAATGCAACGGGAGATTCAGCGGTTCCAGCAAGAGTACCAACGCGTTCAACAACAGATTGCCTATGATCAGCAGAGATTGCAACGTGAGATGTATGATCGTTGGAAGCGTGAATATCAATCCAAAGTTGCCGAAATGAAGAAACAGGGCTACGACACGCCCGAACAGTACTTTGCGGCCCAGAAAAAGTCGATGGAACAGGAAGCCTTCAAAAATATGTCCGTGACAGAAAAACGAGCTTTCATGGCCAGGAAAGCTCGTGAAGAGCGGATTGCCAGACAAAAGGCGGCTCGTGAAAATCGCATTAAAGGCATTGGCGATACTCGAGAGGCTCGCAAAAAAGGTGATCCCGCACCACTCGGTGAAGCTGATGGTGGTGCAGCGGCTCCGGGCGGCAACGATATCTTCGGTGGTGGCCTCGGTGGATTCAAACTCGACTGATCGTTTCCACTGCCAACTCGACATAAATGGCGGGTTCAATCTGAATGACGGGAGGTGAGCCGTCTCATCTCCCGTTTTGTATGCGCTTTGAACATGTCAACGGTTGAGGCGGCGTGGAGTCAATCAATCAGCCAGGATTGTCAGGACTGCATCTTTCAAGGTGGGTGACGTGGCGAAACCGTTTCCTGAGTCGATCTTTGCTTTGCCCTTCCAATCCAGGAATTCGCCACCTGCTTCGGTGACAATCGGCAGGATGGCCGCACAATCCCATTCGTTTAACTGAGGGTCAACCATCACATCGCCACGCCCGCTGGCAACCAGCATATAGCCGTAGCAATCGCCCCATGTTCTGGCGACACGTGTCTGTTCACACAGATCTTCAAACGCATCCCTCCGTCCAACTTCAGCCCAACCCGTCACCGATGAAGAACAGAACAACGCCTCATCCAAAGAGGCTGTTTTCGACACGCGAATTCGCTCCGGCTCTTTATCCCCTTTATGCTGCCAGGCACCAAGTCCTCTACCGGCGAAATACATTTCATCCAAAGCAGGGAAATGGCAGACGCCCAACAGACAATCCGTTTCGTGTTGCATTCCGATCAAAGTGCCGAACAGGGGCACCCCATGAATGAATGATTTCGTGCCATCGATCGGATCGAGAATCCACCGGCAGGAACCACTGCCAACTCTGTCGTCAAACTCTTCGCCGAGAATCGAATCGTCGGGATATCGCTCGGCGATTCTTTCTCGCAGCAACTGCTCGGCGTTGCGATCCGCCAAAGTGACCGGGCTCGAATCCCCCTTCAACTCAACTTCGAGATCATCGGCGCGGTAATACCGCAGAATTTCGTCGGCGACATGCCGGGCGATCTCCCGCGCAAATTCGAGTCGCTCCTGCAGTTGTTCTGAATCCATCGTCATCGCGAATTATTCTCCTTCGAGGCGATAAAGGTGTTCGCCCGCTTTTCGAATCAACAGAACCCCTTCGTCTTCCCGATCGGCAAACGATTCCACATCGATCGTCTCCGGGTCTCGGTATCCAAGGTTGATCCGGGCACATTTCTCAGGCGGAATCTGAGATGCAACCGTGACCTGAATGCGGGGGGTTTCGACACCGTTCTCAAATGAGCCTTGTCCGCGCACATGCGTGCTGTGGGCGAGAATTCCCCAGGGGTAGTCTTTGAATTGATCCCACTGCTTCGCGAAAAAGTCGCGCACGTGGTATCCAATCTCCTCAATCAGCGTTCCGTGCGTCACCGAAATTTCACTCATGTGAGGCGCGTATATGATCAGTTCGCCCCCATCCTCGACTACCGGTTCGAGCTTATACATGCATTTTCCCGCCACCCAAAGCTCGTCGTACATCGGAGGCGCACAGGACAAAACCTGCCGGAACGGTCTCGGTTTGCGTTTGATATGAACCTGAGAAGAGAGGTCGGCCGCCTGATTCCATGCTGACTCCGGCGTGCCATAAAACAGTCCATACGGTCTTGCCTGCGGGTCAACAACGAACGTGATACAACGTCGTTGGACCGGAATCAACTCAGCAGCGCGATCAACGACCTGTCGAACAGGTGTCTGTTTATTGCCGATAATCCCGACATTGGTAATCAAAGCACCGAGCCAGTGAAAGAAATTCAGCAGTTTAGGTCCGGAAATGCCTGGAAAAAAGTATTTGTTTCCTCCGGAAAACCCAACCACCTCGTGTGGAAACACAGGCCCGACGACCAGCAACAGGTCGTAATTCTTAATGCGGGCGTTAATCTGCACCGAAACATCAACCTTCAGCAGGCCGTCAGAAATCTCGCTCGTCACCGCTTTGGAAAGAGTTCCGATTTCGGTCAATGCGTCGGGATTGTCCCATTCATGATTGAAGACTTCGACGTCGGAAAACCTGGCTCGATTGGAATCATCAAATCCCAGATGCGCATCGATTTCGTCCGGAGTCATCGCACGGTGCGTTCCCAGCGCGATCAGAATATCCAGCTTTGTGACGTCATTTTTCAACTTGCGGTGGATCGTCTGAAACAACAGAGGTAATGGTGCGGTACGGGTTGCGTCCGGAATAATCAGCAGTACTCGTTTTCCAGAAAAGTCCTCTGCAGGGAGGTTGGCATCGCACCAGTCCTGAACCTGCTGATCGGTCATTACCGACAGGTCATTCATACTTCGCTCGCTTTTCGGTCGATTGTCCGGTGGCAGATGAGGTCTGCTTTCGGGATGTTCTTTTGCAATGCCATCATATCAGCGAGGAATTCAGCCGCGAGTCTGAACGGAGCTTTTCGGCTCGTTCGGCCAACAAACAGGCCTCCACGAGCCAGAGACATTACACCAAATGGTAAGCTGCTGCAGGCAAACACAATCCTGACGGGGGGATTGGCTTGACGGGAGATTGGGGAATCATCAAAAAACCTCAGCGAAAAGGGTGTTCAAAAAAGGTCAATCTGCTAGTCTTCGGATTGCGCTGCGCGACCACAGACTGACAATCTCAGATTCTTCATAGATAGATTGACGACATTCAGCATGACACTTGCGGAGATTTACGAAGGCCGCTTTCGAGGAGACATTCGATTTCGAGGCGCTGCCTACCTGGAAGCCGAACGGGTCGTCCTCACACAAATCACTCCCGAATACGTGATGGGACTGGTCGAAGATGGAGCCGAATACCAGACGCAGTTGACGCGGGATGCTGACCAGCTGCACATGAGTTGTAACTGCAAGCTTGGCAGTCGGCCTCAACCGGCGTGCAAACACATCTGGGCGACGATTCTGGCGGTGGATGAACAGCGCATTCTTTCGGGCATACCACGCCAGGGGCAAATCCCTCCCTTCGTCACAATCAGTGACTTCCGCTCCGAACCCATCGATTGGGATGAGGAGGAACTGGACGAATCGTTGATTCCCCAGTTTCCGAATCGAGCGACGCGCAGCGAACTCGCCGAACCAGTTCTTCCAGATTGGCAAAAGAAACTTCTCAGCGTCAAACAATCTTTGGATGCCCGATCAGCCGCTGACACGACCTCGCGCGATCGCGAGATCTTTTACGAAATCGATATTGAACGAAGCCGTGAAGCACAACAGTTTGTTATTCATACGTCGCAACGGCAACGACGTTCGAGTGGCCAGTGGGGAAAAATCAAACCTCTGAAAATCCGGGGCGACCGTTTGCACGAGATCGAAGATGAGGATGACCGGAAACTCATCTCTTACATGACCGGTGCCATTGCCGAAAGAGCATCCTGGTATTCGCAGCAAAGTGAAACGCAAACGGCCATCAGTCGGTTTCGCATCCCGTTTGAGTTGGGAGAAACCTTGTTGCCCATCATGTGTCATTCGCAGCGGCTAAGAATTGCGGAGGAGACTTCACGGGAAACCCAACCACTGACATGGGACGACAACCATGCCTGGGATCTGGTCCTCTCTGTCTCTCGTGCTGATGATGAGGAAGATGAGGAGGGGTGGACACTGCAGGGCAAGTTGTCCCGAGGAAAGACTTTGGTCGGGCTACAGGATGTTCGATTGATCGTTCCTGGTGGTTTTGTGATTGTGGGGCACACGATCGCGCATTTCCGCGACGACGGCACATTTTCGTGGATCGAACTACTGCGAAACGGTGCACCGTTCATTCCCAAAAATGCTGAACACGAACTGGTCGACAATCTGTTCGATATGCCCGTTCTACCGCGACTGGAGTTGCCGGAAGAGCTTCAACTGGAAGAAGTGCGCGCCGAGCCGAAACCACAACTTTTGATTCGCACACCCCGCAAATCTCGCTGGCAGGCAGACAAGGTTCACTGCGAACTGGTTTTCGATTACGAAAACAGCAAAGTGCGGGGGTCAAGCAGGCAATGGGCCATTGTGCAACGAAAAGAGAAACGTTACCTCGTCCGCGACAGCGAAAAAGAGGACGACGCCTGGCAGCAACTGCACGATAGCGGTTTCCGGTTGCTGCAGCATCGTCGCCAGCAGGGTCGCGATGCAGAGATCCCGATCAAGAGCCTTGGTCCAGCAGTCCGGCAACTGGTAAAACTTGGCTGGGAAGTTCACGCGGATGGCAGTCGCGTTCATCAACCGGGGGAACTCAAGTTCCGCGTCGAGTCGAACATTGACTGGTTCGAGTTACATGGCGACGTCGAATTTGATGGACGCCATATCTCGTTCCCCGAACTGCTTTCCGCCCTGAGCCGTGGCGAGACGACCATTCGGTTGGACGACGGGTCACTTGGAATTCTGCCTGAGGAATGGATTTCCGAGTACGGACTGCTCTCCGGTCTGGGCGAGACGGAAGAGAATCACCTCAAGTTTTCTGCAAATCAGATCGCGCTGTTAGATGCATTGCTGGCTGCCCAGGACAGCGTCGACTACGACAAGACGTTTCAGGACTTGCGGGAGAACTTCCGGACCAGCATTGCCGATCTGGCCTGCGACGAGCCGGATGGCTTCGTCGGTGAGTTGCGTGGCTACCAGCGCGAGGGTATCGGCTGGATGAGTTTTCTTCAGCAGTTTCAACTCGGGGGGTGTCTCGCCGACGACATGGGACTGGGAAAGACGATTCAGGTGCTGGCGATTCTGCAGGAACGGGTCCGGAACACCCCCTCCCTGCCGCCAACGCTGATTGTCGTACCGAAATCGTTGCTGTTCAACTGGGCCCAGGAATGCGCCAGGTTCACGCCCGAGTTGAAAGTCCTCGAGTATTCCGGGCTGGATCGGGCTTCGCTCAGACCGACGTTTCCGGAATACAATATCATCCTGTCCACGTATGGGACTGTCCGCCGGGACATCATGTCGTTGCGGGAAATCCAGTTCGATTACCTCGTGCTCGATGAAGCTCAGACGATTAAAAACCCGGGTTCGCAAATTGCCAAGGCGTGCCGATTGCTGCAGGGGGAACACCGCATCGCTTTGAGCGGTACCCCCATCGAAAACCACCTGGGCGACTTGTGGTCAATTTTCGAGTTTCTCAATCCCGGCATGCTGGGGCGTTCCTCTGCATTCAAGCTGTTTGCCGCGGACAGTCAGGATGAAGAGTCGCGAACGCTGCTGGCCAACGGCTTACGTCCCTTCATTTTGCGACGGACGAAAAAGCAGGTAGCCAGCGAATTGCCGGAGAAAATTGAGCAGACCATTCTGTGCGACATGGGACCCGAACAGGAACGGATGTATGAAGAACTGCGCGATCACTATCGTCAGTCGCTTCTGGGAATGGTTGCACAGCAGGGCTTGAATAAATCGAAGATGCACGTACTGGAAGCATTGCTGCGACTGAGACAGGCTGCCTGCCACCCTGCCCTGCTCGATGAAAAGCTGATTGACGACTCGTCCGCAAAACTGGATGTGCTGACAATGCATCTGGATGAACTGTTGATGGAAGGTCACAAAGCGCTGGTCTTTTCGCAATTCACCAGCATGCTGGCGATTGTCAAAAAACACCTCGACAAACGGGGCATTGTGTATGAGTATCTCGATGGCCAGACGCGAAACCGAAAAGAACGTGTCGAACGGTTTCAATCGGACGACGAGTGCGGCGTCTTTCTGATCAGCCTCAAAGCGGGAGGGCTGGGCCTCAATCTGACGGCGGCCGATTATGTCTTTCTGCTCGATCCGTGGTGGAATCCCGCAATTGAATCGCAGGCGATTGACCGGGCGCACCGTGTGGGACAGTCAAGAAAAGTCGTCGCATACCGTCTGATTTGCCGAAACAGCGTGGAAGAACGGATTGCCGAGCTTCAGGGAAAAAAACGTTCACTCGCCGAGGCGATTCTGACAGCCGACAATAGCATGATCAGGAATCTGACCAGCGAAGAGCTTGAAATGCTGCTGATGTAACGATGCATTGCAGCCCGGAATGCTGCTATGAAACTTCCGGAAAAACCGGTTCTGTTGATCGACGGATACAATCTGATGCATGCCGCCGGTGTAATGCGGGCGGAATTCGGGCCGGGGGAGTTCCGATCGCTTCGGGAAAAGTTCATCGCTTCACTGGCTGAGGTTTTCTCAGAAGCCCAGCGAAAACGGACGACGTTTGTGTTCGATGCTCAAAACGCACCGGAAGGCCAGTTTGAAGAGCAGTATTTTCGCTCAATGACGATCATCTATGCCCGCAAAGATGGCGATGCCGATCGAGAAATTGAAGATTGGATCTCCGATCACAGTCATCCCAGACGTATCGTCATCATTTCGAGCGACCACCGGCTGCACAAAGCCGCACGCAAACGGAAAGCGAAGGCGATCGACAGCGAAGTTTTTGTGGCCGATTTGCTGGAAGCGGGGCCGATTGCCCGGCAGCTCGGACAAAGACCTGCCAAAAACCGAGGAACATCGGACCACCCCAAGTATTCCGGTGCAACGCCCGCGATGGAGGTATCTCGTTGGATGTCCATCTTCGGGAGTATGCCGGAGACACAAGAACTGAAAGGGCCGGTCGATGACCTGCAACGAGAGATTGACAGGATCACCAGAGACGAAGTCGAATAAGAGATGAGTTGTGTCTGCGTCTGGGGCAGCGTTGACTCTCCATCATCGCCAGATCACAATCAAGATATGAATCCCCGCTTGGCATCGACAGGATACGTAACTTGAATACCACCTGCTCAGGCATATCCACTCGAACCTGCATCTGTCTGATGACAGTCGTTGGGAGCATGTGTGTTGTGCCGGGGTGCGGCTCACAGACGTATGAACAACGACTGGCGGCTACGGCGGAGTACTTTGAATACCGGCACATGCTCGATCAGCATTTGAATGTGAAGCCGTGGCGGAATTTTGGTGTGGAAGTTCGTGCTTCGTTGCCATTCTCTCTTCTGCCACCACCGATGCCGGAATACGACGATGACGGGAATGTCCTCAATGTGCCACCCGATACCCGCCAGCCCGGTTTCATTCGCGGCGGCATTCCGCATTTGCTGGCAGCCTGGCAGGCAGCGTTGTCTGTGGATGGCAATGATCGACCCGCTTACATCTTCCTGGCCAGCAATTTTGTGTTGCACCAGCAAGGCGAAAAAGAACAGGCTGCAACGTTCCATCGCGATTT
The DNA here is from genome assembly GCA_028284145.1 of Planctomycetaceae bacterium. Classification (GTDB taxonomy): domain Bacteria; phylum Planctomycetota; class Planctomycetia; order Planctomycetales; family Planctomycetaceae; genus JANQSH01. The sequence continues at coordinate 863 of JANQSH010000061.1, read as the reverse complement.
TCTTCACCATATCGGCAGCAATGTGTCATCAGATCAGTGGCCCGCTGAGTTGGAAGTCATGATCAAAGAGGTGATCCCCTCCGGCCCTTCCTTCGCGGCGAAGAAAGAACTGCGGACCGCAACAGGTGATCTCAAGGTCAATCGGCAGGATTACACGGCAACGCTCTATCTGGCGGAAAATGGTGTTATGCAGGTGGCCGTCCTGTACGTGATTCCCCAAGGCGTTGCCGAGACAGCAGAAGTCGCCAGGCGGCGTGCTCTCTCTTTGGAAACGCTCATTGTCAGCGAGAAACCGCCACCCTCGCCGCAGGATGAAGCGGCGGCCCCCGCTGTTGACTTGAAAGGACGCGATCCACAATAGGGCAGTTTACTTTTCGTGTGACGCCACCGGTTCGTGGGGAACTGGTGGACCGTCAAGATAAGAAACTGGGTTTGGTGAAGTTGCAAACAGCGATAAAGGAACAGGTTATGTTAATACGCCCCCCCAGCAAAGCCTTGGCAAGGTACTATGTTTGCAGGTTAAACGACGTGGTGTAACCCGGTTTGCTCGCCAGGCCAGGATGACGAAGTCATGAGGAATCCATTCCCATAGCCGACGTGCTACGCGATGCTGTGTTCAAAATGTTCACACGACGCGCGGCAATCGCGACTATCCTGTCATCCCGTCCTGTTTTTCCCCTCAGGATGGCTCGGCCGTGCCTGACTTTCTTCAAAAAATGCCCCAAATGCGATGTATTCTTATTGAGTGTATGTATATAATAACTTTTACTTGTCAGGAGAAAAGGAGGGGTCCCTCCAAAAAATCCCTGATTTCCATTCTTCGGGTTCATCCGAAATCACACTGGTTTTCCACTGTATTATTC
>JANQSH010000057.1 GCA_028284145.1 Planctomycetaceae bacterium | reverse complement strand
ATAGTCGGCGTTCAGGCCGGGCACCAGTTCGCCTCGACCGTAAGCGGCCCACTCATCCCCGGTGAACTTGCCGTACATCCTTACTGATGATGGCTCGTCCTGCGACCCGCTTACTGATGATGGCTCGCCCTGCGGCTCCTCCCGATCCGACTGTCCGGGTTCTTCTTCGCGTTCCCTGTCAAAAGTGATGTCCCGATCGCCCGACATGGCTGGCTCCAGTGATGACTGGCGAAGAGGTGTTTAATGAACCGGATCATTGTCATTACACAGAAACAGCATGTCAACCGTTAATGATAATCAGTGGGTTAGAGCATCCGGACAGAACACGCGGCAAATGCTGATTTCCTCGTCGTCTTTCAACGGAACGGCGGTTTTGTCCCTTGGTTCCTGGTGTTCTTCGCTTGAGGGGCAGGGTGGAACTGTTATCGAAACTCCGGTGCCACGCCCGCCCTGCGGGAATCAAACGATACATGCGAACCTGGGGCGATCGATTTTCGGTGTTCACGCTCAGCGCATATCGAAGCCGACGGGGGCCTTGCTCTCGGGTGAGCCGCCATAGTTGATCGTGATCTCCTCATCTGTGGCAATATCCCGAATGGCGATAATGCGTTTTGTTCGCGGGCGGACATCTTCGCAGCGGGCGTTTGGCTCGTAAGAATGGTTGTACAACGACCCGAAACCGAGCGCCAGGCCGACGTGTGTATTGTTCCAGTGGAAGACGTAATTGGCGAGTTCGGAATTTCCTTCCGGCTGCCATATCTCCTCAACCGGAAGCAGAAGTACGGGGAGTTCTTCAATTAACGTTCCGTCCTTGATTGGACACCGCGCAAAGATGCCCCGGCCGCGCGTGCGGGTCTGTTTGCTGTAAATGATTTCGGACGGGAAATGGGCCATGTCAAACGTCTGAATTCAATGCACGAATTGCAGTGCAGTGAATTGAAAAGTGGTCAATTGCAGTGTGGTCAATTACGTCAATTACAGTGTCAAACTCTCCATCATGCGCGAACTGAGTCATTACCGCAAATCGGCTGGCAATTGTGTCAGAAGGCCTGGCATCCTGCCCGCCCCCCCGGACTGACGATGGTCACATCAAGCTGGTCTTGAAATCCATCGGTTGATCTGGACAATAGAGCAGCTTGCCTTTTAGTGTGACGTCTCTGGATCGTTGGGATCTGCTTTTGCAGCCCGAAAGACGCGCTTCGGGGCCACAGGAATGCCATAATACGCTCCAAGATACCTGCGACTGGTCGGTTTCGTTTTCCCACTTTTGATTCCCCCCCACGGTTGATTCCCCACACGGTCCGAACCGGTCGTATCCCGCCTCACTGTTTACCAGTTGGAACCCAGACAATGACTTCCCCCTTCTTGCGTTCCTCTTTGATGCTTTTCCTGACTGGTTGTTTCTGCGTTACGCCACGAGTTGCTTTTTCCGTTGCGCCAGACGCGCTTTCCAACCCGCGTGATGAATTACTCGCGCGATGTGCCGCCGGGGGGTATCAGGTCACGCCTGAGATTGTGGAACGGTTTCTGATTTATTCCCAGTCGCAGGCTTTGGGGGAACTCGAAAAGGAAGGTATCAAGCTGCCGACCGACCTGTTGACCTGGGTCGATTCCAATGGGGATGCCCGTGGCTGCGTGTATGGTGTGAGATCGCACCAGGCGGCCCGCATGCTGAAAATGCTGCATTCGTTGCGGATGGATTTGGGAACAGAGACCTTCGAGAAGTATCCACAACTCGTTTTGGCCGCAGCGGTTACACAGACATTCGATCCGAAAAATGAGATTGATCTGACGGTTCGCGAACCAGTGAAGATCGAAATTGGTGGTGATCCGCGCGTGCCGGTTGACACGAAGGATCCCAACCGACAGTTGGACGTGAACGACCACATCATCAATTTTCTGAATGCCCATATGATTGAAGAAGAAGTGATCGTCGGCAGCAAAAAGGCGGAACTGTCCGAATTGCGGTATGATGAGAACGGCATTGCCATTGGCGAGACGACACCCAAAAGAAAGAGCGATAAGCCACAGGCCATCGAGAGACGAAAACGCCCACTGATTGCAGCGGACGTGATTGCCAGTCGCGAGTTGCAATTGCAGTTCAATGTCTACATGAAGGAAAAAGGGTTCGATGTCGAGATCGATTGTTCCGATCAGGTCATCCACTGGAACAGTCGGGACATGGTCAGGGGGGACCTTTATAAACAGATCAAAGAGGCTTATGAACTGTTTAAGACGGCCTACGAAGCCAAGGGGTTGTTACCTGCCGGGCGCGACCCGATCCCCACAATGGGCGAACGGTGTGCCTATCTGATCCGCAATTTTGAGTATCCCTTGTCGAACGAACAGAAGAAGAAACTGAATTGGCCCCGGTATTCGCTGCACGCGCCCTGGCCGACGCTCACTTTACTGGTCCACGATGATCAGCCGTTACGCGAGCGGGAGGAACGCTGGCTGGCTTTTCTTGATCAGGGCACAATTCCAACCTATGGAGAGTACATTGGCAGTGTTGCTCAGCAGTTCGACATGCAGTCCGCCCGTCGTCTGAGCCCTTACCCCTACACGTACGGCAGCATTCAGATGATGCTCAAGGATGGCGGTGTATGTGGTGCGATGGCGAATATCGGCACGCGGTCACATGTCACGATGGGAATACCTTCCTGTACGGCTGGCCAACCGGGACATTGCGCTTTGATCTACTTCATGAAGGACCCCAAAACGGAGGCCTATCAGTGCAGAGGCGGGCAATACGCGACCGGTGGCGATGACAAAACCACGCCTCATTCGCCCTGGGTGTTTGGCGATGTTGTGAGACAAGGAATTGATCACTCCGGAAGGGTCCGCTATCGGACGCGTCCGATGGTGTATCACAAATCGATTGCCTGGGCCGTTAATCAGGGAATGGAATCGTTTATTCATTCTTCAGTTGCCTTTCGTCTGTTTCATCTGTTCGATGAGGAAACGCGAAACAGAACGGGCATTCTGTTGTTGTATTCCGGTCTGAAGATCAATCCCTATAACATGCTGCTGGTGGATGCTGCTCAGAAAGTGGCCCAAACACCCAGGCACCAGATGATGGTCTGGCAGCAGTTTTCCAACACGATCGAGCGTTATTCGACGGAAGGGGAGTCTCCCAAAGAGGGATTGTATCCCGATTTCGTTCTCAATCGCACGTTTCGGAACATGGCCGAGATGCCCACGCCGGAGAATCTGGATACGGCGGACACGATTTTGCGATTTCTGCTCGATAATGAATGCACGAATGGTGCAGCGTTGGCGAAGTATCAGATCGCCACACTGGGGATGGCCGTCTGGACGAAGATCCTGGTTGATGAGTTTCAGTATCATCTGGAGACGGTCCGAACGACCGCATTCTCTGAAAACGATATCAACGCGAACATGATGAGCGAGAAAATCACAACGACGTTTTCCACATTCGTGAATGCTGAAGACCGTAAAGAGTTGGCAAAACAGCTTGCGGAAGCCGCGTTGCATCGGGAGATGTATTTTGGACATCGTGCCAAACTGTCGGTGCATCCGGCCATGAAAAGGATCTTCTCGACCGCAGGAGAAAAGTTGCGGCCCAAACTGGAACTGATCGAGTCGATGCTCGTTTCGCTGGAGAAGGAAATCGAAATATCGGTGCAGGGTGAGCGGAACCTGGAGGCAACCAAGGCATTGGCGACCCGATTGAGGAGCGCGATCAGTCAGGTGGAAGATGAGGCCGTCCGGCGTGACTGGCTGACCAGATTGGCCTCACACTACGAAGGTCGCGAGGAGTTTGAACAGACCACTCGCGGAAAGTCGCGGAAGATTGTTGATCCCTGTCTGGCCGAGATCCGCAAAGCCCAGTCCAGCAGTTGAGGCAGCCTGATTCTTCATCCGCCGGTCGAAATAGAGCCGTTTCCCTTTTCATGTGATGGTTCTTGCTCGTGGGGGGCCTCTGCCAGCCGACGTGCTACGCACGGCGGTACCGCGTCGAGGTATCGACGCAGCTTAGAGCCATCGCGCCACAGAAGATCGTAATACGCTCTAATCTTTTGCAATTTTCCCACTTTCGCTTCATGGCAGGGAAGTCGTGTACCGCGTGGAAGTTGGAATTCTTTGGTACGCGAAGGTCTCACTGCTCATGGCTCTGTCAGCCGTTTTCAGGTGAAGCAACCGGCCAGGGCTGCCGATGAAGGCTGATAAGCCAGGTTCCGACACGGATGTGCAGAACCAGATTTCAAAATCGTCAACTCGCTCAGGCAAGGATGCATCGTGCGCAAGTTGTCCGTTTCTCTATTGCTGTTCTCACTGCTGGTTTTCACCGGTTGTGGAGAGAACGTCACTCCCGGTCAGATCAGGGACTTCGCTCAAAAGGCGAAAAGCGTCACTGATGATGTGCTGAAGAAATCGCCGGGCGATTCCCTGCAAAAAGTTGAGCAGCCACCTCAACTCGAAAAGCCTGGGCAGCCTTCGGTCATTCAACCGGTTTCCATCAGCGACGAAGGCACTGCGATTTCGATTTGTTCGTTTAACATCCAGTTTCTGGGCAATTCCCGCGAACGGGACAACAGCGCATTGACCGCAATCGTGGCTCCTTACGACATTGTCGTTGTACAGGAACTGGTCTCCCCGCCATTTTCGGGATTCTTCCCAAACGGAACACCTTACAAACCGGATGAACAGTCAGCCGACTTTTTCCATCGGATGCACGCCCACGGATTTCAGTATATTCTCTCGGAGGAAGACACCGGCACGGGGGACGATATTCACCGCAATGGATCTTCAACGGAGTGGTGGGTCGCGTTCTATAAGCCGAACAAGGTGCAACCTGCCGTTGATTTGCCAAACGGTTTTCTGGCGTCCGATCGGTCGAATCATCCCAATTTTGAGCGAGTTCCCTATGCCTTCGGGTTTCGGTCGACCGATGGCAGCATCGACTTCGTGCTGATTTCGGTGCATTTGATGCCGGGAGCGGGGATTCCAAGCAAAATCCGCCGCAACGAAGAATTGCATACAATTGCCAAATGGATTGATCTGCACGATGACTTCGAGAAGGACTTCATCATTCTGGGTGACATGAATATCGAAAATCAACATGAACTGGAACGGTCAACACCGCCCGGCTTTGTTTCATTGAACGAAGAATGCCGTCCGACAAACACCAATGTCCGGTCTCCCAAGCCGTACGATCATGTGATGTACAATAGAGAGTTCACAACCGAAGTCGATCGCGAGTTCGACATGCAGATTGTTGATCTTGTCAGTGAGATGAAACCATTCTGGAAAGTGGAACAGCCGTACCCTGGGCAGCCTTACGATCACAACGCGTTCCGCCAGTTCTTTTCGGATCACAACCCGGTTGTATTTCGTCTGAACCGACCGTTTGGTGATGATGACGGTACCGTGGTTACGGTGGGCAATCCGAGCGAGCGGAATTGACGTTTCTGCCTTCCGGTGAAATGGTGATTTGCTGATTATCGATGATCCAGCGGATGCGCGTGAATGCTGTATCAAGGTTGGCCGAGTAAGAGCGTATTACGCCCTTCTGTGTCATGATGGGCGTGTTTTTTGCCTGCGATAGTGGATTCCCACAAACCAGAGACGTCACACAAAAAGGGAAACTGCTCAAAATCGCTCAGGATGTGTCTCGGTCACTGTTCCTTGTGAAATCGAAACTGCTAAAATCCAGTCAAAGGCGTTAAGTCAATGTCTCTCTGACGGTTTTGTTGAGGGTGGGAATCCGAGTCTGGCTGTTTTCGATCAGGAACAAACGATGCGCGTCATTCTGGCAAATCCCCGTGGTTTCTGTGCGGGGGTCAATATGGCCATTGCCTGTCTGGACGAAACGATCCGGATGTTCGGCTCGAACGTCTACGTTTACCACGAGATCGTTCACAACAAACATGTTGTCGAGCGTTTCACCCGGCAGGGAGTGACATTTGTCGATTCGGTGGAAGAGGTCCCCGAAGGTTCGATTCTGTTGTACAGCGCACATGGTGTGTCTCCGGAGATTCGTCGGCAGACTCAAGAACGTGACCTGCGTGCGATTGATGCGACCTGTCCACTGGTAACCAAGGTGCATCTTGAAGCAGTACGGTATGCGCGGCAGGGTTACAACATTGTGCTGATTGGCCACGAGGGACATGACGAAGTGATCGGCACGATGGGAGAAGCACCGGAGAGTATTACGCTGGTCGAAACGCCCGATGAAGTTGATATGCTTCCCTTTGGAGCAGACGACAAGCTGGCCTATCTGACACAAACCACGTTATCGGTTGATGAAGCGAAACAGGTGATCGACAGGCTGAAGCAACGGTATCCGGACATTGTCTCGCCGCCCAAAGAGGATATCTGCTATGCGACAACCAATCGGCAGGAAGCGGTTGCGGCTCTTTCGCCCAATGCGGACGTTGTAATTGTGCTGGGGAGCCAGAATAGTTCCAACAGTCAGCGGTTGAAAGAGTTGGCGGGAACCGAGGGCAAGCCGTCGTTCCTCATCGATGGTGCGCATGAATTGCAGAAGGAATGGTTTGAAGGGGTGGAAACGGTTGTTATCACTGCTGGAGCGAGCGCACCGGAAATTGTGGTGCAGGATTGTGTCGAGTGGTTGAAGCAGAGGTTCGACGTTCAATGTGATGAAGCCCTGATTCGTGAAGAAGATGTGCATTTTCCTCTGCCACGTGAGCTTCGCAAGCTACAGATACAGCAATCTTGAGACGGTCCTCTGCAAATTCGAGACAATCCGATTTTCCGTCCCGATTGCTTTTTCTGCTTCAGAGCATAGAACTTCGCTGTCGCGATACGCGGATCGTTGCTTTGACGCAACAATTTTGTACACTCCGCGCGACTCTGTCCGTTTTCTGAGCTACGTTTCCAGTGTGCATTCAGATGCGCAAATTCTCTTTGCGCCTGGACTGGACATGTGATGTCCCATTTGCACGCGTTTTGGTTGCTTCATCCAATCAGGGTGACGCATCTTTGCACGGGAACCTGCGGAGCAGCAAATTCGATGGCCAACGCGACTCTCCCCTCATCTCGTATGGGACGACCAGGCGACAATTCCAACAGCGATTTCGAGGATCTGAAGCGGCTGATCCATGGAAAGCTGGTGGACAAACTCGACCTCACCCGGCTGGGCGAACTCGAAGGGGATACCCTCCGGCGGGAAATCCGTCTTGTGGTGGAACATCTCTGTGATACTGAGAACCCCCTGTTGAACCGATCTGAACGGGAACGATTGATTGAGGAAGTTCTCGACGAGACATTTGGCTTCGGCCCGCTGGAAATCCTGCTGAAGGAAGAAGGCGTCGCCGACATCATGATCAATGGTCCGAAGCACATCTTCATCGAAAAGAACGGTCGCATTCAACGTTCGAATGTCGAATTTCGCGATGATGATCACCTGTTGCAGGTCCTCGATCGCATCGTCTCGAAAGTGGGACGGCGAATCGATGAAACCTCTCCCATGTGTGACGCTCGTCTACCGGATGGCTCGCGTGTGAATGCCATTATTGCACCGCTTGCATTGGACGGCCCGTCACTGACCATTCGTCGTTTCGGCTCCAACCCGCTGACGTTGGAGGACCTGTTGAGGTTTGGTGCCTTCACTCCTGAGATGGTGATGTTGCTGGAAGGGGCAACCAAAGCCCGATTGAACATGATCATCAGCGGTGGTACCGGTTCGGGGAAAACGACACTGCTGAACACGCTCTCCAGCTTCATTCCCGGTGATCAACGGGTCATCACGATTGAAGACGCGGCCGAATTGCAACTGCAGCAGGAGCACGTTTTACGACTGGAAACACGACCGGCCAACATTGAGGGCAAAGGCCAGATCAACGCCACTGATCTGGTCAAGAACGCCCTGCGTATGCGACCCGACCGCATCATCATCGGGGAATGTCGCGGTGCTGAGTCACTCGATATGCTGCAGGCAATGAACACCGGTCATGAGGGTTCGCTGACGACGATTCACGCCAACACGCCGCGCGATGCGGTCTCCCGACTTGAAACAATGATTGGGATGGGCGGCATTGAATTGCCCTTGAAGGCGATTCGCCATCAGTTTGCGTCCGCCGTCGATCTGATCATTCAGGTCAATCGTTTGCAGGGAGGGCCGCGAAAAGTTACACACATCACCGAAGTGCTGAACATGGAACAGGACACCGTCATTATGCAGGACATTTTTCTGTTCGTGCAGGATGGCATCGATGAAGACGGCAAGGCGTACGGCCACTTTGAGTCGACCGGCGTAAGACCGGCATCGATGGACCGACTGGAAGCGGCAGGTGTGCGTCTGCCAACCAACCTGTTTGCCCCACGTGTCCTCGGACATTAGAGCCGTTGACTTTTAGGTATGACATCTCTGGCTCGTGGGGGACTATGTTTGTGGGCCAAACAACGCCCATCGCGGCACAGAAGAGCATCATATGCTCCAGGCATCACACTCAATCTGAACGTCAGAACAACAGAGCAGAGACTATCAGCCGGGTTGCGAAACTCGGTGGGAACTGGATAACAAAAGGGTAAATACGATGGACCCGTTGCTGATTTCGGTCATCGCATTCTTCGCCGTTGCCGCCATGGTCGGTGCCGTTGCGATGTTGATGCGCGATTTTGGAGCCAGGTCGACCGAAGACCGGCTGGCTGCGCTCACCGGCAAAAAAGCCCCCGATGGCCAGTCGTCGGCCATCACGAAAGAAGACATCATCCGTGAAGGGGTCGATGGTGTTTCGGGAATGTTTTCCGGTCTGGCAGAAAAATTTTCGCAACTTGGCCTGTTGTTTGAACAGGCTGACAGTCCAATCAAACTGGAAGCCTTTCTAGGGCTCTCCGCCGCCAGTGCTCTGGTTGGCGCTGTCGGAGCGTGGGCTGGCAAGGCACCGGTACCCATCTACCCGGTCGCCGCACTCATGGGATCATTCATCCCGCTGGGATGGTTGCTGTGGCGACGTCGCGTTCGATTTCAAAAGTTCGCCAAACAACTGCCAGATGCCCTGGAACTGGTGGCTCGTGCGTTACGGTCCGGTCACAGTTTGTCGTCAGGTCTGCATGTGGTCGTGCAGGAAATGCCTGCTCCCATTTCGACGGAGTTCGCCATGGCATACGAAGAACAGAATCTCGGTGTGCCAATTGAACAAGCTTTGAAAGGGATGCTGAAGCGGATGCCGAACATGGACCTCAAATTGTTCGTGACGGCCGTGGCGATTCAACGTCAGGCCGGTGGCGATATGGCCGAGATCCTCGACAAGATCGGCTACATCATTCGCGAACGTTTCAAAATCATGGGGCAGGTTCAGGCATTGACCGGGGAAGGGCGAATCAGCGGTGTTGTGCTGATGGGATTGCCCATCGCATTGTTCTTTGCCGTTTATTATCTGAATCCCGATTACGTCATGTTGCTGTTCACCGAAGAACTGGGGCGGAAGATGATCGTTGGAGCCGCAATTCTGCAGGTGATGGGAGCAGTTGCCATCAAGAAAATTGTGGCGATCAAGATCTGACAAAACACGACAAATTTGAGAACAAATTGACCCTCATCGGGTTGGAGTTGGTGTAGACCATGAATATCGCGGAACTCGTGCCTTGGACAATTTTTGGCAGCATCACTGTCATGCTGTGGCTGGCGCTGAATCACTTTGGCGGAGGGAAGTCGCGTGCCAGTGAACGGTTGGATGAACTGCGCGATCCCTCATTACGGGCTCGTGGTGGTGATGATTCCACCGGTAACAAATCGGGAGTGGGAGCGATGTTCGAAAGGGCCGCACCAACGCTCTCGAAAGTCGTGCAGCCCAAAACCGAATTGGAACAGAGTGAACTCAAAGTTCGCATGGCCAATGCCGGCTTCAATTCACCAGCGGCTCCGCAGATTTTCCTCGCCTTGAAGGTTGCAGGACTGGTGATTGGCTTGATCGCCGGTGGAGGGATCGGTTACCTCAAATGGGGCATGACACAAAGCGGATTGACGTCTCTGATCATCGCTGGCGGGCTTGGTTTCTACATTCCTGAGATCGCTCTGCGACTGATGGTCAGCGGACGCCAGCAACGCATCTTTCAATCGATGCCGGATGCGCTCGACCTGTTGGTTGTGTGTGTGGAAGCGGGATTAGGGCTTGATGCCGGCATGCGTCGTGTGTCTGAGGAACTCGAAGAATCCGCACCAGACGTTTGCAAAGAATTCGCCCTCTGCAACCTCCAGCAACAGATGGGCAAGCCGAGGCGGGAAGTCTTGCACGATCTGGGAATTCGGACCGGTGTCGATGACATGAAAGCTCTCGCCGCGATTCTGATTCAGGCCGACAAATTCGGATCGTCCATTGCGCAAGCCTTGCGCGTGCAGTCGGACAGCATGCGGGTGAAGCGTCGCCAACTGGCGGAAGAAAAGGCTCAGCAGACAGCCGTGAAGATGATCTTCCCGCTGGTGTTGTTCATCTTTCCCGGAATCTTCGTCGTCCTTGTTGGCCCTGCTGCCATCATGATGATCGATGGCCTGCTCTCGAATTGAAGCAGCAAAATTCGTGTCTGGTTTCGCACGGAACACAAAGTGAAATTTTGAGAAGGCGTCCAACAGAATAGCTGTCGGGCATCTTTCTTTTTGAGCGTATTACGCTCTTCTGTGCCGTGATGGGCCCCGTTCGCCCTACGATCATAGCTGCCCACAAGCCAGAAACGTTACACGGAAAAGCCGTATCCTGCTCTATTCCGGCTGGCAACCAGACAGAGGAAAACATGTCCGTCAAATTGCTTTGACGTCAGAATGTTGAACAGTCCTGTTCAGTGAATTGAACACTCCGGAAAACTCTGTGCCGATACACATGTAGATATCGATGTTGCTCATTGATTCATTTGACCCCGGAAAACCCCATCGATTCTGCACTTTCATTGATGATTGCGGGCATTCGGGAATAATTCTTACATTCGGAACAGGTTTTGCCATTGAGTTCATCGAACGTGGTCTGCCCGGTGGATTACTTCGAGGAGAATGTGCAACGCGTTCGCCGGTGTTGTTGTGGTCGGTCCGCGCGCACTGATCTTACAACAACACAAATAAGCCGCTCCTGTGCGGTAAAAATTGAGAGTCTGATTGGAATGAGTCCACCCCCACCCTCCTGGTTGGCCCGCCTTGCCGATAACGTTGCTTCACAGTTCTACGCCGCAGATATTCTTGCGCCGCTGGGTTGCCACTATTACCACAACAAAGCCCTCGATCAATATGAGGTCACTCTCTTTGCTTCGCGGACGGAAATCGTCGGTGGCAAATTCGATGGTGTTCAAACGGAATCGCGATTCAATCTGGATCTCAAAGGCTTGATGAATCTCTTCCGCGACGTGATCACCTGTCACTGGCAGCCGCAATTGCTGGGGCCAGACGATGAACTCGGGCCGCATATCTCGATTGAAGGGACCTACGAGAACCGATCTGTCTGGTTGCGTGTGCTGGCCAAACCGCCGGAACGATATTCAGCGGGCCGCGAAGCCATTGCGTATGAGATGAGACTAAAAGACATCTGGTAAGATTAGAGCATATGACGCTTAAACAGGACCTCGATTAGATCGAGCGTCTTTGCAGGCCAGCATTCTCTCAAGTGACTCGGAGTTTGTGGGCACCTGAATTGACCACCTCACGCTTCAC
>JANQSH010000056.1 GCA_028284145.1 Planctomycetaceae bacterium | reverse complement strand
GAAATATCGCGATCAACTGGCTGCGAGCTGGAAAAGTCGGCAGCATCGCCGCAGCTTTACAGGAAAACGCCTGGAATGTTCCACGCTTCTTCGCCAGACCCGGCAAAACAAACTCCTGAGCCGCCCTGATCGCGGGGCTTGCAAGTCAGCATGATTCCGTGAAACAATGGCAACCTGGATGGAACCGCTATCAGCCCCGGAAGATTCTCCAGAAAGACCACCATGCCCGTGCCTGAGATTATTCTCTCTGCCTTTGCCGACGAAGCCGCCAATCACAAAACCGCATTGGAACAGTTTTCGGCACTCGCCTCAGTCGGTTTGCAGTATTACTCGCCCCGGTTTGTCGATGTCCGCAGCGATGGCAACATTCAACACGTTGTTGATCTCAACAAGACGGACACTAACGCTCTCAAAAAACTGCACGCCGAATTTGGCATGCATGTGACGAGCATCGGATCACGCGTTGGCAAAGTGAAGCTGCTGGATGTGAAAGATGGTTCGCACAACACGTTCGTCCCCTTCAGGAAATACCTGTCGTCCGAAGTGACGCGAACGATCAAACAAGCCGTTGCTCTGGACACGAAGCTGATTCGCGGTTTCTCGTTTTATCATCCGCAGACAGATCCGCCCAAAGACTACGTTGATCAGGCGGTCGATCAATTGGGGCAGATTGTCGATTTGTGCGCGAAAGAAGGCGTCGTGTATGGGCTGGAAGTCGAAGCCAACCTCATCGGGCAGGATGGGCATCTGCTGGCGGAACTCTCCAAAAAAGTGAACAGCCCGAATATGGTCTGCATTTTCGATGGCGGCAATCTCGTCTCGCAAAACATGACGCCGGGTGAATGCTACGAAGAATATCTGGCGATGAAAAAGCACATCGGCTGGATTCATATCAAGGACTATCGAGCCAAACGAGGAGCCAGGCGAGGAGGACCGGTCGATGAAGACGCGCTGAAGAACTTCGTTCCGAGCAACATTGGCGATTCATTACACGAACACATCCTGCGCGACTTTCGCAGTGAAATCCCAAAAGCACAGAGGAAAATGAAAAAGCTGGGGGTGCCGGGGGTCTTTCTGGAACTCGAACCACACCTCAAAGGGGGAGGGCAATTCGGCGGTTTCAGCGGTCCGGATGGCATGGGTGTGGCGGCGCGGGCGTTATGTTCGCTACTCGATTACGTCGACATCGACTATCATCTGCGGACATTCGACGATGTCTGTGAAGCACGCGGGTTTTAGCAATAAGTAAGGCTATGTCTTTCGATTTTGAAGCCCATCGAGATTATCTGATTTGTCCACTCTCGCGGGCGGAACTCGTTCACGATGGCGAATCGCTCGTCAGTCGCGATTCCGGAACGCGCCTGCAGTTTCCCATTCGCGATGGCATCCCCTGTATGCTGGTCGACGAAGCAACTGAGCTGCCGATGGACGAATGGAAGGTGATCATGGCCCGGCATTCAGACGACAGGCAGTCTCAGGATTCACAAAAGCAGGAGAAAATCACTGAGCCGAACGGAGAGATCCCATGACGTATTTCGTGACCCGGACTGTGAATCGACTGGCGTGGCTGCTCATCGGAATGTTTGTCGTTTCTGGCGTTCACGCGGAAGATACCGCAAACAAACCGGCAACAAAGAAACCTTCAACCGCCAAAACCGAAGAAGAGGACAAGACATCTGGCGGGCGGTATTCCTTCAACAGAATTCACGATCCCAATGGCATCGGCAAATTTTACATGGGTCGAGAAATCGCTCACGTGATGGGTTGGCAGGGGGCTGGCTGGCTGGAACGTTCCACGCGAGAGGAGGAAGAACGACTCACGTTGCTGGTCAAGTCACTCAGGCTGAAACCGGGCATGACGATTGCTGACATCGGAGCCGGCAGTGGCGTCATTTCCATCTTGATGGCCGAACAGATCGGTAACGAAGGCAAGGTGATCGCTGTCGACGTGCAGGACGAAATGCTCAAACTGCTCAGGACGAAGCTCGAAAAAAGGGGTGTGAGGAATGTGGTGCCGCACAAAGGGAAGGCAAAAACACCGCAACTGAAACCGAACTCCGTCGATCTGGCGCTGATGGTCGATGTGTATCACGAGTTTGAGTACCCGTATGAAATGTTGCTGGAGATTTCCAGGTCGCTCAAGCCGGGCGGCCGTGTGGTGTTTGTCGAATATCGTAAGGAAGACCCGACCGTGCCGATCAAACTTGTGCACAAGATGACCGAGAAGCAGGTTAAGAAAGAAGCAGGCCTGCCTGAGTTGAATCTGAAATGGAAAGAGACGATCGGCGTTCTGCCGCGTCAACACATCGTGGTGTTCGAGAAGCAAAAATCGAAAAGTGAATAAGCGATCATATCACGCGTGGATGCCGAGTACGCAGAGAAACCAGATTGGGTAGCGCGGTTGAAGTGGAGCGAAGCGGCCGCGGTGGTTGTTTTTTTGGTGGATGTACTGTTGACGGAAGAGTAGAGGGCGGATGTGTTCTGGTTCGTTTTCTCCCGGCCATCCGCTGGACGTTGCAACGTTTGCGGATATTTTGAGGCCGTTGATCGCGAAGTGAGCAGCCATGGATCATTTGGTGTTAGCGGACATCGCCCCGCAACCAGCAAATTCTCAAATCGTGCGAATCTTCACTGTTTTCTTCTCTCTGGGATTGAGATAATGGTGCGGGTTAAATTAAACAATACGACCCCCTTTAGAGCCGTTTACTTTCTGGTGTGACGTCTCTGGCTCGTAGGGAATGGTTGGATCATCAGGACGAAAAATCGGGTTTGATGAAGTTGCAAGGAGTGACAACGGAGCGGGTGATGTTAATCCGCACCCCAAAAACAAAGCCTTGACAAGGCATTGTGTTTGGAGGCCAGACGACGCCCATCGCGGCACAGAAGAGCGTAATACGCTCCAGAGTTAGGAAGTGAAACATGAAATGGATCTGCACACTGGCGGCATTCACGCTGCTGGCATTTGTCACCGCCTGTACCGCACAGGAAAAGGCAGCCCCGAAGTACAACGTCGGTGATCAAGCACCGAAGTTCACGCTTAGGAACTCTGCTGGCGAAGAGGTCAGCCTGAGCGATCTCACCAAAAAACGGGATTTTGTCGCGCTGGTCTTCATTCGCTCGGCCGACTGGTGATACTTCTGTAAAAAGCAGTTGGTTCAACTGCAGCAGAATCTGAAAAAGATCAACAACGCTGGTATTGAAGTGGTCTTTCTCAGTTACGATTCCCCCGCCACACTCAAGGCAGCGAAGCAAAAACAAAACGTCGACTTCACATTGCTCTCCGATCCCGACAGCAAAACGATCGACGCTTACGATGTGCGAAATCCCAACACCACGAAAGGGACCAAAACCTACGGCATCCCCTACCCAACGACATTTGTCGTCGACAAAAAAGGGAAGATCAAGGCCATTCTGCCGGGGACAACGCGTACACGGCATTCGGTCGATGAACTGATCAAAGCCACGCAGTGACCAGTTTTGATCAGGGCGTGGTCGCTGGCTGGATTTTTGGATTTTTCACCGCAGCGACTGCCTTTTTGATCGTTGCCAGTTCGCCGGTGGTGATTGTACGCGGAGGCACAACCTTGATCTCATCACCCCACAAATGATGCAGGAAAGTAGCGACGAATAATACGCCAGCTTTGCCTGACGGGTGAGATCCATCACCAGTGTACAAAGCACGAAACAGTTGAGGATCTTCACTTTTTACGGCGGCAAACACTTCACCAGCGGGGATCAGCCTGGCGTTCCCCTGTTTAGCGGCTGTGCGATATGACTGACTGAGTCGTTTCTGCATTGTCTCGAAGTCTGAGTTGAATTGGATATTATCTTTGTCTCCATCACGTCGTCCCCATGTCATGAAGAAGACCGGTGTCGCACCAGAGTCGCTGATAATTTTGCAAAGTTCAGCAGCCGGTTCCAGAAACATGTTGGACTGCGGCGGTGGAAAACTGGGGATTTGACTTTGTTCCTGCAGCACGACGTAATCCCATTTGCCAGTCCGAATTTTCTGCATCAGCTTTCCATTTTTGAGATGCTGACCCAACCTCACCCCGCCCGGTGTATGGAATTCAAAACGGGTTGTCCGAAACCGGGGCGTGCGGGCCAGCGAATACTGCAGCACCTTTCTCACGCCAGAGGTGTAGCTGTTGCCGATGAAGAGAATACGGTCCGGTGTTTCTTCCGCCTGTGCTGTCGGCGGCAATGTCATTGCGATGGCGACAAACCATAGAACGCACAAGACAATTTGATTTCGCATTGTTCACTCCAATCAGATTTCGCGAATGGTCATCCCGCCATCGATGTTCAAGACCTGCCCAGTGGCATAAGACAGTTCACCGCGAAGTAACATCGCCACCGCTTTGCCGATATCTTCCGGTTCGCCCCAGCGACGTTCGTGTGTCAGCCCGTTGGCGATCAGTCGGTCGTATTTTTCCTGTACACCGGCGGTCATGTCGCTATGAATGACCCCCGGTTGAACCTCGTAAACGGGAACGCCGAATTCGGCCATCCGCGCGGCCCACAATTTCGTTGCCATGTGAATGCCCGCTTTGGTCAGACAGTAATCACCACGATTGGTCGAAATGATGTGCGCGGAAATCGACGAGATATTGACGATGCACCCGGTGAATTCGGCATCGTTCTTTTTCTGTGCAATCATCCAGTTTGCGACGGCCTGCGTCAAAAAGTATGGGCCTTTCAGATTCGTATCCATTAACAGGTCAAAGCTCTCTTCGGTCGCTTCCAGCAGGTCTTTGCGTTCTTCTGGTGCGATGCCGGCATTGTTAATCAACGCATTGAGTTGACCCAGTTCCTGTCTGATCTGCAAAAGGATTGCTTCGCGGTCCTCAGTCGAGGAAACACTTCCCTGACAGTAGATCGTCTTCGCGCCGAAATTGCGCAATTGTTCCAGCGTCTCTGCAACCTCGGTTTCGTCTCTCAGGCCGTTGATGGCGAGCGACCAGCCCTCTTTGGCGAGTACGACGGCGATACCCAGCCCGATTCCCCGACTGCCACCGGTGATTAAAGCCACTTTCTGGTCTGCACTCATCTACCGTCTCGCTCAGGCAGGTCCAAAGAATGTGTAATAGGGATCGTCATTGGCCAGACGCTGCACAAGCAATGCCACTTCGCGCAGATGGTAATCACCCCACATGCACGATTCGCCACGGGCAATTTTTGAACCGTCAGGCACATGATCCCAGCCACGCGGTTGATGATAAATCGTATGTAGCAGCAATCCCTGATGCTGGCCCTCAACACTCAGGTAGGGTTCGGACAGCAAGGTTCGCAGAACCGACAAACCAGCTTGCAGGTAACGTGCTCCATCTTCGTTGCCTCGGGCAGAGAGGAATTGACCAAGACGAATCAGTCCCTGAGAAGCGATCGCGGCGGCAGAGGAATCGACCGGCTCATGTTCGTTGAATGGATCGGATGGACGATCGAGATAATCTCCCAGATGAACAAGCCCCGGTGCGCCGGTATCCCAGTATGGCACACCATCAGTCGGCGTCTGCTCGATGTAAAAGTCACACGTCACCCTTGCTGCCTTGAGCATTAGCGTTTCGATCTCATCGCGACCACCAAATGGTTCGAGTTCGGCATCGTCAATGGTCTGCAGGAATTCCAACTGCTCAGGATAACCGGCAACCACCCACGCCAGCCCACGCGTCCAGGTCGTGAAGGGGCTGTATCCCTGCTGCGTGCCGGGGCAGCGATACCGGCCATCATTCGTGTTGAAAATGCTTTCATGCACCACTCGCCCGGGAACATCCCAGGTGTCGCGACCTTCTCCGTAGTAGACGTTGTAACGAGCAGTTGAGCGGATATGTTGAATCGCCCGATCGAGTAGATTGATTGGCTCGTCGTTTTCGCCCATCAGCCGATGCCCGAGAATGTGTGACAACACCAAAGCCCGGGCGGATCGAACTGTATCACTGAAAAGTGAGTGCGGACCGTTGAAGGAATAGATGTAGCCATCGCCATTACAGGTTTCGCTCCAGCGCAACGCCTGTACCGCTCCGGAAACCTTCAACGCGAGTTCGTAACAACTGAGCTCGGCATCATTCTGATCGATGCGGCCTTCCAGCATCAGCCGCCTGAGATTGCCATACGTGCTGACGTTGTTAAAGCCGTGATCATGCACGCCGATATGCGTCAGATGTGAGGTCATCCGTTCGAAAGTATTCTTGCGGCCAATTTCCAGAAATTCGCAATCATCGATTGCATCAAACTGCAAAATGGCCGAGCCGAATTGAAATCCCTGCGTCCACTCAGTCCAGCCCTGCGACTGGTATTGCCCATCAATCGTAAAGACCGGCGTGCCGACGTCTGGCGTGCAGGTCGATTCAATCGACCGAATCCTGGCGGCGGAAAGCTCCCACATCCGCGAGATGGAATCGAGCAGGCTTTGCGGCGTGAGATTGTTATCAATTCGGATCATGTTCTCTCGGCGAATCGGATGTCGCGGACTCTCGACAGAATCAGTATCGTGACAGATCGCCTGGGCAAAGTCCAACAGAACCGGGCGGATGATTTTCCGCCGAGAATTGAAAAATGCACCTCGGTCGTATCAAATCAGAGAACTTTCAATACCTGGAGCGTGTTACGCTCTTCTGTGCCACGATGAACGTCCATTGACCTGCAGGCACAGGTCCCCCACAAGCCAGAGATGTCACACCAGAAAGTAAACTGCTCTGAAATTCGAGCCAACCCATGAGTCAAACGGACTCCGAATATCGAAATCTGATAGGCCAGGTGGTCATATTGGACACGTCCAGTCATTATGTCTACGCCGGTCGGTTGACCGCGTTAGATGGCTTTTGTTTCGTGCTGGAACATGCGGACGTCCACGATCTGCGTGATACTTCGACCACACGGGAACTGTACGTTCTTGATACACGAACGCATGGCGTGCGGGCTAATCGCAAACGGGTACTCATCCGGCGGGACGAAGTCGTGAGCCTGTCGTTGCTTTCGGATGTGATGGAGTAACAGGCTGGGGTTGTCTCGTTTCGAGATGACATTGCGGAATTTGCCCGATTTCATTGGCGGAATGTCCGCGCGGTGAGCATAATGAAGAAGGTTTCCCTCTTTTTCTGAGCCGCTCGGTGAAGCGAGATCGCGCAATGGACTCCAACAAGACACAGCCTGGTGACACTCCACCCGTGCCAGCAGAAAAGAAACGCTCTGCTTCGGGCATCCAGAAGAAGAAGATCACCCGGTTGGGCGATTTCAAACTGATCAAAAAACTTGGCCAGGGTGGAATGGGCGAAGTCTATCTTGCACAACAGGTGAGCCTGGATCGCAAAGTCGCACTCAAGACACTCTCACGGAATCTTGCCAAACAGCCTGCCTTCGTGGAACGGTTTCTGCGCGAATCGCGCGCGATGGCCAAGCTGCAGCATCCCAACATTGTGCAAGTCTACGCCGCCGATTCGGTCAATTCGATTTACTTTGCGGCGATCGAATTTATCGATGGCCAAAGTATGCAGGACTGGATGAACGACGTGGGGAAATTGAGCGTCGCCGATGCCGTGCATGTCATACTGGTTTGTGCTGAGGCGTTACAACAGGCCCATTCACAGAACATTGTGCATCGCGATATCAAGCCGGACAACATCCTCGTCACGAAGAATGGTATCGTCAAAGTGGCGGACTTCGGCCTGGCCAAAGCACTTGGCGAAGATGTCTCGATGACGCAAAGCGGTACCGGGTTGGGCACGCCCTTGTACATGGCGCCGGAACAGGCCCGCAATGCGAAGAACGTCGACCATCGAGCCGACATCTATGCCTTGGGAACGATGCTCTACTTTTTCGTCACCAATGCATTGCCCTACGCGGGTGACAGCACGTTGGAGTTGATCATCGCCAAAGAGACGGGCAAATTCAAACCGGCAAAGAGCCTGAATGCTGAAGTGCCGGAACGCCTCGACCTGATGATCGACAAAATGATGGCCAAAGAGCCGGAACATCGCTATTCCAGTTGTGAGGAAATTATCCATAACCTCGAGAGTTTGAACCTGGCGAGCAGTAAACTGAGTTTCATTGATGGCAATGCAAAGGCAGTGAGGCGAAGTTCTGGTGCGAGCCCTCCCACAGCTGTGGGTCAGCCGACCAAAGCCGGCAAGACGATGCCCGCCCGGACGATGACATCTCTGGAAGATGCGACCAGACAAAAGGAGGCTGCCACGAAGGAACGAATGTGGATGGTGGAATCTCGCAACCCCAAAGGGGAAGTGTCGATTGCCAAAATGCCGACGTCGCGCGTGCTGCAGGGAATCAAAGCAGGTATGTTCGATTCGGCTCGTGCCAGGAAAGCCGCCAAAGAGGACTTTCTCCCGCTGATGCAGTTTGAGGAGTTTGAATCCGCCATGAGTGCCCGGCTGGCAAAGGTTAAAGCCAACCAGCGCTCCGCAGGCATGAAAGAGGCTTATGAACAAATCGACAAACAGGATCGCCGCATCAAACGTTGGCGGTGGTTGAAGCGGCTGGGTGGGAATGCGTTGGGCGGCTTCGGTCTGATTATCTGGATCGTCGCCGCTTTGGCGGCACTTTACGGACTGTTCCTGGCAATTCCCTGGGCGTTCAAGTTCGTGGCCAACTATTTTGGTTTGAACGAGTCGTAGTTCTCACAGGGTATCGATCCGGTGGGCCGACTCTTCTCGGCGGTCAGAAAACACTTTCGCATCTTTCGATTGTTTCGCGGTCGTTTTCTTTTCAGTTGAAAAACATCGCAAAGAACGATTCTGTTGATCCTGTCCCATTCTTTTCCTCACAGACAAACGACAGGCAGGAGTACTGCCCTGCAGGAACTGGCTGCGTGCCGGAAAAGTTGACAACATCGTGGCAGCTTTACGCAAAAACGCCTGGAATGTTCAACGCTTCCTCGCCAAACTCGGAAAAACAAACAATTGAGCCACCCTGAGATAAATCCCCATCCTTCTTGACCAGGGAAATCTCCCCGTTTAGGGTAGCGTAACACTTGCGAGTATTGGCGATGTGAGCGAGTATTGGCGACGTGAATCTGCAACTCGTCTGAGAAGGACGCTCGGTGTGAGACTCATCAAGCAGGCCAACCTGCATTTCCAGCAGGGCAATTCCGATAAGGTCTACGAAGTCGATTTGTGCGAAGTCGGCGAGAATCTGTACGTCGTCAATTTTCGATATGGTCGCCGGGGTTCAAATCTTCGGGATGGCACGAAAACAGCAACCCCGGTTTCGTATGCACAGGCGGAACAAATTTTCGACGACCTCGTGAGCTCGAAAACCTCCAAAGGTTATCGCGATACCAGCAATGGTACACCCGCTCAACCTCCGCCGGTCCAGCAACAGTCAACTGTTCCGCCTGCACAACCGGGGGGAACGATCCCGCCCGATCCGCGCGTGCTGGCCATCCTGACACGATTGCAAATCGGCGTGCAGGACGACCGTCGCTGGAAACTCGCGCGCGCCGCCTGGCGAGCCGGAGAAATGGGCATCACGCATGCTGAGCCTTATCTCTGCCAACTGGTGGGGCAGGGTGACGACATGCTCGATTACAACATTGCCGCTGCGCTGGCCCGTTGCGGATCGCCCAACAGCCTGGATGCCTTGCGGATTATCAAAGCCAATACCGCGCGGCCGCAACATGTACGCCGCATGGCAGCCGAAGCGATCCGGCAACTGCTGCCGGAGAACAAACGAACGCAATTGGTCGACGAATACATTGGCCATCTCCCAGCCTGGTTACAGGAAACCGCGCAGAACGGACCAGGCGACGAGTTTTATCGGCTGATCAAAGAGCAACTCGAAGCGAAGACAAAAGACGCGTTCAAAGCGCTGGAGATGTTGTACTTCATCGATAACGAACATGTCCGCCCTGCACTGCTGCGCCTGCTCCGGGAATTGCCGCTGGCGACCGGTTGCTTTCTGCGACTGCGACGGATTTTCAAATCGGCTGAAATTCGCCGGGATGCTGAGGTGTTCGGCTTGCTGGCGTACCGCTTCGAGACGGAGAAATCGACTTCTCAGTATTATCGCCGGGAAAACAAGTCGCAGGATCGCCCCGCCTTTCAACCCAATACCAAATTCTATCTGCGACATCGCATCTGGCGAACACTCGAGCGGTTGGGACAATTGGACGATGCAGATTACGTTCGACTGGCGGTCGGTGTGCTGCTTTCCTATACCGATGCCGATGCAAAAAACGTGTCACGAATGGTGCAGTATGATTACCAGACGTGGCAACCACACACGACCTGTGTCGATCATTATGGGCGCTACTGGGCTTTCAACAAAATCCTTTACGGCAACAGCCCGAGATATGAACCGGCGAGTTCGAACAAGTACTTTCTCTGCAAAGGCGGATTTGAACCGGGCGGACCAGAACCGGAACAACGGGAGGAAGCATTCCCCCATTTGTGGTCGAGTTACCCGACCTCGTTTCTGCATCTGC
Source organism: Planctomycetaceae bacterium (assembly GCA_028284145.1). Lineage (GTDB taxonomy): Bacteria > Planctomycetota > Planctomycetia > Planctomycetales > Planctomycetaceae > JANQSH01. The sequence continues at coordinate 140,121 of JANQSH010000056.1, read as the reverse complement.
TGGATGAAAGCCAATGCGAGGTCGTGCATCGTTTCGCTGCAAAGGGATTGCGATCCTGCACCGAATTCTGTCGAGCAATGGATGTCGACGTGCTGATCATGCTGGTGGCGGCTCCATACGATGTGACGGTCGAACTCGGTTTCGACATTGCGAAGTCGCGATACGATGCCAGCAATCCCGATCGCCGACTCGTCGGCGCGTTGATCAATTCCGTTTACGTACCAGCCCGTCAACAGGCCCGTCAATGGATCGATGTACAACGCGAATACTTTTTCCGCAATGTCGTGTTTACCATTTCGCTGATGACCAGTCCGCTGGACGAAACGCGACGATTCGTGCGGAATTCGCTCAGGTTCGTCACACTCGATCCGCAAACCGCTGATGACATGATCTATCAGTCGGCTCAGTTTCTGCAGCAGGCGGACGAAACTGACGCCGAGATCGCCAGCGATGTGGTGAAGACACTGATCGCTGCTTTCGGCGAGCGGTTGCGATATGTTGATGATCGCCTGATTCGCCAGTTGCTGGCTCACAAATTGCCGGTCGTACAGGTCTTCGCTGGAGAATTGGTGCTGGTACATCCTGAATTTGGACGGCAACCGCCGGTCGAGATTCTGCAGGCGTTGGTGAACGCCACGGATGCAGAAGTTCGCGCGATCGGCCTGCGCATTATCAGCCAGATGCCCGATGAGACATTACAACGTAGCGTCAACATGCTGTTCGGTTTGATCCGTCATGAAAAAGCGGATGTCCGAAACGCGGCACAACCGATTGTGAAGCGTGTCGCGAACATAGATGGTCAGTTTGGATCTCAACTGGCAGAGAAACTGGTGACGGCTTTGCTGGTTCCCGGAGCTGCGGAAGGTGTACCTGGCTCAACCGCCCATGTGTTGTGTGAAGATCTCAAAAACCACCTTCAGGGAATCTCTTCAGAAACCGTGCTGCAGTTGTTGCGGTCCCGCAGTGAACCGGCACAGGAAGTCGGCGGGCTGTTACTTCCGACCAATGTTGACACGCAATCCCTGCCAGTCAGTGAGATCATTCAACTGGGCAATCACGATGTTTTGCTCGTCCGCGAAGCATGCTGGCAGATGTGCAGGGCGGACGTCGATCGACTGCGACAGGAAATGAACTGGACCGTGCGAATCCTCGATGCCAGGTGGGATGACACGCGCGAATTTGGCCGCGAGTTCTTCGATCAACATTTTCAGAATGGCGAGTTAACGCCCGAAATTCTCGTCGGCATTTGCGACAGCATTCGCGAAGACGTACAGCGGTACGGGCAGAAGCTGATTACTCAGCGTTTCGAAGAGGAACATGGTCCGGAGTACTTGCGGAAACTGAGCGAACATCCCACGACCAAAGTGCAATTCTTCGCGACCAATTTTCTGGATCGATTCGGCCGGGACGACCCGCAGCAACTGCGGCAGTTGGAACCATTTTTCGTCAGCGTGCTTTCGCGAGTGAACAAAGCCCGCGTCGCTAAATCCCGGATTCTTGATTTCCTGGCCAACGAATCGAAAAAAAGCGAAGAAGCAGCTCGAGTGGTCGCGGGAATACTGTCCCAACTCTCGCAAACCTGTGCGATTGGTGATCGCGCTGTTGCAATCGAAATTATGGTCGATATCGCTGATCGATACCCGGACGTGCCATTGCCAATCGAACGGCTGCCAGTGGAGGTGCGCTAAGCGTGTTACGCTTTCTCGTGGCCGCGAAGAACATTGGTTAGACAGCAAAGTCAGACTCCCACGAGCCAGTGACGTTTTGAAACAAGGTAAGCTGCTCTCATGGAATTTCAATACGCCTACCACAGCGATAGTTCGGTGAACAGTGGGCCGGGCGAGACCCACATGTCCTTCGCACCCGATACCTGCCGCGAGCCGACGTTCTTCAAGGGAGAACTGCATCAGGAGGTCGCCTTCCGCGAAGCGATGTCCGCACTACATGACGTCGTCATTTCCGACCTGCGCTGGCATCCCAAAGACCGCACTGAATACAAAGACTGGCTCGAACAGCAGGAAGAAGTCGACTGGATGCAGGTCGTCAGTCAGCGAGCGGAAGTCGCACAACAGTTGCAGGAAGTTCGCACCGAACTCGATGCGCTCCGGCATCGTCACAAAGAACGAATGCAGGGGTTTTACAAGGCTCGACAGAAGTATTTCGACTACCTCTACCAACGTGATAAAGACGCCTGGTACGTACTCGATCCCGTGATCACCGTGCATCCGGATGAAATCTTCTTTGAATGCTTCAGTCGGGATGAATCGAGTTATGGCCGGCTGAGCACCGGATTTGAGGTCTACAGGAACATGGGGGAATTTGCCTGTGGCACAACAAACATCGACTACTCACAATCACTGTATGACGAATTCCAGAAAATCCGCAGTTACAAGACGACGCAGTTTGAAATCGACCCCACCGGATTTGAAGTTCGGACGACCGGTGAAGCCGCCTGCAAGGAAGTGAAAATCGACCTGCCCGACAGTTGGGTGCGTGGCTTCCTGCAGGTTTCTTCGGCAATGTCGCTTCCGATGGTCACTTTCGATTTGCATCCGATGGATGTACACAACATTTGTTTTATTCTGCGTCGGAATCGCGAACTGGCTGGCCCCCGTTCCATTCGCTATATCCTCACGCCGGGCGAGCCGGTGCAACTTGTGTTTGACCCGTGGGGCAAAGTGCTGAATTGCAGCCGGTCGATTTATGAGGGGCAGCGGGAACATGAAATTCGTGTCTGGGGGCGGAGGCGGATTCACATTCTCGAACGCCTGATCGCCGTGGCGAAACAGTTCCGTGTGCATCTGCTTGGTACTGGCATGCCTTCGTTTTATCTGGCCGACCTGGGCGACATGACATTCACGCTCGGGCTTTCGGGCTGGACGGCGAACGATTGGTCGGCAGCGGGCAATTTTGATCTGCTCGCGCCCCGGGCCAATGTCGATCTGGAAACCAAACGGCGCGTCTTTGAAGGACTCAAAGAAAACTGGTTTGAATCGGCTGACTCCCTTTCGGGACGGTTGGGTCTGGATCGCTCAGTCGTGCTGGGCGCTTTGAGCGCGTACACGCAAGCAGGTTCGGCCATTTACGATTTGAATCGTCATGTTTACCGCGTGCGGGAATTGAGCCGGGAACCGCTCCCGCTGGAGAAGTTGCGGTTCACCAACGAGCGGGAATCCTCGGCTCGTCAATTGTTGGAACAGAACGCGGCGAAGGTAAAGTCGTGTGACGTCAACGAACGGGGCATTCGGACGGTGAAGGGGGTTGTGAAAATCCGCGACCGGAAGTTTTCACCGGTGTTGTATATCGACGCGGACGAACGGATGGTCAGCGCGACCTGCAATTGCAACTTCCACCAGCAGAATCGACTGCGGATGGGGCCGTGTGAATGTATGCTGGCTTTGAAACTGCAGGACGCCCGAGAAAAAAACACCAGCCCGCTGGTACTGGCGTTTCGCTGAAGCCAGGCTGCGTCGTATTCGCCGATGGCACACCCCAACTGATTATAGGACAGGGGCCTCCCTTCTTTCCTTTTTGAAGCAGGAAGACGACCACGAACGACACGAAACCGAAAAGTGCCAATGACCTTCATCAAAGCGGAAAATTTGACAGGATGGACAGGAAAGCAAAATCCTGTCTGACTCCTTTTGTCTGTTTCGTGTGTTTGGCATATTTCGCAGTAAAAGAAGGGATCGCACAATCGACCTCCTGCGCAATGAAGCTGCACTCCATTCAGAACGTAGCTTTTTGGCGATCACCTACTCGCCCGCCATCAGACGGCGCTGGCGAATTTGATCCAACGTCACCGCAATCACGATCAGCAGACCGAGAATCACATCCCGCCATGTCGAACTCAAACCGAGTGACACGCAGCCGGTTAGAATTACTTCCATGATACAGGCTCCCGCGAGTGTGCCGACGATGGACCCTCGACCTCCATTCAAACTCCCGCCGCCGATGACTACTGCCGCGATGATCCGCAATTCCTTGCCAATGCCCTGTTGCGGGTCGCCCGAACCGATGGTGCCGAACTGCAGAATGCCGGCGATGCCGACGAACAGACCGGCGAGCGTGTAGACTGCCACCCGGACAAAGTTGACATTCACCCCGCACAACCGGGCAGTCGATTCGCTGGAACCGATCGCGAAAATATGCCGACCGAAAACGGTCAAATGCAGAATGATGGCAACGATCACGGCCAGCCCCAGCATCAACCAGACACCACGACCGAACAACATCCAGTCATGCACCGGTTGAATCTCCTGCTGTAAGGAAAGAACCCATTGCGGCGCTTTGCCATCAGTCCGAATGGGTGTGTTGTCCGCAAGCAACCATCCGGTCCCCAGAAAGATCGACATCGTGCCAAGTGTGACGATAAAGGGAACAACGCGTAACACGCTGATCAAAGTTCCGTTGAGGAATCCGCAGAAGCAACCGGTGCCAATTCCAGCCATCAACGCAACGACCACATGGTAATCCTCCCGGATAAACCAGGCCGTGACGGTCGCACCCAGTGCCATCGCAGTCCCGGCGGAGAGATCGATTCCACCGGCAATGATGATGACCGTCATGCCGAGCGCGGCGATGCCAACAGGTGCAGCATCTCGCAGCAGTTGCTGCACGGTGTACATCGTGAAGAAGTTGGCATTCTCGGGATCGTGTCGGTTTTGCCACATATCGCATGCTGAGAAAAGCAGGAACAACACCACCAGACCGATACAGGGTCCGAGCGCCGTGCCGATACGTCGCACATGTTGAAGTCGCGGACCGGAAGGACCCACCGCATGCTGATCAATGTTGCCGTTCATCTTATGCCGTTATGGTTGTGCGTTTCAGGTTTCGCTATCATCCAGATCATTGTCACTCAAGCCAATCGCCATTTGCAAAATCGATTCTTCATCCCATTCGCTGGCCGAACGGACATCACGCAGATGCCCGCGAGCCATGACAGCAATGCGATCGCACACCGCCAGCAGTTCGGTGAAATAGGAACTGACGAAGATGATCGCTTTGTTATCCGCTGCCGCCTGTCCAATCAGGCGATAGATTTCCGCCTTGGTGCCAACGTCGATTCCTCGCGTTGGTTCATCCAACAGAAGAACGTCGGCATCCTGATGCAGCACGCGGGCGATGGCCACTTTTTGCTGGTTGCCACCGGAAAGCTCCGTCACGCTCTGCCGGGGCGAGGCCGCTTTGACCTGCAGTTTCGACATCCAGTTCCTGACCGATTCCTCCCGACGGGTCAGACTCAGCAGTCCTCCACTGCTGTATGGAGCCAATCGGGAGAGTGTGAGATTGTCGGCGATCGACCGTCCCTGTGCCAATCCCTCTTCTTTGCGATCCTCGGAAACAAACCCGAGACCAGCCCGAATACGTGCATGCGGGTGATGCCGGGATGATGCGCCATGAATCAACACCTTACCGCTGGTCACCCGATCCAACGCGAACAAACATCGCAGGAATTCCGTTCGACCCGCGCCGACCAGACCGGTTATCCCCAGAATCTCGCCACGGCGGACATTCAGCGAGACATCCTGAGGGATGGAAACTCCCGAAAGCAACTGCACCGACAACACAACTTCACCCGGCGTATGCGGGACAGACGGGAATAACTCATCGACCGAGCGACCGACCATCAGCGTGACGATATCTTCTTCACTGGTTCCGATGAGTGTTCCCGTTCCAACCGAGCGACCATCCCGCAACACGGTATAGTGATCGCAAATTTCGCGAACCTCTTCCAGAAAATGACTGATGTAGATAATCGCGATGCCTGACTTTTTCAGGCGGTTGACGACCTTGAACAAATGTTCGACGTCATGTCGTGCGAGTGAACTGGTTGGTTCGTCGAAAACGATCACGCGCGCATCCATCACCAATGCCCGGGCAATTTCGACCAACTGTTGTGCTCCGACGGAGAGCCGGTCGACCGGTGTTTCCGGCTTGAGTTCCGGATGTCCGAGCATATCGAGCGCCCGACGAACCTGCTCTCTCTGCTCTCCCCTTCGCAGGAAACCAAAACGATTCGATTCCTGACCCAGCATGATATTATCTTCCACACTGAGATCGGCCGCGAGGTTCAATTCCTGATAGATCATTGCCACACCCAGGAGACGGGCATCGTGCGGATTCGCCGGACGGTAGTTCTGACCGTCGAGCGTCATTTCTCCGTCATCGGGAGCGATCGCCCCGCTGAGAATCTTCATCAGTGTGCTTTTGCCAGCGCCATTCTCGCCGATCAAGGACATCACCTCACCGGGCCGGACGGAAAACGAAACGTCATTCAGAGCACGGGTGGCACCAAAATTTTTGCTGATGCCACGCATTTCCAGCAACGCGGCCTGTGCGGAAGAACCGGATGATCCACCCGAAGGTAATTCAGTTGAGGGTGAATCGTCTGGCATGGCGAAACCCAACGGCAAAAGTTATTCCCACTCAATTGTACTGGGAGGTTTGGAACTGATGTCGTACACTACCCGGTTCACGCCCCGAACCGAGTTCGTAATTCGCGTCGAGATGTGTCCCAGAACTTCGTGAGGCATCTGAAACCAGTCAGCCGTCATGAAATCATTGGTTGTCACGGCCCGAATCGCGACCACATCTTCATAAGTGCGGTCATCGCCCATCACGCCGACGGTTTTCAACGGAAGAATGACGGCGAAGGCCTGTTGAATCTGACGGTACAAACCTGCTTTGTGCAGTTCTTCGATCAGAATCGCATCAGCTTCGCGAAGGACATCGAGCTGATGCTGTGTGATCTCACCCAGACAGCGGACCGCCAGACCAGGACCGGGAAACGGATGCCGCCAGACCAGATCATCCGGCAAGCCGAGTTCATGCCCCATCGCACGGACTTCATCTTTGAACAATTCCCGGAGCGGTTCGATCAGTTCAAAACCAAGTTCTTCGGGCAGGCCACCGACATTGTGGTGCGCCTTAATCGTGGCAGCGGGGCCATCAGGATTGGAGCCAGACTCGATGACATCGGGATAAAGTGTTCCCTGTGCAAGATAATGTGCATTGGGAATCGACCTGGCTTCCTCCCGAAAGACTTCGATGAACACCCGGCCGATGATCTTCCGCTTCTTTTGCGGGTCGTCGACCCCGGCCAGTTCAGACAGAAAACGTTCGCGGGCATCGACCACATGCAGGTCGGTCTTGAAATGTTCGGTAAAGCGACGTTCGACCTCTTCCCGTTCTCCTTTTCTTAAGAGACCATTGTCGACAAAGATACAGGACACCTGTTTGCCGATCGCCTTGGAAAGCAAAGCGGCAACAACCGACGAATCAACCCCGCCGGAAAGCCCACAGATGACCTGATCGTCGCCCACACGCTGTTGCAGCATGTTGATTTCGCGTTCGATCAGCGAACTGATTTTCCAGGTCCCGTGGCAGCCGGCCACCTTTTTGACAAAGTTGGAAAGCAGCAGACCACCAAATTCCGTATGCGTGACTTCCGGATGAAACTGCAGTCCATAAATGGGACGGATGTGATGCTTGACAGCCGCGATGGGGCAAGTGTCGGTCCTGGCCAGCGGGCGAAAATGTTCGCTCAAATCCTCCACCTGATCGCCGTGGCTCATCCAGACGGTACTCTCGACTGGAAGATCCACCAGCAGAGGATCATCGGCGATCACTTCGAGTTTGGTGCGACCAAATTCGCGGGACTTCCCCGGAATGACATTGCTGCCCTGCGATCGGCAGGCAACCTGCATGCCATAGCAGATTCCGAGAATGGGGATGTCCAGATCGAACAATGCCGGGTCGGGTTGTGGTGCACCTGGACCGTAAACACTTGCCGGACCACCCGAGAGGATGAGCGCTTTGGGATTCAGTTCGCGAATGCGTTGAACCGAAAGATCGTGCCGAACGAGTTGGCAGAAGACGTTCTGCTCGCGCACCCGGCGGGCAATGAGTTGTGCCGTCTGCGATCCGAAATCAAGGACAATCACCAACTCTTCGTTATGTGTGTCGATCAATCCCCGATACCCGCTTTGTGTCTGCTGATTGGTCGTCTTTGAATCGCCGGATCGTGTCGCGGCCCTGTCAGTCATGAGCAGTTTACCTTTTGGTGTGATGTCTCTGGCTCGTGGGGGGCTTATGTTTGTAGTCCTGACGGCGTCCCTCACAGCACAAAAGAGCGTAATACGCTTATGCTGGTGCCCATCTCCAACTTTTTCGAGACCGGAATGACTCAGTTACGGGTCACCCGGAATGAAAGAACCTCCCGCGAGGGGAGGTATCAAAACGACTGACGAGCCTGATTATGGAACCCGACATGAGCGCTGCGTGGTCGCGAAATCCTGGAGACCAAACCGCTATTGTGACCACCGGGCCGGAAAATTTCAATTCTGCGTAAGCCCCCCCCAGGGCAGCTCAAGAGTTTGTTTTGCCGAATTTGGCGAAGAGGCGTTGGAGGTTCCAGACAATTTTTTGCGATCCCTTCTTTTACTGCGAAATATGCCAAACACACGAAACAGACAAAAGGATTCAGACAGGATTTTGCTTTCCTGTCCATCCTGTCAAATTTTCCGCTTTGATGAAGGTCGTTGACACTTTTCGGTTTCGTGTCGTTCGTGGTCGCTCCGGATTCCCGCTTGCGCGGGAGAATGACTTGATCTCGTTGGCCGTGAGTCAATTCCCGAAAAACCGGACCAGGATTCACATTCAACGATCCGCCGACAAACGTGATCCGATTTCACTGAGAGCGCGTTCAGCTCGATGCGACAGAATGGATGAGTGCACGTTGCCCCGGTTGTTCATCCTGTTGATCAGGATACGCACCAAGGCCATCTACATTTGGTCGTACCTGTTTCAATGGTCATCGCAGCCTGTATGAGAAAACGGCTTGTGATCCTCAACACACTCGTAAAAACGAATGCACTCTGGAACCCAGATTATGCCCATTGAGCGATTGACAAAAAACACACCCGCTCTGTGGTTGTTATTCCAATCTTCCAGACAGGAAATCCTTCAAAATGTTCTGCTTTCCCTTTGCGACAACTTGAATTTGTCGCTCGTTAAACCGACGATGACATAAATCAGATCAACGACATTTTGGCGCGTGGTGACGGCGGGAGAGCCTTGCAACCCGATTGGCGGATCGCCAATCATGTGACATGACCCAGACCGCTTCACTGGTCCGCTCTTGACTGTGCCGACATACGACTACCGTCAGCCAGGTTCGGTGCAAACTCCGAGAGTTAACCTGACCGACGGTAGTCAGTCGGCTTGAGTTGAGACGGCCCAGTCCTGAGAGCCTTGCGAAGGGAAACCTGTCCGTCATCACACGCCTTTTCCCAGATCAGACAATGTTGCATGACGACCCGGCAGGAAATCCACGATCGCATTCGCGAAACGTCGAAGGATGAATACATCCTCGATGAAATGATCCGCCTTGGTTTCTGGCCACGCGGTGGGGAACTTCCCGAAGATCCGGCTGAAGAAATCCGACGTCGTGGAGAACTGGAACGCCAACTTCGCGCGTTAACGACGGAAAACAGTCGTCTGCAGAATATCGACGCGATCAAAAAAGCCGCCCGCAAACAGCGGATGGAAGAGTCGAAGCGAAAGCGGAAAGAGAACAGGGAGCGCAGACTTCGGGAACGGAAAGAGCGGGCTGCCGCCTGGCATGCGAGAAAGAAAACCGAGATCGTTTACCTTGGCGAGGCTGTTTCTGGCGGGTTGAATCACCAGGAAAGTGACATCACCAAAGTTCAGTCGCTACGTTTGCCATTACTGAAGTCGGCGAATGACATTGCCTCAGCGATGGACATCAGCCTCGGTACTTTGCGGTTTCTTGCCTTCAGTCGGCGGACAGCGACCGTTTCCCATTACGTCCGTTTTGCAATGAAGAAAAAAACGGGCGGATTGCGTCACATTTCTGCACCAATGCCCCGGCTCAAGCGGATACAACACTGGATACTGACTAATATCCTGCAGCAGATCCCGCTGCATCGATCGGCTCACGGATTTCGTCCGGGCCGGTCGATTGTCACCAACGCACAACCGCACGTCGGCAGCGAAGTGGTCATGAACCTCGATTTGAAGGATTTTTTTCCGACGATCACCTATCGACGTGTGAAAGGGATGTTCCGCTCATTCGGTTATGCGGAGTCGGTCGCGACGATTCTGGCGTTGATTTGTACCGAGCCAGACACGCAAAAAATCCAGCTCGATGGGCAGAACTATTTCGTGGCGCAAGGCGAACGGTTTCTTCCGCAAGGTGCACCAACCAGCCCAGCCATCACGAACGTTCTGTGTCGTGGCCTGGATGCCCGGCTGCAACATCTGGCTCAGCAACTTGGATTTCGCTACACAAGGTATGCCGATGACATCACCTTCTCTGGTGGCTCCGAAGCGATTGGTAACGTCGGTCAGGCGTTGCGTCGCGTCAAATACGTCGTCACAGAAGAGGGGTTTGAAGTTCATCCCGATAAGACGCGAGTGCAACGAAAAGGAAGCCGGCAGGAAGTGACCGGGTTGACGGTCAACGAGCGGGTGAATGTTCCGCGCCAGCAACTTCGCAAGTTCCGCGCGACACTGTATCAGATCGAAAAAGATGGTCCGGCTGGCAAACGGTGGGGTTCGACAACCGATGTCATCGCAGCGATTGAAGGGTTCGCCAATTTTGTCGCGATGATCGATCCTGAGCGGGGCAAGGTTTTGCAACAACGTGTTTCGGCAATCATTGAGCGGTACGGTCGTGGTTCGCAGGCAAAACTGCAACGTCCGCGCTGGAGACCACCGGTTCAGAAAGAATCACAAGTCGCGACGGATTTGAGCGACGAGGACTTCGTGCAGTCCACAAAGCCAACTGATGGGCAACAACAATCAACGGGACAACGGCAACCGCAGGCTTCTCCACAACAACAGCCAAAGAAAAAACCGTGGTGGAAAATCTGGTAGGGTGTGACACGCCCCTTATTAGAGCAGTTTACTTTTTCGTGTGACGCTTCTCCCGAGCCAGAGGCGTTGCACCAAGATGAAAACGGTGTTGCGCGGATTTTCATCGCATGCTGACCGGATCGACATCGACGATGAATTCGACGTTGACCTTCTTCTGCAGTTCAGGAACAGCCGCCCGCCACAACTGTTGCAATGGTTCCAATTCGGTGGCGCTCAATTGAATGTGATACCGGTAATTCGCTTTCAGACGGGTAATGGGAGCCGGGGCTGGTCCGAGCAAACAGGCGGGCGATTCCATCTCGTTAATCTTCTTCTGTAATGTGTCGGCAAAAATCTGACTCTGTTGTTGCAGGTCGCGCTCATTGGGACCACGTAAGATGATGCGTGCCAATTTGCGAAAGGGCGGTGACTGAAATTCCTTTCGATGAGCCAGTTCTGGTTGTACAAATCCGACATAATCGTGTTCTGCCGCCTTCAAAATCGCCGGTTCGGTGGGACAACAGGTTTGAACCAGCACCCGACCGCCACGTGAACTTCTGCCAGTGCGACCAGCCACCTGCGAGATCAATTGAAACGTCCGCTCCGTCGCGCGGAGATCGGGTTGATGCAGAATCGTATCGGCATCGACCACGCCCACCAACGTAACGTTCGGGAAGTCAAGTCCTTTGGCGATCATCTGCGTACCGAGGAGGACTGGCACTTCGCCATGACGAAACCGCTCGAGCGCGGCATCGTGACTGCCCGGCTTGCTCATCGAGTCGCTGTCCATTCTCAGGCATTTCACGCCGGGGAATTTCGCTTTCACTTCAGCTTCGAGTCTCTGCGTTCCCATTCCGATCATTCGCATACCGGAATGACCACACGATGGGCAACGGTTGGAAGGGACAGTGTTGTAGTCGCACGAATGACACAGCGCAAACTGCCGGTCTTTGTGCCAAGTGAGCGTGATGTCGCAATCGGGGCAGCGCAACGATTCTCCGCAGGCGCGGCACCAGAGCGCCGGTGCGAAACCACGGACATTCAGGAACAGAATAATCTGGCCGTTGTCGCTGAGTGCCATTCGCATGGCATTTCCCAATGCCCGGCCAATCCCTTCCCCCTTTTGCGAATGCGGATCGTTTCGGACATCGACGATAACGACCGGTGGCATCGGACGGTTCTCGATCCGCTTGTCCATGGTAATCAGTCGCGAACGATTCTCGTGCGCGTCCTGCCACGCTTCCAGTGTTGGCGTTGCCGAGCCGAGAATGAGCGGGATATTCTCCATCTCCGCCCGACGGCGGGCAACCTCCCGTGCGTGGTATCGTGGCACGGTTTCCTGTTTGAATGTCGTTTCATGTTCCTCGTCAATCACGATCAATCCGAGATTGGCCAGCGGTGCAAAAATGGCGCTTCGGGCACCAACCACAACCTGCACACTGCCGCGCGCGATTTGCTGCCATTGCCAGTGCCGCTCGGCATCGCTCAAGTGACTATGCAACACCGCTACGTTGTCAAATCGGCTGCGAAACTGGCGAATGGTTTGCGGTGTCAGGCTGATTTCCGGAACAAGAACAATCGCCTGTTTACCGTAACTGACAACTTCGCGAATCGCCTGAATGTAGACCTCGGTTTTCCCGCTGCCGGTCACACCGTGTAGCAGAAGCGTTTCATGCCGCTTCGCTCGCAATGCATCACAGATGAAACTCAACGATTGTTGTTGATCGTTGTTGAGTTGCAGGTCGTCAACCTTTTCGATGAGGTCAAATTCGACCGTCCAACTGGTCGTCCGTTGGCGGACCGCCTGAATGATACCTTTTTTCCGCAACGTGTTGATCGGGCTGATACCACACCCCGCCTTATTGGTCAATTCCTCGGCTTCCAATGGTTCTTCCGCACTGCGCAAGACTTCGACAACCGCCTGTTGTTTGGGGGGCAGTTTTGTTGCCGCATCAAAGTTCTCGGTGAGTTGAAAGAATCGCACAACTCGCGTGCCCGCTTTCTTTTTCACACCGGCTGGCACGACGCTTTCCAGTACCTGACCCCAACCGCACAAATAGCGGTCAGCAATCCACCGGGTCAGTTCGAGCATTTTGGGGGAGAGCAAAGGTTCGTTGTCGATGACCGATTCCAGCGACTTGAGCAGGCGTGAGGATTTCGGCGGCGGTCCCAGATCAACGCAAAACCCAATCGTTGGGCGATCACCCCGACCAAATGGTGCTCGCACTCGCTGGCCGGGTTGAAGAATATCTCGCAGCGCCTCGGGAACCAGATACATGTAAACCGTTTCCAACGGGCGGTTGAAGACAATCGACGCCGTGAGTTGATCGCTCGCCTCTGCCAGTTCCCACGGATAGGGACCTTCTTCGGTATGGTCGGCGGAAAACAGATTTTTCTGTCGCGCGTTGTTCACGTCAGCGTCACAAAAAACGGCGGGGAAAGGAATGACTCGCGTGTCATCGTATTCCCGATTATCCTATAGATTAGTTGGAAATCTGTACAACCAGAGAGCGAGTGGCATCAATGAGACTGGGGCTATATGGTGGAACTTTCGATCCGGTGCATTTCGGGCATTTGTTGTTGGCCGAACAATGCCGCGAACAACTGGAACTCGATGAAATCTGGTTGATTCCTGCCGGTGCGCCACCTCACAAACAGGGCGAGACAATTACCGACGGTAACGCGCGGGCGGAGATGCTGGAACTCGCTACCGCCGGCATGCCGGAATTCCACGTGCAGCGGTTTGAACTCCATCGCGAAGGCCCAAGTTACACCGTCGACACGCTGCAGCGACTACATGACGAAGACGATTCACGCGATTTGTTTTTCCTGATGGGAGCCGACTCGCTGGAAGAATTGGAAACATGGCGTGAGCCGGACCACATTACCGATCTGGCTACGGTCGTGGCCGTCAATCGGGGTGACGATCCCCTTCCTGATCAGCAATCGCTCGAGATGAAACTCGGCGACAAAATTGCCCGTCGCATCGCATACGCACAGATGCCGGGAGTCGATTATTCCTCGACCGACATTCGCGCTCGGATCGCCAAAGGGAAGAGCGTGCGGTTTCAGATCCCTCGCGCTGTGGAAGAGTACATCCGCCAGCACAACATGTATCAGGATTAGAGTGTATTACGTCCTTTGTTCTTTTGTGCCGTGATGGGCGTCGTTCGGTCTACAAACATAAGCCCCTCGCACGAGCCAGAGACGTCACATCAGAAGGTAAACTGATCTGGAAAGGACGGCAGGGAGGCCCCTGCCCGGCAGACAAGACAACTCTGTGATTTCAATTGCAAACCCACGACAATCAGTTGTCCTGTTTCTCGGGACGGAGGAGTTTCTGGATCTCAGGTTTGTCCATATTCTCGGGTGTGACGAGCGTTTCCCCCGTGCTGATCCGTTTCTTGACCTCTTTTCCTTCAAGATATTCGACCATCGTCTTGACGGCGAGATAACCCATATTAACCGGATCCTGCAAAACAACGCCGTCCACTGAGCCGTTCTTCAAACCTTCAATAACGGAAGGATCGGAATCAAACGCAATGAACCGCACCTTCCCAGCCATTGATTCATTCTTGAGCGCCTGCAACATCCCTTTGTTCACCGGCTCGCAAACCGTGAAGACCCCCTTCACATCTTTGTGTTCCCGCAGCAGGTTTTCGGAAATTTTCAACGCTTCGTCGGTGTCGGATCGCACACGCTGGTTATCGGAAAGAATAGTGATTTCGGGATGCGCTTTGATCGCTTCCATGAACCCGGCTTCGCGCTGTTCGGTGCTTTCGCTGCCTGCCTGATAACGGAGAAGAATCGCGCCACCCTTGTTCTCCATTTTTTCCACCAGATGTTCGCCTGCCATCTTGCCACCGTTGAAATTGTCGGTTGCGACATAGCTGACGACTTCCGAGTGGTCGCTCAACCCGCTGTCAAAAATGATGGTTGGGATCTCGCGTTGCCTGGCCCGCTTGACGACCTGAACCAGCCCATCCCGATCGATTGGTGCCAGACAGATGCCATCGACCTTACGACCGATGAAGGTGTCGCAGATTTTGATTTGCCCTTCCTTGTCCGACTCGCTGGTCGGACCCTGCCAGATGATTTCAACATTCCCCAACTCTTCCGCTGCCTTCTTTGCTCCGAAGTGAACCGACTTCCAGAAGTCGTGCGTTGTGCCTTTCGGAATAACGGCGATGCGATACTTTTTGTTTCCGTTGTCGTTGTTGGAATTCAACGATGAACCGTCACCTCCACCACCGTTGCAGCCAACCAGAACCAATGTGAGCAGTAGCTGGAAAAAACTCGATCGAGGCATGAGAAAAGACTCCGAAAGTGATGAGGAACAAGGAAACTTTGTACGAGTATTTCGTAGATTGTCAACCGCTCGAATGCTCTACAATGTCATCTTATCACTGCTGCACAGGCGATCCAAGCAAGGCCGTCAAATGCAGCACGCCATGTCTTTGGAAAGGAGGAATTCATGGGTACGCTTCGTGCAGTTCCTTCCAACGTCCAATTTGACTAGAGCGTATTACGCTCTCTTGTGGCGTGATGCACGTCCTTTGATCTGCAAATATAGGCTCCCACGAGCGAAAAGTGTCACACGAAAAGGTAAACTGCTCTATATCTTACCAGGTTCACGGAACACCAACCGTCGTACAACTTTGCAATGGAAACCAACGATGAATTCGACAATGGAACCACGATCACGATGAGTGCAAACGGACCGGCTGACAGGTTGGACAACCAGCCAGCGATTCTGCGCGATCCTGCCTTTGGCGGCATGCTCTTGACTCAGTTTCTCGGTGCGTTTAATGACAATCTGTTCAAACAACTGATTCTGTTGATCTGCGTCGATTTTGTTGGTGCCACCGGACGTGATTACCAGCCGATGGCGATGGCGGTTTTCGCCATTCCCTTTATTCTGTTTTCCGGCTTCGCAGGATTTCTGTCGGATCGCACTGGCAAACGCAAAGTCGTAGTGCTGTGCAAGGTGGCCGAAATCGTTGTCATGCTGCTGGGAATGGCTGCCTTTCTGACAGGTATCCGCGATCAGAACCTGCTGCTGAATTGTCTGTTCGTCGTTCTGTTTCTGATGGGCTGTCAGAGTGCCTTCTTCGGCCCCTCCAAGTATGGCATTCTGCCGGAACTGTTTCGCGAAAGTGACCTCCCGACCGCCAACGGCCTGATTCAGATGACAACCTTTCTGGCGATTATCTTTGGCATGGCACTGGCCGGTTACGCCAAAGACTGGTTTGGTGAACACCAGTTGTGGATGGTCAGCGGCATTTGTATGGCGATCGCTACTCTCGGCACCGGGACTTCGCTCCTGATTCGCAAAACTTCGACCGCACAGCCGGATCTCAAATTCGAACCACGCAATATGGCGATCGGTCGCTCAACTGTCCGCATGTTGCTGGCTGATCACCCTCTGCTCGGCGTTTTGCTCTGCTCAAGCCTGTTCTGGTTTACCGGCGGGGTGGTGCAGCAGGCGGTCAACGCATTCGGCAAACGGCAGTTGGGTTATTCCGATTCACGTACCAGTCTGATGGCCGCCTGCATGGGTGTGGGGATTTCCCTCGGCTGTGTGATGGCGGGGCGGCTGTCGCATCACCGCGTCAATTTCCACCTCGTCACGCTTGGATCATGGGGCCTGGTGTTGACATTGCTCGGCGTCGCGATTGTCGGCCAATTGACGGAGCCGTTGTCATCACCGGCAAATGGGGAAATCAAGGTTGTCGAGTCGTTGCAGTCATTGTTGATTCCTGATCGGACATCAGAATGGACAATTCGCCTGCTGTTGACGGGGCTCGGTTTCTTTGCCGGGCTGTTTATTGTTCCTTTGCAGGTCTTCATGCAGGCGAGACCGCCGGAAGAACAAAAGGGCCGAATGATCGGTGCAATGAACCTCACCAACTGGATCGCCATTTTGATCTCAGCCGGTTTTTTCGGGCTGTGCAATCTGTTGTTTGGCGAGAAGGGATTGACGGCGTGGCCGATCTGCTGGACGTTTGGCTGCCTGGCGGTGATCCTGCTGCCGATCGCGACTTTGTATCATCCGAGTGTAGATGGTGAGACCGGTCAATAACGAAATAGATCGTAACAAAGGCCTGTCGCTCTGTCAGCATTTGATTTTGAGGTGGAACAACTTGAGTTTGCAATGCACGTCGTTTACCTTGAACTGTCAGTCCACACCGCGTTGTTTCTCATTCGAGTGGTCAGGCCAGACGGCAATCAATCGCTCCAAATTGGCGCGATTGACGTTGGATTTTACGTCGCCTGTTTCAGAGTTCGCCTGAATCCTGACGTTTTCGGCATTCTTTCGAGTCCCCTCTCGGCTATTCTTTACCTTCGCGTTTTCCGAAGGATAGTACGTATTACGCTCTTCTGTGCCGCGATGGACGTCGTTCGGCCTGCAAACACATAAGCTCCACGAACCAGAGACATCACACCAGAAGGTAAACGACTCCAGTCCGGCTGTCTCACTCATTTGCATCCGGCTTCAGAAACTCTATCGCTTCCTGCATGGCCAATTCTACGAATTCGCGAAGTTGCGGGGCATCTGCTTTAGCCGATTCGCAATCACCCTCTTTTGCAGCGGCTTCCATTTTTGCGGCGAGGTCGCCGGCTGGTGTGTCGCCGAACATGCGGAGGACACCTTTGATCGTGTGTGCCGCCCGTCTGAGTGATGCTGCATCGTTTTGAGCAATCGCTTTGTCGATATCGTTGAGCCGTTCGGGACATTCCTGCACCATTGCGTCAACCACTTCTCCCAGCAGTTCGCGATCTCCTCCCACCGCCGCCAATGCCGACTCCCAATCGAGGCCGGACGTCGACGTTGTTGATTCGGTTGGTGGTTCCTTTGTCGCTGCATTCACCTGATCGTTTGGGGATGGAGTTGAGCCGGTCTTCTGTTGCTCGTTCGCAGAATCCACCCTGGTTCCCGACGTGAATGACGGGACGTCGAGATCATCCCCTAAGATGCCGTCCGCTACGCACTTGAGCGTCATCTTCAATTCGTGCTGGCGAATCGGTTTGGAGACATAACCATCCATTCCGGCGGCGAGGCATTCCTCCCGGTCCCCTTTCATGGCATGGGCCGTCATCGCGATGATCGGTAAATGACCGCCTGTACGCGATTCCTGTTCGCGAATCACGGCGGTCGCCTGAAACCCGTCCATCTCCGGCATCTGCACGTCCATCAATATGACGTCGAAGTGTTCCCGTTTCAAAGCCGCGATCGCCTCGACGCCATTGTTCGCGACCATCACTTTCTGCCCCCATTTGGACAGCAGACCAACAGCCAGTCGCTGGTTGGGAAAGCTGTCTTCGGCAAGCAGGATATTAAGCGGCGGCAATTGGACCTGTTCAGTTTCGTTCTCATCACCGTTACCAGTCAGTTCAATCAGACTGGTGACTCCCATCGCCGAAACGATCGCGTCAAACAACTCCGATTGTTTCACAGGTTTGATGAGATGAGCCGCACCTCCCAACTGCCGACAACGGGCGATATCTCCTGGCCCATCACCTGAAGTGAGCATCATGATAACGGTGCTCTCCAGTTTGCCGTCCGCACGAATGTCCTTCATCATTTCAAAACCATCTTTGCCCGGCATGTGAACGTCGGACAGTACGAGATCAAAAGATGCGTTCGCATCTTTGGCAGCGGCTAATACCTCGATCGCCTCGTTGGCACTGGCGACTGCCCTGGGGCGCATTTCCCAGTTTGTCAGCATCTCGGTGAAGATGCGGCGATTCGTCTCGTTGTCGTCGACGATGAGGACCTTCAGCCCCAGCAATGATTTCACGGAGCGAACGCGCGGCTCGGTGTCGACTTGCGAAATTCCCAATCGGGCAGTGAAGTGAAAAGTGCTGCCCTGGCCAGGTTCACTTTCCACCCAGGTTTCCCCACCCATCATTTTCACCAGCCGCGAAGTGATGGCGAGTCCCAGCCCGGTGCCACCAAATTCGCGTGTCGTTGAAGCATCAGCTTGAGAGAACGCTTCGAAGATGGCGTCCTGTTTTTCCAGCGGGATGCCGATACCCGTGTCGCGCACCGAAACGTGCAATTGAACCTGGTCCGACTCGTGTTGTTCGACATCTGCACGGAGGACGATTTCCCCTGCTTCGGTAAACTTAATCGCGTTGCCGACAAGATTGGTGACGACCTGTCGCAGGCGGAGTGGATCTCCCATAAGTGTTCGCGGGACGGTGGGTGACACATGACAGATGACCTCAATCTTCTCATCACGAGCGCGCAACGACATCGCCTTCATTGTGTCGCCCAGCACCTCTTCGATTTCGAAAGACGTATGATCCAGTTCCAATTTGCCCGCTTCGATTTTCGAGAAGTCGAGAATGTCGTTGATCAGCGAGAGCAATGCTTCGGCGGAATCCTTCGAGATATGCAGGTACTCACGCTGCACGTCGTCCAGGTCCGTATCGAGTACCAGTTCCGTCATGCCGATCACCGCGTTCATCGGGGTCCGAATCTCGTGACTCATGTTTGCGAGGAACTCACTCTTGGCTTTGTTAGCTCCGATGGCGGCATCTTTCGCGAGCGTCAATTCCTGCTGAGTTTTTTCCAACTCCTGGTTTCGCTCGTGCAGTTCCTGCGTCCGTTCTTCGACGCGTGTTTCAAGAAATCTGTACGACGATCGCAGTTCCCTCGTCATGTGGTTGAACGCTGCAGACAATCTTCCGACTTCATCTGCAGAGGTACTCGATACCTCGACATTGAGATCGCCATCGGCAACATGTGCTGCGGCACTGGAGAGATGCAAAATTGATCGCAGCATCCGTTTGACCAGGAGAAAACAGACCACAACACCAACGGCCAGAAACAGTATCTGCAGAAGGGCGAAAGTTTTGCGTAGTCGGATGACCGGGGCATAGGCTTCATCGACATCGATTTTCGCCACCAGTCCCCACGGTTGATAATCGCGTGGCTGGTAATCGACAGGGAGAAAGCGAATGAGAACTTCTTCATTGGAAAAATCGGTGATGTCGAATCCATCCTCTCCCCGAATCGCCTTTACGAGTGGGGCAACATCCTCACAATGCTGATACGGATCGGTTCGCGTTCCGGGGATGAGAAACTGCACATGGCTTTCACGCATCGTGCCAACGAGCACTTCGCCCGTCTCTCCCAAACCGGTGGAGTCGGACAGCAATTCCACCAGGGGTTGCATGTCTGCCATGACGATCACCACACCGAGCAGATCGCCATCGCGGTTTGTTGCCGGTGCGGTGATTTGTGCCTGAAGGTTTCCCGCCACTCGTTTTGGTACGCCGACATGCGCACCTTTCAAACCCTGCAGAAAATCGGGATCGTCGCTGAAGTTTCGATCGAGATTGATATCGTCCGTCGCCGTGATCACCCGTCCTGAAGGGTCGGCGAAACAGATGTTGCGAAACCCCTCGGTACTACGTTGTGCATCTCTCAGAATCCGCTGAGTGCCGCTGAGAAAAAGATCCGGCTCGATTTCGTTTTTGGAGTGCAGCGTGACCAGTTCCCGAAAGCGGGTTCGGCTGGCGACCAGAGCGATCCGTTCATGTTGCTGTGAGACGAACGTCATCAGCCGTGCACGCCGTTCCAAAGCGACCGAACCGAGATGTTCGTGCACTCGTTCGCGCAGCGCGTTTCTGGCGAAGACAAAGCCGACCCAACTCAATGCCTGCGATGTGACCAGCACAATGATGGCGACAAAGATCGTCTGCTTGAATACCATCGATCGGTACCACGGCGGTTGATCGGTGGCATCTTCTGGCACATCCGAGGCAGTGGAAATCCGGGATTCGTCTTGCGGGCTCATGACATTTCCTCAATCTCGTTTTTCGAGAAACGAGGTCGAGTTGTATTTGCAGTCGGAATCGGGGAAACGATGAAATGCCCAATCCAACGATTGCATCCAGGGTGGAAACAAACTGTAGAAATGTATCTTAAAAGACTATTCGGCTCACGGTTCGCTGTCAAAGACCAGCAGTCCACATTTTTCAATTGCGGCGATGCTCAACCAATAGCTCGATACATGAATATCAAGGGCGGAAGCCCCTGCTGGCCAAACGAATGGCCGAACAGTTACACAGCTGCAAAGGCGTCCTTGAGTGATATTGGCAATTGTCCTCTGGCAAGCGTCAATCTTCCGGCCGAGTCAACGCAATGCGAAACAATTTGGCTGTAAGATCATTGCGGGCCAACCGTGAGGTCGAACAAGGTATGAGAGTTTCTTCAGGAGGAAAAGACTCCTGCGTTATTTTTGCACCACTGCAGACAATTATTGCAAACCACATTGAGCTGTAGCCGCCTTCACACTGCTATTACTGTTCCAAATGAATCTCAAGCCAACACAAAGAAAAATCCGTCGGATCAAGTTCAGTCGCGACTCATGCGAAGATTTGAACAAGGGAGTAAATTTCCTGCTTCGAGTTCTCCGGGAGTCTCGCCATTGCAAAAGCAGCCCACTATATTGGGGCAATCAAAGGAGACACCTTCCGCGGTCCCGCCCGCCCCCTCTCAGGCATTCGTGCTTTTTGAAATGTCCAACCGGGCGATGGATTCGGGATCGCCTCGCAATTAAATGGAGAAGACAAACGATGGCAACCGTTCAACCCTTTCGTGGCTGGCGTTACAATGTTTCCCAGGTCGGCAGTCTGGGAGATGTGACGGCTCCACCTTACGACGTCATCAACGCCGGGCAGCAGAAAGAACTGTATGAACGGCATCCCTGCAATGTTATTCGTCTGATTTTGAATCGGGAAGAACCAGAGGACCAATCATCCGACGAGAAGTACGTCCGGGCAGCGAAGTTTCTGCGTCACTGGCAATCTGAAGGCATTCTGGCAGAGGAAGCCGAAGACGCATTCTACGTCTATCATCAGGAGTTCGAGTGGGAAGGGACATCGTACAACCGCAAAGGATTTCTTGGCAAATTGCATTTGGAAGATCTCGGGGAAGGCCAGGTCTATCCGCATGAAGAGACGATGTCTGGCCCAAAGGCGGACCGTCTGGCACTGACGAAAGCGACCCAAATGAACCTTTCGCCCATTTTCGGGCTATATCCTGATCCAGAATGTCAGGCGCAGTCTCTTCTGGATGATGCCATCATTGGAAAGACGCCGCTGGTCGTGGAAGAGCATGGTGTGAAACACAGCATCTGGACCGTGACCGATCTCTCCGTGACTTCCCAGGTGCGGCAGATCCTGTCCGACAAGCCGATCTTTATAGCTGATGGCCACCACCGTTATGAAACCGCATGCAATTACCGGCGGCATCTCGATGGCGAAGGGCAATTGAGTAACGACTCCAACGCGCAAAACGTGTTGATGATGTTTGTCGGAATGGGTGACGCGGGCCTGGCGATTTTGCCGACGCATCGCGTCATTTCGGGCCTGCCGGATCTCACCATCGATGACTTGAAGTCGGCATTGGGCGATCATTTTGAAATTCAGGATGTGGGCGAAGGCCCGGAGGCGGCAGTGAAAGCCTGGGACGCGATTGACGCGGACGGTGGGCAGGATGTCTTCGGTTTCGGGACCACCGTGGATCAGAAATGGATACTGGCTCGTTTGACCAATGGCGGCATGATGGACGAATTGGCAAGCGACCACAGCGAGGACTGGCGTCAATTGGGCGTGGCGATTCTGCATCGTATGGTGGTAGATCATTTGCTGAAGCAGAAGTTCTCCGACGTGGAAATCGGCTGCAGGTATGTGCATCTGATGAGCGAAGTGAATGAAGCGCAACAGGAAAAGCGTTGCCAACTCGCAGCATTGGTTCCGCCAGCAGGAATCGACCATGTGGAACAGATCGCATCCCGGTTTGAGAAGATGCCACCCAAGAGTACATTTTTCTATCCCAAGCTGTTGTCGGGACTTGTCTTTCACTCCGTGGAGTGAATGACGATCGCCCGCCACGAAAGAGGGATGAATCTCAAATGCTGTACTTGTGATGTTCTCGGCCGAATCGTAACATAACCTGATGGGTGAGCCAGAGTTGGTTCCAGGCTCCAATTCATTCTGGACATCTGCAACCCACTGCAACTGACATTTTTGAAAATCGAACCGAGGCAACCATGGCTGCCGGTAACCAGATATTGCTGATCGACGATGACCGCGAGATTTCCAGTACCCTTTCAGGTGTGCTGACGGCTGCGGGTTATGAAGTGACGACGGCCCAGAATGGTGTCGAGGGGCAGCGCAAGGTTGAGCAAGGGGCCTTCGACCTGATCATCACCGACATGATGATGCCCAGGATGGGTGGTTTTCCCGTCCTGGAATTTTTGCGATCGCTGCCGCAACCACCGCGTGTAATCATGATCACCGCCAATGAAGGTGGCCGACACAAGGCTTACGCCGAAATGCTGGGTGTGGATGAATATCTCCGCAAGCCGTTCGCGATGGATGTTATGCTGGAAGCAGTCAGCCGGGTGATTGCGATGGGCCCGCGCGAGGGTGTTGCGGGATCGTCTGCCATTCCCGAAAGTTCCAAAAAGCTGACCCGCAAGAAGAAAAGCTGAGTCTGCAACCATCTCGTTTCAACCCGTTCTCCTGTGGTTTCGCGGCAGGGATGGCGACCTGGTTGATGAAGATCCAACACGACTGGTTGCAACATCAGTCTGGCGCGCTAGAATGCGCGATGATGTTAAAGTGTCCCGAATGGTCCTGGCATGATGGATCGTTCGGCGGCTCGCTTGATGCTGCTCTTTCCCCCTGACGAACAACGTTGCGAAAGGTACCGGGATCATGATGTGCCTCAATGAGTATGTGTGTCAAACTCGACTGCGAATTTCCGTTTTCAGTTTCCTGACTCTTTTGCTTCTGTTTGTAACGGGTCAATCGACACAGGCTCAAACGCCTGGCGATTTTCAGCAACGACTGTTCGAAGATGAAGATGGCCAACACAAATACTCGGTCTTCCTTCCCCGCAAGTATTCGCCTGCCAAAAAATGGCCGGTGATCCTCTTCCTGCATGGAGCGGGCGAACGGGGTACCGATGGCCGTAAACATCTCAACACCGGTTTGGGGTCCTATGTTCAGGAGAACAAATCGACGTTTCCCTTCGTGGTGGTGTTTCCCCAGTGCAGTGATAAGAAAGTCCCCATTCTGTCCGCGTGGGCGGCCAACTCAGAAAATGGCGAGCGGGCATGGAAGATCCTTCAGGAAGTCGAACGGAATTTTTCAATCGACCCCGAACGCCGCATCCTCACCGGCTGGTCTATGGGAGGCTATGGGGTATGGGACTGGGTGCGAAATGTTCCGGATCGTTTCGCTGCGTTTGTCCCACTCTCCGGCGGCGGAGATTCCGAACAGATCAGCGGCTCCAAACAGGCCCGAGTCTGGGCTTTTCACGGTCGCAAAGATGCCCTGGTTCCAGTCAGCCGCTCACGGGAAATGGTCGAGGCGATGAAGGCCTCCGGGGGCAAGCCGCGTTATTCCGAATTCGCCAATGCCGGTCACGATGTCTGGAAGGTTGTCTATGCGGATGAGGATCTTTACAAGTGGATGCGCAATCCGGTCAACGATGGACACGAGTTTCGCGACCTGATGGTACGTCCGGGAGCAACGCCGGTCACCCGCGTGGATGAAAACACGCCCTTCATCACCGATACAGAAATCTCATCAGCCGTCCATTTGCGGCTGGGCAACGAGATGCTCAAAGCGTTGTCCTACTCAATTCCCGCACGTGTCCCCAGGAACCTGTTGCGCGGATCGATTCCGAATATCAGCGACTATACAACTGCTGAGGGACGAAGTTTCAGCGTCTACTTCACGAACATTACTTATTCTGGAAAAATTCGACGTGGACTTGTACAGGCAACATCGCAGAACAATGTCCTGCTGCAACTGGGGTTGGAGGATATCAACCTGTTGATTGGCACGACTCATGTAAGAGGGAAACGTCGTTCCGCCACCGCCGGTGCGATCAATGTGAGGATCGGCCATAATCGGCCGGTCTGGTTGAATATCCGTGTCGAACCGTATGTCAAAAATCGGCAAATACGCCTGCGGTGGATCTCCTCCGGATTTTCCATCTCACGCGATAACTTTTCCGTTTCCTGGCCTGCCGGGGTATCAACGCGCGGTCTGGGAATGACGCGTGAACGGGTCTCGCGCGGCCTGGTGACCGGGCTGTATAACAGCCGGGGACGGATCGAAAACGAAGTCATCTCGGTGGTGCCAACGATCATTCGCAAGTTGGAAGAAAACCTGCAAACGCAGGATGTGACAACGCTCGTGCAGGACTTCTGGCCTTTGCCCGTCTATCGTCCGCGATTGAAAGTCTGGCCGGAAAAAATTGTCACCGACGAGAACGGCATCTCACTGGCGTTGGGGCTTTCGGCGGCGGCGATTGATCCCAGTCGGGCGCCGGAAAAACCATATCAATACCAGCTTCCGATGCCCGAACTCACGGAGTTCTCCGACGAGTCCAAACTGGAAGTTGCCGTGGGTGCGAATATCCTGGAACCACTTTCCGCCATGCTGGTGCGGTCGGATGTTGCCCGGGTGCATGTCCATGATATTCCCGAAGGAGCGTTTGCACGATTTGCGTTACGGGAAGAGTTGTCGAAGGCCATTCCGGAGTTAAAACGATTTGGCAGCGATATCGAAATCTGGTCGGAACTGGTACTGACCGAGCCGTTACGAGTGACAACACCACCGGGGTCGGACGATACCAATGAGACTGCCAGCCGCATGCGTTTTGTCATCCCCAGGGCGGTCATTTCGCTGGCAATCCGTCCACAGGAGAAGGAGGATGCTCCCTGGCAACACTTTGCCGAACTGGAAGCCACGTTGACGCAGGATGTGCGTGTCGATCTGGAAGATGACGAAGGGGCGAAACGGCGATTCCGAATGTCCTGGTCAGGTGAACCGGAGATTGAAACGAATGTCCGTTTTGCACCCGACTTCGATGCAGAAAGTCGCAAGACCAATCGGAAGGAAATCGACCGTTTGTTTCGGGAATCGTGGACCGCATGGACAAGAACCGGAGCCCTTGCTGAAACGACTGTGGGGCATGTCGACTTTGGAACGTCCCGCTTGATGCTGGAAAAGATCCACTGGAACGACCCTGCGTTTCGTCTTGGATTTGAAGTTCCTTCAACAGTCATCCGCAATCGGACCGACAAGATTGTCGCCTACAAGATTAAAGGACCAAACAGCATATTCGGCGGACCGTACAAACTGGGGCCGGGAGAAGAGCATGAGTTTGAAGTCCCTTACACGATGACGTATCGCGGATTGACCGCAACCCCTCGTCGGCAATACCAGTTGGCCCCGGCTTCGGAGTTTGAGTTTCGAGTGGGTCGGAAATCGGGGCGTCCGGAGTTGTACAACGCCAGCCCTTGAAACCATAGTGCTGCGTCACCAGGAAGATTGAGAAAGTACCAGCCGTAAATCAATGGCACACCCGCGAGTTCTTTTACCCGACACGCTTGTCCAGCTATGCAATGTAAGCATGGCACACAAAGTTCCTTCATTCGTGTGTTTGGCGGTCAGTTTCCCTCACTTCAGAATGGAAGGCGGGCGGAAAAAATGTCCTGCAAAAATCACCGCTGCGGGCCAATTGGACGCAGTTCCGCTGCCGCTGCAGTCTGGATGTTATGCAGCAACTGCCGATACCGTATGTTCTCGGGTCGCATGTTGACCAGTCGTTTCGCCGCCGGAATCGCCTTCGCCCAATCACGCTTCAACTCAAACCAGGAGACGAGGCCTTCCTGAAACATGGGAACATCAGGCTCCAGTCCCGCCGCATTAATGAGACACTCACCCGCCTGTTCCTTGTTGCCCAGAATGTAATTCAGCATGCCAAGCCGATATTGGATGCCAGCGTTTTGTGGCAGTAACTTTGCATCGCGCTGTAGCAGTTCCAATTCCTTCTTGCGCAGCACGCGGGCTTCTTCGGGATCGCTATCTGACAGGAGTTCTGCGAGATGCGACCGCGGTCCGGTCACGGCTGGCTCCAATCGCATCGCATTGCGGTACGACCTGATCGCCGAGAGTCGGTCTCCCAGGTTTTCATCCAGTCGCCCAAGTGCCATGTGTGTGCCGAATTGATCGGCCGTTATCATGAGACCTTCGCGGTATTCCTGCACCACCTTGGAGACCTGTCGCCATTCTTCATCGGTGTAGATATCCCTGGGGTAAGTGGTGGCCACGCGAGCCGCCTGAACACGGACCAGACGTTGTGGATCGTTGATGCGCGGCATGAGAAACTCCTTGAGGTATTGCACGCGGTTTTTATCGGTTTCGCTGTAAGGAGATTGCGGGTTCAGAATATTCAATCCTTCCAAACCCTGAACCGCTGCTGCCCGGACAAGCGAATCGGGACTGCGGAGGGCGCGTGTCATGGTCCTGGATACCTCTCCATCAGGATATTGTTGCGTCAAGAGTGAGACCGCCGTGGCACGAACGATCGGCCCGACATCTGTCGATTGCGTGAGATCCTCCAATGGTTTTCGTGCCTGCGGAGCGCCATGCCGGGCGGCAAACAGCGTTTCGCCATAATGCGGGTCGTTGCGACGTTTGGGACCGTACCATTCCACAATTTTGTCAGCCGCCCATTGCGGCGTTTCTTCCGGTTTGTTGTGGCATTTGTTGCACGCATTGGGCGAGCCAATCTTCATCGTCAGATCGGGACGGGGAATCCGCAGGCTGTGATCGCGTCGCGGGTCGACGACCATGTAGGTCTTTTCCGGCATGTGGCATTCGACACAGGACG
Source organism: Planctomycetaceae bacterium (assembly GCA_028284145.1). GTDB lineage: Bacteria > Planctomycetota > Planctomycetia > Planctomycetales > Planctomycetaceae > JANQSH01. Next base: position 112,523 of record JANQSH010000056.1, on the reverse strand, counting down.
CCCCCTCGCTCCCTTCTTTGTGTCGGTGATGTACGAATGCGTCGTACCTGGCTGGCATGTGACACTGCGTGCAGAGCCGATTGTCTTTGTATTTCACGCGCGTTGTATGAGGATCGTGGCAGTCAGTGCAGCCGACGCCTTTGCGGTACATCAGGCTCTGCTGGAATGAACCGTAGACGTAGACTTCATCATCAATCTGTCCGTCGTGGTGATACAGCGGAGGATGCAGCAGCGACAGATTAAAGTGATCGTAAAACTGTTCTCCAGCATGATAACTGGGATAGATATGCTGCCGACGGGCATGGCACGGTGCACACGATTCCAATTGCCCGGTGGATTTCCCGCCTTTTAGTTTGGCCAGCCCGTATCCATAACGTCGATCCCAGAACAAAGATTTCGATTCCGCCAGTTCCACATGAATACTGCCCGCGCCGTGACATGCCTCGCAACTGACATCTCCCTCTGACCACGTCGAGTGGAAACTGTCGTTCTTGAGGTTGTAGCCTTTGTCGAAGTTGGTTACATGGCAGTCAGCACACATGTGATTCCAGTTTGCCATCGAGCCAGTCCAGTGCAGAGGATCTTTCACGCCGAATGGTTCGTCGGGATTGGCGAAAAACCACTCCTCTTTTTCGGTATCCCAGGTGACTGGCAGAACCTGAATCTGTCCTCGTTCCAGTTCCGTGAGATATTGCTGCAGCGGCTGATAGCCAAAAACCCACTTGACCTCGAACTCGGCCATTTCGCCATCCGGATCTTCGGTCTCTACAAAGAATTTGTCACCACGGCGAGACATCTTTGAAGTGACTCCGTGATGTTCCAGTTGCGTGCCGTCAAAGTCACCCAGAACAAATTCCGGTGTTGCCAGATCCATCGCTCGATCGTGGTCGGAGCCGTGCCATTTGTCCATTTCCGCCTTATGGCATTCCGCACATTTCTGACGACCGACATAGTTCGCCTTGCGGCCTTCCGGCAGGGCAATCGCCCAATCGAGTAATGGCCAAAGCGAAAACAGTACGATTCCGGCGAAAAGAATCAGGGCGATACGTTTTTTACATCCGCTTTGGACGGGGACGGGCTTTTTGTCATTGGCAGTCTGGCTCATCGAAGTCGCATTTGGCGAGGGAATGAAATGAACTGTGGACAATTCGATTCTCTCGGGCATGGAAACAATTCGCAAGCAACTGGTCGGCAGAGCGAAAAATCATCGATGAAGCTGCGGGATTGTGCCACCCTTTGCGATTGTTCTGGCATAACCCTTTTTGCGAGTGGTACAATACCGATGTGACGATGAACATGAAAACAGATCCGATTGACGTTGCATCGTGAGAATCAACCGTGTCTGAACGCCGGTTCAATGTGTTGCTGTTTGCAGGCCGATTTCAGGTCCGGGGGAGTTGCATGTATACACTTCGGCTGGCGGAGCACCTCTCGGCACACAATATTGAGTCACGGGTCATTTGCGCCGATGCGCGAATGGTGGAAGTGAAGCGGCGAGAAGAACTGAAAATCGCCGAGTATCCTCACCTGACGACGCCGGTTGCCCAGCGAATCACGTTGGAAATCCTCGCGCGGGAGTTACAAAAGAAACCACCCGATCTGATTCACATTCAATCGCGCGAAATGCTGGCACAGGGCGTCTGGCTGGCACGGCGATTGCGATGCCCCTACGTGCTGACCGTGCACGACTACTTGAATCCGAGTGAACGTGTGCGGTTTGATGTGCGCTGGGGACGCAAAGCGATCGCAGTGAGTGAATCGGTGCGGACAGAATTGCTGTCGCGAGTCAGCCTGCCGGAAGATAAAGTCGAGGTGATTCACAGCGGTGTTGAGCCGGACAAACAAATCGATACTCTGCCCGTGTTGGCGGAGGGACACATTCCGGTGATCGGAACAGCCGGTCCACTGGAAGCAATGAAGGGGTTGCCCTATTTTCTGCGAGCGGCGCAATTGGTGCTGGAGTCGAAACGGGAAGTCGAGTTTCTCATTTCCGGTGCGGGTCCGGAGGAAGCGAATTTACGGCAACTCGCGCGCGATTTGAAGATCAGCGAACAGGTGACGTTCGTTCCGAACCTGCTCGACTATGCCGCCTGCCTGGCGGCAATGGATATCTTCTGCCTTCCTTCTTTGAAACAGGGACTTGGGACGATCATGCTGGAAGCGATGACGCTTGGAAAACCAGTTATCGCGACCGGCGTTGGTGGTGTCTACAGCGTCATTCGCGATAACGAAACGGGGCTGGTGATTCCGCCATCCGACTCTGAAACGCTTGCCGAATGCGTCATGAAGTTGCTGGATGACGTCGATTGGGCGCGGTCAATTGGTCACGCCGGCAGGGAAATGGTGAAACAGAATTTCAACGTCGAGACGATGGTCCGGTTGACGGTCGATCTGTATCGCCAGATCGCCGAAGAAAACGAGGTACGACCGAAACCTGAGGCCGAATCTGCGAGTGTGGCATAATCACTTCCATGAAGTCAACTGGCGACTGTGCAACGTCAGATCCATCGTGCTATCCTGCCGGCATTTCATTTTCGACAGGACGCAAACATGCACGCGGAAATCATCGCCATCGGAACCGAACTGACATCCGGAGCGAAACTCGACACCAACAGCCAGTGGCTCAGCCAGCAGCTCGATATGCGTGGTATTCCTGTCTGGTATCACTCCACCGTGGGAGATGTTCCCGAAGCCCTCAGCCGTGTATTCGCCAGAGCTGCCGAACGAAATGATCTGGTCTTCATTACCGGTGGCCTGGGACCGACGTTGGATGACATCACTCGGGATGAGCTGGCGCGCATGGCGGGCGTGGAACTCGTATTGCATCAGGAATCGTTCGATCAAATCGTTGATTTCTTTGAACGTCGCGGTCGGACGATGCCCGAACGAAACAAAATACAAGCCATGATTCCGACCGGTGCACAGCCCATTGTGAATTCCCGCGGCACCGCTCCTGGTATCTGGATGACAATCCCGCATGCGAAACTGTCCAGAGAACCGGGCGATACCAATTGCCAGATTTTTGCACTGCCGGGCGTGCCAGCGGAAATGAAGAAAATGTTCTTCGATAGCGTGGCGCCTCAATTGCCAGATTCCGGAAGGTTGATTCAACAGGCGCGGCTGAATTGTTACGGCACGGGTGAATCGCATATGGAAGAGTTGCTGGGTGATCTGACGGCGCGGGGGAATGATCCGGAAGTGGGCATCACCGTCCATGAGGCGACCATCACACTCCGTATTGCCGCACATGGTGAAACAGCCGAGGAATGTGCGCAAAAAATTGCAGCGGCTAAAATGACAGCCCGCGAACGGCTGGGTGATTTTGTCTTTGGAGAGGAAAACGAGGATGTCGAACATGCCGCAGTGAAGTTGTTACGGGAAAAGCGGAGAAACGTCGCGACGATTGAATGGGGAACGGCCGGCCGGATCGCACAACGCATCATGGATGTGAATCACTCCGACGACGTTTTTGCGGGTGGTTCGATTATCCCTTCACTGGACGGTCTCGCGAGATTTCCCGAACTGTCGAGTGATGCCTTGAGTGAGGTTCATCCTGAAAGCAAAGAGATGGCGCGCGTGATGGCGAATGCCTGCCGCGCAACTTATGAATCAGATTACGCAATTGCCGTCACCGAATGCCCACCGTTTGATCCTGATGAGACTTCGGGGAACTTGCCTCAGGCTTTCATTGCCCTGGCCGACCACGAAAGTTGCGAAGTGCACCCGGTGCACCCGTCAGGCAATCCGCTATTGTTCCGTGTGCGGACGGCGAAGTCGGCTTTGAATCTGCTGCGACTGCGATTGCTGCGGGGGAAATAACGCCGCTTTATTTCCAGAAACGCCAGAAGGCAATTGCAGAGACAACTGGTGGGATGAACCAGGTGAGGAAAAAGGGATTCCACTTCGCCTGATCTGGATCACTGCCAACTTTGAGGACAAACTGGTCGATCAACACGCAGAGAATGACCGACCAGCAGACGATCAATACAGCAAGCATTTTGTTTTGCCCCATGCCGGTCGATGAAGAGGAAGCTTTTGCGCGTGGTTTCTTTTTCGCTGGTCTGCGTTGGGGTGGTGGCGTTTTCGGCCTGGCCTTTTTCCGGGTCTTGTCGTCCTCGGCCCGTGCCCCTTGAGCGTAATGTTTGGCGAACGCTTCCTTAATGGATTTCAGAGTCGCCAGTACAAAACGGGGAGACCTTTCCAGTCGCAAACGAAGTTCGTCTTCCAGTTCGGCGTTGGGTTCATCTGCACAGGCGATCAACACCATATCATCGTCAACAAACAGCGGGATGATCGAATTTCGCCGCGCGGTGACACGGGGCACCTTGTCGAGCAGTTCTTCGTCTGGTTCAGTGTCGTCGACATCGATGTATGACAAACCAAGTTCCTGCGAATACGCCTGCGTTGCAACATCCTGCGGGACCAGTTTCATCTGTACGACGGCATCCCGCATGATCAGGCCGCGCTCGTCGGCAAACATTTCGGCTTCACGAAATTGCTCGCGAGAAATCTTCTTCCATTCAACAAGCGTTCGTCCGGTCGGTTTGCGGCCCAGGGGATCAGCATCATCCTCGAATTCGCGACCCTGACTTTCATCGTAATCCCGCTTGCGTTCGCCATCAGTCAGGCAGAGCATCGCCTTGGCGAGTTCATTCAGTAACTCCTGCGACTGATTGGAGTATTGCCCGGTCGCGTATTTCCGGACATGGGCGTTGAGCTTCTTGTAATGAGCGCGGATCTTCTCCGGGTCATCTTCAAAATCGACCAGACGCAACAGTTGGTAGTGTGTCGGTGGGCGGAACTCCTCCGGAATGCCCAACCAGTCTTTGTAGACGTCCAATGCCACGATGTTCGTCCCCGATGTCGTTCAGATGGTGAGCGATGTCGAAATTAAGGTTGCCCGGATTATTTATATCTTCCGCGAAGATGCCTGGTCTAAAGCCGTTTACGCCTGGAATGACGCCTCTGGCTCATGGAAGGGCCTGTTCTCGCAGGCCAAACGACGCCTGTCGTGGCACAGAAAGAAGAGCGCAATACCCTTTATTCCACATGATATTGTTCTGCCAGTGTCTTGAAAGCATCCAGCCCTTTGGAATCGAGACCACTTTCGCGCACAATTTCCGCCTGGGCTTCCTTGTCTGTAGTCAGTTCTTTCGCGGAAGCGGTGATTCGACCGCTGGAATCGTATTTGTAGCTGACTTCGACAGGGGAACCTTTCGGTAAATTGGGCGGCAGATCCAGGACACGGAAGTCACCGATTAAAGTACAGGCGTCCGGATCGGATGCTTCCCCTTCCAGGATGTAGACATGTACGCGTCGCTGATTGTCCGATGTGGTCACAAACCGCTGACTGGCGGTAAACGGGATGTTGGTGTTCTTCGGAATCATGATGTGATTGATCTTCTTCGTTTTGTCGGCGGGATCGGTCAGCTTCACCCCCAACGAGTGTGAATTCACATCCTGCGTGTTCACCGACTTCAATCGATTGATAATCGCTTCGGCAACCTGTCCCTGTCCACCGGTCTCTTTGGCTTCAAGAATGGCGGCGTGAATGGCGGCGCCTTGTGCGACCGCCTCTTCCGGCTTGACATCGGTTGATGGTTCCCTTCCGGCAACTTCGATCAGCATCTGCCGGACCGATGGCATGTGGGTCGATCCACCAACGAGAATCACGTCGTCCAATTCCGAGATCTCAATACCCGACTGCTGCAACACCAACTCGGTGGTGTCCCGCGTTCTTTGCAGAAGGTCGGCTGTCATTCTTTCAAAGTCGCCGCGTGTCACCGCGACCGACAACGTATTACCCTTGTAATACACACTGACGGGAACTTGCGATTTTTCGCTCAACTGTTGCTTGCAGTCTTCGCATTCCTGGGTGAAAGTCAACAATGCCTCGGGATCCTGCCGCGGGTCATCGCCATATTTCCGCACGAACTGTTCAGAGAGGTGGTCGACCAGCCGCCGGCTCCAGTCGAGCCCCCCGAGCATCACGTCCCCATCGGTTGCCAGCACACGGAAATTCGTCGGCGTGTACTTCACCACGGTCACGTCGAAGGTTCCACCCCCCAGGTCGTACACCAGGATGGTTCGCTCGTTGGCCTCAATATCGGTCCGGCCAAGTTCCCCCTTAATCCAGGCATAGGCGAGGGTAGCCGCAGTTGGTTCGTTGATAATGTCGACCACATTCAATCCGGCAATTTGCCCGGAGTCCTGAGTTGCCTTCCGGCGAAGATCGTTGAAATAGTACGGAACAGTAATGACGGCATTGGCGATCGGACCACAAACCGCTTCCGAATCCTGCTTCAGCTTTTTCAGAATCAGTGCAGAAAGAAACTCCGGTGTCAATTTTTTGTCCTGGTAGACAACGTAATAGTCCTGGCTTCCCATCTGGCGTTTGACCGCCTCAACGATGTGGCTGGGATCTTCTACCGACATCCGTTCGTAAGAAGGGCCAACTGTCACTTGGCCATCATCCCCCAGCAAAATCACCGAGGGTGTGATCGTTCGTTCGTCAGCGTTTTTGACAACGATGGGATTGCCATCATGGTCAAGACGAGCCAATGCGGAATAGGTCGTCCCCAAATCGATTCCGACCGTCAAACCTTCCTGGAAAGCCATGTTGCTACCTTATCAATGTCGTGTCTTGTTCGCGGGCAAAGTCATCTGCCCCAAGCGTGTTTCCAGTATCAATCAGATGCATACCACACATTTGCACAGATGATTGCCCGGCCTGCGGCACGTTTCATTTTTTAATGAATTCTCAATGACGATGGCCTGACACGGTAGAAATGCGTCCGAATGTACTCCCGCCAAAAGAAAGGTGATGCGAGAGACCAAATCCTCAAATTCATTTTGACAGCCCCCGCAGCCGGAATCAAGGATCGCCACTGTCAGAATCGCGACTCGATCAAGACGTGTCGTTCAATTTGCTCCAGTTCGACTGTCCTGGATTCTTTTTCTGTCCAGATTCCTGGGTGGTAGACGATTGTGTCGTTTCCAATGATACAGTCTCGCCAGTTGATTGCGTAACAAACGCTGTTCGATTCGTCAGTTGACGTTGCGGGGTGTATCGCATTTCAGTTCGACGCACAGGATTGAAGCGATACCTGATCGAACCTGGTGGAACATGATCATTGGGATCTTTTTTCCGCCCGTCAGGTTTCGACGTTCAAGAATCAACTGCCCGGCAGACTCAATGTCTGGTGATGCTGCCAGCCCTTCCAGTTGCGGACTTCGTAATCGGCCAGAAATCGTGGTTGCGATGAAACCCAAAAACATACCCGCGCTGACAAGAGCTCGACTCATCCTGAACAATCAACTGTCGAGTGGCGATTCATCTGAGTTGAGCGATTCGTTCATGCGATGCCCTGCTACGCGGGCCGTTTTTTGGAAACCGTTGATTTATGGTCGTGGCAGCGTGTCGATCAGGTCGTCCACCAGTTTACGCAGCACTTCATGCGTTGTCTGAATATCGACCTGAATGCGACCGGGAGCCCCTTTTTCGGCTTCAAAACGACGCAACGAGAAATTGCCCGATGTGTCCGACTGCAGCAATACTTCGTAATACTTTGCTCCTGCCGGTTGCTGATCGGGAGGATTGGAACGGACCAGTACCTGACCCGCCTGCGTGTCGATTTCGATCGGGCCAAGATTCTCCAGCAGATAGGTGATGCGCTGTGACAAAGCATCTGCCCAGTCGCGCAATGTATCGACCGACGCGCCGACTAAGTGCGGAGCGTTGATTCGCAATTCGTGGAATGAGCAGCTCAGCGAATCGACAATCATCAGGTCGACCGCCAGTTCCGCCAGTTGCGGTTCGGTCAACGTAACGATCTTCGAGCCAGGCCCATTGAAGCCGACCAGTTGCTGCAATTCCTGAGCGATTTTGTCTCCCAGACTCATCGTGCGACTCTTACCCAACCTGGGTGAAAAGTGTAAGAAGTAAAGATTCCCGTCGTTCCATTATACATGACGAACGGACTGAAAACCGGGACGATCTTCCGTAAAGAAGCGGGTTATAACACCTGACACGTTTTGTGGAAAGATGTTCTGAGGTGAGGCTGCGTTCGTGATCTTGAATACGGACAGATCGCCGAGTGGCAAGTTCCGCATCTCACTTTGGCTTCATCTCGTGGTTTGTGCCGTCGAAACTGAGAATCGTCTCTTTGTCATCGACGACGGTTTCGATATGCACTGGTCGCGACCAGAGCTTTCCCAGATTGGCGAGTGTGTCGCGGGCGTAATCCTGTTTCAGTTCCACGCCGACATAATCGTGCCTGAGATACAATTCACCCCGGTTGCCGTAATTGCCATCGACCACGCGAATCAGCGGTCGACCGTGGTTGGTCAGATTATCCAGCAGTTGCTTCTTGATTTTGTAGAACTCGCGCGAGGCAATTTCGTAATACTCGGTCGCGTTGTTGTAAGCAAACGAGAACATGCGATGCCTGGCACAAAATTCGGGTGTGAGGAAAGTGTCAATAAACGTAATGTCGTTATGCACGCGGCGGACTTCAAAAATTTTCTCGCGACCCAGGCCGAGTTGTTTGTCCCAGTTCTTCTTTTCCTCAATGTCATCGCAGTTCTCGTATTCCGGACCGAACTGGCCTTTGTCCCAACGTTCTTCAATATCGCGAAACAGTTCGATGCCGAGTTTGTACGGATTCAAGCGTTGCGGGCTGGTTGCCATCGTGCCGGAATGATGTTCGGCGTAGCAGATGAACTCCGACGGATCGAGCGCATGCCTGGTCATGATGGTGGTGTGCCAGTAGCTGGCCCAACCCTCATTCATGATTTTCGTCTGACCTTGCGGCGCGAAATAGTAGGCTTCGTCCCGAATGATCGAAAGCACATCGTGTTGCCAGTCCTTCAGCGGAGCGTGTTCCAGCAGGAAAAGCAGGACATCGCGTTGAGGCTCGTTGGGGAATGAGCGATTCGCCTCGGCCTGCTGCATTTTTTCAGCGCGGGCGATGGCCTCCTGTTCGAGCACATCGGGTGGGTTGATGAAGTTCTCCATGTACGACTTCGACCGGAAACGTCCGGGACCATCTTCGGGCTGCTCCGATTCCGACTTTCTCGCTTCCAATGATTTCTTCACTGCAGAAGCAGCTTTCTGCGACCGTTTGATGTGCGGTGAGTAGGGGTCAATGAGGTCGTCAATCGACAGACAGGCGTCAATAAACTCCTCGACCCGCTCATGCCCAAAACGGTCGATGTAACGGTTCACGCGAGCCGCGTGGTTGGCCATCTGATCCAGCATGCGGCGATTGGTGTGGGCAAACCAGGCGTTGTTCTTGAAGAAATCGACATGGCCGTAAACGTGGGCGATGACCAGTTTCTGGTCGACCATTTCATTGGCTTCCAGCAGATAGGCATACGAAGGGTCGGTGTTGATCACCATCTCGTAAATCTTCTGCAGGCCGTAGGAATAGCCTTTGGTCAGTTCGTCATATTCGGCCCCAAACCTCCAGTGCGGGTAGCGAATGGGGAACCCGCCAAAGGCCGCCAGCATGCTCATCTCTTCGTAATCGACGACTTCAAAAATGGTTTCAAAGAAGTCGAGGCCATAATTGCGCGCAATCTCTTCGAGTTCATCCTGTAAATCGCGGATCTCCGGAGGAAGCGGGCGATGGGTGCTGACAACCATGGCGAAGTCTTTCGCAAGTGTGGCGTGCGGGCCGTTTACCGACCGGTGCCGAGGAACTGTTTGATCGAATCGTAAATGGCGTCCTTGTTATCAATTTCCGAGAGAATCATGTTTTCCCACTTGTCGGTGATCTTCTTGAGTTCACGAATGAAGTCACCGGAACCATACGGACTTTCGACCTGCCCGTAGCAGAACAGGTTACAGGCCGGCAGGATGTTCCCGGTGAGGTAGCCGAGGCACTCCCTGTTGTCTTCGCCCCAGTTGTCGCCATCGGAAAACTGGAAGACATAAATGTTCCATTCATCCGGCGGGAAATCGCGATCGATGATGCTCCTCGCTTTGGTGTAAGCGGAGGAGATCCGCGTGCCGCCACTCTCCCTGGTACGGTAAAACGTATCTTCATCGACTTCATGTGCGATCGCATCGTGCACGACATACCGTCGCTGAATGCCGTCGTATTGTTTCCGCAGCCAGGTATCGATCCAGAACGACTCAATCCGCACGATCTCTTTCTGATCATCAGTCATTGAGCCGGAAACATCCATCATGTAAACGATGGCGGCATTCGCCTGCGGTTCGGGGACCGATTTCCACGATCGAAAACGTTCGTCATCACGTGTCGGCACGATCACCGGATTTCGGACGTCGTAACTGCCGAGAGAAATCTGGCGTTTGAGTGCCTGCTTGTATGTTCGCTTGAAATGGCGGAGCGAATCGGGCCCGGTCTGGCGGATCGTGTTGTACTTGTCTTTTTTCGATTTGACTGCTTCTTTGCCTTTGGGTTCGATATTCGGCAGTTCGAGTTCATCACCCAGCATCTCGGCCAGTTCGTCGAGTGTCAGTTCGACTTCCCGAACATGGCGACCCGGTTCATTCCCCGCCTGACCCTGACCATCTCCTTCCTGCTGCCCTTTGCCAACTGGCTGGCCATCTTCGCCTTCTCCCTGCCCCACTCCGCCGGAGCCTTTCTGCCCGTGGCGGAAGTGAGGGATTTCGATACTGGGCACCGGGATACTGACGATCTCGCGACCCTTGCGACCAAGCATTTCACCATGCGTGACATACTTGCGCAGATTGTCGCGCACCTTCCCCTTCACAATTTTCCTGAAGCGGTTCAGATCTCGTTCGATAGCGCGGGTCATGAGAGTTTCAATGCTATAATTTCAATGCTGTAAGTCGCCTCAAACCTTCTGCGTGCTGCGTTTTCACACGACAATAAGCGTGCAACAATTTGCCACAAACCGGATTCGAGGCTGAATCGTTTTTGGGATTCATCCTCAGGCGTCGATCATTCCGTCTTCGCATCGCCACGTGCGAAGATACTCGCCACGTAATGCAGCACATCGGTGGCAGATTCTTCGTTGTAGCCGTAGTCGCGAATCAACCGGCTTTTCACGATGTCGATCTTTTCCTGCGTATCGGCATCGACGACATTGGAGACCAGACTGGTCAGCTTGATCGTATCCTTCTGATCCTCAAACAGTTTCATCTCGAGCGCCTTCTGGAGGCGTTCATTCGTGCGGTAGTCGAACTGTTTGCCATCCAGCGACAACGCGCCAATGTAGTTCATGATCTCCCGACGAAAATCATCCTTGCGCGATTCCGGAATGTCGATCCGTTCCTCGATTGATCTCATCAGTCGTTCATCCGGCTCTTCATCCTCGCCGGTAAACTTGTTCTTCACCCGTTCCTTCTGAGTGTACGCCTTCACGTTGTCGATGTAGTTGCCGCACAACCGGGTGAGAGCTTCTTCATCCGCAGCGATGGCCCGCTGCACTTCATTCTTCACGATGTCGGTGTACTCCTCCTTTACAACGGAGATCAACTGACAGTAATGCTCGCGTGTCTCTTCATTGGGAATCAACGAGTGATGCTTCAGGCCATCTTCCAGTTCGTTGAGGACCATGAAGGGGTTGAGACTGGTTGAGTCGGTATTCACGACCAGTGCGTTGGAAATTTTATCCTGCACATAGCGGGGTGAGATGCCGAGCATCCCTTCGTTCCTGGCTTCTTTCCGCAACTGCGCGACGTTATCCGATGTGAAGCCGGGCAGCGTCTTGCCGTTGTACAGCTTGAGCTTCTGCATCAGCGTTAAGCCAGCGTTTTTCGGTTCTTCGAGGCGGGTCAGTACAGCCCACATCGCCGCGATTTCCAGAGTATGCGGCGCAATATGTTTGCCCCGCACGCGGCGATCGTTGTAATCCTTTTCGTAAATCCGCAACTCTTCCGAGAGCTTGATCACGTAAGGGACATCGATCTTCACTGTCCGGTCGCGCAATGCCTCCATAAACTCGTTGGACTGCAACTTGCGGTATTCCGGTTCATTTGTGTGACCGACAATCACCGTGTCAATATCGGTCTGAGCGAACTTCTTCGGCTTGATCTTGTGTTCCTGCGACGCGCCCAAAAGATCATACAGAAAGGCAACATCGAGTTTGAGGACTTCGATGAACTCAATCAAACCCCGATTGGCGACATTGAATTCGCCATCGAAGTTGAATGCACGGGGATCACTTTCGGAACCGAACTCAGCAATTTTTCGATAGTTGATATCGCCGGTCAGTTCGGTTGAATCCTGATTCTTTTCATCTTTCGGTTGAAACGTGCCGATGCCGACGCGATCCTGTTCCGAGAAGAAGAATCGTTTGACAACAATGCTTTTCAGCACTTTCGTCCAGTCGCCGTGGTTTTCTTCGAGGCGTTGCTGGAAGTACCAGCGGCTTAATGGGCAGATCTCCCCCTGGATCTCGATTTTGAAATCATCTTCGGGATCGCGACCTTCATTGAGCGATGCGAGGAATTCCTCGCGCGCATCTTCAGGGATCAACTGCAGCGGTTCACTGTGCATGGGGTCCCAGGTGATGCTGTCATCCTCTTCCTTCCAACCGAATGTGTAGACGGCACCGTCATCGCTGTAGGTGTAGCGTTGAATGCCACGCTTGAGCAAGCGCGCAATCGTACTTTTGGAACTTCCAACCGGGCCGTGCAGCAACAGCACGCGGCGTTCACTGCCATATTTCAGCGCCGCACTTTTGAAGACGTTGACCAAAGCCATCAGCGGGCGGGTCAGTCCGAAGATGGCATCGCGGCCATCGTTTTCGGGGTCATCGAAGAACCTGTAGCGAATCAGCCCTTCCTTGCTGCCCTCCAGCGGATAGGTACCATACAACATGATCATGTCGTACAGACGCTGATAAGCGGTCCGGGTGATGCGCGGATTTTTCCGCACGAGATCGATATATTCTGCGAAGGTTCCCTGCCAGTGTTCCTGGTGGTACGCTTCCGCACTTTGTCGCTGAGCGAAGCGATCGAGTAGTTGTTGACCTGATCCCACGAAACCACTCCTTAAAATGCCGAGGTTTGAGGTCTTCTGGTCAGTTCCGTCCCGATCGAGTTCCTTTTCTGCAAACATCAGTGGCGAGATTCGCGCAGCCCGAATTACCTCTCGGCATGGCCATATGTGGGGGATATAGAGCATACTACGCTCTTCTGCACCGCAGTGGACGTCGTTTGACTGGCAAACAGAGGTCCCCACGATCCAGAGACGTTACACCAACAGGTAAACTGCTCTTGTGAGCAATCGAGGCAACAAACGGCGACCCTCCCTGGTCTGATGTTAAGTTGTCAGGATGCGGGAAAGAATTGACCGCGAAAAATCCAAACCGGAACGAACGACCGCCTCAGTTTGAATGTGCGATGGCAGAATTTTCCTCGGCGAAAAACCGCTGCCTTCAAAGCACCGCAATTATCGCCATTCACCAAAACGTGTAAATATCAATGTCGATCGTTGAAAAAACGATATCGCCGCCGGGAGGTCGTTGTTTCCGATAAGCTGCTTGATTGCAACAGTTTGCGAGATGAAACCTATTGCCAGAAGGAACGCTATAAAACACATCGTTCATGGTGAATTGGAGACCGGACAGTTGTTTTGCTGTGGAATTCACATAGTTTGAGTGAATCGCGCGCTTTCATTCACGACTTGCTAAAGCCAGAATGATAAACGTCGGCAATTCAAAAAATGTAACCGACCACATTTCGCGAACTCTTTTCCTGAAACGGTCACATGAATCCGCCAGAACGATTTTTCTCTCCGCCCGACACATCTGTGTATGTGGATCTGGCCAATCGAAGTTACGAGATCCACATTGGAAGCGACACACTCGTCGATGCGGCGAAGCATCTCGAAGAATGGGTCGATCGTGCGTCAGATTTCCGAGGCACGCGGAAGGCCTTGATCGTCACCGACGGGAATGTCCTCAAACCACATGCGGTGAATGTGGAACGCAGCCTGACCGATGCCGGCTGGACGACGACGATGTTCACTCTGCAACCGGGCGAACAATCGAAGCGGATGTCGGAAATCGAAAAGGTGTACGACGCGCTGGTCGAGCAAAAGGCGGATCGCAAGACGGTCGTGATTGCCGTGGGGGGTGGTGTGGTCGGTGATGCTGCCGGTTTCGCTGCGGCGACTTATGTTCGTGGTTTACCATTCGTGCAGGTTCCGACGACACTGCTGGCTCAAGTCGACAGTTCCGTCGGTGGGAAGGTGGGCATCAATCACCCCAAAGGGAAAAACCTGATCGGCGCGTTTCATCAACCGCTTGGCGTGCTGATCGACACCGCCACGCTCGATACGCTTCCAAATCGTGAATACCGCAGTGGCATGGCGGAAGTCATCAAGTATGGTGTGATTCTGGATCGCGAATTCCTCGAATACCTGGAAGAGAACAAAAACAAACTCGACATCCGCCACCCGGAAATCTTGCAGCACGTCATCGCCCGCAGTTGCCGCCTGAAAGCCGATGTCGTCGAGGAAGATGAATTTGAAAGATCCGGCTTGCGCGCGGTTTTGAACTACGGCCATACCTTCGCCCATGCCTACGAAGCGCTTGTTGGCTATGGCGAATTGCTGCATGGCGAAGCGGTGGCCATCGGCATGGTGCATGCCAGCCAGTTAGCCGAAAAACAAGGACTGATTGATGCCGAAGCGACCGAACGGCAGATTGCACTTTTAGAGGCGGCTCAACTCCCAACTTCGTTGCCGGAAAGAATTTCGTTATCGCCCGATGACATTCTGAGTGTGATGCGGCTGGATAAGAAAGCGATCGCCGGAAAACTGCGGTTCGTGCTGCCGACAAGACTTGGACATGTCGAACTCTTCGGCGAAGTGCCGGAAGAGGATGTTCGCGAGGTTTTGGAACAGAATTGAACTGCGCCGTGAACGAGTCATCCGCCATAACCTCAACGCCGAATCCGGATGATGAGAGTCTGATCGCCGCGATTCGTTTGAATCTTATTTCCGGCATTGGCCCACGCACGCAGCAGATTCTGTTGGGACGTTTCGGTTCCCCGGCTGGCGTTTTTGCGGCCACAAGAGAGGATTTGCACCGTGTGCAGGGAGTGGGACCGAAACTCGCCCAGGCAATTCTCTCAGCCGACAATCGTGGCAAAGCAATTGCAGAAATCACCCGCTGCCGTGAACAGGGGTACGACATTCTCGTGCGGGAGTCGCAAAACTATCCCGGCACGTTGAAAACCATCTGCGATGCCCCGTCGATTCTGTATTGCCGGGGCAGCATTTTGACGCAGGATCAACTTGCTGTGGGAATGGTCGGCTCACGACGTTGCACACTGTACGGTCGGCAGCAGGCGGAACGTTTTGCCGGCGCACTCGCCAGAGCCGGGTTTACCATCGTCAGCGGTTTGGCCCGCGGGATCGATGCTTCGGCTCATATCGGAGCACTCAAGGCAGGCGGACGGACAGTCGCCGTCTTCGCAACCGGACTGGCGAATATCTACCCACCCGAACATGAGGAACTGGCGAATGAGGTCGTCGAATCGGGAGCGATTGTCTCAGAAAGCGGTCTCGATCAACCGCCTGTGGCAGGATTGTTCCCGCAACGGAACCGGATCATCTCCGGCATGAGTCTGGGGGTCATCATTATTGAAGCGACCCGTAAGAGTGGTGCTTTGCACACCGCTCGACATGCGATGGAACAGGGACGGGAAGTGCTGGTCTTGCCCGGTCGTGTTGACAGCCCGGCCAGTGAGGGTTGCCTCGATCTGATTCGCGACGGTGCGACAATGGTCCGAAATGTCGATGATGTGCTGGAAGCTCTCGGCCCACTGCCGCATCCGGTCGAGTTTTCAGCCGACTCATCGTCATCCAACGATGCCGATTTCGCGCGTGAGACCCCCCCAACAGTTGTCCACACGCCACGCGAGTTGTTGTTGAATGATCAGGAACGGGAGGTATTGAATCTGGTGACAACTGAGCCGAGGCACATCGATGAAGTGTTGCGTTCGGTCGAGATGGAATCATCACGTGTGCTGGCCACATTGACGGTGTTGGAGATGAAACGTCTGGTCCGTCGCTTACCGGGCGGAAATCTGGTGAGATCGACGTGAAACGTCCTTCGTCCTTCGCATGCAGTCTTGAAGATTCCAAGGGAGGGAATCCATTCTTCAATTACTGGATCCTCGTCTGTGCGGAGATGATACCGTCCTGTTTCTCGCTTTCCTTTTCCTCGCATGCCTTTCGTTCTGCCAGAGCATATTACGCTCTTCTGTGGCGCGAAAATCGTCGTTTGGCCTGCAAACGCAAACTCTCACGAGCGAGAACCGTCACACGAAAAGGGAAACGGCTCTATTTCAGTCGCCCCCGGTCTCTTCTCCTGGTTCCCTGATGGGCAACACGAAAAACGCTGCACCAATCCGCCCCAGAAATGAAACCAGAAACAGCAGGCGAAAATGATCCAGCGTAAAGCCTGCCAGATTGATCTGAAACTTGTTATTCGATAACGCGCCCAGCCACAACCCACCCAAAAGGCCACTGACCCCCGCAAGCAGACCGGCGATTTGCCTGAACATCGCGAGATGTGTCGCGTTTTCACTTGGCGGTGCAAGTTTGAGGGCAAGATTGCGACCCGTAATGTTCGCCGCCGCAAAGCTGCCCCACAGTGCGTAAGCGACGAACAGCAGCCACCACGTTTCACGTTCGGCGACGAACCAGACGGGCATCGCCAGTGAAGCCATCACAACGCTCCAGAAGAGAGTCGATTTGTCGCCTCTGTGATCGCTTGCGTAACCGGCGATCGCGCTGACCGGGATTTTCACGACACGCATCGTGCACAACAGGGCGTAAAACCAGAACAACGACAGAGACAGACGGTAAAAAATGAACTGAAAGAAGACCGCCTGAGTCAGCCCGTTGGCGAAACTGAGACACCACGAATATCCGAGCAACCAGCGAAAATCGCGGTTTCGGAATGCTGATCGTATTTCGTGCCAGACATCGCGTCGCGATTCCAGACGCAGTCCATTCGCATTTGGCAGTCTTATCACATTTGGCAGCCTTAAAAGCGGCAGAATGGACAAGGTCTGCAGGCCGATTCCGATCAGAAAGATCATCAGGTAAGCGAACAATGCCTGATCCTCGGGAATCTCGCCAACTCGTACTCCGTAACGCCAGGTATCACGCCAATACCCGGCGAGCAATGGGACAACCAGCAAAATACTCAGCTTTGCGATATTCTGGGAGGCAAACAATTTGCCCCATTGCTGGCGAGGCATCAGATCGGAAAGCCAGGACAGATAACTCAGGTAGGCCATCGTCTGAATTGCCTGCGTGACGGCGAGAAGAATGGCGAGGCACCACAATGGCGAGACGATCGTTGGGCGAAATTGTGGAATGGCGAGCAACGGAATCCCAACACTGATAACGCGCGATAACAGCGAACAGGCAACAAACACAACTTTGCGGTTTTCGACGCGGCGAATCAGCGATCCTGTGCACAAACCAATCACGCCGGCAATCTCGGGAATCACCAGCAACAGAGCAATCAGAAAAGCCATTTCCGTTCGCGGGAATCGCTCGGCATCTCCCAACTCGTTTGCGAAATAGGTTAAGAATCCGCCCGTTGTCAGTGCATATCCTGCTGTCCACAATAACTGATTCCAGACCACCGCACGGGTGACTCTCCGGTTTGTAACCCCGGAATCTCCCGTCATGTCAGCAAAAGCAGGTGTGTCGGTATTCAAAGCTCGCATCCGCAGCAGGATCAATCTCGCCAGTGGCCATTCAATTCCAGTGTTACATCGAACAAGGGAACAAAAACAGGAAATAACAAATTTCCATTGCAGCCGAAATCGGTAGTTTCACCGACGTCCATCTGGTTACACCAATGCAGAACACCAGACTGGTTGTCTTAATTGGACATCATGCGACTGCGTACAACCGTTACATTTTGTCAGAACCAAACAAAACGAATACTCCTCATTACCAGATACAGCCCTGTTCCAACCAGCCACCGATTGTGTTGATCGACCCTGTTGTGCCGGGAAATCCGAATGAACTCCCAGTCGATGCGAGGGAAACCGGAGTGCTTCTTTGCCTTTTCCATCATCGCTGCCGATGGAAAAGATGTGCATCCCTTCGCTGGAACGAGTGGTCTGGAATTGCGCAGCGAGGTGCAAAAGCAGGTTGATGGAACTCGACGTGCGAAATGGCATTTTGAGGCATCACCCCGGAACGGATTTCGAAAACCTCTTGAAAGCCTGTTCTGCGGTCGTAGAATTTAAGGCTGGGGATTTTCAGAAGACTTGACAAATATGCGGATTGTACCAGTTTTTGTGCCAGAGCGATGACAATGATCGAGAGACCGGTCATTGCCGGGACGAACCAAAGACGATTGGACCAGTGTTCGAAATTGTCCTTGCAGCAATGGCAACCATCGGCACAAACATATCGGCACAAACATGATGTGACACCGGGTGAAAAACTATGTCAAAGAAGTACATCGGACTCGACGAAGCGGCAGAACGTCTTGGCATCACGCCGACAGAGCTGGTCCGTTATCGCGAAACGGGCGATATTCGCGGATTTGCCGACCGGGGAACCTGGAAGTTCCGCATTGACGAAGTGGATGAATTCCGCCGTACATTGTTGTTCGATTCCAATCCCGATGTTCCGATTGTCGACGACCCGCCGGCTGGGACGAAACCCAGGTCCGAAAAACAAAAAACCGAAAAATCAGCGCCCGCTCCGTCATCGCAAGAAAAACAAAAACCGACACTTTCGGCCATCAAGCGAATGGCCGCGCCCAGGAAGAAGTCCTCTTCTGCAGAAGAAGAGGCAACGCCATCCGAACCAAAATCGGAACAACCTGACACAAAAAAAACAGAGAAGAAAAAAGGGAAATCTGCACCCACCAAAAGCGAACGGGCCGACACACAGAAACTGGCCATGGGTGATTCTTCCGTTCTGGTTGATGTTGATGAAGATACCGTTGGCAAACAGCCGACTGTCATTCGCGGCAGTCAGGATCTGGTTTCCGATTCCGACATTCATCGTGGCACTTCCGATAGCGACGTCCGTCTGATCATGGACGAAAGCTTGATGCCGGCGAACACGGATTCTGGTGATGATGTTGATAACAACCTGACCGACAGCGACATTCGCCTTTCAGATTCCAGCGAGTCAGATGTGGTGGATGGACCAACCAGCGACAGCGATGTGCACATCGTCTCGTCCGATTCCGATAGTGACATCTCACTCGTCTCGGAAGTGGAGCAAGTTATCGATGACGATTCCGACAGCGAAATCGAATTGGTGACTGGCGAAGAATCTGACAGTGATGTCCGGCTTTCGGCAATCGTCAAGGCAAAGTCACAGGACAGCGACAGCGATGTTCAACTGGATGACAACGTCGAGTCGATCATGGACACCGACAGCGATATATCGCTGATGGGCAGTGCGGATCCCATCATTGACGGAGAAAGTGACAGCGATGTTTCGCTGACGCCAAAGGCCGATGACAGCCCGATGCCGGATCTGATGGACACCGACAGCGATATCGCTTTGGTGGGTGCCCACGAACCGTTGATCGATTCCGATAGCGAAGTCGCTTTGATCCCGGAAGACTCGGGCATTCTCAGCGCCACCTCAGGTATCGATTCAGGCGATTCATCGGAACCCGACAGCGACAGTGATGTCTCACTCAATGCCGACTCGGCTCTGCTCGTCGGTGGTTCTGACAGCGGCATCAATCTCATCGCTGATGATTCCCATGCAAAACCGAAGCCGAAGAAAGACGATTCCATCACGCTTACGCACAGCGACAGTGACGTGCAAATGATTGGAGCCGACTCGGTCATTAATCTGGGCGAAGAAGCGGGCGGCTCGGACAGCGATAGCGACGTGCGGTTGGCTGGCGGCTCCGGCAGCTTGATGGATAACAGCGAGAGTGATGTGCAGTTGATGCACGAAGATGATTTGCTCGGCAGTGACAGCGATGTGCAACTTGTCGGTGATCTTGCTTCCTCGAATTACGATCCCGACAGCGAAAGCGATGTCGCCATTTTCTCGTCCAATGAAAGTGGACTGGCGGTCGATCTCTCCGACAACGACAGTGGTGCTTCGGTGTTTGACGACCAGGAAGATGAACTCACTTCAGGTGCAACACTCGCAGCCGACAGCGACATGTTGCGAAGCCTCGCTGATAGTGGCCTCTCGCTGAGCAGTGAGGACAGCGGCATTTCTCTTGAAGCGGCCGACAGTGGAATTGATCTCGAAGACCTGGAAAGCAGTACCGGTAACAAAGCCGGAGACAGCGTCCTCTCGCTCGAAGCGGACGATAGCGGAATCTCCATCTCCGCAGCGGAAAGTGGAATTTCTCTGGAAGCCGCCGATAGTGGGTTTACGTCACCATCGGGTGAAAGCGGACTCTCGCTGGAATCCTGCGATGATGACGAACTTGATTCCGGTGAGAGTGGTCTGGCATTGGAGAGTGCCGGTTCCGGACTCGATGGTGGCAGTGGCCTCTCACTGGAAGATGCTGGCAGCGAAATGTCGCTAATGGACGAAGGCAGTGAACTAAGCCTCGAAGATGCCGGCAGCGAGTTGATGCTCGACGACGGAGGCAGCGGCCTCAGCCTCGAAGCGAGTGATGACGAATTCACACTCGACACCGACGATGGCATTCCCATGATGGACAGCGACGATGAACTTGGCCAGACACTGCCCATGATGGACGCCTACGACGCGGACGAAGTTGACGAAACGCAAGCCGAAGTTCCCGCCTACGATACGGAAGATGAGGAATTCGACTTGACCGAAATGGAGGATGAATCCGAGGCCGAGCTTGCCGAAACCAACGTGATCCTCTTCGATGACGACGAAAGCGACCTTGACGATTACTCGGCGACGGTGGTGAAACGGGGGGGAGACGACGACGATTACGAAGGGGATGAAGACGAGTTCGATGTTGAAGGCGAGTTCGATGACTTTGATGACTTCGACGACTTCGAGGAAGATGAAGATCTCGAAGTTGCCGAAGACGTTGTTGGCGAAGACGATGAACTGGATGTCTTCGATGCGTCTGATGAGGATTTCATCGATCCTGAACCGGCGATGGAACCAGTCTCGGCAGGCCCCGTTCGTATGATGGCACCGATCGTTCACGAATGGGGAATTGGTGCATTTATCGGACTGATTCTCTGCACCTGCATGATGGTGACCTGCGGAATTGTGATGTTCGATCTTGTCCGGTCGATGTGGGCCTGGAATTCGCCCTCACCTGTCAGCACGACGATCATCGAACAGTTCCGCGGCCTGTTTTAGAGCAGTTTACCTTTTCGTGTGACAGTTTTCGCTCGCGGGAATCTATAATTGCAGGCCGAAAAACGTCCATCGTGCCACGAGAGAGCGTAATACGCTCTAAGCGGGTTCCCTCGCTTCTGAGACCGTGAGCCCGTTGTTTAGAGCAGTTTACCTTTTCGTGTGAAGGTTCTGGCTCGTGGAGGGGCCTATGTGTTTGCAGGCCAATCAACGCTCATCGCGGCACAAAAGAGTGTAATACGCTCTTTTCATTCGTGGCTGCCCCGGATTCCCCTGCATTGGATTTCATACCGCGTGGGAATGACGGAATATCGTTTCGACGATTGACAGCCAGATTCACATTCCGCTTGTTTTTTCGGCAGCCAGACGTGCAAATCGACCGGGCCACCTTTTTCAAAATTTTTCGGTGCCACGCTTTATATCGCGCAGCAGGCATGTCTGCAGGAAGGTCTATGTTGCAGGGGTCGGGCGTTTGAAACTCCACCACTTGTCGCGCGGGAAAGAGCCAATGGCGACGATGATCAATTGCGACAGCATAAACAGCGACAACACCTGCAGACGCCCTTCGGTAAATCCGTAGGAATGCAGGCCGACCTGCAGTTCGTTTGTGCCGAACCAAGACCACGATGTGACGATGTTGCCCACGACCGCGAGAACCGCAACACCACGATCCTGCACCATGCCTCCCCAGCGAGCATGCAGAATGAGAGCATTCCAAAGGACGATGATCAACGCGCCGTTTTCTTTGGGGTCCCAACCCCAGAACCGCCCCCACGAATCGTCACCCCACAGTCCGCCCAGGACCGTTCCCACGAAACTGAAGAGAATCGAGAAACAGAGCGTGCCGTAAATCATACGGGAGACATTCCTTGCTGACTCGCGATCGAGAAACGGCGTCGCTATTCCCATGAAGATGTAGATGATGCCGATCAACCCGGCGACAAACGTCGTTGAATACCCCAGCGTGATGATCACCACATGCGTGAGCAGCCAGAATTGGGTATCGAGAACCGCCTGCATGACGGCAATCGTGTCGCCATTGCTTTCCATCGCCAGATAATGTGCCACGCCGAGGGTGAGGAAACCGGTCATCCCCGCGACGATATTCCCGATACCCATTTTGAAGATCAACTCAAAGATCAGACAGATCAGCACACATCCCCAGCCGATGAACAGAGCGGAGGAGTAAAGATTCGTCACCGGCGGCCGACCGGAAATGTAAATACGGGCGATCAGACCGATGGTATGAATCAGCAGCGTCAGGGCAATCAATCCGAAGGCCGTGCGATGCATGGCGTATGGCCAGACCAGCAGCCCGATACAGGCAAACGCGAAGCCAAGCAGATAGATCCACATGCCGTAGAAAAACGGACTGGCATGGTTGAGGTACGCTTCACGCTCCACTTTCGCCACGCTGTAGTGGTCCGATGCCGCGGTCTGTATGAGGTCGCTGTAGCTGGCGACGGTCTGATTAAACGCTTCGACGTTGTCATCTCGGTAGGCGTTGAAGATTTTCTCCAGACTGAGGGCGTACTTGTTCGGCTCGGCTGCCAAATCGATACCGCCAAACGCTTCCCGCAGATTGTCTTTGAGGATTTTGGTCGTTTCCTTCTCGAAACCTTCGATTGTCTCAGGTCTGTCGGCCATCTGTTCACGCATCTTCTGCCGGATGGAATTCCGCTCTTCTTCTGAAAGGCCTCGATAAAAACGAACGGCTCTTTCATATGCCTTTTCTCGCGAGAGATTTGGTGCCAGAGACTGGAATGTCAGAATCGTGTTTTCCAGCACCGCTGTGAGGACTTCGCCATCGAGATGCTGCTGGTAGTAGATATCGTAGAGGCCGTCCTTGTTCATCTGCACAATGAAGTGTTGCGCGAATTCGTCGAGCGTTTTCGCGTCGTGTTTCCTGGCGAATCGCTGAATCCAGAGTCGCAAGGCCGCCCTAGTGTACGACTCCCAGTCTTGCTGCAGGTCGTCTTTGGGAATTGACAACGCGACCTTTTCTCCCATGTCCGGTTCGATGCGGGGGATAATTTTCAACACGAACCAGACGTAAAACGATTCTGTGTTTTGATGCGGCCCATCTCCGGTGTTTTCGTCGTATTTGCCGTGCCGGATGTTTTGCAGGTAGAACGTTGGGAAGGAATGCCGATCGAGAAAAGCGGAACGCATCGTTCGGATGCGGACAATGTTGCCATTGAGGGCGATCGTTCTTCTTTGGCGGGTCGTCCAGTCATCCTGCGGAATATCGATCCCTTTTTCTTCATCCTTCACACTGCGGATTTCATCCTGGATCGCCTCGTAACGGGGCTGCAGTTGATTCCACGAATACTTCCACCACTTGGGACGCTCATCCAATTGCAACATGCTGCGGACGCTCGGATCATCGATGCGGAAGATCTCCACATCGTCAGCCCGTTCTTTGCCGGTAATCAAGTCGAGCATCCAGGCGGTGGCAGGTTCCGCTTTGCCTTCCGGTTCTGCAAGACGCAGCGGCGGGCGAGGCTTACGGTTTTCTCCCTTGCCAGCCCGTTTGATCGTCTGTCGACCCGACATCACGTACAGAGTATTCTGGGCGTATGAACTCATCGGTTTGACGCGACCGGTAAACGTCGTCGGCAGTTTGCCAAATTCGTAAACCGCCATCTGATCTTCAGCCTGTTTGGGCGGAGTTGCTTTGCGGGCAAGATACATCCCGGCGACGCCGACCATCAGTATCGGAATGACGTACAACGCCCAGTTGGGCGGTGCGGCATCTAACGCTGCACGCCCGCGGAATTTCGACTTCATCGGTTTGGCGACCGGTTGCTCTTCAATTTGAAACTTTTCATCTTTCGGTCCATCGAATTCGCCGGATGGTTCTGAACCGCTTTTTTTACCGAGGGCAACCGCGTCTTCTCGTGGGGCTAACCGTTTGGAGAATCGAGTGAGTGTCAGCAGAAAATGGGACAGCATGCCGACGGCGACAATCATGCAGGAAACATAGGGAATCATCCAGCCGGTGTTGGTGACGACGCTCAACACGGTGCGTTCCTGAGCGGGAATCACCTTTTCCTGCCACTTGCCTGCCTGCCGGTTGAACTCCATCTGCGGTTCCCACGTTTCGGGATCGCGCACAACCTTTGGACCTTTGCCATAATCGCTTTGGTAGAACGTGTCGCCCCGATACCGCAGTGGGTTGTTCATCCAGATCCGTTCCCCTTTGAGATCCCGTTTCGTTTCGGGATCATGAATGTGGATGATCGACGCGTAGTCGCGCGGTGTATTCGTGCCGACGTAATCGTTTTTCTGCACATCTTCCAGATGAACCGAGTAAGGCAGGTAACGGCGTTTGAACCGCAACGACGCCTGGTAATCGACGCCATTAATGCGTATGGTTTGTGGCTTGAGTTCCTGATGAAAGATCCAGACGTCCTCCTTCTGCTCTTTCCGCGATATGATTTTGATGTACGCCCCGGCCATGTTGGTTTCATCCCCCAGGCCGTCCTCCTCCTCTTTTTGAAGCAACTTGTATTTGGTGCCGAAACCGGTTGTTGAGGGATTTTTGACAGGTTCCCGTCCGCCCTGTTTTTCCAAGGCAGCCGCTCTCGCTTCGGGTAAGGCGTCGGAGTTGACCATGAACTGCACGACTTCGACGACGAAGGGATAATTGGGATCGTCGATGATTTCGCCCGTGTAGAGTCGGGATTCCGGAATGACAATGTGGCGATCCTCTTCTTTGTCGGAATGGTCAACGAAAGCCAACTCGACCGAGCGGATATCGATGACATAGTTGGCCGTTTCACCTTCGTATAATGCGAGTTGCCCCTCTTCCGCCTGTACGCCGACCAGCAGTTCACTGAACATCAGCAAACCAATGCCGCCGTGCAATAACACGACACCGGCCCGCTTTTTGAACAGCAGGATACAACCGGCCAGCAACACCAGACCGGCAAAACTTCCCTTGGTCAACTGCCAGACAATTCGCATCGAGGCGTTGGAGATTTGCGTGCCGTCGATGTCGTGCCACATCCAGCCGGCCAACCCTGCGAACAGAACGCCCAATACCACCAACGACCACCATTCGACTTTGCGTTCACGCCGATTCAGAAAAAACAGACCGGATATTGAACCGAGCGCACCAAGAACCAGTACCACCGCCATCGAGATCCAAAGTGTACGGGCCAGTCCATCGGTGATTTCCACCTGCACGCCATCCATGTTGTCGCCGCTGACAATCACCAGCCAGGTGACGAAAAAGCCGACCATCAAAGTGATGAATCCGGCAATCAGTCGAGTCCCGCGCGCCTGGATGGTAAAGCGAATACCATGTGCGGCAAGCAGGTTGATCATCATTCCCAGGCCAATCATCCAGCCTGAGGGAAACCAGAAACCGCCGCCAATTGGTCCCTCTTTGGAAGGGAAAAACGCCTTCGGGTAGAAGACGTCAAACTCAATCCAGGCAAAGCCGGCTTTGCGGAAATACTGATCGACCACTTCCCAATTGCCCATTTTCGTCTGAGCGAATGTGCCTGCGAGGACGATGAAAATTGCCATCGCCAACAATACGACGGTGAACTTCAGCGAAGCGAGCGCGGTGACGACTTGCTTGAGGATGTCCACAATTTCATTGATGGCAGTGTTCGCCCGGGAATCGCTGAAGTTTTTGGGAGAGGTTGTCTGTGTTGCCATGAATCCAGACCTCATGGGAATGGTGTGTTGTCAGTCGGTGCGATTGTGGTATCGGGTTTGATCTGTTGCCGAATTTTGCTGGCTTTTGTTTGTCGGTCTGTAATGGGTGTTGCTACTGTCTGGGTGTGATCGATTTCACGAACGCCTCGAAGTTCGATCGTTCACGCTCTGCCAGAGTCGAGCTGCCTTTGAACTTGATCGACCAAACAGTGTCGTTCATCGGGAGGATAACGCCCAGGACGGCTTGCTTTTTCTCCGCGTCATCCGGACTGTTCAAAACGAACATTTCGCCTGTGTGTTCGCCAACTTCGATTTCGGCTTTCAACTCATTGATTTGCTCGGAGTTCATTGGCTCCAAACCAACACTTTCGGCCCAGATATTGACAAAGCCGAGATAACCGCCCGGTTGACGCCGCATTCGCATTACCGTCACTTCGGCTTTTTCATCACCCTCTTCGAGATCGAACGCGACTTCATAATTCCCGCCGGAATCCCGTTTGGTCCACGATTCGGAGGCTTGGAAATTCAGCGTGACCGGCTGTGATTTTACCCCGTCGGATTGCGATTTGTTCGACGCATTCTTCGGTGGGCCAACAGGTGGATGCCCTTCAATCGGCGGATGTCCCGCGGGTAAGGTCGCCTGGTTTGCTGTGGGAGATTTCTTTTTACTCTTCTTCGTCTCCTTCAGGCTGACGAACACAATCTCACGGTCATCAACAACTTGCCGTTCGACAAATTCCGGATCATCCAGTGTACTGCCATCCGGGCTGAACAGGTTTTCCAAAGTCGCGGGAGAAATCTCCAACTGTTCCCGCCAGCGGTTGATGTTGCTGAGGAGGTATTCCTCCAGGCTCGGATTGTTGATCTTCAGTTTTGTAATCGCCACATCTGTTTTCTTTTTGGATTTGAGCGTTCCATAGCTATCACTGTCGCCTTCCGACAGTTTCCGGAAATCGATCGTGGCGTAGCGCGGGAACATGCCACCATTACGCGGATCATCTGGCGGTGCCTCGTACCAGCCTTTGGGCAGTATCCAGGTCGGGTCGCTTGTGTCGTCTTCAAATTTGATGGATGACACAAATTTGGCAAACGGTTGCAGATGCGGGCTGACTTCCGACTCCGGCCCCATCACTTTGACAAACCACATCGTATCGCCTTGTGCGATCATTGCTCCAAGCAACTGACGTTTTTCGAGTTCGAGGTGATTTCGCTCGTAGACAAACTTCGGTTTGAGGACCTCATATTCGCGAATCGGTTCTCCGGAACCACAGCCAGTTAAAAACAGTGTGGACAGGCCACCAAACAGGAGAGTGATCCAGTGGCACGAGGGATGCGCAAGACGTGAGGCAAAACGGTGCATTTCCTGGCGTCCAGTCAGTTGGCGATAATCGGGATTCGCGTGAGGCCGTTCTCTTCGTGTGGCGACCGAGAGATCAGCAGATCGGGACAACAGCCTCATCGAGACCAGTTGAAAACAGCCCGTTGGGGGAAAATCAGGTTGGTCGGGGTGGCGGGAAAACATTTGTCGGACGATCGAACTTATCGGAGCGTATTACGCTCCTCTGTGCCGCGATGGGCGTCGTTCGGCCTGCAAACACAGGCCCTCACGAGCCAGAGACGTCACACCAGAAGATAAACTGCTCCAGGGTGTCTCAATTTGCGAATACACCCGAAAAACCACCGCGACAAATTGGAATTCGATCATAACCAATGCATTATATACCCGCCACAGTGGGAAAGTACACAGTCGCAATCGGACAATGGCCCAATTCGCGCCCGAGTTTTTTGTTGACGAACTCATCGCACCGTCGCGCAACCATATCGGGTATTGTGGAGGTGACCGAAATCGCCGCACGCCCGGTTCCGGCGAACCTTCAAGCCCCTTGAGCTGTGAATCCGCTATCGGTGGCAACAGATCCATTTTAGAAAATCGGTATTGGCGAGTGAGATAAGCGGCAAACTGGTGTTTCCAGAAAAATGGTTTTGATGTAGAAGACACCATTCGGCAATAACTGCCAGATTCGGCACGTCCTGTGCTCTATCGCAAACCATCTTCTAATCTGATCCACTTCGATTGCCCCTCTGATTGTTGATTCAGTCGCAACCCTCAGTTTCCCAACTCTTTACACAGCCAGACAGCGGAAAGTTGTCACTTCGGGATGGATTCCGAATGTAACTTCTTCCACCAACAACAAGCAATTTTTACAATTTCGACCGGGCATGGAGGCCTGAGCATGAAATTCGCGCTGCTGTTCGTTTCGATTGTCACATCCGTCCTGCTGACCTGGATTCTTTGCGAGGCAGATTCTTCCGCAACGCATTCGCAGCAGTCCTCAATTGTCGTGATGAAGCCGGACACCCGGCGGGGGATTCTCTACGACTTCACCGCCAACTGGTGTGCACCCTGCCGTCGCATGAAACCGATCGTGACGCGGATGGAACAACAGGGCCTGCCGATTCGGCAGGTCGATGTCGACCGCGAACCGGCCCTGGCGAAGAAATACGGGATCAGCAGCATTCCCGCATTTGTGTTAGTGATCGATGGCAAGGTTGTACAGCGTGTGGTGGGAATGACGTCCGAATCTCAACTGCGGAACATGATTGCCAAAATCCCGCCCGTTCAGCAATCGGAAGTCATCGCGAAAAACACATCACCTCACGCATCTCAACCGACTGCCCCGACGACGTCACCTGCTCCACGTCGACCGCTGCCTGTAACTCACGAACTATCTCCGAAACAACAAGATGGTCCCCCCGCTCACCTGCGTCCCGAAGCGATGATTGCTGCCGCTGTACCCAGTGGCCCCAAGGCAAAACCGGGTAGCGGAGACCTGATCGCTCGTGCCAAATTTGATTTTGAAGAAGAACCCGTTGCGAAAAACGCCGGTGACATTTCTGGAAAATTGCTCAACGGCTGCGTCAGAATTCGTGTGCAGGATAAAGAGGGAGTGAACTTCGGCTCCGGCACGGTGATTGCCAGCAAAACCGGCAACACATTGATTCTGACATGCGGACACATCTTCCGAAATCTGGATGACAAATCGAAAATTGAAGTCGATGTGTTTTCCCATTCCAGATTGAATCGTCGGGCGACTTTCGTCGGCAAAGTATTGCATTTTAACCTGGAAGCCGATGTTGGACTGCTGTCGATTCCAACCGATCGTGCTTTACACATCTTGCCCGTTGCTGGTCTGAATACACCGATCAAACCGGGCCAGATGGTTTCCAGTGTCGGTTGTGGGGGTGGCGAAAATCCCTCGCGGCAAATCCATCGGATCACCGCACTCAACCGCTACCTCGGTCCAGACAATATCGAATGCACGGGCGTTCCGGTTCAAGGACGTTCCGGTGGTGGCCTGTACGATGAGGAAGGACGCACAATCGGCGTTTGCATTGCTGCGGATCCCGAAGAAAAGCGAGGCCTGTATGCTGGCCTTGTTGCGATCCACCAACTTCTCGATCAGGCAGAACTCTCGGCTCTTTATCGTAAGCATGATGTCCTGCCGGGGCCGTTTGATGGCGAGCCGACCGAACTCATCTCCGAAAACAAAATGACACCTTTCCAGAACAGCGAATCGCAGCCCCACTCTTCCCAAACCGCGCCACCAATGCCGGGCGTGACCCCCAGATCATCTTCCGACACGACTCGTTTTACCGACGAGTCGCAGCTGGCCGGTCTGCTCAATAATGCGTCAGACTCGGAAGTCATCTGCATCATTCGCCCGCGCAACAGATCGAAAACCGACAGCCGTGTCGTGATTGTGAATCGGGCCAGTGAACGATTCGTCAACTACCTGACTGGTGAGCTGAAACGGCAGCCACATCTGACTACGGTCGTCAAACGGCACAGCAACGCAATGACGGATACACAGACCAGAAATGCGACAAGAGACAGACTTTCGGGTTGGTCAGTGACCGAAACCTTTTCCGATATCGACACAACAACCACTTCGCAAACGACGATGACAATGCCTGTGACGAATAGCCAGGCCACCCCCCTTCCCGCACCGACGCGGTATCGGCGTTCGGCATCAATTCGCTGACCGAAGTGATCACATGTCGCAAGTTCCAAACAACCCTGTGTTGCTGTCAACGCGGGGTTATTTTGTTTGCCGACAGGTGACACGAAGGGTTTTCACTCAGTTTTCTCCTGATACGTCGGCACTGCCGGGGCGTCCCGTGTCGAAGAAGCTCACTTTGTTACCAAAGCGACACGAGGTCCATTAACGTACGGACTCTCGACATGCGTCAAAGCGGTTGGTTCGCGCATGCCATTGATTTTGTCGCGACAACCCTTGCATTCCCCAAGATGAACGCGAATCCGGTCAGCGATTTCTGCGTCGAGCGAACCGTCGATGAAGGCTCGTGCATGCTGCACCACTTTGCTGCAGACGATGCCCCCATAATTCGGCTGACGAGGCTCCGAATTTGGCAGCGCGAACAAACCCACCACGCCGATCAACAGCAGACAGGCAGCAATTGTCGCTGCACGCACAATCGATTGTTGTTTCCGTTGCGCATGCAGCCCTTGAACCAACTGCGAAACCTCCCCTCGCGGACAGGCATCCCAAGCGTCATCATGCTGTTGCTTTTTTGGTATGTCGTTCATTTCGGGGCCTCGCTCAATTTGAGCTCCTGAAGCGTACCACCTTAACTCCTATTTATCGAGTTTTCTTCCACGAAAGACTGTGAGTTTTCCCACACTCGCACGAGTTTTGCTGGAGCAGTTTACCTTCTGGTATGATGCCTCTGGCTCGTGGGAACATATGTTTGTGAGCTTTACGACGCCCAACGCGGCACAGAAGAGCGTGATGCACTCTAGAGCAGTTTACTTTTTCGTGTGACGCTTCTCGCTCGCGGGAATCTGTATTTGCAGGACGAAAAACGCCCATCGCGCCACGAAGGAGCGTAATACGCTCTAAGCTCAATGCCAGGTACAATTTCCAAGGGCACCCTCGTTTCCAGGTCAGGTGGGTTGACGCAAAATTGAGCTCCCGGTCGGATTTACACTCGCTGGTCTCGGTGGGGGTTCATCGATACTGGCAGCGAGTCGCTCCGGTTGCAGCAACACGATCTGCCGACGTTTGATCAATATCTGGTTTTCCGTCTGGAGTTCACCCAGCACGACTGTAACTGTTTCCCGAGTACTGCCGATCATGCTGGCCAGATCCTGATGTGATAGTTTGATGCCAACATTCAGACCTTCTGCCGTCGGCTGCCCATATTTCTCAGCCAATTCGATCAGCAGGTGAACCAGACGCTCGCGATTCGATCGAAACAGCAACGACTTCAATCGCCGCTCAACCCGCTTGCGACGCAGGCCCATCAGTTTTGTGATGCCCAGAGAAACCGCCGGATGCGCGTCCATCAGATCGCGGACGAGATCGCCCGGAATTTTGACGAGCGTTGATTTTTCCATCGTCTCGGCGAATTCATCCCGTTGGCCCTCTTCGAGTACAGCAAGTTCCCCGAACAGTTCGCCCGGCTCGATGATCGTCAGGACCGCTTGTTTTCCTTCGCTGGTGATGTGATAGATTTTCACGCGTCCCGAGGTGAGCAGCAACACGGAATCACCCGTATCCGAGGGGAGATAGATCATCGAATTGCGATCAAACGATTTCGCCCACGAACGCGACTCGATTCTCACAATCTCATTGTCTGACAATCGCTCGAACAGATCGCAGTTTTTCAGATACCAGATTTTATCCTGCATCGCATTCCTACAGCATTCCACGTTTTTCATCGCCTGGTTCGCCAACGTCGACTCGCGTGAGCCGGGCACGTTTCGAGGACAGACAGGCTGCGACGACATGGGCGCGTGGCGATAACTCGACCTTGAGGATATCCAAGCCTCCTGTGACCGACAACCCCGGCACGTATATAACCGTGGTGACTGCTTTGCAGATTCACACCGTGCATGAACTCGACACTTCGTTGTTGCAGGTCATCCCAGATTCGGTACGATGCGCGAGTCGATCGTATGACAATATGCCGCTTCACTTTTCAAATGTACTGTTACAGGCAGGGAGAGCACGATGGCCGGGTATGTGTTATCTTTGGATCAGGGGACGACCTCATCTCGGGCGATTCTATTCGGACATGATGGAACACCTCGGGCGACAGCTCAACACGAATTTCCGCAGATCTTCCCCAGGCCCGGGCATGTCGAACACGATCCCGAGGCGATCTGGTCTTCGCAGTTACAGAGCATGGAAGATGTACTCCGAAAGGCGGATGTCGCCACCGAAGACGTCGCCGCCATCGGCATCACCAATCAGCGAGAGACAACCGTTCTTTGGGATCGCGACACCGGCAAACCGGTCGCCAATGCAATCGTCTGGCAAAGCCGCGTCTCGGCTCCCATCTGCAATGCTCTCAATGAAGGGGGTTACGCGGATCTGTTTCGCGAAAAGACAGGGCTGGTGATCGACGCCTATTTTTCCGGCACGAAGATCAAACATCTGCTGGACACGATCAATGGGTTGCGGGAGCGAGCCGCAGCGGGAGAAATCCTTTTCGGAACAATTGATTCATTTCTGTTGTGGCGGTTAACCAACGGCAACGTTCATGCGACCGATTACAGCAACGCCAGCCGAACACTGTTGTACAACATTCACGAACTCGACTGGGATGACGAGCTGCTGCAGATACTCGACATTCCTCGTGCCATGTTGCCTGAGGTCCAACCCTCCAGCGGGGTTTTCGGCGAGACAGCAACCGAGCATTTTGGTCGGGCGATTCCGATTGCCGGCATTGCGGGAGATCAACAGGCTGCGACCTTCGGCCAGGCCTGCTTTTCCCCAGGGATGGTGAAGAACACCTATGGTACCGGCTGTTTCGTGATGATGAATACAGGCGATAAACCGGTTCCATCGCAACATGGCCTGCTGACGACAATCGGCTGGGGATATAACGGCGAAGTGACCTATTGCCTGGAAGGGGCAATCTTCATCGCTGGTGCGGTTGTGCAATGGTTGCGGGATGGGCTGCAGATTGTCGACTCGGCTCCTGAAGTTGAATCGCTCGCGCAAACCGTGGAGGACAATGGCGATGTCTACTTCGTGCCGGCGTTTGTGGGATTGGGCGCACCACAATGGGATGCCGAAGCGAGGGGGACGCTTATCGGAATCACGCGCGGCACCGAACGAGGCCACATTGCCCGGGCAGCGATCGAAGCGATGGCGTATCAGACGCGCGACGTCGTGCATGCAATGGAACAGGATTCCGGAATTCAACTGGCGGAACTGCAGGTTGATGGTGGTGCCGCGGCGAACAATTTACTCATGCAGTTTCAGTCTGATCAACTGGGTGTCACGGTTCATCGACCTGTCGTACGGGAAACAACCGCACTCGGGGCCGCTTATCTTGCAGGTCTGGCGGTTGACTTCTGGAACGACACAAGTGATGTACAGAACAACTGGGCTTTGGATCGGGAATTCAGACCGAGTGGAAACAATGATCGTGCCGACATTCTTTACGAACGTTGGCAGAAGGCCGTTGAGCGATCAAAAAACTGGGCCGAGTGACCATGCCAACAGTCGGTTCATGTTTCCGCGTTGGTCCGCTTGTCGTCCCTCTTCTTTTTCTTCGGACGAAAGTATTTCATCGATTCCGTGACGGCCATCTTTCGCGATGCCAATCGCACCGCGAGCGACAGGATGTAATTCTTCCAGCCACTCACATAATACTGGCGGCGTTTATCCAGCCCTTTCATAGCTGCTCGGACGACTTGTTCGGGTGACTGCGAAGAGTGCTTTTTGAGCCAGTTGGGGACACCGGCGACTTCAAAAAAGGATGTTCGGGTAATGCCCGGGCAGAGGGCCATCACGGTAACATTGCGATCGCGTGCTTCGGCCCAGAGCGCTTCGGTGAAATGCAGAACGTACGACTTACTTGCTGCGTAAGGTCCCATGAACGCGACCGGTTGAAATGCCGCCACCGACGCCACATTGATAATCGCACCATGTTCGCGCGCGAGCATCGTCGGCAAGACCGCGTACGTCAGTTCGGTGAGTGACGTCATATTGACCTGCAGCATGTCGAGTACACGCTGAGTATCCGTTGCCTCGATATCCGCGGCGATGGCGAATCCCGCATTGTTGACCAGCAACTCAATTTCGATCTCACGGTTGCGGATTTCCTCCATCAAACGGGCCGGTGTGGAAGGATCGGCCAGATCACCCGGAATGATTTCGCAGCGTGTGCCATGCCTGGTGTGAAGTTCACCAGCCAGTTCGCGCATGGCTTCTTCCCGTCTGGCGGTGAGAACCAGGTGCATGCCGCGCGACGCCAGTCTGTGCGCAAACTCGACGCCAATACCGGAGGAAGACCCGGTAACCAGTGCCCAGCGGTCGGCAAATTCTTCAATCACTCCCCGCACTCCGCTGACAATCCGCCATTGGCTGACGTTTGACATTGACAAATTTGCCAATGTCAACAACCGATATGGCAGTCAAACTGTCTATCAAAAATGATCGCCCCGGTGATGCCGTCATCAAAGACGTTTGCACTCGACGGAGAATCATGGTGCAATCGAGATCTGTCATTGGATAATTCAGTCCTCCCTTTGTGAGCAAGGGCTGAACAATCAATCGTCCTGGAATCGTAACACAAAGCGGGGAAAAGAGAAACCTGCCAAGAGGCGGTTGAATTCCCAGTCCAATAGAGATCAATGGAATGAACATTACGGACCGCCCCTATCTGGCAATGCATTCGCTCTCGCGGGAAGAAGTGCGGGAAATCGATCGCCGGGCGATTGAATCGTACGGTTTGCCCGGAATCGTTTTGATGGAGAATGCCGCACGGGGAGCGGTCGACCTGCTGGTTTCGATGGGAATTGTGGGACGAGTCGTCATTTGTTGTGGCAAAGGCAACAATGGTGGTGATGGCTTCGCGATGGCCCGACAACTGGAGTACCTCGGATTTGATGTCCTCGTCTGTCTTCTTGGTGACTCTGCTGATTTGTCAGGCGATGCGGCAACTAATTGCGAAGTCTTGAAAAAAGGCGAAACTCCGATACTTGAATTTCCCTTTGGCGAGACCGGGCTAATGGACGAATAATTCGCCAACCTGAGCGAAGAATTCGCGCATGCCGACTGGATTGTCGATTGCCTGCTGGGAACGGGACTGACCGGTGCAGTTCGTGCGCCTTTTTCCGACGTTATTCGGTTGATGAATGCCAACGACACACAAACGCTGGCGATCGATCTTCCTTCCGGTTTGGATTGCGACGCAGGCGAGCCGTCGGGGGAGTGCGTGCTGGCAGACCACACGGTCACGTTCGTTGCACGAAAGCGTGGTTTTGACAATGACGCATCACATCACTGGACCGGTCCCGTTACGGTTGTCGACATCGGCGTACCCCGCAAACTTCTAAGGGAATGTCACGTCCAATAGCAAACTGAAATCGATTTGACCGTTCACTGAAAATGCAACATGAACAATACGGTTGTCACCTTGAGAATCCTTGCAGCGGGCATGGACGTCGTCACCTTCCCCACATTTTGACCATCGTCAGGGCAAACGCAACAACATCGTTCTGGCAGCCAGAGTGTTGATTCGGTTTAATATGCAAAACGTGACTTCCCCTTAAATTGGAAACTCAAGCGATGTGGCCTGATTCGGACGAGACGCAACAACTGCTCAGACAAGCGGCCGATGGCAGTGATGGTGCCGTTAATAATTTGATGAATCGTCATCGTCAGTCGTTGCAGCAGATGATTCAATTGCGCATGGATCGTGTGCTGGCGCAGCGGGTCGATGCCAGTGATATTGTGCAGGATGTGTTGATCGAAGCAAACCAGCGACTCGAAAATTACATCCAGAACCCGGCGATGCCCTTTCATCTCTGGCTGCGGCAGTTGGCGAAAGACCGGATTATCGACATGCATCGTCGGCATCGTGTCGCGCAGCGTCGGAGTGTCGATCGGGAAAAGCCGATGGTCTCCGGCGGGGATGGCGAACGGTCCGCATACAACCTGGCCAACGACCTGCGTGATCAGGGTCTCACCCCGGCTGCAGCGAACATCCGCAAAGAACTGGAACAGCGATTCCTGTTGGCATTGGATGAATTGGGCGAGGATGACCGCGAAGTGATTCTGATGCGGCATGTGGAACATCTGGGAAACTCGGAAGTCGCACAGGCGTTGGGGCTTTCTCCAGCTGCTGCTGGCATGCGTTACCTGCGTGCGTTGCGAAAACTGCGGAAGATGCTGGGCGAAGAGGTCGAAGAAGCGGAATAACCGAACCATCAACCGCACATACGTGTCGTCTCTGAATTGAAACGATATACAGTCCATTCAAATTGGAAGATGTCGTTCCGCATTGTGTAGCAACTCAGCTATGGGAATCTATTTTTCGGGTGCCATGCTACGCGGCACCCAGGCCTCTATTCCGTCATTCCCCATTTTCGTGGGAATGACAGACTGGCGTTTCGGCGTGATGTCAAATCACGCTCTCTGTCAGTTTCCATTCGTGGCATCTTCGTACATCACACGATTCCATTTCTGCACAACTTCCGTGCAGCGTTCAAAGTCGGTGCGTAAATCGTGGATGTGTGATCGATAACCGATCCGGCGGGCGAGAAATTCAAACTCTTCGCTGTCGGGATCAGGCAGCGTCAGATCCCGGGCATGGCCGCGTACCATGCGAAGCGAGTCAATTACATTGCGCAGGAACATGTAGGCTTCGGTCAATTCGTGGAAGGCATCCTCTGAAAGGATGCCCGCGTGATACAATGCCTCGATCGCTTCGCGTGTGTTGGTGTTTCGTAAATCGGTAATGCGTCCGCCATAGGTAATCTGCAATCCCTGAGTCAGATATTCACAATCGACCAGGCCACCCGGTCCCAGTTTGGCGTTGGTTGTCCCGGCTCGGACGAGTTGCCGCACCTGCTTCTCGCGCATGGCCCGCATCGCGACAACATCGAAAGGTTCACCCGTGTAGATCAGTCGGTTACGCAGGTCGATTAATTCATCACCCAGGCGGGGATGGCCTGCGATCTGTCGCAATTTGACCAATGCCTGTCGTTCATAAGGCCAGGCGGCACCATCGGGTCCGAAATAATTCTCAAATGCGTCAAAAGCGACTGCCAGGCTTCCCGCCTTTCCATATGGACGTAGTCGCAGGTCGATCTCAAAAATCCCCTTCTGTCGAGACTCGATCACCTGTGTGAACGACTCGACCAGTTTCTGATAGTATTCCGCTGTGGTGATCGATTTCTCACCATCGGTTTTCCCCGGCCCATCGTAGATGAACATCAATTCGATGTCCGACGCATAACCGAGTTCGCGGCCACCACATTTTCCGAGCGCAGCAATGGTCATTCGGCATTCGCAGCCATCTTCGCGCAGCGGGTCGCCA
Source organism: Planctomycetaceae bacterium (assembly GCA_028284145.1). Classification (GTDB taxonomy): domain Bacteria; phylum Planctomycetota; class Planctomycetia; order Planctomycetales; family Planctomycetaceae; genus JANQSH01. The sequence continues at coordinate 75,228 of JANQSH010000056.1, read as the reverse complement.
TAACGTTTTCGGAGACTTGTGTCGCACAGTACATAAGCGGCTCCCACCACCACTTCCGCCAACACGGTCAATTCGTTGGAAAACTCGCCAAACTCTGTCGTCTCGCCCTGAATGTGCCGCATGTCGATACGGAACATCTCGCGATCTTTGAACGCGTTGAGTACGTTTTTCTTTTTCTCGAAACCATCTTGCATCGCCATTTCGCCGGCTAATGCCTCGGTCAATTCCTCGCGTGATTTTGCATGCGCCAGAGCCTGGGGATCAGTCACGACCGGAAAGAGGTTTTCGTGCTGCAGACGGAGGAAGTCTTCCCAGAGAAAGTCGCTCACGCCCAGCAGTCGGGCCAGAGCATTGAGGACATCGGGCCGTTCCAGCGAAGAGAGCTGATCGGTCCAGTTCGATTGTTCCAGGAGTTGTTCCAGGAAGTCGCGAAAATGAAGCAACGCCGCTTCCGGATTGGGTGACCGGGGCAACAGATGCGTGAAGTGCTTGATCAGGACCGTTGCCGCGCGCAATTCGCGCTGCCGCGTTTCATCGATGATCTTGCCACCCTCGGCATCGGTGACGTAGAGCGTATCGTCAACACGGTTCCCGTGCGAACGAACGATCATTCGGTTTATCGAAATCCCGTTCATCGATAACGCATTGGCCAACTCGTAAAGAAACCCGATGGTATCGTCAGACTGGATTGTCAATACTGTTTGCCGTTCGGACGTTTCGTTGTCAATCTCGATGTCGACAGAGAAGAGCGTGGTGTCTTCATCGGGGAGTTCCCACAACGCATTCGCCACCCGTTTGGCGAGGCGGCCCTGTGCTTTGCGTTGTTGGCCTGCCTGAACGAGTTGCATCAGGTCGTTCAGATCGTTGCGATACCGAATCCAGACTTCCGGCAGAACGATTTCCAGAGGAGGCGTAACCGAAAAGACATTGACAAATTTCCGCTTGCTGCCGGATCGCGCGGCTCGACCGACTGCACGGGAACCGGTCCGGCTGTCGCGCGTCAACGCCTGCTCGTCGGTGAAAACATTCCCGGCGGTGATATCGAAACCGTACACAAACAGCAGGCCACAAATAAACGATAAATCCCCCGGCGTATCGTAACCAACCACCGTCACACGCCACTGTCCATTGTCGGCGGCTTCGGCTTCGGCTTCGACAATGTTGTCCTCGGAAAGCTGTTGTAACAGTTGCGAATGCCTGAGAATTTCATCATTGGAAAATGTCGCGGCGTACGATTCTTCCATCAGGGCGACATGTGCCGGTTCATCACTGTTAACGCTTTCATCTGACGTCTCGTGTGCATCCTGCGGGTTGCCGATGTAGCGGTCATAAATCGCGCGGACGGCTTCACGGTGACGCTCGTAGTGTGCGAGGAATCGTTCCGCTGTCGAATAGTCCAATCGCCGAGCGAGGTATTTTTGTTCTCGTTCATTGTCGGGCAGAGAATGCGTCTGCTTGTGGTGCATCAACTGCAGAGAATGCTCGATCGTGCGGAAAAACAGGTAGCCGCTGGTCAACTGGCGATATTCATCCGCTCTCACGAAACCAAAATCGGTCAAACGAATCAGGCCATCCAGCGTGCCGGTCGCGCGCAGATGCCTGTTTTCTCCACCATGAGCGAGCTGCAGGTACTGCGTGACGAATTCGATATCGCGAATGGAACCTTCACCCGATTTGACCTCACCCCATTTGCGTCCCTGCCGGTCGAGTTCTGATTCGATTTTCGACTTCATCCCGCGAATGTTCTCACGAATTACATCGGGGGGGACGTTGAAGATCTGTGGCCGGGCGCGTTCCAGAAATTCCTGTCCCACCGCCATCGAACCGGCAATGCAGCGTGCTTTCAATAAAGCCTGTTTTTCCCACGCCATGCCGTGGGTTTCGAGGTATTTGATATGCGCATCGATCGTGTTGACAAGTGATCCGGAGTTGCCCCACGGACGCAAACGCATATCGACGCGATACAGAAATCCCTCGGACGTTGATTCCGTGAGCGCCTTAATCAGACGTTGTCCCAGCGACCAGTACTTTGTCGCGTTATCTTGCGCGAGAAAGACCAGGTCGATGTCGGAGCTGTAGTTCAGCTCTTCCCCACCCAGTTTTCCGAACGCCAGCACTGCAAATCCGCTCGGGTTGACATCCAACTCAGACGCAAGCAGCTTCATGCAGGCTTGCACCAGACTGTCGGCCAGCAACGAGAGTTGCGTCGTCACGCTACGGAGATCCAGCAGACCGAATGCGTCACACGCTCCAATGCGCAACAACTCCCATCGCTGGTATCGCCGCAGTTCGTCCAGCTTTCGGGCAATCCCTTCAGCCTGTTCGGTCCATGACAATTCCTCCTGCAGAAACTCCTCGCGGCTTTTGATTTCGGCGATTCGTTTGTGTTGCGTGAGTTGAACAAGATAGGACGGATTGCGCAGCAGGATTTCCGTCAGAAACTGGCTGCCGACGAACAGTCGAATCAGGATTTCGACCGATCGGGGATGTTCAGCCAGATAGCGAAACAACTCCGTACGATCGGGAACGCTTTGAACGTAACGGTCGAAATTGACCAGCGAAGCATCCGGTACAGCGGCATCGGTCAGTGCCAGCATCAGCACGGGGAGAGATTCTTCAAGATGATCTCGCGCCCGCTCACCGGGGCACATTTCGCGAAAGCGATTCAGCGCCGCATCGATATCGCGGAAACCAGCCTCGGTAAGCAATTGTCTTGCTTCCTCATCCGATTCGGTTTCGTTTAAGAGTTGTGTGGCGACAAGATGGTTCATAAGGAGTGATTCAATTCAAAGTTGAACGTCTTCACGTTTCCCGAGTTTACCGATTTTCCGGACGAGTTTGTACGGTCCGCACCGGGGTGTCCACAACGCATTCACGTTTGCATCACGATTCGCGCCGCCGTGGCGGTGGAGGACCGGGAAACTGATAGTAGGTGCAGGCGATACGACCGTTGTAGATCTTTCGCCGTCTTCCAGCCTTCCGATCAAATAGTCTTTCAAATTCGGGGTATGACGTAAGTACATAGATAGACCATGTCTCAAGGTCGCACCACTTCTTTCGCATTTCGCGATAGAGAGATTCGGCTTCCACCTCCTCGCCAATTCGCTCGCCATACGGCGGGTTGCAGATGATACACCCGTAATGACGACTGGTGGTGAATTCTGACAGTTCCTTTTTCTGGAAGTGAATTTGTTGTTCGACTCCCGCCTGTTTCGCGTGGAAGCGAGCTTTGCTCAATGCGCGGTCGTCGCAGTCGGTTCCTATCATGGGCGCGTCAATGGAGCCCAACGCCACATCGTGGGCTTCGGTCCGGGCTTCCTGCCAGTCCTGTTCGCCAAACTGAGGCCAGGTCTCTGCTGAAAAAGTGCGGTTGAGACCAGGGGCCATGTTGCAGCCGATCAGAGCGGCTTCAATGGGGATTGTTCCTGTGCCACAAAATGGGTCAATGAGGATGCGATCAGGGTTCCAGTAACTCAGTTGAACCAACGCTGCGGCGAGAGTTTCCTTTAATGGCGCGTCACCCTGCAATGTGCGATAGCCTCGCTTGTGAAGCCCCGGACCGGTTGTGTCGATCGTCAGCGTGGCCCGGTCTTTGAGCATCGCAATTTCGACCGGGTAAAGCGGGCCGGTTTCCGGGAACCAGTCTTTGCGGTAAGTTTTTTTCAGGCTTTCCACAATCGCTTTTTTCACAATCGCCTGGCAATCGGGCACACTGGAAAGTTGAGAACGGACCGAACGACCGCGTACGGGAAATTCGGCATCGACCGGCAGCCAGTCTCTCCAGGGGAGTTCGCAGGTCTGGTCGAACAACTGGCCGAAATCGTGCGCTTCAAATTCGCCTGCTTTGACCAGCACACGATCCGCACTCCGCAGCCAGAGGTTGCATTTCGCGATAGCCGAAAGCGGCGCACGGAACGTCACTCGACCGTCTTCGACGGTTCGATTTTCATAACCGAGCGCCTGCAACTCGCGTGAGACGACTGCCTCCAGACCAAAACTGGCTGTTGCGATCAGTTCCACCTGATCCATTACATCCCACATTCTTCCAGAGCAAAAAACGAGCATCCTCTTGCGTATGCGATCATAGCTGCTGTTCGATTCGCCGTGAATGCCCACGCCCGGTGTTAAGCGATGTCAACGGTTGACTTTACCCTCAGCAGGCGGTCAAATCGCCCAGAATAAATCATCGATCCAAACCCGAAGGAAGAGAGACTGGAATGCAATTATTGCCCGCCATTGACCTGCGTGATGGAAAGTGTGTTCGTTTGCGACAGGGAGATTACGCGCAGGAAACCATCTTCAGCAATGATCCCGTCGCGATGGCACAACGCTGGGCCGATTCGGGTGGGGATATTCTCCATCTTGTTGATCTTGACGGGGCGAAAGCGGGACACCCTGTCAATCACGAAGTGGTTCGCAAAATCGTGAGAGCTGTCGATATTCCCTGCGAATTGGGCGGTGGAATTCGTGACGATGCGGGAATCGAATTACTGCTGGATGACGTCGGGGTTGATCGGCTGATTATCGGCACACAGGCGCTTAAGCAGCCGGAATGGTTTCGCGACGTGGTGCAGCGTTATCCCGATCGCGTTGCACTCGGACTCGATGCCCGCGACTCAATGGTGGCGACGGAAGGCTGGCTGGATGTCTCGGAGGTCTCGGCTCCGGAACTCGCCGGGCAATACGTCGGCCTGCCGCTGGCTGCAGTCATCTACACGAACATTGCCAACGACGGCATGATGCAGGGTGTGGATGAAGGAACGATTGAGGACATGCGGGCTTTGGCTGATTTGGGATTGCCCGTTATTGCATCGGGTGGCGTGACAACGTTGGACGACCTCCGCCGCCTGGCTGCAGTCTCCCGCGAACAGCCGAAACTCACCGGTGCGATTATCGGTCGTGCTTTATATGAGGGGACCATTCGTCTGGATGAAGCGGCGAAAGAAATCAAAAAAATCGCCTGTAAAGATGAGTGAAAGTAAAAGATGGGTGAAATTCGACACATCGGGTGTTACAGTGTGACCCGGATTGAACACGATCCTGAATACGAGTTCCTGCGACCTCTCGCAAAAAAACGAAAACGGTCGACAACTTCGGCAATTGCGTTACTGCTGGCGAGTTCATCAGCCCGGTAATGGTCTTTTTGACACCTCTTATGTTACGTTCTTTTCGATTCGTGCCTTTTTTCAACATTTCTGACGGAGGACTTTTCGCTATGTTTCTGTTTCAAGACGAAGCCGGTGCCGGCACAACGGCCACAAATGAGACGGCTGAGGCTGGTGCCGAAGCCGCCACAACGACCGAGAGCGTTGACGCAGCGGCCGATCTCTCGGAAGCATCCGAGAAAGCCAGTGACGCCGCTGACAAATTGATGAGTGGAGACTTCAGTGGTGGTTCTGCCGACCTCATCGAAATGGGGAAAGAGTATGTCGTTCCCTATGGCACGCGCGTTATCGGCGTGCTGGTCTTGCTGTTCATCGCGTGGATTATTGCACGATGGATTTCGAGCATCACCCGCAAAGGGATGGAACGTGCCAAGATCGATACGACGCTGACGAAGTTCGCCTCGAACATGGTACGCTGGTTAGTACTCATTCTTGCCGGACTCGCCTGTTTGAGTGTCTTCGGAATTCAGACGACAAGTTTTGCCGCCCTGATTGGTGCCGCTGGTCTTGCGCTGGGTTTGGCATTTCAGGGAACACTGGGTAACATGTCCGCCGGAGTCATGCTGCTGGTCTTTCGTCCGTTCAAGGTGGGCGATGCCGTCAACATTGGTGGCGAAACAGGTCTGGTGAACGAGGTGGGACTCTTTACGACAGAAATCGATACCTTTGACAATCGCCGGTTTATCATTCCCAACGGAGAGATCTTCGGCACAACGATTGAGAACATCACCTACCACCCGCGCCGCCGGGCGGATGTCGCTGTCGGTGTGGAATACGGAGCCGACATTGACAAGACGCGCGAAGTGCTTGAGGCGGCAGCGAACCGCGTTCCCGGTCGTCTCGAAGATCCCGCACCAGTCGTCTTCCTGTCCGAACTGGGCGGGTCGTCGGTCGACTGGTCAGTTCGCGTCTGGGCTCCGACGGCCGATTTTGGTGCCGTCAAACAGGCCACCATCCGGGAAGTCAAAAACTCGCTGGATGAAGCGGGCATCGGAATCCCATACCCGACAATGGACGTCAATCTGACACAGCCGGTTTCGACATAAACCGCTTGCAGAAAATGAGAAACGGGTACTGGAGCAGGAAGGCTTCGGTACCCGTTTTTTCTTGTCGACTAGGCAATTTCCCTTTTCGTGTGACGCTTCTCGCTCGCGGGAATCTGTATTTGCAGGACGAAAAACGTCCATCGCGCCACGAAGGAGCGGAATACGCTCTAACCTTTAATGACGCCAATTGGTTTCATGCGGGCCACCTTCTGTGACAGTCCCGCGCGATGTACCGTATCAACCACGAGGTTCACATCCTTGTAGGCGTCCGGTTGTTCTTCGGCCAGACCCCTCCAACTCCGGGCACGTGCAATCACACCCCGGTTTGCCAATTCTTCATCGATCTTGCGTCCGCGCGCATGTTTCACAGCTTGAGTCCGACTCATCTGCCGCCCCGCGCCATGGCAGGTTGTGCCGAAGGTCTGCTCCATGCTGCCTGGTTGGCCAACCAGTACCCAACTGGCCCGACCCATGTCACCGGGAATCAAAACCGGCTGTCCGATCGCCCGATACTTATCGGGTGTTTCGGGATGATCTGCAGGAAAGGCGCGGGTTGCCCCTTTGCGATGCACCCAGACATTCTTCTGTTTGTCGTGAATGGTGTGTCGTTCGAGTTTGGCGATATTGTGAGCCACGTCATAGACAAGGTTCATCCCCAACTCGTGCCATGTGCTATTGAAGATTCGTTCAAACACTTCGCGCGCCTGCCACATGAGCAGTTGCCGGTTACACCACGCATAGTTTGCTGCCGCGCGCATCGCACCGAGATAGTGTGAACCTTCCGGACTGTTGACCGGCGCACAGGCCAGTTGTCGATCCGGCAGTTCGATGCCATATTTCTCCGGCACGCCACGCAGACTCTTTAGTGCATCATCACAAACCTGATAACCAAGTCCACGCGATCCGGAATGGATCATCACGCAGACCATATCTTTTTCGAGGCCCATCACACGGGCGGCCATTTCATCATGGATCGATTCGACAACCTGTAATTCGAGGAAATGGTTGCCCGAGCCGAGGGTGCCACATTGGTTTTCCCCCCGTTGCAATGCCCGTTCGCTCACCAGTTCCGGATCTGCCCCATCCAGACAGCCACGGGCTTCGGTATGTTCGATGTCCGATTCAACCGCCTGCCCCCGCTCAATCAACCACTTCGGCCCCCGCGACATCATCTGTTTGAGTTGCGAGTGGGTGAATTTGTATTTGCCCGACTTCCCGACGCCGGTTGGCACTTCGCGAAACAGTTCTTCCACCAGGTCTTTGAGGTCATGCTTCACGTCTTGATAGAACAGTTTTGATCGCATCAACCGGACACCGCAGTTGATGTCATACCCGACGCCACCCGGAGAGATGACGCCCCCTTCCTCCGGATCGGTCGCGCAGACGCCGCCAATCGTAAACCCGTACCCCCAATGGATATCGGGCATGGCCAGACTGGCCACCTGAATACCGGGCAATGTCGCGACGTTCGCCACCTGATCCGGTGCCTGATCCCCTTTGACCTGTTCAATCAGATCTTTCGAGGCGTAAATGAGGCCATCGACACGCATTTCCTGTTTGTAACTTTTTGGAATCCGCCAGCAGTAGTCGTTGACCTGCTCCAGCGGCCCGTTGTAGGCAGATTTTTTCATGTTGGTCTCATCGCAATTCAGTTTGTTTTCGCTTTTCAGTTCTGTGAGACACCGTTGGGAAAAACTGGTGACAGAAAAACCATGATGGGGAAAAAGTTTTGACAGGATTGCAGGATGAACGGGTTGAAATTGATCGTGCTCCATTCTCCGCGATTCGCAGAAACGAAGATAAGGTCAAAGGTTTTTTCTGCACCCATGCTTGAATATCGGAAAGCTGTCAACAAATGTCTCGAATACTCTGGATGAGTCTCACCCGTATGCCGTATTTTTCCTGAGCGAACGTGTTGCGTGGCAACGCAGCTATGTCAAACCAAAAGCACTTCGGGCAACCTGTCGCCATTCATCGGTTTCGTAACCAGATTGGCAGCATGCCCGCCACGCATCCGGAAATCAGCCCCACCAGATGCGCGGCATTGGCGACTGGGCCTATTGCACCAGTAAAGCACAACACGAGCCAGCCGATCAGAATAAAGACCGTGCTGGACGGCAGGAAGAAGCCGGTGTTCGGGTCGTACCGGCTTTTCATCCAGACGTAACCGAACAGTCCATAGATAACACCCGACATCCCGCCAAAACCAGGACCGGAAACGTAAAACTGAGCCACGTTCGAACCAATGGCCATAATGGTGACGAGGCCGAGGAACTTCCAGATACCTCGACGGAGTTCGACCGCCCTGCCGAAGATATTCAACATGTACATGTTGAACAGAATATGCATCAGATCGAGATGCAGAAAGATGGGAGTGATCAATCGCCAGATCTGCCCGGCAGCGATCACCTCAACCAGCGACGGTTCAATGATTTCTCCCGTTGCGATAATCCGATAGCGGGGTGGTGTGATCATCACCCACTCGCGCACGAATTCCATCGGTTGCCAACCACCGGTAAATCCATTCGGACGTTCCGTTCCAAAAAACGTTACGACGATGCTGATCATCATCAAGGTCATCGTCACAACCGCGCGACGACCGGTCGGATGGTCAAACTGTCGACGCATATTCTTCGAGCGGCGTTCAAACTGTCGACGCTTCGCGATCTCCTTCCGTTCGATTTCCTTCGCGATGTCGATCGACTGTGCATACCGTTCGTGATCTGGTTGATCAAGGAATTCGTTCAACTTCTCGCGGGCGTCGTCGACGTGATCTTCGTCGTGCACCCAAACGGCCCAGGTCGAATCCCTCTCATGTTCAATCTGCGTCTTGATACCGTTGGCCAGTGTGTAACTGTAAAACCACCGTGCATGTTCTTCGTTGTTGACGACTCCGATTTGACGCATAGAGAACCTGATCTGGAAAGGATGGATGTTGCGTGCGATCGTTGCAGATTTTAGGATCAGACCTGTTGCGTGTCGAGGTCATGCGCAGAGTCACTCAGATCGAGTGCAGTTCCACCACGTCAGTATCGCACAACAAATGGTCCCGCCCGACACTCTGGCCATCCACCACACTTTCGCCCCAGACGCGAGCATACTTCAGCGACTCCGCCAGATCACGATGCACCTTGTACGCCAGATCTTCGACATTTCCACCGCGCGGAATAGTGAACGGGTCAACTTTATCCGCTGGTTTACCCGGCTTCTTCGTGTAGATGCGAATGACATCCAGTAGCTGGAAAATCTCGGTCCGCAGGTTCTCGACGGAATCGGAACGTTCAAATTCCACCCGAACTTGCGGCAGTCGCAGATCGGTCATTTCGTGAAAGAAGTCGAGTCGATCCTGCAGACCCGAGTCATCGGCATGGGTGATAACCATCAGCGTTTTGATGTTCACGACGGAAAAGTCGTCTTCGTTGAAACCGGAATGATCGCTCAGTCGGGTCTTCCGTTCGGTGATTTGATTGGTGACATCGAGCGTTTCTTCTGGAGCGTCGTCGCTGCTGCCATCAAAGCAGAGCAATACCGCGTCAGAGGCTCGTACCATATTCAACAGATAGGGTTCGATATGCGAAGAGGTGACCGGCGGCGTGTCGATCAGTTGCACCTTCACATCTTCCCATTCCATCATGCCGGGAATCACCTCGCGAGTGGTGAAGGGATAGTCGGCCACTTCCGGTTTGGCATGAGTGAGTTCCGCAAGCAGACGACTTTTGCCCACATTCGGAGCTCCGAGTAACACGATCTGCCCGGCACCCTGGCGAGGAATGCGATAACTTCGCGTTGCCTTGGACGCGTTTTTCTCCGTTTGCGCCTCGATCCGGGCATCTTTCAGCCGGGTCTTGAGGTCCGCCTGAATTTTTTCCGTCCCCTTATGTTTGGGGATGAGTTGCAACATTTGCTCCAGACAGGCGACCTGCTCTTCAGCCGTCTGCGCGAGGCGGTATTCCTCTTCGGCCTTCTGGTATTGCGGTGTCAGGTTGGCGGGCATAATCGTTTGTTCTCAGTGGCAAGCGTCTTTCAGGAAGGCATGCCGATATCATAACAAGTCTGCTGCTGAGTTCGCAGCAAAAGAAAATTGGCGTGCCATGCTTCATAGCGGCAGTGCGCGAGTACTCCGGTCTGGTGGACGTGAGAAAAAGACACCGAACGGCATGCACCGTTCCCGTGCCATTCGCCGTCATTCCCACTCGGTGTGAAATTCAGTGTGAGGGGAATCCACTCTTCTGGCATGCTCTGGATCCCCGCCTGCGCGGGCATGATGTGTCCTTCCTGGTATAATGTGCTTTGTTCTCATAACCACGCTTGTCAAAGTTTCCGCAGGGCAGGGGCCTCACTGCCGTCTGTCTCTGAGGGAAAGAATGGGGCAGGGTGACAGGATCGTTTTCGCACTGTTTTTCGACCGAAAAGAAGACGACCACGAATCAACCAAAAGACGCGAAAGTGTTTTTTATAACCACGTTCGTGAGAACGTGGACGAATTCAGGCGAACAACATGCTGACCTGATACGACAACAACGCGCCAACATACGCCAACGCGGTCATGTAGACGAACGTGAAAATCGGCCACGCCCAACTGTTGGTTTCCCGTTTGATCACCATCAATGTCGCCCCGCATTGAGCGCACAGCGCGAAAAAGACCATTACCGAAATGGCAACCGGAATGTTGAACACCTTGTTGCCATCCGGCCATTGTGATGTCTGTAACTGCGCGATCAATCCCTCTTTCGCTTTGTCCTCATCTTCCAATTCCTCATCGATATCGATGTCACCTCCCAGGCTGTAGATGGTTCCCAACGTCGCGATGATCACCTCGCGTGCGGGAAAAGACGCGATGACCCCCACGCCAATTCGCCAGTCCCAACCCAACGGTTTGACGACCGGTTCAATCGCATGTCCCACGCGTCCCAGTGCACTCTGCTTGATCAGGCTGGCGCTCAACTGGTTTTGCTTCTCGACCAGTGAAGCCGTCTGTTCCTCTGCCGCTTCTTCCGATTCTGCCATGGCTTCGATTTTTTCTATTTCTGCCTGCAGTTGATGCAACTCACCACGGTCACCGGGGAAATATCCCGCTGCCCAGACGACAATGGTTGTGGCGAAAATCAACGTCCCCGCCCGCACGATGAACGCCTTACCCCGATCATAAACCCGGTCCAACACGACACGCACTGAGGGAATTTTGTAGCTTGGCAATTCCATCACAAACGGAGGCGTTTCTCCTTTCAGCAGCGTTTTCTTCAAAATCCAGGCGACTGGAACTGCAACGATCAAACCGACAAAATGCATGATGAACAATACCATGCCACGGAGTGACACCCAGCCATCGAAATAGGTTTCGGGCGGAATGAAGGCCCAGATGAGCAGCACATAAACTGGCAAACGGGCAGAGCAACTCATCAGCGGGGCGACGAGAATGGTCAGCAGACGGTCGCGGGGATTTTCAATCACGCGGGTTGCCATCACGCCGGGAATGGCACAGGCAAATGAGGACATCAACGGCACGAATGATTTTCCCGACAGGCCAACACAGGTCATCACGCGATCCATCAGAAAAGCCGCGCGGGCCATATAGCCGCAATCTTCCAGCAAGGCAATGAAGAAAAACAGGAAACAGATTTGCGGCAGGAAAATGATCACGCTTCCCACGCCACCGATGATTCCATCGACCAGCAGACTTCGCAATGCGCCAGGTGGCATAAGCCCGACGACCCAACCACTGGCAAACGTCTGGCCTCCTTCGATGAAGTCCATCAACGGTCCAGCCCAGGCGTAAATCGCCTGAAACACCAGAAACATCAAGCTGAGAAAAACCACTACGCCAGTAAACCGGTTCGTCAAAAAGCGATCGATTTTGTCACTGGGTGTCGTGGCATGATGCTCCGGACGCGAAAGTACACCATTCAAGTTCTCGCGAATCCAGCCGTAACGAGCAATCGCCTCAACCGCCGGCACCTTGCATCCAGCTTCCTCCAGACGTCCACGCGAAGCGGCGACCTGTTGGCGGATCTCTTCACCATACTGAGCGACAAAGTGCGATTCCACATGTCCGCCCACATCCAGCAGCAGGCGTTCCAGCAGATAGCCCGGGACTTCACCGGGGCTTCCGTTACTATTTTTTAACTGATGTGAGAGTGTCTCGCATTCAGCGTAGAACAGATCGGGAAACAATTGGTGTGTTGGTACCTGGTCCGAAGAACCAGCCCGTATCACCGCATTCTTCACTTCTTCCAGACCCTGCTTACGGTGTGCCAGCGTCTTGATGACCGGTACGCCAAGCCTTTGCGAAAGCGGCTCGATATCAATCGTCACGCCGTGCGTCTCAGCCACATCACACATGTTGAGCACAAGGACCGTCGGTTTCTGCATGTCGAGAACCTGACTGACGAGAAACAGATTCCGTTCCAGATTCGAGGCATCAACGATACACACGACAACGTCCGGCTCGCCGACATCGACCTGGCGGCCAAGCAGCACATCGACTGAGACCATTTCATCGAGTGAACGGGGAGAGAGGCTGTAGGTACCCGGCAGATCGATCAGAGTCACATTCGTTTCGCCCCAGCGGGTGGAACTCAGTTTTTTTTCGACCGTTACACCTGGATAATTTCCCGTTCGCACGCGGTATCCACAGAGTCCGCTGAAAAGCGTGCTTTTGCCCGTGTTGGGATTGCCAATCAACGCGACGGTCAGTTTGGAGGAAGTCGTCATGGAGATGTTGTCGTGTGATGATGTATTCGGATGGAGGGAGCAGGGAGTGGTTAACGGGTGATCTGCACGCGACGGGCTTCGCTGCTGCGGAGGGAAATTCGGTAACCGCAAACTTCAAATTCCAACGGATCGCCCAAAGGTGCCTTGCCGATACAGGAGATTTCGGTCCCTTCGATCAAACCCATTTCGAGTAACCGCGTGCTGATGGCATCCTTCCCTTCGACAGCGACAATTTGGGCCACCTCACCCGGTTTCAATTCGTCGAGCATTGTCATGCACGTCTCACGCTTTCTTGTGGCCACGAAGGATGTCGTTTGGCCAGTAAACACGCCCCCCGCGGACCAGCAGCGTTTCGCGAAAAAGCCAGCTGCTCAATTTGCAGAGGCATGTTCCAGAGTCATTCAGCCAGGTCAGGCGATTCCATCCAGCGACACCATTACCAGGGCGGTTTCGTTGTTCATGCGGAAGGTCATACGGTGATCGTTCACGGCGACGATGCAGGGAGAGCCGGGCTGCAGCATTCGTACCCTCGCCCCTTCACGTAATCCCATCTCCAACAGGCGGCTGACCAGATCCGGGCAACCACCAATCTGATGCACATGCCCACACTCTCCGACAGACATAAGTTCAATAGGAATAACGTTTTGCACGGTTTCTTCTACAATCAGCCAGGCCAAGGTTTCAATGCTATTGAGATTCAATCTCAATTTTCCATTGTAGCGTCGGATATCGCGCATGGGCAACACCTAAACTCGTAATTCGCCGAAAACAGTACCGTTTTGATGCATCGAAAACTCAATCGGCAAAGAACGCCGCCAATGCAATTGCGGCTGTTTCGATTCGCAGAATGTGTGTTCCGATACGAATCGGTATCGCACCGGCATCGAGAATTCGCGAACGTTCCGCTGGTGAAAATCCCCCTTCCGGGCCGACAACAACCAGCAACGAATGCTGACCAACAGAAGCGACAATGCCTTCCGACGACTCTCCGGCAGGATCGCCCAGAATTAAACGTGTCTCATCGGGCAGGTTGGCCAGCAGATCGTCCAGGCTTTGGACAGGCTGAAAATCCAACAGTCGATTGCGGCCGGACTGTTTGCAGGCAGCGATACTGGTCTGAAACAGTTTCTCGCATTTCTTGCGATCCGGATGAGCCACGCTCCGCTCTGTCTTCAATGCCACCAACGAGGTCACACCTAACTCCGTCACCTTCTCGACCAGCATCTTTGCCCGATCTCCTTTGGGAAATGCAACCGCCAAAGTGATCTTCCGGTTCGGAGGTGGCGACAAATCGATTGTCCCGACAGATACGACGACCGACTTTCGCGAAAGTGTCCTCAGGATGGCACTGCAGAAACGCCCATGCCCGTCGAACAGTTCAATCGCGTCACCTGTCTGCAAGCGGAGAACATTTCGGATGTGGTGCGCTTCCGGTCCGGTGATCGTCAATTCCGCATGTTCACCACCTGTCTCGCTCAGCGTCACCAGTTCGGGAATGTAGAATCGCTCTGTCACTCTGCCGACCTTCGTTTCGAGTTTATGTTGCGATACACTGGAACCTGCAGAACACTCTCTTGTACGTTAATCGGAAAGCGGACTCACGTCATGGCCCAGTCGCAGATTCAACTGCCGACAATCCAGAATTGGAGTTGCCACAGTTGCAGCGGCTGTTGCCGGCAGCATGAAATTGAAGTGACTCCGGAAGAAAAGGCGCGAATCGAACAGCAGAACTGGACCGCCGCCGATGGCATCCCCGCGGATCGTCCGTTGTTCGTGCCGTTAAATTCGGTTCCGTGGAGCAAACAGTTTCGATTGGGGCATCAAAGTGACGGGGCCTGCATCTTCCTCGATGAACAGGGGCTGTGTCGGATTCACGCCAAGTTTGGGGAACCGGCAAAGCCGCTGGCCTGCCGCGTTTACCCTTATGCTTTTCATCCCAGGGACAAAAAGGTGACGGTCAGTTTGCGTTTCAGTTGTCCATCGGTGGTGGCCAACAAAGGCAAATCGATGGTATCCAATGCGGCAGAAATTCGCACAATCGCAAAAGCTGTTCTGCCGGAAAAGCTGCAGGCATACTCTGCACCGGCGATCAAACCGGGGGAACAACTCGGCTGGCCCGACTTTCTGAAATTTGTTGATCGACTGGATGAGACATTCGCCCAGCCCGGATTATCCACGTTGCGAAAGATCCTCCAGGCGCTGTTCTGGATGCATCTGGTGGGAGAAGCAACATTCGTCAAGGTACAGGGGGACCGGCTGAGAGAACTGCTCGATATCATCACGACCACCGCAGTCCAGGAAGTCCCGACTGATCTGGGCGAGTTTGACCCACCAAGCCGAACGGGCATGATGCCGTTTCGCCTGCTGGTGGCTCAGTATGCGCGGAAAGACACGACCGCCTCATCCGAGTCGGGCTGGCGTGGTCGCTGGAGGATGTTGCGGGCTGCGACGCGATTCGCCAAAGGTCGGGGAACAACGCCCGTGTTGCAGGGTGAATTTCGTGAAGTGCCGTTTGAGGCAATGGATCGCTCGTTTGGACCACTTCCGGAAGAGGCGGATGAAATTCTCACACGGTACTTTCGTGTGAAAATTCAGAGCCTGCATTTTTGCGGACCGGCCTATTACGACGTGCCTCTGGTTGAAGGGTTTCATTCTTTAATACTGGTTTATCCGGCTGTGTTGTGGATTGCCCGCTGGCTGGCGGCGAGTGATGATCGCGAAAACTGGACAGTCAACGACATCTCTCGCGCATTGGCGATTGCCGACCATCACCACGGTTTTTCACCGTTGTTTGGCTCTGGTCCGTTTCGGCGTCGAATCCGCATTCTCAATCGATTGGGTGACATCCCCAAATTGTGTGTCGCCTATTCCGGTGAGATCACCTCATGATGAGTCATTGGGAAATCCGGAAGAGGAATCGGAATTCGGCATCCACTCTCGTGACACATTCTTCACCAATGTGATATGGTTCGGACACGTGACAGAAGGAATCCGTCTGAAGAGCATACAACCGCAAAAAAATCGAAACACGCGAAAGAGGTTGTTGTAAACACGTTCGTGAGAATGTGACTCGAATATCGGTCACGCCACACCTTGACAAAAGTGGTTACGAGAACGAAGCACGCCATACCAGAAAGGACAGGTCATATCCGCGCAGGCGGGTATCCAGAAAAAAGAGTGGATTCCCCCACATTGGATTTCACACCGCACGGGAATGATAGAATTGGAAACTGCAGGGTATCATACTGTGTGCCGTGATTTTTGCAGGGCAGGGGCCACTTTGCCGTCTTGTAGCCGATCCGTTACGCGCTGCGGAATAACACCACGAAAAGAACGAACGTCACGAAAGAAGAACATCCAACAAACAGCCGTTGATGCAGAAATGGACATGGAAAAAGGACTGCAAAAATCATGAAGACGATTCTGGTCACCGGAGGAGCCGGATTTCTGGGCAGCCATTTGTGTGACCGCCTGCTGGAACGGGGTGATGATGTCCTCTGCCTGGACAATTTTGTTACGGGCCGCAAGGCGAATATAAAGCATCTGCTCGAACATCCGCGCTTCGAGTTGATTCGGCACGATGTCGTTCGCCCTGTCTTCGTGGAGGCAGATCAGATTTACAATCTTGCCTGCCCCGCCTCGCCCGAGGCGTATCAGTGGAACCCGATCAAGACGATCAAGACATCAACCGTCGGCACAGTGAATGTCCTCGGTCTGGCGAAACGGTGTCAGGCCCGAATTCTGCACGCCTCGACTTCGGAAGTTTACGGTGATCCGGAAGTCCACCCGCAAACGGAAGATTACTGGGGACACGTCAACCCACTTGGACCCCGTAGCTGTTACGACGAAGGTAAGCGAGTCGCAGAATCACTCTGCATGAATTACCACCTCGCACACGGCGTGGAAGTCCGCATCATTCGGATTTTCAACACCTACGGCCCGCGAATGGACCCCAAAGATGGCCGGGTGATTTCCAATTTCATCATGCAGGCTTTGCGAGGCGATCCACTCACAGTTTATGGCGATGGCTCACAAACGCGATCGTTCTGCTACGTTGACGACCTGATCGAAGGGATGATGCGGATGATGGACCAGGACGAGGAAATTGGGCCGGTCAATCTGGGAAATCCGGGTGAGTATTCGATGCTGGAACTGACAGAGCATGTCCTTGCGATCACCGGCTCCAAATCGGAGATCATTCACAAGGAGCTTCCAGCCGATGATCCTCAAAAGCGTTGCCCCGATATCACCAAAGCGAAACAGGTTCTCGACAACTGGGAACCTGAATATCCCCTCAAAGATGGTTTGCAGAAGACGGTCGAATATTATCGCAGCGTTGTTGCCGAGATGGACGGTTGATCGTTCGTTTGAATTCCGTCATTTCCATGAAGGTGGGAATCCACACTTTTTTCTGGATACCCGCCTGCGCAGGGACGACTTTATTTCCAGCCATGACGATTCGCGAAGGAACGGCAGGGAGGCTCCTGCCCTGCAACTGTTGATTGAAACTGGTAGCCACGCTTGACGATTGCATCGAGCAGGTTTTGAACAGGAAGAACCCGTCATGAGCCGCATTCTGGTCACAGGTGCTGCCGGATTCATCGGTTTTCACGTCTGCCGGCGTTACCTGGCGGAGGGGGCGGGAGTGATCGGCGTTGACAGCCTGAACGACTATTACGAGGTTCAACTGAAGCGAGATCGGCTGGCTCAACTGGAATCGCAGGCCGAGTTTTCCTTTCACCATTTCGACCTGGCCGATCGGGACAAGGTTGCCGATCTGTTTGATCGTGAGTCCCTTACGACCGTCATCCATCTGGCTGCACAAGCGGGCGTGCGATATTCGCTTACCAATCCGCATGCATACGTTGACAGCAATCTGGTGGCGTTCGTGAATGTTCTCGAAGGGTGTCGACATACTCAGGTGAAACACCTGGTTTATGCCTCTTCCAGTTCGGTATACGGATCGAATACTCTCCTGCCCTTCGCCGTCGAACACAACGTCGACCATCCGATCAGTCTGTACGCGGCGACGAAGAAGGCGAACGAATTGATGGCCCACACCTACAGTCATCTTTACGGACTGCCAACCACCGGTTTGCGGTTTTTCACCGTATATGGCCCGTGGGGGCGGCCCGATATGGCGATGTATATCTTTACGCGGAAAGTTTCGCATGGCGAACCAATCGACGTCTACAACAACGGCAACATGCAGCGGGATTTTACCTACATCGACGATATCGTAACCGGCATTCAGAACACAGCCGCGAATATCCCGACGCCGGATGAAAACTGGTCGTCTGATATGCCCAATCCTGCCAGCAGCCAGGCGCCATATCGCGTGTACAACATTGGCAACAACCAGCCCGTGGAATTGATGTACGTCATCGAACAGATCGAAAAACATGTGGGAAAACTGGCGATCAGGAACATGATGCCCATTCAACCGGGGGATGTACAGGCAACGTTTGCGGATGTCGATGCACTGGTTCGCGATGTCGATTTCCGTCCCAACACGCCGATCGAAACCGGCATCGAACGGTTTGTCCAGTGGTATCGCGAGTATCATGGCATCGAAAGTTTTGCCTGACCTCAACCATTTACGGGTGCTGTTTGCCGACGTTTTTTCGTCAGTTTGCGCTTCCGGAATGATTTCCACCGCACAACCGTTGAAACCATTTGCCGGGCGGTTTAATGTGTGGGTGTCGATTCGCTCGCTTTCTCCATCAAAAATGCATCTCCAGGTGTTGCACCTCGATGATTCTCACCGGCGCGGAAATCCAGTCTCGTCTGGGCGGTGACATCCAGATTGAACCGTTTGACGAGAGCCTGCTCAACCCCAACAGCTACAATCTTCGCCTGCATGATGAGTTGATTGTCTACGAGGAAATTGTCCTCGACATGAACCGGCCAAACCGCTATCGCCGGTACACCATCCCCGAAGAGGGATACATTTTGCAGCCCAACCAGCTGTACCTCGCCCGCACAAAAGAACGGACCGAGACGCACAACCTTGTGCCGATGGTTGAGGGGCGGTCGTCCGTCGCGCGTCTGGGCCTGGCGTTACAGGTCTCCGGCGGGTTTGGGGATATCGGCTTTTCCGGATATTGGACACTCGAACTTTCTGCCGTCCAACCTGTGAGGATCTACCCCGGCACGCCCATCTGCCAGATTTCCTATCACACTGTGCAGGGCGAAATCACCGAATACAACAGCGACAAGTACCAGAACAACGAAGACATTCAGCCGAGCCTGTTTTTTAAGGAAGTGCATAAAGAGGCTGACCCGCAAATGCGTCTGGCATTCGGTCAGGAGAACGGACGATAGGGGACCAGTTTCAGCCAATACAGGAATTCCGTTTGCCGATTGAGCGGATTGTTTCCGGCGGTCAGACAGGTGTCGATCGGGCCGCTCTGGATGTCGCTTTGAAGTTGGGCATCCCGTGTGGTGGCTGGTGTCCGAAGGGTCGCCGCGCCGAAGATGGCCCAATTGAAGATCGCTATCCGTTACAGGAAACTCACGAATTCGACTATTCCGTCCGCACCGAACGAAACGTTGCCGACTCTGACGGTACGCTGATTCTCTCACGTACGAAGCCAACGGGCGGTACGGCGTTGACCATCACCTGTGCAAAAAAAATGGACAAGCCTTGCCTGGTTTATTTCGTGGCCGGAAAATTGCCCGGGATACAGAGCGTGGACGATATTTGTGACTGGTGCAAAGCAAACGATGTTGCGGTGTTAAATGTCGCCGGCCCGAGAGAAAGCCAATCCCCCGGCATTTATGAAGCAGCGGCAAATTTCCTGCAGGAACTGCTGTGTTCCTGATCCGATCTTTCGGCTATAGCTGCCAATTGGATTTGGCCCCGATACGAATCGGTATCAGGCGATCGACTTTCCGCTGGATTGCAGGTCGTCGCAGGCGACTCCCACGCGGTCGGCCATCGATTGCTCGGCACCTTTGAGGTAGACTCGGGGATCGTAGCCAGTCTTTTTGTTTCCGATGCCACCATCAACCATCATGATCTCGTCGTATTTGCGGAAGCAGTGATCCGCGATGGACCGACTGAAGGCGTACTGGCAGTCGGTATCGACATTCATCTTGATCACGCCGTAATCCAGTGTTTCGCGGATCTGTTCCTGCGGCGAACCGGAACCGCCGTGGAACACCAGATGGAACAACGCATCGTCACCATATTCCTTTTTGATGGCCTCCTGGCCATCACGCAGAATGGTTGGTTCCAGTTTCACTGCCCCCGGCTTGTAATGGCCATGCACGTTACCAAAGGTGGCAGCGAACATGTAGACGCCATCGATATCCTTCATTCGACGATAAACTTCCACCATGTCTTCCGGCGTGGTGTAAAGGTGTTCTTCCGGTGTGTCCTCGCTGCCGGCGGCACCATCTTCTTCGCCACCCACAACACCTGCTTCGACTTCAATCATCTGACCGATTTTCGCCATTCGTTCGTACAACGGAACGCAAAGATCGAGGTTGTCCTTCAGCGGCAGATTCGAGGCATCGACCATGTGGCTGTTGAACAACGGAAGCTGCCCATCGGCGACACGGCGTTCCGACTCTTCAATCAGCGGGATGAGAAAGTCATCGACGTTTTTGGGGGGACAGTGATCGGTATGCAGAGCGATCAGCACATCGTACCTGGCCGCCATTCGCTGAACATGATCCGCCAGCGAGACGGCTCCTTCCACCATATTCCCCACACCCAGGCCCGAAGCGAATTTGCCGGCCCCAGTGGAGACCTGAATGATGCCATCCGATTTCTTGTCGGCGAAGCCTTTCAGAGCCGCGTTCGCGGTGACCATGCTGGAGACATTGATTGCCGGGTAGGCGTAGTTGCCTTTCTGGGCGGCGTCGAGCATGTTGCGGTACTGTTCGGGAGTTGCAATGGGCATCGGTTTGTATCCTGTTCAGTTAGAGTGAATGTCTGTTGAGTGCGGGGTTGGAGTGGGCGGAGCATCGCCACAATGTCACTGCGTTCATGGCAGCGGAGCAGTTATCTTGCTGATTGTTTGCAAGGTAAAACCGGGCAAGTTTTCGAAAAGAGCCGCTGGCGAATGGGCCATCTCATGTCTTCGTTCTTACCACCTTTGGTTGGGCCATTCAAGTGACGATCGAAGCAGGAATGCTGCAGACGACAACCCATCGAGCGATCGTGATTTATCACAATTTTGCGAAGATTTGCGGGTTGGCTGATCTGCTCTGTCAATCGAATTCTGGCGAACGATTCCGGCAGCCTTGAAACGTTTCTGCAACATGATATGGTCGTAAAGATTTGCGCTGCGCACGCCGATTGGTCGCGAGATTTTCTGCACACCACGCACCCGCATTTCGCCCTTTTGTCATACCGTTTCTGCTCACCAGTTGAGGAAGATGCATCGTGCCACGCCGCGACGACATTCACAAAATTCTCATTATCGGTTCCGGTCCGATTGTTATTGGTCAGGCCTGCGAATTCGACTACTCCGGCACCCAGGCTTGCAAGGCGTTGCGGGAAGAAGGCTATAAAGTGGTGTTGGTCAATTCCAACCCCGCCACCATTATGACCGATCCCAACACAGCTGATCGCACATATATCGAGCCGATCACCTGGCAATACGTCCAAAAAATCATTGAAAAGGAAAAGCCGGATGCCTTGCTGCCGACGCTTGGCGGACAAACCGGACTGAACACGGCGATGGATTTGGCTCGCCGCGGCATTCTCGATCAACTCGGCGTGGAGATGATTGGTGCCCGGGAAGACGTGATTGCCAAGGCGGAAGAGCGAGAAGCATTCAAAAAAGCAATGGTCAAAATCGGGTTGGATGTCCCTCGTAGCGCGACCGTCCACAACATGGAAGAGGCCCGTGCCGCATTACGCGAAGTCAATCTGCCGGTCATCATTCGCGCAAGTTACACTTTGGGGGGGAGCGGTGGTGGTGTCGCCTGGAACAAGGACGAATTTGAAGCAAAAGTCCGTCATGGTCTGGAACTCTCACCGGTTCACGAAGTACTGCTGGAAGAGTCGATCATTGGCTGGAAAGAATATGAGATGGAGGTGATGCGCGACTGCAATGACAACGTCGTCATTATTTGCGCCATCGAGAACCTCGATCCGATGGGTGTGCATACGGGAGATTCCATCACCGTTGCCCCGGCACAAACGCTGACCGATAAGGAATACCAGCGGATGCGTGACGCGACGATTGCCTGCATGCGCGAGATCGGTGTTGAGACAGGCGGCTCGAACGTGCAATTTGCGATTCACCCGAAGACTGGCCGGATGGTCATTATCGAGATGAACCCGCGCGTCAGTCGTTCCAGCGCACTGGCCTCAAAAGCCACTGGTTTCCCAATTGCGAAAATTGCAGCCAAGCTCGCGGTTGGTTATTCCCTCAACGAAATTCCCAACGACATCACCCGTGAGACACTCGCCTGTTTTGAGCCGACCATCGATTACGTTGTCACCAAATTCCCGCGTTGGACGTTCGAGAAATTCCCTGAGGCCGATTCCACGCTCACCATCCAGATGAAATCAGTCGGCGAGACAATGGCGATCGGTCGAACCTTCAAGGAATCGTTCCAGAAAGCGCTGCGGGGATTGGAAATCGGTCACTTTGGTTTGGGTGGCGGGGCCAAAGATCTTTGGGGAACCGATCAACAACCCAGCCCGGAAGAGATTCGGCAGAAACTCTCCACTCCCACCGACGACCGAATCCTCTACCTTCGCTACGCGTTCAAGTCCGGGATATCAGTCGAAGAGATAAATGAGTTGAGTTACATCGATCCCTGGTTCCTCAACCATCTTCGCGGGCTCGTCGAATTGGAAAACGAGATCCGGGCGGTGGCCCGACTCAAGGATGCCGATGCCTCTCTTCTCAAGCGCGCCAAGCAAGCCGGTTTTTCCGACCAGCAAATGGCGGGTTGGTGGGACTGCACTGAATTGGATGTGCGGAATCATCGCAAGAGTCTGGGCGTCGTCGCGACTTTCAAACAGGTCGATACCTGCGCGGCCGAGTTTGAAGCCTGCACACCATACTACTACTCGACCTACGAAGAAGAGAATGAAGCACCCGGCAAGAGTGACCAGCGTCGGATTATGATTCTGGGTGGCGGGCCGAACCGCATTGGGCAGGGAATTGAATTCGACTACTGCTGTTGCCAGGCCGCGTTTGCGTTACGCGAACTCGGTATCGAGAGTATCATGGTCAACTCCAACCCGGAGACCGTTTCGACAGACTACGATACGTCCGATCTGCTCTTCTTTGAACCGTTGACGACCGAAGATGTCCTCAACATCTGCGACCGGTTGGAACCGGAAGGTGTGATTGTGCAGTTTGGCGGGCAGACTCCGCTGAATCTTGCGAAGGGACTCGAAGCGGCCGGCGTGAATATCATCGGCACCAGTCCCGACATGATCGACGCGGCGGAAGACCGGGAACGATTTCAAGCCATCCTGAATAAGCTGAATCTCCATCAGCCCCCCAACGGCATTGCGACCAACACTGAATCCGCCCGAGCCGTTGCCAAGCGAATTGAATATCCCGTTCTCGTTCGACCGAGTTATGTACTCGGGGGGCGGGCGATGGAAATCTGCTACGACGAAAATTCGCTCGTCAAATACATGAGCGAGGCGGTCGATGTCTCGCCCAACAAGCCGGTGCTGATCGACAAGTTTCTGGAAGATGCGATCGAAGTGGATGTCGATGCTGTTTCGGATGGCGAGATTACGGTCGTTGGCGGCGTGATGGAACATATTGAAGAAGCGGGTGTCCATTCGGGCGATTCCGCCTGCACTTTGCCACCGCATTCGCTGCCCGAACCAGTCATCCAGGCAATTTGCGATGCGACTTATGCACTCGCTCGGGAGTTACAGGTTCGCGGGTTGATGAATATCCAGTTCGCGGTCAAACGGGTTGAGAATTTTGACGTGTCTGTGTCGGCTGGAGAGGCGACAAATCTGGTTTACATTCTGGAAGTGAACCCGCGTGCCAGCCGGACCGCTCCGTTTGTTTCCAAGGCGATCGGCAAGTCGTTAGCGAAAATTGCGGCCAAGGTGATGGCGGGTGTCAGCCTGACAGAGCAGGGCTTCACCCAACAGATTCTTCCCGAACATTATTCCGTCAAAGAGTCGGTCTTCCCATTCTCCCGATTTTCGGGAGTGGATATTATTCTCGGACCGGAAATGCGTTCCACTGGTGAAGTGATGGGGATTGATGACCGGTTTTCACTCGCCTTTGCCAAAAGCCAGGTTGCCGCTGGCAACGATCTCCCGTATCAGGGGAATGTCTTCATCAGCATGGCCCGTGGGCGGAAAGACGCCATTATCGAACCGGCACGGTCGCTGCAATCGCTCGGGTTTCATATTCTGGCGACATCCGGCACAGCCGAGGCATTGCGGGAAGCGGGCATCGAAGCGGAAACCGTCAAAAAGGTACAGGAAGGTCGGCCCAACCTGTTGGACCGGATGGCCAACGGAGATGTGCAGTTCATTTTGAATACGCCCAGCGGCAAAGGAGCCCGAACCGATGAAGGCAAAATTCGGGCCGGCGCGGTGCAGCATGGTGTACCCTGCGTGACAACAATTCCTGGTTGCATCGCAGTCGTGCGGGCGTTGGAAGCCCGGGCAGAGAATCCGGATGCCCGAGTACGGTCATTGCAGGAATGGGCTGAGTCCATTAACACGCCTTCGTGATCTGAGCGATGTTTTCGCAGGGGTGGGTGAAATGAAGTGCAACCCACAGAGAACATACTGGCCGCATCAATTCTGTGGGGAAGTGGCCTCCCTGACGTTTTTTCGATGAAAAAACCACGAAGCACGCGAAAGAGTTTTTGTAACCATGTCCGTGAGAACGAGGATCGAATACCGGTCACGCCACGGCTTAACAAGCGTGGTTACAAGAATGAAGCAAGTCATACCAGGAAGGACAAGGCATACCCGCACAGGCGGATATCCAAAAACAAGAGTGGATTCCCCCCCCACATTAGAGCGTGTTGCGCTCCTTCGTGGCGCGATGGACGCAGTTCGGTCTACAATTGTAGGCTCCCACGAGCGAAATCCGTCACACGAAAAGGTAAACTGCTCTAGATTTCACACCGTGTGGGAATGACGGACTTTGCTGTACGGTTTCGCTATCACTGTATCCCACGTTTCGGCATCCAAAAGGGGCCGCAGAAGCAGCCGCTGATCCATACCACGAAACAATCAAGTAAAACAGACGCACCCAGTTAAGAGATCAACTATGAGCCGACAATACATTATGACCATCGAGGGTCTGACCCGGATATATGACGAGAAGGAAGTTCTCAAAGACATCTGGCTGGCCTTTTTCCCCGGCGCGAAAATCGGCGTGCTGGGAGACAACGGAGCTGGCAAAAGTACGCTCTTGAGGATTATGGCGGGCGAGGACAGGGATTTCATGGGCACCGTCCAGCCGGCCAGGAATATCAAGATCGGTTATTTCCCACAGGAACCACGACTCGAAGGATTTGAGACGGTCGACGATGCCGTGCAGGATGCGGTGAGTGAGTCGCGGGCGATTCTTGACACTTACAACGAACTCAATATGAAGCTGGGTGAAGACCTGTCTCCGGAAGAGATGGAAAAGGTACTCGAAGACCAGGCGAAGTTTCAGGACAAAATCGACGCGGGCAACCTGTGGGAACTGGATCGCACTTTGGAACTGGCCTCCGACGCCATGCGGCTTCCGCCCGGGGATGCGAAGATCACGAACCTTTCCGGGGGTGAAAAACGGCGGGTCGCGCTCTGTCGTCTGCTGCTCACCAATCCCGACATCCTGCTGCTGGATGAACCAACCAACCATCTCGATGCCGAATCGGTCGCCTGGCTGGAACGTTTCCTGCAGGATTTCTCTGGCACAGTGGTGGCGATCACGCACGATCGGTATTTTCTCGATAATGTGGCCGGCTGGATTTTGGAATTGGATCGGGGCGAAGGCTATCCGTTTGAAGGCAACTATTCCTCCTGGCTGGAGCAGAAGCAGAAGCGTCTGGCGGTGGAAGAAAAGCGGGAATCAAACAGGCAGAAATTCCTCAAACGCGAATTGGACTGGGTCCGCATGAGCCCCAAGGCTCGTTCGACCAGGAATAAGGCGCGACTCGATCGCTATGAGGAAATGGCGAGGCAGGAGTACGACACCCGTGATGGTGCAGCCGATATTCAGATCGCGCCCGGTCGACCGCTGGGGGATCTTGTCGTCCGGGCCAAGGATGTCGCCAAAGGCTATGACGGACGACTGCTTTATGAGGGTCTGAATTTCGATTTGCCTCGGGGCGGCATCGTTGGTGTCATTGGACCCAACGGAGCCGGCAAGACGACATTGCTGCGGATGTTAATGGGCGAGGAGACTCCGGATGAAGGCACATTCACCGTTGGCGACACAGTCGAACTCTCCTACGTCGATCAATCCCGTGATGCACTGGACCCGGACAAGACCGTTTACGAAGAGATCTCCGGCGGCGTCGATAATCTTGAAGTGGGTGGCTCGAAAATCCACTCCCGCGCGTACGTCGGTCGATTCAATTTCAAAGGCTCGGACCAGCAGAAATTCGTTCGTCAGCTTTCCGGTGGGGAGCGAAACCGGGTGCATCTTGCCAAACTCTTACGCTCCGGCGGCAATGTCATTCTGTTGGACGAACCAACCAACGATCTCGATGTCGAGACGTTGCGCGCCCTGGAAGAAGCATTAATGAGTTTCGGCGGATGTGCTGTGGTCGTCAGTCACGATCGCTGGTTTCTGGATCGCATTGCCACGCACATTCTGGCATTTGAAGGGGGCAGCCGGGTCGTCTGGTTTGAAGGCAATTACAAGATGTACGAGATCCAACGTCGTGAACGATTGGGTCAGGATGCCGACCAGCCACACCGCATTCAATACCGCCCGCTGACACGATAAGCAGAGCGGTTGAATGCCACAGGGGCTTCGTCCGTCCGTACAATGTGAGTCTCCCCGTCAGGATTGTCCGTTCATTGTCAGGCGGTTTCCAGTTGCTCGTCGGTCTTCAGTTTTTCAGCGATCTTGTAGCTGTCGTTAAAATTTTCGTAAACCTTGCGGACATCCGCGTGACAGGACGAGCAGTCACCCAAGGTCCATCTTCTCCTTGATTGCTGCAGCGAGGCCAGCGACGTCGGAGCGAGGCCGTATTGTTGCCATCGTGATGTTTCGCAGTTTGTCAGAATTGCAATCGTCTGTGACGATGATCTCTATCGATGAATCATTACTGGCAATCGGCTCCGTTTCCAGTCCTTCCCGCCAGACTTCAATCTTCAATCCGAGCGTCTGCTGATCTCCCTCAACAATGACGAGATCACAATCGGCGAACATTGGATCGATGGACGTATAGATCTGATTGCGTCCGACAGTCTGATCATCCGCAGGCACGAAGATGGCGTTCATCGAGCGTGTGATCAACCCGACAATCGATGCACCAGCTTTGCGGTGACGATGGGAATCTTTTCCCGGCGTATCGAGCTCGTGGTCATGCGGCGAATGCTTAATGGAACCAACCCGCAATCCCAACTCCAGCAACGCAGGGATCAGATCCTCGATCAGTGAAGTCTTGCCATGATTCTTAAAACCAACGATGTGAATACGCCGCATGAAGCAGGATATCCCAAAATAAAAAGGTTGACGCTGTCGTGTGCTACTCATTCGAGCGGCGAACGATTTGTGGTCGTGCACGTCAAAGACTACAAGCCCCGTGATGTTGTTCGTGGCTAAGAAAAATCGTAAAACGCATGGGAAAATGAAGCATCGTGATTTGCTCATTTCCTCATGATCAATGCGAGCATTCAGAGCGTATTACGCGCTTCTGTGCCGCGAATATCGTCGTTTGGCTTGCAAATATCCCCCCCCACGAGCCAGAGACGTCACACAAAACGGTAAACTGCTATGGAAAAGGAAACCACCATGAAAACCAGAGAAGAACTGCAACACATTATCGATCAAATTTCCTGTGAGGAAAGCCCGGTAGGAATGGATGCCGTCTATGTTCATGCGGTGATTATCGAAAAGCTGACGCAAATCGAGAACCATCTTGACCGGCTGGAAAGGGATGAAACCACAGCAGCATCATAACAAAAACGTTTATCCCGATGATCATCAGGTATGATAGTGCATGCTTTCTGCCAAAAACGGGTCATTGCGGGGAACGCAGTTTCCCAAGGTGAACGATCTGAGAAAAAGGAGACTGCCAAGTCCGAACAGCAGAGCGATTGCCGCAATTTCCGGCACACCCCACAGGGGCATTTCGCCCACGACAACAGGGAAGATCATCACCGACAAATCGACCCACCGTCCAAGCAGCACCACCACGGCGATCTTGACCATGATCCCCTGGTTGCGTTTGCTCGGCCGCGGCAGCAGGACAAAAAACGGAATAATCCAGTTCAAGACAAGGTTTCCAATGGTGATTGGAAGCCAGGGTGTATTCATGCGTTTCTCAAAGTAGAAGGTTTCTTCGGGGATGTTGGAATACCAGATCAGCATGTACTGGCTGAACCAGATATACATCCAGAAACAACTGAATCCGAGCAGTAGTTTGCCAAGATCATGCAGATGATCGTCCCGGAAGATTCCCTGCATTGGTCCTGCAGACCGCAGGAATACAGAACCAAGGACAATGCAGGCGAGGGTGGCCATCATCAATCCGGAGAACTGATAGACGCCCCACATGGTGCTGAACCACATCGGCTCCAGGGCCATGATCCAGTCGATTCCCGCCAGCGAAAATGTTACGGCGAAGATCGCCAGAAACACAACCGAAATGCCGGCATTGATTCGCCTGTCGCCATTACCGGTTTCGTCCTGTCGAATCGAATTGCGCACGAGGATGCGCGAAAACAGAATCCAGATCAGGATGAACAAAAAAGCCCGGGCGAGGAAAAACCGCGAATCCAGCCACATCTCTTTGAACCAGAACGTTCCCGGATCACCCGTTCCATGATGATGCCACGTGAACCGGGAAAGCTGCGCACCAAGCGTGGCCAGCAGCAGCAGACCTCCAATTGGAAGCAGACCGGTGAGCGCTTCGGGAATTCGTCGAAACGCGACATGCCAACCCGCGCCACAGACATTCGCCAGCGCAAGAAATACCGCACCACCCAAACCGATCGTCACCAGAAAGAAGGCCGACGCCAGCATGTTGGCCCACGCCCGGTCGGGCCAGATAAAAGCACTGACGCCCAACAGAATGGCTCCGACGGAGCCTAGGAGCAACGCCTTTTTTCGCAGCGAACGTAAAGAAGGGTTCTGGGCATTCATGGTTCCTGCCCCCCATCTTCTGATTCGTCCCCGGTTTCAGCCGGATCAAATGGTGCTTCCGCATCGGACGGTTGTTTCGACCTGGCTTGGAGGTCGCGAACAAAGTTGATGACGTCCCACCGTTGTTCGCGCGAAAGTTGAGCGTTCATCGGAGCCATGCTTCCCTGACCGTATGTCAAAATGTGAAAAAGCTGGCCATCTTTCATCTGCGTCGATTTTCCTCCGGGTAAGGGAGGTGGCGGGGGGAAGCCTCGTTTGGCAACCGGGCCATCACCGGCCCCCTGCGGACCGTGGCAGCAAATGCAATAAGCGCGGAAAACCTCCTCACCTCGAGCAATTGATGATCGGTACTCCGTTTCGGCAATCTCAACTTTTGAAATGACCTTGTCTTCAGTACTCTCGCTATTCTGTTCGTCTCCTTCCGATGGAGTTGCGTTGTCTTGAGGTTCGTCACTTTCGCTCGGCTCGTCCGTAGCGGCATCGGCCTCCTGGGCCTCTTCCATTGCCATGACAAAGGGATTCTTCAGTTCTTCGCCCGCTCTTGCCGCGTCTTCTTTGCTTGCGGTGTAATACAACGGCAAATCTCCCCTTGGAATTGTGTTGGGGACGGGCATTTGCTGGGTTCTCCCATTGGCAAATTGCGAATTGGGTGTTAATGCATCCGCAGCCGGGGAATGCTTCATCTCGGGGAGGAACTCGAAATTGGGAACTGCCGGGTCAGTGGTCATGACCGATGTCATTCCCAAAACGACAGCCAGCAGCACTGTAAGAATTGCGGTAAGCCACAACGATCTCATGATTGTCCCGCTCCCGAAAGTATGCGTTCTTCCGTTTCGACGACATCAAAGGACTTCAGCATGGCTTCCACACTTGCGGTGTCGAAACTGGCATTCGACTCATCCATCACGAGTACAAAACGGTCATCAGAGGAATTGGGGTGAATGACATCCGCTGACTTGCCCGGAAACAGACGGCTGACGGCGAACAGGGCGAACACGGAACCGAAACCGGCCAGCAGAACCGCTGCCTCGAAAGCGACCGGAACGTCTGATGGCAGCGAATTCCAGGGTTTGCCACCAACATTGATTGGCCAGGCAATGGCGGCCGTCCAATGCTCGAAAGCGAGCATCCCGAGCGCGCCGACCATACCACAGATAAAACAAACCCACGTCAGACGCGAATGTTTGAGCCCCATCGCACGTTCCAAACCATGAACGGCGTAGGGAGTGTAGGCATCGACGATTTTAATGCCACGTTCGCGAACCGCCGCGACCGCGTTCAGCAGATCGTTCTCATGCGAAAAAGTGGCGAGCAGGACTCGACGGCTCATGCGGCACTCTCCACGTTCACGGAACGTTGGTCATCCTGCTTTGGCAGCGAAGCAGCCCCTTTGACTTCGGCTATTGCGATGGCCGGGGCAATGCGGCAGAACAACAGAAAACAGGTGAAGAACAGTCCGAAACTCCCCACGAATGTGGCGATTTCGACGAGACTGGGAATGTAACTGGACCAACTGGAGGGAAGGAAATCACGATGCAGGCTGGAAACAATAATCACGAATCGTTCAAACCACATCCCGACATTTACGAGGATCGCAATCACAAAGACCAGCGGCAAACATCGTCTCACAAACTTGAACCAGAGCAATTGCGGTACGAATACATTGCATGAGACCATTGTCCAGTAGGCCCAACTCATCGGCCCCAGAGCACGATTCTTGAACACGAATTGCTCATACGGATTCCCGCTGTATGCGGCCATGAAAAACTCGGTGCCATAAGCCAGCCCGACGATGCATCCCATTGAGAGCATCAACAGCGACATTCTCTCGATATGCGTCGGCGTGACATAGTTTTCCAGATTCATGACCTTACGCGCGATGATCATCAATGTGAGGACCATCGCCAAACCACTGAAAATCGCACCGGCGACAAAATAGGGGGGGAAGATCGTCGTGTGCCAGCCGGGAATCACCGAGGTTGCAAAATCCATACTGACGATCGTATGAACAGAAAACACCAGCGGTGTCGCCAGACCCGCCAGCAGCATGTAAACGGTTTCATAACGATTCCATGTTCTCACAGAACCGTTCCACCCCAGGGAAAAGAAGGAAAAAACCTTCTTCCTGAGCCCCGGTTTCGCGCGATCGCGTACTGTCGCGAGATCCGGAATCAGCCCGACATACCAGAACACGGCGGAAATCAGCAGGTATGTCGAAATGGCAAATACGTCCCACAACAGGGGTGACTTGAAATTCACCCACAGGGAACCGCGCGTGTTGGGGTAGGGCAGCATCCAATAGGCGAGCCAGGTACGGCCCATGTGGATGAGCGGAAAAATGCCGGCGCACATCACGGCGAAAAGCGTCATCGCCTCGGCAGATCGGTTGACGGCGGTTCTCCATTTTTGCCGGAACAGGAACAACACGGCGGAGATGAGCGTTCCCGCGTGTCCGATGCCCACCCAGAAGACGAAATTCGTGATGTCAAAACCCCAGCCGATGGTTTTGTTCAATCCCCACGTGCCGATGCCGGTGACGATCTGATACCAGACTGCGACAATGCCGAGAATCAGCAAAGAGAGGGAGATGAGAAACGCGATCCACCACAGACCATTGGGACGGCGTTCCATCGGCGCACAAATGTCGTTAGTCACATCGGTCAGCGACTTGTTTCCGGTCACCAGTGGCGGACGGAGAGAGGACGTTTCACTCATGATCGCCTCCCTGTGTGTGATGATCGCCACCTGAACCTGTGGCATCAGATTCTCGATTTCGGACCATCCGCAAATACGAAACAGAAGGACGGAAGTTGAATTCCTCCAGCACGCCGTAACGACGGGGGCTTTTCATCGCCACGCTGACTTCGCTTTCTGAATTTTGCAGGTCGCCAAAGGTAATGGCCTGCGAAGGACATGACTGCTGGCAGGCGGTTTGGATCTGGCCGTCCAATACCGATTGCCCCAAACGTTGAGCCTCGATTTTTCCTTCATTGATTCGCTGAACACACATGGAACATTTTTCCATGACGCCGCGCGAACGCACGGTGACATCCGGGTTCAGCACGAGAGTTTCGAGTTCACCCGGCTGGGGATAGTCGAACCAGTTAAAGCGACGAACTTTGTAGGGGCAGTTATTCGCACAGTACCGTGTGCCGACGCAGCGGTTATACGCCTGCTCATTCAAACCCTCTTCACTGTGCACTGTCGCTAACACCGGGCAGACGGTCTCGCAGGGGGCGTTGTCGCAATGCTGACACATCATTGGTTGATGTGTGACATCGACGTCGTCCCCCTCGCCCGTGAAGTAGCGGTCGATGCGTATCCAGTGCATCTCGCGTTGCCGTTGGACTTCATCTTTGCCGGCAACAGGCACGTTGTTTTCAGACTGGCAGGCGATCAGGCAGGATGAACAGCCCGTACAGGCATTGAGGTCAATCACCATACCCCATTCGTGGTTTGCCGGTTTGTGGTCGTCGGGCCAAAGTTCGCCCCCTTCGTGATGATGGAGATGCGGTTTCCCCGAACTCGGGTCGTCGGAGAACTCGGCAAGCGTCGTTTCCTGAATCGGCTCGCGCATTTCCGCTCCGTGAGGTGCGACATGCTTCGGGACTTCCAGTGAATGATGCTGCTGAGTTGTGGCCAGTTGACGTCGTGAACCGGTTTTCGTTATCTGGACATCACTGCGGAGGTAGTCGACGACGCCATTGCGAACGGCAATGAACGGAGCAGCGTTCTTTCCGACCTGCTCTCCCTGAGCGACGGTTGGTCTCGCCTCCAGCCACTGCGGACCGATCTTTGCAAAGCGTTCTGTTCCCTTGACGCCATAGGCCAACGCGACCGAAATGACGCGATCGTGCTGGCCAGGCTGAACATTAGCAGGCAATTCCAATTGGACAGCGCCATCCGACGAAGCAATCTGAACGACATCCCCGGTGCCGATCCCTGACGTTTTGGCCATCGTTGTTGAGACACAGACGTAATTGTCCCAGGTCACCTTGGATGTGGGGTCGGGCAATTCCTGCAACCAGGGATTGTGCGCGTGGCGGGCATCTGGAAAGGCAATCTTCTGATAAAGCTCGAGACAGTATTCGCTCCTGGATTCGCTGTTTGGCGGTGTGATGCCAGCGGGATCAAATTCGCCAGCAACTTCTTCCGACGTTGCTTCCGTAAAACCGTCGTGTAAAGTCTGATCCCAAAAAGTGCGGAATGATGCCGGTTTATCCTTCGCACGAGGAAAGATGTTCTGTTGCCAGTTTTTCCGCAGCAGATTGTAAGCCGTCTCTTTCTGACCCGACCAACTTGCCAGGCTCTCCAGGATGGACCGCGTATCTCCCAGAGGGCGAACCAGTGGCTGGTAAAGGTTGATCAATCCGGCGACAGGTTCCGCATCGAGCCACGATTCCAGGGAATGGTGATCGGGACAAACCCAATGAGCCAGAGATGCGAAATCATCTTCCCGTTCCGCCAGACTGACAACCAGATCGATTTTTTCAATGGCTGATTCCAGCACCTTGCGATTCGGGAAACTGTGAGTAAGGTCTGTTCCCGCCACAAACAATGCCGAGATCTTGCCAGCCTTCAAATCCTCCATCAGTTCGATCAATGCACGGTCATCTCCCTGCCGTTGAAAACTGGGCTGTGCAAGATCAACTGTCTTGCCGTAATTCCCCAGCAATTCGTTAATCGCGTTGACTTGCGTCTGAACCGAAACGTCCTGGGAATCGCAAACGACAAGGCTGGCACCACGTGCGGCCCACAATCGGCTGACCAGATCGTCCAGTTCATCATTTGGGAGTGGAGATGTCGGCAACTCCTCCGTGGCAATTCCTGTCCCTGTCTTCCTCGCAAGTTGCTTCTTCAGGTGGACGAGGGTGGCACCGTATTCGTCTGGAGCAAGGCGAATCCGGTGATCTGCATTGCCACCGGTCAATGACATTCGTCCTTCGAGTTGTGCATGGTAAGACATCGACGGATGATCGGGTGTCGGGACTCGCCGCGAACTCCATGCGGCGGTGAATTCCACCGGCGAAATCCAGGTGCCCAGAAAGTCCGCACCGAAGGAGACGATGACTTCTGCTTTGGAAAAGTCATAGTGTGGCAACAGGTGGATGCCGTGCGTCAACTCGTGTGCCGCGAGGATTGACGAGGAACTCATCGCGTCGAGCGTAATCTGCCGGCCATCGTCGAACGTTTCGAGGAATGCGTCGATCGACTGCTGCAATGTCGGACTGGTCACAGTGGATGTCAATAATCGTACGGAACCCTTT
This sequence comes from Planctomycetaceae bacterium, assembly GCA_028284145.1. Lineage (GTDB taxonomy): Bacteria > Planctomycetota > Planctomycetia > Planctomycetales > Planctomycetaceae > JANQSH01. The sequence continues at coordinate 40,762 of JANQSH010000056.1, read as the reverse complement.
TTTTCCCGGATTTGATCCAGAGATTTTGCGATCTCCTGATCGGCTGTTTCCCAATCGGTCTTTTCGCCTTCCTTCAATGGGTTCTTCAGCCGGTGGCTGTCATAAAGGCTCAATGGCAACGCCTGACCAACAGCACACAGACCGCCGCGCGAGAGTGGGTGCTCCGGCAGCCCTTCCATTTTGAGAGGCCGCCCGTCCCGCACACTGGCAAGCACGCCACAACCGGCCGGGCATCCGGAACAGGTCGTCGCGTATGATTGTGATTTTCCGGGGGTTATCCCTTCAGGTGCAACAACATAGGGCAATGCGTTCTCGGGTTGTTCCCGCCGACATCCCTGTGCAGCGGCCATGGTCACCGCGAATCCGGCTGCTTCCAGAAAACGTCGTCGACTGAGAGAAAACATCGATTGCTCCGATCGAGACGGTTGGTCATCGATCGGGGTCTCCGACAGGCTCTTCCGGTATTTTTTCTCGTCGTTGTTCATTTTTGAATTTCAGTAGTGGCAGGCAGAGCAATCGGTTGAAGCGTGCACGTGCTGACCGTTGATTCCGTTCTTTGTGGCATCCCGATGACAATTGACACACCAGCCCATGGATAACGTCTCAAACTGCCGGACACGTTCCATCGACTCCACGGGGCCGTGGCATTTCTGACAGGAGACTCCCGCATTCACATGAGCACGATGATCGAAGTAGACGTAGTCGGGCAGGTTGTGCACACGGACCCACGGAATGGATGACGATGCGGACTCGACAATCGGATCTTTGGAATCTTTCAATTTGAGCGAGTCATACAGTTTTTTCAGTTCTGGTGAGGGAATCTCCATCACCGCAAGTTGTTTCTTCAATTCATCGAGGTCGACAGCAGGTTCGCCTGCGGATTCTTCTGTCTCATCTGTTCCTTCTGCTCCCCCTGCCTGGTTGGATTCGGCCTTCTTGATTTCATCTTCGAGGCGGCGGAATTCCGACATGGTGTTGAAGGACGCTGTAACATGCCGGTGGCATTTCATGCAGACATCGGTCGATGGAATTCCTGCATGCTGGCTCTGGGTCGCACCGGTGTGGCAGAAGCGACAGTCAATCTGCAGTTCTCCGGCATGCAGGCGATGGGAATAGCCTATCGGCTGCTTTGGAGCATACCCCTGATTATTGTCAGGCAACCGCCAGTTCCCCATCCCCGATACGAAGACGGCGAGACTGAAAAACAGTCCGACAATCAGGACAATGTTGAAAATATACCGGTACATTGCGCTTCCCGATTCCTGTGAATCAACACTTGATCTCGGCATTCTTACGTGCGTAGAACCACCAGTTCACAGCCAGACAACTTGCGTAATACCCGGCGAAACCATAGAGAGCATATTCGGGCGTGCCGGCCTTGATCTGCGTGGCGAAAATTTTGGGGATCAAATAGGCACCATAAGCGGCGATCGCAGAGGTCCAGCCCAGCACGGGGCCCGCCTGTTCTTTGGAGAAGATGATCGGGATCATCCGAAACGTCGACCCATTACCGATTCCGGTTGTGGCGAACAACACAACAAACGTCACAACAAACGGGATGAAGTATTTTTCTGGTGTTTCACTCTGTCCCGCCAGTGAGACCAGATAACCGGCGAGAATGGTTGAAGCAACCATAATCCAGGTATCCCACTGCGTAACTCGCGCTCCCCCCAACTTGTCGGACAGCCAGCCGCCCAAAGGCCGAATAAACGCGCCAACGGCGGCACCGATCCAGATGTAATGTGATGTCACCAGTCCATTTTCCGGTGTGACGAACACGTCATCAATCAGCTTGGGGAACGCATTGGCGTATCCGATGAAGGAACCGAACGTCATGACATACAGCCAGGTCATCACCCAGTTATGTTTGTTCTTGAAGATCGCAAACTGACTGTTGAGTGGTTCCTGAATCGTTTTGGGGGTCAGGAACTTCATTCCCAGCATCGTCGCTGCCACGGCGATCACCAGCACCACAAAGATCCGCAGCAATTCGGGAATGGGAAGTTCGACAAAGATCAGCATGACGATACCAATAGCCGCACCTGCAAACCCGATGAATTCCAGCCAGAGATATTTGCCAATCGCAGCTGGTGCCGGGCCGCATTTGTGCTGGGGCAGATTGTTCATCAGTGCCCAGGCAAGAATGGCCAGAACCATCATGATGGGCACCCAGACCAATGCCGCGTTCTGAATCCAGATGCTGTTTGTCTTGCCATCGACCGTGAACTGGTGGGGATCGCCTCCGAGTGTGCCGAAGATGCCAAAGGTGATGGCCCAGGGAATGAGAAACTGCATCACGCTGACGCCGGCATTTCCCAGCCCGGCATTCAAGCCCAGAGCAAGCCCCTGCATTCGCTTCGGGTAGAAGAAGGAGATGTTTGACATGCTGGAGGCAAATGCGCCGCCCCCAACCCCTGACATCGCCGCGAGTACAACGAACGTCAGAAACGGCGTGTCGGGATTCTGCAGCGCAATCCCGGCTGCCAATGCGGGAATAATCAGCATGATGGTCGTCATGAACTTCACATTCCGGCCACCACAAATTGCGATCATAAATGAGTTGGGAATCCGCAATGTCGCGCCGGCCAGTCCTGCGACTGCTGGCAGAGTAAACAGCAGGGCACGATAGCCGGCCTCGTCATACGACATGCCATCATTGCGAAACGTGAAATTGAAGAGGTCGGTATTGGCGAAATGCAACCGCTGCATCGTCTTGGCAATCATGCCCCAATACAGCCAGACCGAAAATCCACACAGCAGATTGGGGATTGAAATCCAGAGATTCCGACTGGCAGTCTGCTTGCCTTCGGAGTTCCAGAAGGTTTCATTTTCGACATCCCAGTATTCCGGTGTCTTCGCCATAATCGTTTTCAATCAGGTTGGGTCAGGGAATTTCCGGTTCCTTCTCGGCATCGATTTGCACCAGATGATCGAGTGACAACGGTCCGGCACCGCGCCAGGCCAGCAACGTCAATGTAAAAAAGATGAGTGTGGTAAACTGGAAATCGACGTTCTCACCCAGCAAACTGCCTGGGCCGGAAACACGCGTCGCGGCCATAATCATTGCACCAAACAGCACCAGTGCATTTGCTGCTGCGGCAATCCGTGTGACGAACCCCAGGACAAGACTCGCGCCCCCAATCACATGGGCAAACACGACCGACCAGGCAATCATCGTCTGCCCCTGGCCGAATCCAGCCCCCAGATTGGACTCCAGTTCGTTCATGTTCATGATGAAATAGATGCCCTTGATCATCAGTGCGATGCCAAGATAGATCCGCAGAGCATCCATCGGACGCAGGTGTCGAATGCCGGGAATCAGATCGTGCAAAGGCACGCGTTTTTTCTGTTCTTCGCGTCGGCGTATCATCGCCTTTTCAAATTCGACGGCGGCGGCCTGTTCATCGGTCGGGCTGAACCGAACAGCAAAGGTGCAAAAGGCGAACAGTCCGACCAATACGCCCAGAATCATCAACACGGTCGGCTCGTCGACTCCTCCGAATCGCAGGAAGAAGCCGGCACAGACGGCTCCCATGTTTCCACCAGCGCCAACAATTCCCGCAACAGGCCCGAGTGCCTTCTTATTGATAAACGGAACGACCGAATAGGTGGCGCCTTCAGACATCTGAACGAACAGGCTGAAGATGATCATGATCGGGATCGCCAGGGCGAGTATGCGCATTTGCGAAAAGAGAAGCAGGGCGACTCCTTCGCACAACAGCGCGATAAACAGCCAGCGGACACGGCCGTTCAGTCCACCTTTGATCACGAACCGGTCACTGATAAACCCGCCCAGTGTTCTGGCGAAGATGTTCATCAGGCCAAACAGACCTGCCACAAGCCCGGCTGTTTTCAGCCCAAGCCCGAAATGCTCCTGATAGTATATGGCAGCCATGCCATTGATGGTGAGTTCAATTCCGAAGCAGGCAGCATAAATCAGAAACAGGGCCCAGACCCGATAGTCCCTGGCAGCGAGCCAGAAGGACCCCTTGCCGGTTTCCGTCTTGACGATTTCCCCTGACTCACGCAGTTCCTTGAAATTCCCGTTGGGAAGGTCAGTGGTGATGAAGTAATACGCGATCCCCGTCAGGAAGCAGACGGCCCCGGCGGAGAACATCGCCAACCGCCATGACTCCGCGTTGGTGAACCCAAACCACAGGTAGGCGGAAAAGATCAATGGCATGATCATCTGCGTGACGCCGCCACCCAGGTTTCCCCAGCCTGCACTGGTCGCATTGGCCGTGCCAACGACATTTGGAGCGAACATGACGGAAGTGTGATATTGAGTAATGACGAACGAAGCGCCAATCACACCGATACCGAGCCGGAAGAGGAGAAACACATGGTAAGACGAAAGGCCGGTGATTTCGGAAATGGGGTTGATCAGACCGATGGTCATGACCGGGATCGAACCGAATATCAGCAGAAATGTGTAACTCAGCCGAGGGCCGATGCGATCGCAAAGCCAGCCGATAAACAGCCGGGCAAAGATGGTGATCGTGACTGAGGCAATCAACGAATTGTAGATCTGTGGCTTCGTCAGTCCGAGATCTTTCCCCACTTCGTTTAATAGTGGTGCGATGCCAAACCAGGAAAAGAAACAGAGAAAGAATGCAAACCAGGACATGTGAAACGCTCTCATCTGAGGCGTTTTCAAAGAGAACAGGTCGATACTGGTGGCTTTGTTGCGAACTTCCATTGGAGCGCCAATCGAATTCCTGTGTGAGTCCTGGATTTGCCCTTACGGTTTTTTTCGCCCGTACCAGCGGACCACCTGCGGCTTGCGCCAGAGGTAGGGGTTGGGAATAACGAGCAGATGCACCAGTCGCGTGAACGGGAAAAACCCGATGATGAGAAACGCCAAAACGATATGGCCTTTCACCAGAGCGGGCATGGCCGCCATGTAACTGATGTCTGGATTGAGTCTGAATACCGACCAGAGGTAAGGAGTCAGGTTGGATGCAAACCAGGACGAACCCCAGGGATGGAAAATGGCGATCCCGACGCCTCCGGCAATCTGCACCAGCAGCATGAAGAACAGAATCCAGTCAGTAATGGTTGTGACGCGGCGAATTTTCGTGGTTGTCATACGTCGCACGATAATCGCGACGAGTCCGATCAACGTCAGCAGGCCACACGCCAGGGCTGAGATTTCCAGAATGAACAGCCTCAACGGATGGCTGTTCCACAGCAGAATGCCGCGGGGAATGCACAGGGCGATGATATGCCCAACCGTTACCGCCAGAATTCCGTAATGGAATGGGACAACCGCCCAAAAGTGCTGCTTGTTCTCAAGAAATTGACTGGAAAGACTCGAATAGGAAAACGACTGCTGTCGGTATCGGTAGATCGTCATCAGCAGAAATGTGAACAGGCTGACATACGGCAGCGCGATGAACAGGAAGGTATCGAGTGGTGTCGCATTCATCCCTGCGTCTCCCTGGCAGTTGAGAAGTCTAAATCCAGTTGCACCAGTTCCAACGGAGTTTCCAGATCGACGCCTGACGCATGACAACTCATCGCGACATCGGCGACGGGAAAGGCGTGCAGAGGATCTGGCGAACTGGCCCGGTCTTTTTCCGAGACCATTCCACCAGATTCTGATGCGGAAGGAGCCTTGCCGAAAACACCTTCCAGAGAGGAATGCAATGCACGCACGACCTGACAATAGGGGGTCTGTCGTTCTTCAAGCGCAGCATGCAGTTTATCCACGGCTGGAAGAACACATGCCTTCACAAATTTGATACTCTCGACGCGGGACATCGCCGCAACGATGGCGAGGACATGCACGATGTGGTCCGGCAATTCGGTAGATTCCTCGATTCCAAACTTCCTCATTTCCTCGCGCATTCGGACCAGAAACAGCCCGCGTGCATATTCCTCTCCGAAGAGATGCCAGCCGATCTCCAATGCACATTCGGGGCTGCAATCGAATACACGTGTGAACTCCTCTTCCACCTGCCACAATTCCTGCTGCTCGATAAACTGCCCGAATTCGGCAATTTCGCGAGCCGCTTCGGGCAACTCTGCCTGTAGTGAGACAAAGAGAGATTCGGCTGATTCGATAGTGCGCTTGGTTGGATAGCAGAGCAGTCGTGCGAACGACGCGAACATTCCCCTGTTGGCCATTACATGCCCCTCCTTGGACCGCCGACAAATCCAAAGCCGGTCTCCTCACGGTGTTCGTGTGGCTCCTTCATCATTTCGATCGCCTGCTCCCGGTGCATTGGTGGAATGACGAACCGTTCTTCAAACGTGCACAAGGCTGTCAATTTGTAAATTTCATCTGCTTCTTCAGTCGTGCAGTTAGCTTCGCGAAGCATCCGGTCGGCAAGTTCCCGATCAACATCGCCCACGGTCTCCGCACGGCGATGCCAGCGGACCGCTTTCTGTTTTGCCAGCGCATACCGCACAACACCCTCATGCCCCGCTCCAAACAGGTTGGCGAAGAACTTCATCGGAACGCGTGATTCGTCAATGTCGTGAAACAGGTTTTCGCTGGAATGCGAAATGGTGTCTTCCGGTTTGGTTGCCTGAACGGGTGACATCGGTGGCACATAAAACAGCATCGGCAGCGTGCGATACTCGATGTGTGGCGGTAACGCGATCTTCCACTCTTTGACGAACCGATAGACGGGCGAATTCTGGGCCGACTCGATTACGCCGTCAGAAATCCCGCTCCGTTTTGCCGCATCGATCACCTCGGGATCGTGGGGATCGAGAATCATTTCCCGGTGTCCCTCGACCAGTTCGTCGTCTGGCAACCTGGCGATTTCTTCGATTCTTTCCGCATCGTACAACAGCACGCCGAGGTATCGAATCCTGCCGACGCAGGAGTGAAAACAGGCCGGCGCCTGTCCGGTTTCCAGTCGCGGAAAACAGAGAATGCACTTTTCGCTTTTGCCCGTAAACCAGTTGAAGTATGTCTTCTTGTAGGGACAGGCGGCGACACACGATCGCCACGCCCGGCATTTCTTCTGATCAATCAGCACGATGCCATCTTCACCTCGCTTGTAAAGCGCACCCGACGGGCAGGAAGCGACACAACATGGATTCAGACAATGATTACAGATACGCGGAAGGTAGAAGAAGACCAGTCGTTCGACCGAACTGAGTTGTAATCGTTGTTGCTCGGTGAGCCCTTCAAGATTCGGGTCGTTCTCGGCATAGATGGGTGACCCGCCCAGGTCGTCATCCCAGTTCGGTCCAGCCTGAACATCGATCTTTTCACCATCAATCATGCTGATTGGTTCAGCCGTCGGCTGGTCGGCACCTTCCCGAGCAGTGAACAGATTCTGATAGTCGTAGGTCCAGGGTTCGTAGTAGTCATCCAGGCTGGGCATGTGTGGGTTGTGGAAGATATTGGGGACGATCCTGGTTTTGCTGGTCGACTTGATGTCGAGTTTGCCATTCCCGTTGGATTGCCAGCCACCCTGGTATTTCTCCTGGTCTTCCCATCTGGTTGGGTAGCCGGTCCCCGGCTTGGTTTCGACGTTATTCCACCACATGTATTCGGCACCTTTGCGGTCGGTCCATACATTTTTACAGGCGATGCTGCATGTATGACAGCCGATGCATTTATCGAGGTGAAAGACCATCGAAACTTGCGATCGAACTTGCATCGGTTTTCTCCACAACACACCATCAGGCGGAATCGATTCAATAAATGACTTCCGGGCATTTGCGAACAAGCAGGTGGGTGTCCCGGTTGCAGCCGACAGGTCCCCAGTAATTGAAGTGATACGTGAACTGTCCATAACCGCCTGCCATCAGATTTGGTTTCAGACGTGTACGGGTAAGACTGTTGTGTCCGCCGGCACGACGCTTCTTTCGCAATGGGGAAAGTGGAATGCCGTGTGTCCGCTCGGTCGAGTGGTACTGCATACAAATCCCGGGCGGAATTCGAGCGCTCACCACAGCACGGGTGACAACAACGCCATGATCGTTGAAGACTTCCACCCAGTCGTTGTCGACGATTTCCAAACTCTCGGCATCCTTGTCATTCATCCAGAGCGGGTAGATGCCTCGTGACAGAGTGGTCATTCGCTGGTTGTCGCCGTAGGTGGAATGAATGTGCCATTTCCCGTGCGGTGTGAGGTAGTTCAGCATAATCACGGGACCGACATCGCTGCTCAATTCACTGAATTGCAGGTCTGCGTATTGCGTGGGCAGCGGCTTTGGCTTGTACGTCGGGAGGTGTTCCCCAAAATCGATGTACATCTGATGGTCGAGATAAAACGACTGTCGACCGGTGAGCGTTCTCCACGGAACCAATTCTTCGACGTTGTAGGTAAACGGGGCATACGAACGTCCATTTTCGATCAATCCCGACCACATCGGGCTGTTGATGAACCGACGTGGCTGACTCTGGATATCTTTGTAGGAAGTGCGAAACCCGCGGTTTTTCTCCGCCAGATGCGTTAGTGACAAACCGGTCTTTTCTTCCATGTTCTGATAGGAGCGATAGGCCAGTTCCCCATTCGTCACGGTCGCAAAATGGAGAATCGCATTGCAGACATCTTCGTCGCGCGCCAGCGAGGGATAGCTCTGGCCGTTCCAGGTCTCCTTGCGATGAGTTTTGAGGTATTCGTCGTATTCATCCGTCACCGAATAGCTGGTACCGTGCGCCCCGAGGCCATTTTCCCGCACATTCGGACCATACGAAATGAATTTGTTGTAGGTCTCTTTATAATCGCGTTGGACGACTTTCAACGCTGGCATTGTCTTGCCGGGGATCGCTTCGCTTTCGCCTTTGATCCACTGGCCCATGTCGGGTTGGGCGATCTCGGCTGGAGAATCGTGAGCCAATGGTACCGCAATCATGTCCTCTACCGGTTCAGGAAAATGCGGTTCCGCCAGTTCGGAGAACTTCTTCGCCACCTCTTTGAAGATCGCCCAATCGCTTTTGGATTCCCAGCAGGGTGGCACGGCTTTGGAAAGCGGGTGAATAAAACTGTGCATATCAGTCGAATTCAAATCCGCCTTTTCGTACCAGGTGGCCGCTGGCAGTACGATGTCTGAATAAAGGGCAGAGGTGTCCATCCGAAAATTCAGATCGACCACCAGATCCATTTTTCCCTGCGGTGCGTGTTCGTGCCAGGCAACTTCCTTCACCGACTCAGCCGCCATATCCTCCCCGACTGCATTGTCATGGGTGCCCAGGTAATGACGCAGGAAATACTCATGTCCTTTGGCGCTGGCCATTAAAGCGTTGCCGCGCCAGATGAACCAGACGCGAGGCCAGTTTTCTTCCGCGTCGGGGTCTTCAACTGAGAACTGCATTTCCTTGTTCTTCAGGCGTTCGGCAACCCAGGATGCCATTTCTTCCGGCGTCGTTGCCCCGGCTTCGCGTGCCTGTTTTGTGACTTCAATGGGGTTTTCGGGAAACTGAGGGTAGAAGGGTAACCATCCCTGGCGAACTGCACGGACCTGTGTGTCCATGGTATGCCCTGATGCCGTGGAATTTTCGGAGGGATTTCTCGGAACAGTGTGGTAGTCGGTAAACTCCTTTTCATACCGCCATTGGTCGGTGTGGACATAGTGCCAACTCGGGGTGTTCTGCAATCGCGATGGCGGATACCAGTCCTTCGCCAGAGCAATGGACGACCACGATTCCATCGGCGCCAGCTTTTCCTGTCCGACGTAGTGTGCCAATCCACCACCGTTGACACCCACACAGCCGCAGAACATCAATGCATGAATGCCCGCCCGATAAATCAGGTTGGCGTGGTACCAGTGATTGATGCCGGCTCCGATCAGGATTGTGCATTTGCCTTCTGTGTGTTCGGCAGTTGTTGCCCATTCACGGGCAAAGCGAATCAGCACATCCCGACCGATGCCGGTGTATTTTTCGCTCCATGCAGGCGTGAAGGGGGCATCTTCATCATCATAATCTTCCGGGTAATCGCCAGAGAGACCACGGTTCACACCATACTGCGCCATCAGCAGGTCGTAGACTGTGGTGACCTGAACGTTCTCGCCATCTTTCGTGGTGAGAGTCCGCACCGGAACGCCCCGTGTACGTGTTGAGCCTGCACCGAAATCGTCCAGTTCCACATCAATCACATCGTCATTGCGATTCAAAAAACTGAGTTCGGGATCGATCTGGCTGCCATCCTTGCCATCCTTGAGGATCAGATTCCAGTTTCCCTTTTCTTTGCCCCAGCGAAACCCGGAACTTCCCATCGGCATTTTCGGTTCATCAGCCGTCTCATCCCACATCAGAAACTTCCACTCGCCGTTCTCCTCATCGGCATATTTGTCGAGACGCCCTGCTCTTAAAAGCTGGCCCGGCCGCGCGATGCCATCCTTCCCGTTCCTCACTTCCACGAGAAATGGGGAGTCGGTGTATTTTTTTGTGTAATCGATGAAATAGCGAACCTGCTTTTGATGGTGAAATTCCGTCAGCAACACATGATTGACGGCCATCCACCAGGCACCATCCTGTCCGGAGTTGACGGCCACCCATTCGTCAGCGTATTTCGCGACCATGCTGAAGTCGGGTGAGAAAACCCAGAGCTTGGTGCCATTGTGCCGCCCTTCAGCAAGGAAGTGGCAATCGGGCGTGCGGGTCATCCCGATATTTGCTCCCATCGAAACGAGCATCTTGGCGTGATACCAATCGGCACTTTCGGCAACATCTGTCTGCTCTCCCCAGGTTTCCGGCGAAGCTGGTGGGAGATCGCAATACCAGTCGTAAAAGGAGAGTGAGATGCCTCCAATCAACTGCATCAGCCTTGCACCAGAGGCGTAGCTGATCATCGACATGGCGGGAATCGGGGAAAACCCTGCAATTCGATCTGGTCCATACTTTTTGATGGTCTGCACCATTGAGGCGGAGATCATTTCCAGAACGGTGTTCCAATCGGTCCGGCGGAGTCCACCCTTCCCGCGGGCGCGTTGCCAGCGTTGTCGTGCCTCCGGATTCTCGATAAGGCTCTTCCAGGCTTCAACGGGATCGGCATGATCGGCCCGCGCCCTCTTCCAGAGGTCGAGTAATGCGCCACGAATATACGGGTACTTCACACGCAACGGGCTGTACAGGTACCAACTGTAGGAAATCCCGCGCTGGCAACCTCGTGGTTCATAGGGAGGAATTCCAGCTTCCAGAGAAGGGTAATCCAACCCCTGCATTTCCCACGTGACAATGCCGTCTTTAACGTGGATATTCCATGTGCAACCGCCAGTGCAATTGACACCATGAGTGCTGCGTACAACTTTGTCATGCTGCCATCGATTGCGATAGAATTCCTCCCATTCACGCCCTTTGGGATTGATTTCATCGCGAATCCAAGCAATGGCGTCTTGCATGCTCATTGGACACCTTCCGACGGCTGGCTGTTAAGAGGAGACGGATTGTCAAGTGGTGCACGTGTCCTGACATTAAAGGCTGTTTGACTTGCAGAGGATTCCACAAGTGGAGCCCGAACTGCGGTGAAACGCCACTTCCAAATTGCATCGAACAGAAACAGAATGCCCGTTGCCAAGGCCAGCCCCAGTAGCAGGAAAGAGATCCGGGCTGTTGTTGCATTGTCCTCCTGATGACTGGCTGCTGACTCAAAATAAGCCGTCAGAGCGTGAATCTCTTCCACCTCCAACGGATGATTTTTGAAAATTGGCTGCATCGTTTCGGTGGCCGGTGCCATCAGCCAGGCGCTTAACGCCTTTCTCCCTTTCAGCCGTTCGTAGATGAGCGTGAGATCCGGTCCAAGTCGACCGCCGCCCAATGCGGGCATGTCATGCATGTCGTGGCAGGAAATGCAGGCAGCCCCGCCATTGGTCAGCCTTTGCTCACCCAGAAAGATCGCGTAGCCGGCTTGTCGGTCCGCTTCGGTAAAGGGTTTGTTGGATATCCGTATACCCTGAAATTGTGACTTTTCCAGCTTCGATTCTGCTTCAATCAGCTTGAGAATTTGCTCCGCTCGATAGCGATCCATGCCGGGTGATGGTGGCATGACAACGCCGCGCGACTCTTCAACCAGCCTGGCCGCATACGGGTCGCCACTGTCAATCACCACCTTGGGGTTCTGCATGAACTGGATCAGCCATTCCGCGTCTCTACGCTGTGTTACATCCTTGAGATCGGGGCCAGTCAAACGCCCACCACCGATGGTGTGACAATTCAGGCAGTTCTGCCGGTAATAGTCAGGAGTGTCCTGGGCCTGGGTAAAATTCGCAGAAACAGCGATGGAGAATACGACCATCGATCGTAGTGTCCACGCTCCACTCTCGAAGAGAAAGGACGAAGCTCTCTCCATTGCTTCCTTGTCTGGAAGCTCCTGGAATTGTTGGAACATCTTGCCTCCCCCAGCCACGCGACATTTTGCTGATATCAGGATCTCCATATCCTTTTTTGGACGCTAACAAACTGGTCTGTACACGTCAAGTTCCAGAAAGAGGTTGAATTGCAACAAAATCGAAAATGGACAGACGCCAAAGTATTGGACTTTTGCTGGAGTTTTCGTTGAAGATTTTGGTGATTGGTGATGCAGATTTGCAGAAGTCCTGAGGCAATGGTTCACAACACATACAACTGACTGCAAGATACGCACAAGCCGTCTCCATTCGACTGACGCTGCAATGTGTAAGAATGTGATTTGGCGGTTTTTCGAGGATTTGCGTCGTGTTTCGAACAGACCGGCACCCATTTGATTCCCCACCCAACCTGCTTCGATTCGCCACCCCGAAGTGCGATTAGAGCAGTTTACTTTTTGGTGCGACACCACCGACTCGTGGGGAGCTGGTATTGCTTGCACTTGGAGTTCTTCCTGAAGCACTTCCACAAGGAACTGGATGAGTTCGTGGCCGAGTTCGAGTGCGTGCCTGGTGCAGAAGCCATTGTGTTCCACGGTTCTGGACTCAAAAATGCTCCGGGTTCAAGAACAGGGAGGTGAAGCCTGGGACCAGAAAATGCTGACTGTCAACCTTGACGATCCAATAATGATATATTGGAATATATCATTATTGGATCCCGGCCTGGTGTCTTTCCTGCCATGTGGCGGCGAACGAGTGGATCTGAGTGAAATCCCTTGAAAAAATTACAATGAGTGTGCAACGATCCCACCCTTACATCCCCAACTCAGCTTCGCATCTTAAGCAAGCGATGCTGGATTCGATCGGCGCCGCGGATATGGAGGATCTGTACGCCACGATTCCTGAAGAGTTGCGGTTTCGAGGCGAGATGAATCTGCCCGAAGCGTTGGATTCTGAACTTGAATTGCGGCGGCACGTCGGCAACATTTTGAACCGCAATCGGTCATGCCAGGATTTGCTGAACTTCCGTGGCGGTGGGTGTGCTCAACACTATGTGCCGGCGGTTTGTGACGAAATCAACAGGCGATCCGAAATCTTGACGGCCTATGCCGGTGAGCCGTATGAGGACCATGGTCGATTCCAAATGCTTTTCGAGTATGCCAGTCTGATGGGTGAGCTGCTGGATCTGGACGTGGTGAATGTACCGACGTTCGATTGGAATCAGGCGGCCGCCACGTCGATACGCATGATCCAGCGGATCAATGGTCGATGGAAGATGTTGTACAGTGAATTGATTGCGCCCGATCGGCTTGCGACCATCGACAATTATTGCCGGTCAGCCGTGGAACTGGTTCCTGTTCGGTGTGATCCACAAACATTGTCGCTGGATCTGGAGGATCTGGAGGCGAAGCTGGATGACGATGCGGTTGGCTTCTACTTTGAGAACCCTGGTTACCTCGGACGCATTGAAGACCAGGGCCAGCAGATCGCTGATCGCGTGCACGGCGCCGGTGGCTTTCTGGTTGTTGGCGCTGATCCGATTGCGCTCGGCGTACTTGCTCCCCCTTCGCAATACGGAGCCGATATGACATGTGGGGACTTGCAGCCGTTGGGAATCCACATGCAGCAAGGCGGTGGCCAGGCGGGCTTCATCGCCACGCGGGATGAAGAAAAGTTTGTGCGCGAATACCCGTCGCGGTTGTTCGGGATTGCCAGGACCAGAACCGAGGGCCAGTGGGGATTTGGCGACGTGTTGTACGATGAGCGGACATCGTTTGGAGCCCGCGAGAAGGGCAAGGAGTTCGTGGGGACCGCCACGGCATTGTGGGGCATCACGGCTGGAGTGTATCTGGCGCTGATGGGCCCGGGCGGGATGCAGCAGGTCGGGCGGACGATCATGCAAAACACCCGGTACGCCATGCAACGGCTCTCGGCAATCGACAGCGTTCGCGTGCGAGCCAGCGAATGTGCACATTTCAAGGAATTTGTCGTCGATTTGAGCCAGACTTCCTTAACCGTGAGTGAAATCAATCAACGGCTGTTGCAACGTGACATTCAGGGTGGTGTCGACCTGACAGGCCGAATGCCCGGCTTCGATGGTTGCATGCTGGTGTGTGTGACAGAAATTCATTCGGCCGACGACATCAACCGGTTCGCTGATGCACTGTCCGAGATATGCTGAAACGTATTACGCTTTCTTGTGGCCGCGAAGAATGTCTTTCGGCAATAGCAGGCCCCTGCGAGCCAGGGGCGTCACACGAAAAGGTAAATAGCTCTAACGAAAAGATGTGACGGATGGCGAGGAGACAAACGATAATGTTGAAGACTGCCACGATCCGACAAACCGGGACTTGTTCGACAACCGAAACCTTCCGCCAGGCGCGCTGGAATGAACCCATCATTTTCGAGATGGACAACGACGGCGAACAGGGTATCGTCGTCAACAAGCCGTCTCGCAAGGTTGCCGAAACGGTTCCGGATGCCGAGTCGCTGATTCCTCAGTCGATGCGCCGCCAAGACACGCCGGGCCTGCCCCGCTTGAGTCAAATGCGAGTGCTGAAGCACTACATCCGGCTATCGCAGGAAACATTGGGTGCCGACGTGAACGTCGATGTCGGCCAGGGCACTTGCACAATCAAATACAGCCCTAAAGTGAACGAGCAGCTGGTGCGAAGCCACAAGCTGGCAGATGTACACCCGCTGCAAGACGATTCAACGATTCAAGGGTCGCTGGAAATCGTTTACAAGGCAGACCTGTTTTGCCGTGAGATTTCCGGATTGGACCGATTCTCGTTTCATCCGCGCAGCGGAACACACGCCATTTTTGCCATGGCGTCGATGGTCCGCGCCTACCACGAAAGCCGGGGAGAGGCAGAGCAACGCGATGAAGTCGTGACAACCATGTTCTCACATCCGTCCGATGCGGCTGCCGCCCACGTATTGGGTTACAAGATTACCAGTCTGGACCAGGATCCCGTCACCGGGCTGCCAGACATCAGTGTCTTTCGCAGGGCGATTTCCGAACGCACGGCAGCCGTCTTCATTACCAATCCGGAAGACACCGGGATATTCAACCCTCAAATCAAGACGTTGACCGACATCGTTCACGCGAAGGGAGGTGTTTGCTGCTACGACCAGGCAAACGCCAACGGCATCCTCGGTGTGACCCGTGCAAGAGAAGCGGGCTTCGACATGTGTTTTTTCAATTTACACAAGACATTCTCAATACCGCATGCGTGTGGCGGTCCGGGTTGTGGCGGCATGGGTGTAAGAAAGGAGTTCGCCAGGTATTTACCGGCACCGGTGGTCGATTTCGATGGCCAGCGGTATTTCCTCGATCACAATCGCCCGCACAGTATTGGCAAGATCGGGTCGTTCATCGGCGTGGTGCCAGCGCCGGTGCGAGCGTATGCGTGGATGATGAGTCTCGGCGCGAAGGGGCTGAGGGAGGTTGCCGAAATCGCCGTGCTGAACAACAATTATTTGTTGCACCACATCTGTCAGATTCGCGGGGCGTCGGTGCCCTATGCCGCCGGGCAGCGAAGAATCGAACAGGTTCGCTATTCGTGGCAGAAATTGTTCGAGGATACCGGCGTGACGACCGAGGACATCACAAGGCGAATGTGTGACCACGGCATGCACATGTGGTCCAGCCATCATCCGTTCATTGTTCCCAACCCGATGTCGCTGGAGCCGACCGAGTCCTATTCGCGCGCCGAATTGGACCAGTACATTGCGGCTCTGCGGAGCGTGGCCGAGGAAGCCTGCCGCGACCCTGAAACCGTCAAGTCCGCTCCACATCGCAGTTGCGTCGACAAGATCGAGCATGACTGGCTGGACGATCCAGCGCGGTGGGCGATGACGTGGCGCGCCTATGAGAAGAAAAAGGCAGCGGGAGCGTATGAGTAGCATCTCAGCAGCATGATCGTATCGGATGAAACAAGCCCAACAAACGATTCATAACCTGGAATTATATTTGATATGTCGCGAATCCCATTGATTGTCTGTTTCAGCACGGTGGTTTTGCTGACGTTGCTCTTACCATCGCAGATGGAAGCAAAAACGAACATCATTTATGTGCTGGTCGACGACTTGGGATACGGCGATCTGGGGTGTTACGGCCAAAAGATTATTCGGACACCCAACCTGGACCGCATGGCGGCTGAAGGAATGCGGTTCACCAATCACTATGCCGGATCGACCGTCTGCGCCCCTTCGCGCTGTTCGCTGATGACCGGCAAACACACAGGACACACGACGGTGGTGAGCAATGCAAAAGCCGTCAGCCGCGAAGCTACGCCGCTGGGTGACAAGGGAGCTGCCGGGCAACAGCCGCTCAAAGACGGTGAAGTAACGCTTGCCCAACTGGCAAAACGTGCGGGATACAAAACGGCGTGTATCGGTAAGTGGGGCCTGGGAGGACGACACACTACAGGAGATCCGAACCGGGTCGGTTTTGACCATTTCTTCGGATACTACGACCAGCGTGACGCCCACTACTATTATATTGACTGGTTGTGGCGCAATGGCGAACCTGTGGAATTGAAAGACAACCCAACGCTACAGAATCAGTACAGTCACGACCTGTTGATTGAGGAGGCGTCAGGCTATTTAGAGCAAAACAAAGATCACACCTTTTTCCTCTATCTGTCTCTCACTATTCCTCACGCCGAATTAGTCGTTCCCGAAGATTCGATGAAAGCCTATTCAGGTATTGAAGAACGAGAGTCCTGGCCGGCCAGGAAATTCCCGTACAAGGTCGTCCGCGAGTCGTGGGGACCGTACAACTACTGTGAAAAGCCGCGTCAGACCTTCGCGGGCATGATCAATCGGCTTGATCGGGACATGGGTCGATTGTTGGAAAAGCTTAAAGAGTTAGGCATCCACGAAAACACACTGGTCCTGTTCGCCAGCGACAACGGTCCGCATAACGAAGGTGGGGCAGACCCGAAATTTTTCAACAGTGCCGGCCCGCTGCGTGGCACAAAACGATCGCTTCATGAAGGCGGTATCCGCGTGCCGCTGATCGCCTGGCAACCTGGCAAGATCCGGGCAAACACTGTTTCGGTCCATGTATCGGCGTTCTGGGATGTCATGCCCACCATGTGCCAACTGATGGAGGTTGCATGTCCGAAGGACTCAGACGGCATCAGTTTCCTGCCTACACTCTACGGCAAGGGTCGCCAGCTTCAGCACGACTATCTTTACTGGCGTTGGGGAAGGATTGATAATAAGCAATCGCTCCAGGAGGCCATTCGGTGCGGCAACTGGAAACTGGTGGTTGCCGGAGATCAAACCTTTCTTGCGGATCTCGACGCCGATCTGGGTGAAAGACACAACCTGGCAAAAAAGTTGCCCCAGCAAGTACGCGAAATGAAGTCTTTGATGGAAAGAGCCAAACGGGGCTCTCCCTATCCCAGTTGGCCGCCGCCGGTGGTCACCACCCCTGAACCTGACCATGACAAAGGCACCAAACAACAAGGCACCAAACAACCATGAGCAACGAATTGACCAGGTCTGAACTGGCTGGCCGCATTGCCATGGTGACTGGGGGCGGAAGCGGAATCGGCCGCGCGACGGCGTTGTTGTTTGCCCAGGAGGGGGCCGCCGTCGGTGTGCTGGACGTTGATCTTCAAGCTGCCGAAGAGACAGCCGATCTTATCCGATCGGTCAATGGACGAGCAATCGGGCTGGAAACTGACGTCGCCTGTCATGAAGCCACGCAAGCAGCCGTCCAGAACGTGGTTTCCGAATTCGGCGGATTGCACATTCTGTTCAACAACGCCGGAATCATCCGCCGGGCTTCGGTGTTGGATACAACAATCGAAGAATGGGATCGCGCGGTGGCCGTCAATCTGCGCGGTGTTTTCTTGATGAGTCGCTTTGCCATTAAGGAAATCGCCAAAAGCGGCGGTGGTGCGATCGTCAACACCGGTTCGGGATGGGGGATGGTTGGCGGCAGAAATGCGGCTTCGTATTGCGCTACCAAGGCAGCGGTAGTCAACCTGACCCGCGCAATGTCGCTCGATCACGCCAAAGACAACATACGCGTCAATTGCATCTGTCCGGGTGATACGAATACCGGAATGCTTGCCAGCGAAGGCCGGCAACTTGGGATCGCCTGCGATCAGTTTCTGAGAGAATCGGCTGATCGCCCCATGGGACGCATCGGGCGTCCTGAAGAAATCGCCCAGGCGGTGTTGTACCTGGTCAGCGATCGATCGTCGTTTGTTACCGGCACGACATTGGTTGTCGATGGTGGCGGGCTGGCGGGATGAGTGTTCCCTGACTGCCAGCATGCATCTATGCCGGCTTGCGGATATGCACCCATGTATGCACGTGCGGTGTACCACGGAACAGCCACAGCATCGAAGGACCTTCGATCTGCCACACATCCCAAATCTTATCGTCGCCGATATCACCATGAGTGAACCAGGCGAAGTGCAGATTGTCGAATCCTTGTGCTTCGACCAGCTTCATCGATTCCGCACGATCGGCTTTGCGAAATGGAGCAAGCAAGTCGGACATTACCTGACGGGCCAGGCCTTTTTGGTCTGTCGACAATTCGCCGACGGGAATGCCCGGCCGCTCCTGCCGGAATTGGTTGGAGAGAATGAATCGCCTGGTCTCTCCCTCACTGCGCGGACGTTCCTGAACCAGACCGATTTTTTGCTGTTTGCCATCCAGTGCCTGATATAACTCGTTGGCCCGCAATGCTTGAAACCAGTACGCATTCCCTTTGTGATCCGGCCCTTCGTTGAATCCGTCGGCCGCATGGCCGTAGAAGATCGGTCCGCCGAACGCCACACCATCAACCGAATCACCATCACACCGCCGGGTGCAGTGCCGGCCGGTGAGTACGAACTCGAATTTGCCGGTGCCTGGTTCGCCAAATATCGCAACGGAACAACCGGCCAGATTCCTGCCTCCGCCGTCCGTTTCAACCTGCCTGACTACTTTCTCCGCGTACTCTTCGCTGTGCAGACCGCGAAAGATGTCGTTGATCATTGCTTGCTGATCGTCGGTGAAGTGCTGGCTTACGCGAGATTTATTAATTCGCCAGTTGTTACTCACTTCCGACCGCAGCTTGTGATCAAACGGCAGACAGATCATCTGCCGCTGTTGATCATTCAGGCTCTTGTACAGGTTGGCGACCAACGTGTCGGGTGTTGCTCTTTTGTCCTCTTCGGCCAAAACTATCGGAGCGACAGCGGAAGCAGCGGCGCCAGCGGCACTGACGCGGATGAAATCACGACGATTAACGGCTTTCATTACCTGGTTTCCTCACTTGGATTTGATCGGAACAATTCAATGCGGCGCACCTTCACCCGCTTTCAATTTCCAGAACAGTTCACCTTTTTGTGTAACGTCACTGGCTCGTGGGAGTCTTGCTTTGTAGTCCAAACGATATTTGTAGTCCAAACGACGTCCATCACGGCACAGAAGAGTGTAATACCCTCTAATTGACAGCATCGTACGATTGGTCACGGAAAAACTTCCAGCTACTGTCGCCGCCGCGACAGTTGTCGGCGCTGCAGGTAGTCGGCAAACAGACGACCTAAATTGCGACTGGTGTCACAGAGAATCCGTTCGCAACGGTTGGCCGTGCAGATCTCTTCCAACCGTCGGTTGTGTTCATTCAGCGCCGTCAAATAGGCGTCGCGGATATCTTTAGGCCGGGCCAGGACCTGCTGGTCCTGTTCGATGCCCAGAAAACGAACCATGCCCGAAAAATCAAAGGTCAATTCGTCGTGGTGCATTACCTGGATCAAGACAATTTCGTGATTGTCATGCCGCAGTCGTTGCAGACCTTTAATCAAATCTTCCGGTTCTACCAGTAAGTCGCTCAGTACAACAATGATTCCGCGGCGGCCGGCGCGGGCGGCCAGATCCAACAGAGACGAGCCAACTTGCGTCTTACGAGCCGGTTTGATCCTGTCAATCGAACTGGCCATTCGCAATACCTGCTCCATTGTGTTCGATGGCTTGATCGTGTCGAGAATCTGTTCGTCGAACAATGTCAAACCGACCTTGTCGGATTGTTTGACGATCAAATGACCCAACGTGATGGCCATTCGGGCGGCATACAGCAGCTTTTGCGAATCGCCTTGCCCGTAGCGCATCGACTCGGACACATCCAGCATCAGGTGGCAAACAAGATTGGTTTCCATTTCGTACTGTTTGATGACGTGACGTTCGTGCCGGAAATAGACTTTCCAGTCCAAATGCCTTACATCGTCACCCGGGACATATTCGCGGTGTCCGGCGAATTCGACGGCGAATCCATGCAACGGCGACTTGTGATCCCCGGTCAACGTGCCTTCGACCATTTGCCGCGGTTTGAGCGACTGGTTTGTCAGATGGCTTAGCACCTCGGGACGAAGGTAGCGGGAAAGCACGGAACGCGTCATGGTGAATCCTGAATACTCTTTTCGCTTGTGATTGTTAAACCCCTCACTGGTCAACTCCTTCACGCTGTGGTTAATTCGTTCTTCGGTACTTCGAACTCCTGATCGGGGGAAATTTCATCCAGCAACATCTGCACCAAACGTTCGCTGGTGACGCCCTCTGCCAGCCCGGCGTAATTGGGTGCAATCCTGTGACGCAAGGCCGCCGGAGCAACGGCTTGCACATCTTCGACCGTGGCGTGCAGACGGCCGTCCAGCAATGTTCTCGCTTTGGCGCAACCCATCAACGCGATCACACCGCGCGGCCCCGCGCCCCAACTGGACCATTTCTGGATGAACTCAGGTGTCTCTTCACAATTCGGACGCGTTGCCCGAACTAATTCCAAACAGTAGCCCACGACCTGATCGCAAACCGGCATTTGCTGAACAAATTGTTGTGCCTTCAGGATTTGATCAGCGTCGATTACCGATTCGATGTCGCCCAAGGCCCCTGAGCTGACGCGGCGGGCGATGTGCCACTCTTCGTCGCGGCTGGGGTAATCGACCTTGATGTATAACAGGAACCGGTCAAGCTGTGCTTCCGGCAACGGATATGTCCCTTCCTGCTCCAACGGGTTTTGTGTCGCCAAAACGAAAAAAGGGTCGGGCAACTTGAAGTCTTTGCCGCCGGCTGAGATGACACGTTCCTGCATCGCTTCCAGCATGGCGGCTTGCGTTTTGGGGGGCGTGCGGTTGATTTCGTCGCCCAGTAACATGTTCGCGAAGATCGGTCCTTTGACGAATTGATAACCGCGCTCGTGCGTGATCGGATCCTCTTGCAGTATGTCCGTGCCGGTAATGTCCGACGGCATCAGATCGGGCGTGAACTGGATACGATGAAACGACAAATGCAATGCGTCGGCAATCGAACTGATCAATAACGTTTTGGCCAATCCGGGAACACCTTCCAGGAGACAATGTCCACGCGCCAGCATGGCGATCATCACCTGTTGGATCACGTCGTGCTGACCGACGATCACTTTCGACAACTCGACACGCAACCGGTCGTAGATGCTCGCCATTTCATGAACAGCGGTCAGGTTTTCGTCCGATATTTGTTTGTCGTTCATGTCTATCTCCAAAAAATCGATACTGTTCCTGTTTTTCCACCAAAGGTGTGGCCGCCGATCAGTTGGCGGGCGCCGGTTGACTTTCAGGCAGCAGGGCCTGGAAATACGAGTTCAGTTGATTCTCGTAACGGCGCGGCAACTGACGGCGACTGGACGATTGAATCGACTGCCGGACACCGGGCGGCAATGATGCGGTCCAAGGCTGCGATCGTTGCCGTGCCATGCCAGCCGTTTGTGCGTCGTGCATCGAACTGGCCTGTTGTCCTTGCGGTGTCAAACGAGAGATCATTCCTGGACCACCGGTTGGCGGCCCGATGCCCATCCCGGCTCCGGGACCTGTTCCGGGCAACAACCCCGGCAATCCCAACGCTTCAGCGGCCATCGTGGTCGCGACCGGCCCGCCGAGCAGTTGAGCAGATCCCAATGCATCACCTGGCGTCAATTCTCCCGGCTCGAGTGCTTCACCTGGTTCCAGTCCTTCTCCCGGCTCCAATCCTTCGCCTGGTTCGAGTTCCTCACCGGGTTCCATGGTTTCCAGACCCGGCGGCGGCGCCTCCAGCCCCGCGGCCGCTTCCACAGCTTCGGCAATGGGCAAGTTTGCCAGTTCCGACTGGTTGGTCAGTTGTTCTACCGCCTGCCCGATGTCCAGCAGCGTCGAAGAGAACTCCTCAAACGCTGCGGCGATATCCTGCGTATCGACATCTTCACCGGCTTCCAACTTGTCGCGGGCAGCGAGTAATTCACCTGCCGCCTGTTGTTGACGCTGAGTGGCCTCGACAAGTTGATGAATCATCTCCAACAGCTTTTCGAGTTCTTCCCGCGTAATATCCGCCAAAACACAGGCGCGCTGCAGTTGCCGTTGTGCCAACGTGCCGGTATCCGCTTCCTCTGCTTTATTTCCGGTTGAACCCGATTGCATGTTGGCGGCAACGTGCAGCGCCGCGCCAATTGTGGCGTAACGTTCGAGTAACTCGTTGCCCAGATCGCGCAATTGATCGGCTGGCGGCGGCGCTACCGCATCGGCCAGCGCATCCAACTGAATTTCCGTGGCCGAAATCCGTTCGATCTCGGTCACGACACGCTCTTCCAGCAAGCCAGCCGTCCAAACCATTTCCGTACGCAGGTGGACGCTGGCAGAATTCAGATCGACTGCCAGTTGAGCAAGTTGCGCGGCAGGTTCTTTATTTGCCTTGGGTGCATCATCGGCAAATGCAGCCTGGATCTCTGATGTAAGCTGCGAGGATTTCTTCAGCACCACTTGGGCGTCCGGCGCGAGATCCGCTGTGCCGGTCGCGATTTTCTCAGCAATTATTTTCACACGTGCTATGGTTTCCTCTCGTTTCTGCCTGTCATTCTTCTTGTCACCATCAGATTCCGAACTGATACGAACCCTCACGTCACGAACGGCGCCGACCGCGCGGCTGACCGATTCCGCGGCCCGGTTCAACTCTGCCAGCTTCATCGCCTGGCCGTTCCGTGTGGCGTCTTCGATTCCCTGAGTGGTGTACCCGATGGCGAAACGCACCAACTGGTTCGCCAAACGCAACGATTCATTGGACAAATTGGCGTCTTCTGCCGAGAGTTCCTGCAAGATTTTTTGCGCCGTTTCGATACGACGATTGATCGCCGGCGGCGCAGTCTGATCGGGCTTGATCTCGATGATGAAACCAGCCGCCCGCTTCAACGATTCTTTCACCTTGTCACCAGTGGTTTGCGGCAATTGACCGCGGGCAAATATCAGCGCGCTTCGCATCTGTCTCAGTCGCCTGGCCAACTGCATGTACTGAATAGCGGACAGTGAGCGTGATTTCTGGCCATCGTTGTGAATGATCTCACGCTGCAATTCCGTTAACGCACCAATCACACTGCCTTGGAACTGTACCGCATCTTTCATCAAGTCATCGAAGATTGCCACGCGTGCTTGTCCGGCGCTTTCTTCGGCACGGATTGCCAGCATCGTTGCGCGTTCGTTCAGAGGTCCCAGTTTTTCCGCCAAACGCGAAAGTTTTTCCTGAATCAGCGTTTGTTTGTCCAGAAGATCGAACGGGTCATCCCCAGCAAACTGTTTCGACTCCTTTCGTGCCGCTTCCTGCTCCTGAAGCAACTCCTTGACTGCCCGTGTGATGTCGTTGCCAATCCACGCGGGATCCTGCAGTTTGTGGATTTGGATTTCGATCTGTTTCAACTCCGCCAGCAGATCCGATTGCGTCGACACCGCTTGACGGAACTCGGTTTTCTCCATTTGTTCAATCGCCATCGCGAGTTTTTCTGACAGGCCGGATGTCAGTAACACGCGTCGCACATCTGAGGCGACTGCTCCCAGGTCGCCTGGCCAGGCCGAAATGGCCACCAGTGATACCAGAAACTGCTCATGCAGCAGACTCGTCGTTTGCTGCTGGTCGAGTGCCGCCAGAATCGCCTGTTCGTTTTGGTCTGACAGCAGCCGGGTTTGTCGGATCGCGTTCTCCTGACAGGTGATGATCTCACGGATTCGCGTGATCAACTCGGCCTGCTTGCGTCGCGTACGCACGATTTCACGTTCGAGAACCAAGCGGTTGAGAATGTCTTTCATTTCACGTTGAGCAGTGGCCAGCAACGCCTTCCTGCGGTCTCCTTCGACCGTGGCTGCCTCGGCCAATAATTGCCCCACGCGCGACATGTTGTCATCCGCAATCTGGCCGACCCGCTCACGCATCGACGACAGTTCCCCGTACAAAGGCAGGTCCGTCAGCCCATTGTCCCGCATCTGCTGGAGCTGCCGATCAATCCGCTGCGACAGCAATCGCTCGGTCAGCAGTTTTGCCTGGCGTTGACGCTGTGAGTACTGCAAAACGACCGATCGATTGTCTTGCGCGTGGCTGATATGCGCCGCGCAGAGCAGTACAAAAACGACTGTAACTATCAGTGGCATCCCACGTTGGATCATCGTTTTCCTCCCAGGCCGCTTTCGACCTGAATGATGCTTTCCAGATCCTCATCAATTTTTTCGTCGGCATCGATCAGACTCTTTAATAGCGTACTGCGATCGGTTACTTCGAAAACGAGTGGCTCGCTGTGAGTAACCACCGCGTCGTCCGTGCCGCGGTGGTCGGCTGTCTGAACAACGCACACCACGCGATCGCCCATGGCCAATTCCAGTTCGGAGAGTGAAAGCGTCAATTGTCCAGCCACCTGTAACGGGTGGTCGTCCGGCACGAGCACGGTTCGGGGGGGATGCTCGATCTGATTTGCTGACGCCCCTGTTTCAATCACGGTCAACTGCAACTGGATTCGGTGGATCCCAAAATCGTCCCGTGCGATGTAGTGAACGACAGGCATTGCGGTGGGCAAAACCTGTTTGGTTGCTGTGTGGCTGGTGATCTGGGGTGGACGATCTTCCCTGACGCGCAATGTACCGGAAACAGGCAACTGCGGACTCAACCCGTCAGTATCTTCGACCATCACTTCGTACCGCAACGTCTCTTCGATCCGGGCCAACTGAGACGGGAGCGACGGCAATGCAAAACCGTTTTCCTCCTGATGCATGGAAAACAGTGTGTCATTGATCTTGATGGTAACTGACCGCAACTTTTTGTCCGCTGTGACAAACGGTGTGACTCGCGAGCCTGTCAGCGCCGTGTTTTGCGTGACTGCGGCTGACCTGTCAGTCAAACGATCCGCAGCGTACGCAGGCGGCTCAATCTGCAGATCGACCGTCACTTGCGGCAGAGGAATGACGGTCAGTTCCAGCGGACCGAGCATTGCATCGCCCACTTCGACTATGAATATACAATCTTCCAAAGCTCGCTGAAGCCTGCCTGAATAAAGTGCAGTGTCTTCAGAATCGGGCGCAAGATCGATAATCGCCACTTCACCCGACGCTGATCCGGTCAGTCGAACCAGTCCTCGTTCTGGCCTTTCCCCTGTGACTTCGACGCGGAAAGTAACCGGTTGGCCATAGGCGACATGCTTACCAGGCGAAACAACACAAACCTGTGTTCTGGTGGGAAATGTCGCTTCGCCCAACAGGAATCGGCGGGCAAATGCCTGGGCATGGTCGCCAGCCTGCAGGACAATCGCGACGATAGCAACCACGACAGTCGCCGCCATCAACAACGGCTTCATGACCGAGCGGTTCGATGACACTTGCCGGTAGTCCAAATCAGTGGCCAGGTCCGACGTGTCGGAAATCACCGCATGACGCAAATCGGCCAATCCATATTGCCGACGACTGCGGTCTTCAAACTGCATGGCCGCCACTAATTCGGAATGGATGCCAAGTTGTTGTTCGACCTGCAGTGCCAGTTCAACCAATGATTCACGATTCCGAAAGAGAGGAATAACAAACCGGTAGATGGCCCAGACCACCAATGCGATCCACATCAACAGCACAACCAGCCGCTCGATGTGGCCAAGATGCATCATCACATCCAGCAGAAACGCCACAATCAGGCCCGCGCCGACGACAGCAAACACCGCCGCAAACGCTGCCAGCCACGCAGCCACCGACCGCCGACAGCGCAATCGGTTCAGTTTCGATTTAAGCAGGGAAAGTTCGCTCATGACAAATCCGCGAATTTTCGCACAGTCCACTCCAACAGGAACAAGCCAATCACCAGGATGACGGTCAGCCAGGTGTTCCAGAGTGGAATGTAACGCATGGTTGTCTCTTCGATCGGCAACGGCGCCTCGATCCCGGTCAATTCGGACAGTTCGTTCAACTCGAGCGCCCGACCGCCACTCTGCGCGGCCAACTCGTTTTGCAGGGCAACGTTCCGCACGGCGCTGCGGCGTTCGATCGAGACTGGCTCAACATTGAACACCACTTCGACTGATTCCTGCTTGACCGGGTCGTCCACCAGCAGACGATGCATACCTTCAACAAACAATGGTGCCGAGGCCACGAATTCCGTACCAGTTTCGGTAGCTGTCAGCGGAATCTCCGTTGCCTGAGACTCATCATCGCCGGACGACAGCAACCGACTGGTCAGTTTTTCTGTTTCCAATGGTTTGAAGTTTTCGTCATATGCTTCGACGCGTATGTTTAATTGATTGCCAACCTGGTAACTGTCGCGGTCGATTGTCACTTTGAACCGCTTTTGTGAACCGAGTGCGTGTGACAGTCCCAGGCGATACATCAGCTGGCCCCAAAACCGCCGGTAGTAGGTGTTGCCGTGCAGTCGCCGCAACCGCCACATTTCATTGAAGCCGAAATAGACCACTTCGCCCTTGCCGAAGCGCCGCACGGCGATCAATGGCTGAGGCGTTGCACCGTCAATGCAATGGTCCGACGGATGATTCGCCAGAGCGATACCTTGTGGATGAAGCCGCACGACAGGTTGATACCAAAGCAGCGGATTCAAGTTCTCCCAGGCAGCCAGATTTTCCTCATCCCTGTCAGCAAGCTGCATAAAATCTTCGTCCGCGGCCGCTGGCGAAAGTTGCAACTGAAAAGGTTCCAGTCGCACACCTTCGCCTCCCCCAAGCACAACCGGCAGCATGTCCGCCAGGCTCGTTTCGGACAGTGTTTTTGCGCTGAACCGTGGTCCGGCGATGACCACCAGACCACCGCCGAAGTCCCGAACATACTCGACCAGTTGGTCCTGATACCGGGTGGACAGCAATTCGGCGGAAACATCACTGATAAAAATCACGTCGTTGGCGAAAAATTCGGCCCGCGGCTGTTCCAGTGCGCCAAGAAACATACGGTTGTTCCGCCGCACACTGAAGTCCGCCGAATGCAGATAAGTGCGAAATCCTTCACGGCCAACCAATCGGTCGCGATGAAACACCTCCTTCACGAATCGCCACTCGTATGTCGGTTCATGCTCGATAAACAACAACTTGATCGATTCGTCACGGACCGTGACATCACGCGCCGCGACGTTGTTTTCCATTAGCGACTCTTCGCCGAATGTCTCCAGGCGAGCTTCCAGACGCACGTGTCCTGCTTCGGTGGGTCGATAAGGAATCTCCAGCGTCATCCGCGGCTGATCGAACTCGATCATCTGCACTGGGCCAACCGGTGTAGCTGTGGAAGTATCCGCGACGGTGAACCCCGTACCCCCGCCAAGGTGACGCGCAACCAATTGCAATTGTCCGCCTGTGCCGCTAAGCCCTGTTTGGTGAATCTCGACTTTGACTGTCCTCTGTTCATCCTTCTTGATGACCAGGTCGGCCTGCAGCGAAACCGATGCGTCAGCAATTTGCCGCGCGCCCACGCCAACGGTGTCAATTTCGGCGGTCAACCTGCCGGCTTCGGTCAGCACAGGTTTTCCGCTGTTGACGGCAAAGTCACCCACCAGAACCAATCGGTCCAGGTGCCGACCGCTGTGGCGGCGACGTATTTGTTCCAGTGAAGTACCCAGTGCCGAAACCTCGGCATCGGCTCGCAATTGGCTTGCCAGGAATTTCGCATCGATTGTCGTGCCTTGGGAATCCTTGTCGTCGTTCAATTGCAGTGGCAGCAATTCGCCGGCGTCGCTCGACAGATAGGCCAGCAGGCGATATTGGTTCGTCAATGTGTCCAACGTTTTTTGCCGGGCGACCAGCGTTTGTTGAACCTGCTGAATTCTTGTTTGCGAATCGCCACCTCCGGCTGCCCCGGACGAAGGCAGATTCATACTGTCGCTGCCATCGAATACAAGCAACATCAACGGGCGAAGCTGCTCGACAAGTGTTACTTGCAGCACAGGTTGCGCAAACACCAGGACCAGTGCGATCAGCCCCACGGCCCGCATCACAATTCCCACAACACACAGAGAAGTTCGGAACGCGGGCTGGAAGAACAGGTAATAGGCCGCCGCAATTGATGCCGCGGCTGCGCATAGTAACATCACCCAAAACGTGTGCTGTTGTGCCCACGACGCCCCCCAGCCGAAATCAATCGCAGAGACGGCGTCGGTTGAATCGATGCCCACCCGTCGCGCCAACCAATCCCTCATACCGGCGCCTCCGCATTTTCTGTTTGTCTTCGGAACGCAACGGATGCAACCAGCATTTCGGCCAGCAAACAGGCGGCTGCCAACCCCAACAGGTACAGCCACAAATCCCGCCGCGCCGCGCCGCCAGCCAGCGAAATGGTGTCATTTGTTCCCAGCCAACGGTCGCGCGACGGAAACGTGTCCGAAACTACACATGCCAGTTGGCTTTCTTCTGTTGGGCCGTTGACCGCGAACGAATAGATCTCGGTCGACGATCCGTCACCGGTGTCCCGGCGGTGGATCGCATACACGTCTCGCTGGTCGACGCCACGCGCGACCACTGCGAACTGGTCCGCGCCGACTGCTTCTACTTCCAATACTGTGTTTTGCCGCCCGGTGGATGATATTAACTCGAACTGGTGCTGTTGATCTCGGCGATCCACTGGCAGAAAGTGCTCACTCCGCTGGACGAAATTCCGCTCCGGAATCGAACAATCAATCAACCATTTCACCATGCGATCGTACAACAGGATCCCCGGCTGGACCGCCAGGTTGTTCCAACTGGGAAAGCAACTGGTCGTGACAAGGATAACGTTGCCTTCTCCGACTTCCCGGTGAACTGCAAATACTGCTCCATTATCGAACCGACCGACTACGCGCAATCGCCCGAAGCCGTTTGGACCCGCTGCACCGCCCCCGTTTGGGATAACATGCCCCACACTCGTTGTGTGGCCATCGTCCGCGTTCGGCTGGGATTCGACGCGGACAGCTTGATAGAAAAACGATGATCTGACCAGATCATTCCAATCGTCATTGGAAAGCTGTAAATCGAACACGTCGCGGTGCAGCGATGTCGGGTTCAAATAGAATCGCCTATCTTCTTCGGAACTTCCGGGTTTGGGCAAAGCGCCGAGCATTTGACCGGTAAGCGGTGCCGGCAGAATCCCGCCTTCTTCGTTCCAGGCGACGGCTGTCCATTGTTGGGCGTCGAATTCGGCGCCAGCGGCGATTAACAACTGACCGCCGCGTTCGACAAACTGACGCAACAACTTCACTTGATTCGGACTTGGCGACGACACGCCGGCGATCACAACCAGCCGTACGTCCTTGAGTTGCTCTGGTGTGACCGAGTCGAGTGTAACCGGTTGCAAGTGTGGTTGATGGCCGACCGTGTCCGGGCGCGTTCCCAGCCGACTCGTGTACAATACGCGCAGCGGCCAGGTTTCACCAAAGCGGTTTTGTCCAGGCTGCTCGAAGTCGCCCTGTTGATCCACGAACAACACCGGAGCGCGTTTGAAGACCGGAGCAACATAACAGCGGCGATCATCTGCGGCCAGGCGGTCGTTTTCCAGCTCAACGTGTACGGGAATAAAAGCAGGATTGACGACGCCCCCCAGCGCTTCAAACGTGTAATCGAAGGTCATTTTCCTGCTGGCACCCGGTTGCAGGTTGACCAGTTGTTCGCCCGCAACTTCGCCATCGACCGTCAAAACGATCCGCACCTGTTGCCGTGGTTTTGAGCCTTCGTGGCGAATGACAACATCGAACACGGCTGGAACACCACTTTCGGCAAATCCACCCCGCAGACGGAGACTCTCAACCCACGAGTTTTCGTCAAGGGCACCTTCCTCACGTGAGCGGACCGCCACGAACTGCGCGTCACTCCACACATCCATTTGCATTTCTTCATTCGCTTGTGCCCATGTGGCTTGCTGCATGTCGCTGAAAACCACCAGCAGTTTGGTCGGCGCAGTGCCCGATTGACTCAACACCCGCTCAACGCTGGCGGGCAAACCGTCAAAGTGTGCGATTCGGTCGACCACACCGATTCGTGCGACAGCGTCCATCGCGTCCTCTTTCGAGTCATACACTTTGCTGAAGCGGGCATCGCTCTGCTCGCACATTGGCAGCACGGTCACATCCGAACCAGAAGGCAGATGACGAATGAACTGCCGCGCTTTATCCTTTGCCATCTCCAGTCGCGACTTGTCCAGCGGCGTATACGCCATCGACAAACTGTTGTCGAAAACCAGTACGGTGTGAACCGGCTGGCCTGCATAACCGCTGCTGCCTTGTGTGGTCCAGATTGGTCTCGCCATCGCCAGCACGAAAAAGACCATTGCCAAAGTTCGCAGGAGCAACAACAGCAAATCGCGTAACTGGAGACGGCGCCGACGCCGGCGGACGGCCTGCAGGAGGAACTCCATCGGCGCCCAATCAATTGTGCGATACCGCTGGCGATTCAACAGATGAATGATCAGCGGTCCAGCTGCGGCGACCAACGCGACCAGAAACACCTGGGAGGCGAAAATCATTCCGCGCCTCCAGCCGCATGTTTCATCTGTCCGCGCTGCAGGATCGGCAGATATCGATTGGGCACACTCAAAGCGAATACGCCGACCGCTGTGGCAAATAGTTGTCCGGCGCGCCCCGTGACACGACTGTCGCGCCAGAAGCCATCGCCATGCTGTGTCTTGACAATCGCGTCACGGATCAATGGATACATTTTCCGCCAATGTTTTCCGCCAACCTGATACAACCCCTGGACCACGTAATACATCGCGTAGGCTTCCAGTGGAAGTTGCACTTCCCCCAGGCTCATGTGACTGCGCATTCGATCGGACGCAAAACTTATGCTTTGCTCGATGCGATAATCGTCGTACTCGCCAAACTCTTGCAGGCACACTGCGCCACACGCCGCCATGCCGATCGCGCCGCGACCTGGCCGGATCGGATCGCCGCGGTAGGTGAATGCCCCGCCTTCTTCGGAGCTGCGGAAGCACCGGCGAACGTAGGAGATTGCCCGGGCCACGACTTCGGGTGGAACCTCCAATCCCATATCCATTGCTCCGCGCAATGCTTTGGCCTGCATCACAGTCAGCGACAGGTCATGGCCGCGCGGCATTCTGACGGCCACGTACTCCCAACCACCGTCAGCACATTGCACGCGGCTGATCAGTTTCAACGCTTTATCCAGCGTCGGACCAAGGCGACGGTCGGCATGCACACCGTAAGCCTGCGTCAACACAAAAGTGGACAAACCGTGATTATACATGTCTCGCTGGGAACCTGAGATATTCAGCAACCCGGATGGCTTCGCGCTGGACAGCACAAAGTTCAATGCCCGCGAAACGCTTTCGCCGTATTTTTTGCTCCGCTGTGGTGCATGTCCGGCTGCAAGGAACGCCAATGCACCAAGCGACACCAACCCCAGGTCATTTGAGCCCCAATTGCCCGCGACACCTTGCGACCGCGCGAGCCAGCGCAAGCCGCGTTCAACCGCCGCCGCACTGGACCGGGTTATTTCCCAGTGGCTATTCTCCCCACCCAGAGAGATATTTCCAGCCAGGGCCGCGACCGACCCGATCAGCAGTTTTCGGCGCGACATTGAGTTTGAATCTGTATTTGGTATTGCCAACATAAGGAACGGTTCTGTCGATATACCTTCGATGAATTCGCCTCTATAACAACCCCTTATACCAGTTGCGGTGCAAAGGCATCTGGTCACTACAAAAACTGGTATGTACACGCAGATTTTTTCTGCTGCCCGTGATGCGTCGCACTGAGAGCCTGCTACCAGGAGAATCTATGGACCACCGACTTGTTACTGCGAAATGATTTACGTAACTCACGAGTACGAAGCCGGGATCATCTGGGAAATCTCAAGAGCTTGCAGGCTCTGTCTGAAATGGTAGCGGTTGACCTGGCGGATGGGAACTTTTCTGCCCTCACTGAACCGACTGTGAGAGCGCTTCCGGCGCCACTTGACTTTGCCGAGCTGATTTACCTCACCATCTCCTGGACTCTCCATGCTTGCGGTTTTTTTCAATCGACCTGCCTTCCGGCAGCATTCGACAGGATGAGCACATCGATCTGCATGGCAGGTGGCAACCGTGTACACGGGGGTATTGTCAAATCGTTTCCTTCGTCAATTCGGATTGTGAACGAGCCGATATTTTCAGAGATCTGTTCGAACGAACCAACGGCGGATAGCAAGCGGACACGGTGACCTACTCCCGGCTCGTGGAAGCATCATCGACACGGACATGAGCCGACAGCCACGCGACGGCATCGCCGATGTCCAGCGGGTCGGCATCAGGCGGGTGGTCGCTGTCGGCGAACTCGGTCACCAGAATCAAATGTTTGGCAGATTGCAGGTTGTGTACTTCGACAAGAACCGGCTCGTCTCCGCCGCGAATGACTTTGCTTTGCCAGGCGGGGGCGCCCTGCACCTTATCCAGAAACACCTTGCAGCGAACACAACCACCTTGTCCGACGGCCTTGTCGATGCCCAGCCAGCATGAAAAAGAGTGCGAACCGCGCGGCAAGGTGAAAGCGATCTCGCTGTGCGCATGCGTTCCGACACCAAACTCGGCCGAGTGGTTTCCGACGGCGAGAGGCGTACCGCGGACGTTGCGGTCGCGTTGCCATTGCCAGGTGAAGCCTGTCAGGTTGCGTTCGACCAGTGTCTCGGCGTCCAACAGCGACAAGGGGACTTCGTTCACCTCGCGATAGCCAACCGATACGATATTTCCGACCGGCACAAAGATTCTGTCCTTGCTCCACGCCGGTTGTAAAACGTGGAAGTAATTCCAGCCGACCTTGGCTCCAGCCCAATGCAGGCAGTGACAGGTCAGCATTCCGCCGCTCTTGGTGGTCATTCTCGCCAGCAGGTTTACCATGCCGGAGCGCTGTGCCTTCAAATCATCAGTAACTGTTTCCGATGATCGCCGATCGTGGACGTGGAATTCGGCAAGTTTATCCCACGACACGACTTCAGCCGAACGGGCAAGCAATAATTGCAAACCAGCCGGTGTCCACTTGATGGCCTTGGCCACAACTTCTCGCCCGTCGGTGTAGACGACCAGACCAGGAGTAAACGGCCGGGCTTGATTACCATTTGCCGCCACACGTGATATCGACGTTGCGAGGATGCGAACGGCCTGGTTTTCCGACATTGCAAACAGCGGACTGGCAACGGCTACCGAAACCCATGCTGGAGAGTTCGCTCCTGTTTTGCCAGACATTCCAACGATCTTTCCAGGCAGGATGTCGCCGTTGGCCAATTCGATGTATGGGCCGATCAGCATTGCCTGCACTTTGGTATTTCGGAGCAGGCGGATTTGGTTATTGGCATCGTACAGAGGCCGACCGCTGATCGATGCGTCGTCCAGCGTCGCCGCTTTACCGCGCCCGAATCCTTCCTTCGACTTCACCCATCCATCGATCACCGTCGCCTGCTTTATCGTCCCGTCGCGCCACTGAGCGATGTATTCCGATGAAGGCTCATCGGCCAGGGTGATGACCGTTTCAGCGGACGTGATCATGATTCCGCAAATGCACGCAGCCACAGTCGCAATGGAATTTCGATTACGCATAGTGAAACTCGATCTGAAAATCATGTCGTAAATCATGGTTTTTCCTCGACTGGCTGGAGCAGCGTCATCGTGAACCGTCCTGAATCAGGCATATGAACGCACAGAACTCGCTGGCCATCGGTCAACATACGGTCAACACGCGGCACAGGTGTGGTTTTTCCGCTGATCTTAACAGGAGCGAGTCTCGTGCCATCGCCAGCCCGTATCCGCAAAAGACTTAACTGCCCATCGAGATGTTCCGGCGCGTTGACGTTGCCCACCGCATCCAGCAACAGGCTTCGCGAGTTGCCTTGCCATTGTTTTCGCCAGGAAACCTTGCCGCTATTCAGGTCAAGTGCGTGCAATTCATTGCACGTGGCAAGAACCACCCGGTTTCCCGAAATACCGATCACACGTTCGAGGTTCGGGTGCGATGTGATCCAACGGCATTTGCCTGTGATAATTTCGCGGCACTCCACGTTCCATGAACCAGGCGCTGATACGATGACGCACCCGTCTGCGGCCAGCAGATCGCCAGGCAACAGTTCGTCGAACCGCAGCCGATCAACCTGATGAGGAAGAAATGGCAACTTCCGAATCCATTGGACTTTGCCCAACAAATCACAGCAGATCACGCCGCCCCCACAGCGAAACAACAGGTTGTCCTCATGTACCAATGGCCGTCCTGCTTCCACCGACCCGCGGGACAGTTCAACGCGAGCGATCTCTCTGGACAACAGGCATTGTCCCGTTGCCGGATCAAGGCGTCGCAACACACATACTCCGTCTTTTTCCGTGTTATTCCTGAGACCGATCGCGACGATTGTCCCGTCACAAAGGACAGGCTCGCCAATGATGGTGTCATCGAACGACTTGCTCCAAACCACTTCGCCTGATTCGCGCGTGATGCAGGTCAATTCGATGCGATCGTTTCGACAGGTCGGTGCGATTACATAAGATTGCAAGACCAACGGTCGCCCGAACCCTCGGGTATTGCGCGAGAGCCAGCTTTCTATCACTGGCCCAGCGGCGATCGTCATCGTCTCCTCGCCCGCGTATGTATTGAAGGCAGCCAATTGTGACGGCTGATTCAGATAAATCTCGTCGTCCCGCCAGCCCCAACCGAAATCGATTGGCCGATACGAATACCATGCCTCCGAAGCCTCGCGATCGACTGACCACTGCGCAACCACCTCCATGGAATCAGTCACAGGCGCGACCGGGGTGTTGATTTGAACCGTGTCCTCTGGCGTCGAGCTACGGTAGTCGAGCGAATCGATGACCAGTTGTTCGAACTGCTCGGCCGAAATCTCCCGTCCCGAAAGGCGGACCGGTCGCGTTGTGGGTTCTCCTGCCTCACGTCCGGCCAGTGCCATCGCCAGCCGATATCGCGCGTTCCATTGGTCACGATGATCGGCGTCGGCCGAACGAGTTGCCGCCAGGCGACTGTACCGCCGGGCCGCGTGCAAGAATTCGCGCATCGATAATTCGCGGTCTGCCAAAAACTCCTCAGCAGCGTTTCCGACCTCGGTCATGTGAAACTGTACCGCAATCGATTCGAGCAACGTCAGATCACCACGTTTGATCGCACGATTCAGCCGCAAACGACCGACCTGCTGCTTTTGTTGCAAAGACGCCGCAAGTTGTGGATGCCGGGTGAGCCACTGACGGACAACGACATCCATCGCAACCAGCACGTCGCCTCTGGTGATGCCCACCGCCGAATCGATCGGCAGCGGCTCACGAATAATCGCTTCGGACGCGGCATCCCAATCCTGGCGCTCGATTGCCGCGTTGACCTCATGCACCAGATTCTGCCAATCTCGCGAGTAGGGTTCCACTCGCAGCGGATGAAACATTGGCAGCGACCGTAACCAGCCGTACTTACCACCGCTGTCGACCATTAGTTCCTTGGCTTTTTTTTCCGCATCAGGCTCTTCGATCTGTCCAATTGGGTGTTCTGCCTGCAATTGCATCCACTGAGCAAGGTGGGACAAATCTTCCGATTCAACCTCAAGAAGTCCGCCATTTCCGTTGATGGCAAGTCCATATTGGCGAATCGCCGCCGACCACAAGCGGTCGGAATCTCCGATTTCAGACAATGCGTACAAGTTCAGTCTTCCCAGGTCGATCGGCGTACCCTGCATGGTCCTGGCACTGCCAAAGTGTCTGTTGGTTTGCAATTGAAGGCGCCAGGTGTCGGTCAAATCAGCAATCCGATACCGCAATTCATGGTCCGACCAATAAGCGAGAGCTTTCTTGTTGTAAAACTCACGAAGATCGGGCCAACTCAACGGGCGTGAGGAAAAGTCGAACCGCCTCGGCATTTCAGCAAGCGCTGGTTTCACTGCCTGCCAATCCAACTCTCCGGGAACGAGAGTTTCGAGAAGCCCATTTACATGTTTGACTCTTTCTTGCGATGGCATTCTGGAGGACAGCATCACCAACCTGCAGGCCACGTCCCACTGCGCGGCATTCGCATCATCTGGCTGTGCCTGAATCAGTGATTCGAAGCGAGTCTGCCAGTCCGTCGAATCGCGGCTGATTTGCCCAAAGCGTTCGGTCGCTCTCGCGATGTATGCCGCTGTGGCTAACCGCTCTAAATTGTCGGGCCGCCAGACCTCGATCTTACCCACGCGAATCCGTTGTGTGCCGGATTCCGACGAGCCACAAACGCCAAATCGGATTGGCTGGTCGATCGGCCGATTCGGCGCGAAAGTCCGTTGATCGGCCATGATCCAGGTTTGGCCGTTGTTGCTGAATTGAACTCGCACGTCGTTCAGTCCAACGATCAAACGTACCCAAAACGAATCGTCAACCAGCCATCCACGGCGATAACTGGCGGCTACCGCGTCACGATCTGCAGACCGCTCGCACAAGACGCGTGTTCCTTCATACTCGGCAATCAACAGTTGCAGTGCCAGTTGCGGGTTGGAAGGATCGACGAGCATTACGCCCGTGCCGGTGCTCGCCAGATCGATCTTCATGTTAATTTCCGCGCCTTGCTCACGGGGGATCGTCGTCATGCTTTGCCATGGTGTGGCATCGCCTGAACGGGAAAACGCGATCGAATCGTCTTGGTCGGATTTCACAGAGACGATGCCTTCCGCATCGGCAGCTTCCACGTTCCAATTCACGTCCGCTGGCGGCAGGAGTTCCGTGGTCGCTACACGTTCGCGCTGGTTATCTCCCCGCTTCAATGGTGACAGATTGTAAACAGCGGCGTGCTGGAGTTGGCACTGCGTCTCCATGAGAAACTGTTCCGGCGGCTGCATCGGCAGCGTCAGCAATTCGAAATCGCCTCGCGCGATGCGAACTGCGCCTGCCTCATAACGCACGTCGACCGCACCCGTTCCAAACTCGTGGTGCCAGATGCCGCGATCGTCATCGACGAGGTGCTGCACCTGAATCGGGCCTGGACGGTCCTGGTCGGGATCAGGGAAATAGGTTGCCAAAAGGCCCTGCTCTGCTTCGTCCGAGTTTTCGGAGGTGAGAAAGGCCGAAGCCGGAATGCGGTTTTGTGGAATCTCCGGACGCCGCCATTTGCCCTGAGCCCGGTTGGCAATCCGCCGCCATTCCATGCTGATCGCACCATCGATCGAATCGGTGTATTCAATGCGGAGACTGGCGGTTTTCGGCGTGTTTCTGTCGTGGGCCGTGTAGCCGTACCAGACGCGGCCCTGCGCCGTTCTGGGTTGCTCGACCGCCGTGCGATAGATTACCTGTTTGTCGTCAACCCACACGGCCACCGACCCGGCAGTTGTCACCTTCAGAAACCAGTCGCCCGCGTCGGGAAATCGCAGGGCACCCTGCCAACGAACGGAAAACCGCGGGCCTTGAATCGATTCAGGCAGCGTTTGTTTGTTCCAGGAAACGTTGACTTGTGAGTCCACGCGACGAACGATTGATCTATCGATCGCCGTACGACCATCGGAGGCAAAGTCCAGGCCCGCATGGTCACCGTCACGGCGAACCGTGAATGCCCGCAGCGATGCATCTTCTGGCAGGTAGCGGACGAGCACTCCTTTGTCGCCGCGCCAAAAACACCAGCGCAGTCGTTCGATTTCTCCCATTCGCAGGCGGATGCTGCGACCGTCCGCCGGAGGAAGAACCGAAAATGTTCCATGCAGGGCCACGTCGCGCACCCGTATGTTGTTCGGCGGAGTCCGTGGAATCAGCCTCGCTCCGCCGATCGGTCGTACGATCTGATTGAGCGAATCGCGCCATGTGCTGTCTCCGCGAAGCGGCGGATCATCAAACACTCGCCACGCCGGTTCGCCGTTGGATGGCACCACAACCACTTCATTATTTTTCGCCGCCGCAGTTGCCGTGGCTTCGGCTTCAGTCACCGACTCTGGATCATTCGGATCTGTGGTTGCATCGCCATCTACGATTGCTTCCAACTCACTGTCTTTTGGATCCACCGGTACCTGCAGATCGCCAGCCGGTTCCTGGTTGTCGATCGGCGGCGTTTCCGCGGCGCGACGTTGGGCAACATCGACAGGTACGGAATGGGAACGGCTTTTGACATACACGAAGGCTCCCAAAGCAGCCAGTAAAATGGTCAGCGAGAGCAATCCGATAACTTTCCAGCTTCCCTGTACACGCGAACGCGTCTCCTTG
The DNA here is from genome assembly GCA_028284145.1 of Planctomycetaceae bacterium. GTDB lineage: Bacteria > Planctomycetota > Planctomycetia > Planctomycetales > Planctomycetaceae > JANQSH01. Next base: position 2,111 of record JANQSH010000056.1, on the reverse strand, counting down.
TCCAGCTTCGCGAAGACGGCGCCGATATCTTGCAGGTCGGCTCCGTATGCGGTGGCGATGCCGTGTTCGAGTCCCAGTGTCTCAAGCAATGCTTCGCGGACTTCGACAGTTGACTGGGCAGCAGACTTCAATGCCGCAACTTCTTCGCCAGTCATCTCTTGTGGCAACTTCGACTCCAGCAAATCGAGCAACTCGTCGGTGGTATACGTCGACCCGTTCACAATTCACTCCCATGCATTGCCTTACGAATGCAACCTTTAATGGCTTTCCGCGCCCGCAGCATTTGCATTTTGACGGCCGATAACGAACGCTGCATGTCGACGGCGATTTCCGCCACTTTCTTTCCATCACGGTAGTGTGCCGACAGCACGGCCCTTGAGTTCGGTGCCAGACGGCTCATGCAAACGGAAACCAACGGCAACAGTTCTTCGTACAACCCCACTTCGTCGTCGACCGCTTCGGCCAAATCCAGGCACAGTTCACTCCACATGATCTCGCGCCGCCCGCTCAATTTGCGAACATACTCTCGAAACACATTGCGGCAAATTCCCAGTAGCCAGGCAGTGAAATCACGATTCAAATCATAGCGGGCAAAATCACGAAATACGCGCAGAAACGCTTCCTGCGTAAGATCTTCGGCGGCACAGGTATCGAGCACTTTCGAGCGGAAGTAACCAAAGCAGAACGGTTGCAATGCCAGGTAAGCTTTCGTCATTGAGTCTCGATCGCCACACATCATACCCTGCAGTGTCTCTTTCGAGACACTTTCGGAGTAGGATCGAGATATCGATACGTTGGTCACGTTATACCTCTATGCGCAACCGGCTTCTGGATGACAAAAACCGGAGGTGATGATATATGAGAATATATCATTTTCAGTTCGCAGTGCCAACCTTTGTCATCGCAGGCCGTCATCTCAGTCAGGATCCGTCAGCCAGCCGACCGATTTCCTGCAACAGGATTGGACGCAGTGAGTCGATATCCCGCGCCAATGCCTGTCTCGCCTGTCGCCAACGCCGCTTCAGGATTGCGAACAGTATGTCGCAATGTTGTGCGGCCAGGACTGGGATCAGTGTCGAGTCATGGTCAACGGCGTAGCGGTACAGGAGAAGGTAATACGGCGAATGACGATAGTAGAAGTCCTGGATGTACCGATTCTGCGAACGGTCGATCCAATACTTGTGAAGGCTATGGTCGATTTTCGTCGGCGCGGCGGTCGATGCACTGGAATTTAGTTGCAGCATGGACTCAAGGTCCTCGTTATCGAGTCGCTCTCTTGCCAAATCGAATCCTCTCAATTCCAGCAACGATCGGATGTCCAGGTATCCTTGCAAATCCTCTTCGCGAAACGGTCGGATCTTCCACGATTTTCTCGGCGCGTGCTCGATCAGACCTTCACCAGCAAGGCGAATGAGGATCTTCTGGGCAACTGACCGTCCGATTTCGTATTTATTGGCTGTTCCATCAATCGTCACCGTTGCTTCCGTCTGCTGGAGGCTCTCACGCACGATATCTTTGGAGATTTGATCGTACCAATCGACCGGCGGAGCAACCGAGTTCCGTTTTCCGTTGGCTCGCTGCGGGCGCGTCTTTGACTCGTTTACCGTCAGCCGCCCGTTAGACTGTTTCAACAGTACATTCTCACGAACCAGCGTCTCAACGGCAATGCGTACTGGCATGACGCTTGACTCATATCGCTCCGCCAAACCGGCCAGCGTCAAATCGAGCGGTACATCGACGCCTGACGAGATTCGCTCGCGAAGATCATCTGCAATAAACTCAGAAATACTCATCCCGATGCCGCCGATGCAACCAGATTGAACCAGGTTGTCGCTAACAAACGATTCGTTACCCAACTATATTGCTAGGTCATTGTGCTATCAACAGATTGACGCTGTCCGCCACATTTGTCCAGAGCGTATTATGCTCTTCTGTTCCGCGATGGACGTCGTTTGGTCTACAAGCGCAGGCTCCCACGAGCGAAGACCGTCACACGAAAAGGTAAACGGTTCTAAACAGGACCTCGATTAGATCGAGCGTCTTTGCAGGCCAGCATTCTCTCAAGTGACTCGGAGTTTGTGGGCACCTGAATTGACCACCTCACGCTTCAC
>JANQSH010000040.1 GCA_028284145.1 Planctomycetaceae bacterium | reverse complement strand
TAATCAGTGGGTTAGAGCATCCGGACAGAACACGCGGCAAATGCTGATTTCCTCGTCGTTTTTCAACGGAACGGCGGTTTTGCCCCTTGGTTCTTAATGTTCTTCGCTTGAGGGGCAGGGTGGAACTGTTATCGCGACGTTATACATCGCGGAATGAGGTTGCGGAATGAAGTCGTGGCACCGCCGTGCGTAGCATGTCGACTGGAGACAGACCCGCCCTGCCGCACGATGCAGAGCTGGCCGGATCGATAAGTGAACTGACAAAGTCATCAGGATAATACATTCCGATATCTGCGTTGCACTGCTTTGTTTCAGAAGAGTAACACAGTGCTGCATCTTTCTGTTTCGCATTGTTCTGTTTTCCTGATGCGCAATGCGGCTATCCTGTTGATCCTGTCATCCCGTCGAAAGCTCTTTCCTGAAGAAGATGGACAGGATGAACGGGATGAGTTCGGCAGGATTTTGGTCTTTCCGTCATCCCTGCGCAGGCGGGAATCCAGAGCAAGTCAGAAAACTGGATTCCCATTTTTACGGGAATGACAGGATAACAATGGAATGTCAGCTCACCGACTTTGAGCCGTCTATTCCGCAGTTAGTAACTTGCCATTCACCCACGTCGCTTCAACGCGACCGGGGAACGTCATGCCCTCAAACGGTGACCAACCGCATTTGGTTTTGAGGGCTGCCGCCTGGACAGTCCACGGGTCATTCGTGTTCAAAACAGTTAACGATGCCGTGTATCCCGGTTCGATCCGACCGAACTTTTTCGGTGCACAATAGGGGTTCACGAAATCGCCGGGATTCGCTGAGCAGACCTCGGCGATCCGCTGCGGCGTGAAGTTTTCCTCGGCCATCAGCCAGGTAACGAACCCGCCATAAGTATCGAGATGCGGCTGGCCCGAAATGCCTTTCGCGTTTTCCTCTTTCGTGTGTGGTGCGTGATCGGTCGCGATGTAGTCAAGCGTGCCGTCGCGTAGTGCTTCGATCATCGCCCGGCGATCAGACGCGGATCGCAACGGCGGGTTCATCTGCATTTTCCCCCGGTTGTCGTTGTTCAAAACCGAATCATCAAAAAAGAGGTGATGAGGCGTCACTTCACACGTCACCCGCAGTCCTTTTTTGCGTGCGGCTTTGATGAGCGGGATCCCCTCACCGACTGAATAATGACACAGTTTGCCTGTGAGATCGAATTTCTCAATCATCTGCAGCGCAAACCGGGTTGCGGAGAATTCGCAGATTGCCGGGCGGCGTTGTTCGTGCGTTGGCTCGTCCTTGTACTGTTCCAGTAATTCGGGATCTTCGCAATGAAAGCTGACGCATTGTCCGCGATAATGCGCGAGTGTTTCTTCGAGTTGTGCCAACGTGGTGAAAAACAGATCGCCGACGCTGGGACCCATGTAAGCTTTGTAAGGGACCGGTTGAGTGAGCGGGCGCGTGCCGGGGCCAATACCCGCATAAAGCGTGATATGAATTGGCACGTTCCGGCTGTCGAGATGCGCCTGTTTTGCCGCATAGGAATTGTCGTCGATCGGCGCGGCAGGATTGTTGGGCATGTCGGCGACATGCACTACGCCACCATTGACGGCAGCCGCAGCTGAGGTGGAAAAATCTTCCTTGTAAACCTGTTCGAGACTGATGTCGTCGCGGGCATGAATGTGAATATCACCCATGCCGGCGAAAATCAGGCAATCGTTCGAACAGGTGACGTCAGCTACGCCTAAATCTGAACCGACTTCGACGATCGATTCGCCCTCAATACGAATCTGTCCAGAGGTGACGTGTTCCGGGCTGACAAGACGTCCTGCAATAATCATGGGCAGACTTCGAGGAGGACTGGCGGCTTTGTGGAGAATCAGAGACAAACGACATACTGCGCATCAGCAAGTGCATATCGCACTGGCTGGTTAACAGCGCAGTCGAGCGGTTGTCCGGATTGGCAGCGAATGAAAGGTCCGCGAATTACCAGCCCAACGACATGTTTGTTTCGATCGCACGTTGTGCTTCATGCAGGTCCACACCCGTGTCGAGCATATACAATCGGATGGCGTGCAACTTGTCGCCCCTGGCGCGGGACAGACAATCACGTGCGACATCGCAAGGTTCCGATGCACCTTGTACACCAAGCATGCTCTTGGAGATGACCCAGATATCGCGTGGCCGTTTCGTGATCCGGACGACTTCTTCTTCCGGATAGTGTTCTCCGGCAATTTCCCTGGCATCGTCGTCGGAATCGGCCCATCCAATCATGATGTGTGCGTTGGTTTCGATTTCGTAAAGTGACACTCTCAACCCCTTTCCGTTTGAGATCACTGTCTTTTTCTCTCCGACCGACCGCGCATTATAGGAATCCCGTTGCTGCATTGCGATCGATCTTCGAGGGTTTGTTCCCGCAATCAGAAAATTGAAAATCACCCCTCTTTTCCGCTCACGAAGTCACAAAATCTGGTGAAAGCGGGATGAATTTGATGGGTCGGCGCCCCTGTTATTTCCTGTGATTTCCACAACAGGGGCTAGGCAAATGCCAATGGCCAGCGTATGCTGAAAACTGCGGCTTGGGACAATTCTGAGTTTTTGTTCATTTCCGTGTGCAGGTTCGAGTGGAATTGTGAAGGTTATTTGTCGGGTTTTGCGAAGATGTTGCGACTCACATTCGCCTTCACTTTTCTGGGTTGGAACTGGTAAAGCAGGACGGTAGATCGCAATAATGTCAGCAGCGATCCACCAGATTTCGTAGTATCATATCCTTTCGGTTTCATCACAACATCTCATTGTCGCAATACATCACATGTTGTCGTACTGATAATTTGACGAGCGTCGCTGGCCGATTTCCGTTCTTTTTTTGAACGGCTTTTCTGCACCGAGTCTTGATGGCGAGGTTCAACGCAGAGCATAAACAGGACCGTGATATGGAAGGTCTCCTGAGCGGTTATCAGGTGAATGAGGAGACATGGTTTTACCTGTCTCTGTTGCTGATTGTCGCGATCTTTTTCCGATTCAGCCGAGTCTGGTCGCTCCGCAATCTGGATCTGACTTTGCTACTGGCGTTGTCACCGGGGCTGCTTTTTCTCCGGGAACGAACGTCTGTTGGCGATGTCTGGTTGTTTGCAGCCACTGGTGTCGTTCTCGTCCGTCTGTTCTTCGATACACTGCTGACACGCCGGCCGCGAATGGAGCAGAATCTCAATACGGCCGGGATGACGTTTCTCTGCCTGGCGACTTTTGTTTTTCTGACAACAAAAGTGATCGTCGATCCGCCGTCTCAAAAAACGATGGAGGTTGTCCAGAACTCGGACAGCATGATCCATCGCCAGACAGTGGATCCCAACTCACCAAACGCGACAACTCCCGCCGAAACAGAAAACGCCGGACCTGGGGCCGTCCTGCTGCATGCACCTGGTGTGCTGGCGTCCAAAGTCGTCACTCCCGCCGATGGTGTGTCTGGCCAGGAACTGACGGGGAGTGATTATGTCGCAGCCAGGATCACAGCGGTCTTCGCCCACCTGATGGTCGTCCTTGGTCTGATCACTTTTGGCAAAGTCCACTTCCGCAACCTGCATAGCGGTATCGCAATGGGAATGCTCTATCTCCTGCTGCCCTGCACGGCGTACGATGTTCAGGAAGTCAATCATGTCCTGCCTGCTGGTTTGATCGTCTGGGCCTTTGTCGCGTACCGCAAACCGATTGTCTCCGGCTGTCTGATCGGTCTGGCCTGCGGGACCCTCTATTTTCCCATCTTCCTGCTACCACTCTGGATGGTCTTCTATGGTCGCAAGGGAGCGTTGAGATTCACCGGCGCATTGGTCGCAGTCGCGGCGGTGTTAATCGGCAGTTTCGCGCTGATCACACCGGATGTGCAGACCTTCATGAACAAATCGTTCGGGTGGTTCAACTGGAAAACGCTTGATTTCCTCAGCAGTGGCGGTCGCGGTTTCTGGTCCGATATCGGTGCAGCCTACCGACTGCCAATTTTTGCGGCCTATTTGATCATGCTTACCTGCCTGGTGATCTGGCCCCGCAAGAAAAACCTCGAACATCTGCTTGGCTATTCGACCGCAATTATCGTGGGGACGCTCTTCTGGTATCCGGTGCAGGGACCGATTTACCTGTTGTGGTACCTGCCGTTGACGATCATGGTTGTGTTTCGCCCGCGCCTCGGGCATTTGCAGTCTCCCTTTGCAGAGGAGAAAAAGGCGACCGAACAACGTGAACCGGTTGAACCGGCCTCCGGTTCTGCCATTGGACAATCGGCAGCATCGTCGCCACCCATTGCGTCTCCAGCGAATTCCAACAGCAATGGGAACGGATCGGTTTCACCTGCCACCTCACCCATCACAACGCGTATGTTTCGGTGACTCAGATCGGAATTGAGCCGTTTAGCGAGTGTGATAGAATTAAATCATGCGGTTTAAGGTGACTGGTTGCCCTGATTTCGGGGTTTGTTCTTTGCTGTCGTTTATTGGGGACATGCAGAACCTGGTTTGTCATCCCTCAGTCGCACCTTCAAACGCTCAACCGCTGACTCATCAATCTCCGCATTGCGAAGCCGATCTTTACAGGCAGCAGTTCTTACGGCGATCACATCCGGCTGCAATGAAGTGATGTATGGCAGATCCTCGATGCGCAGGCTCCCCGCCAACGCCAACAGTAGATTTGCATCCTTCACCCGTTGACAGATCGCAGAAAGGGCCGCTTGATCGATCAATTGCGTCAGTGATCCGTGCGTTTTTTCGAAACTGTCAATCAACACGCCCGCACAATTTGTCTCGCCGGCAGTGGCGAGGACTTCCTCTGGAGCCGGGGCATCCACCCGCAGCCAGTCTGCATAGATCACAGCAATCCAGTTCAGCGATTCGCCTGATTTCACTTCAAATTTGCGGCGGATAGCAGACCAGCTCTCCTGCCAACTGGTTTCCTGTGACACGCCCGCCAACCCCAGTTTGACGAATCGCAAACCTTCCGGCAGGACGGGGACAGATTTCGCGCCTGTCCAATCGCGAAGTTCTCCCAGGGCAACGCTCACTGGCACCGAGTTGCCTGACGACCCGACCATCCCGACCACCTCTGCGATTTGGTCCACACTCGCCATCCCCAGCGAACCATATGATGGGTCCTTAATGTCCAGCAGGTCACAGCCTCCATTTAACGCCGCTTGAGCTTCCTGCGAATTGCGCACGCTGACCAGCAGATTCGGAGTGGTTTTCGCCGACTGAACGGCATCACATCGGTCAGTTTCGATTGAACTCATCGCAATTTTGCTTTCGTGGCTTCCTTTGATGAGGAAGCAGGTCTTTCTGTGACTCGAAAGAGGGATTATAATCTCCCCATACAGAGAATGGGGAGCCGGTTGCACATTTGCCCTCAGAATGGTGGACGTCGTCATTCTCTCACTGTCACGATCCTGAAAGACGAAACATCTTTGAATGACATCGTCGGTAAGAATCCCGCTGGATCTCTTACATTTCCCGCATCCCAACCCGCCGATACCGTTCCCAAAAACCGACCCACCGTACATTGCCGCTTCCCCGGAAGCCCGACTCCTGCAGGAAAACAGTCATGCGACGCGACGACATTCGTAACATCGCCATCATTGCCCACGTTGACCACGGCAAGACAACCCTTGTAGACAGCCTGCTCAGGCAGTCGGGCCAGTTTCGTGACGCACAACTTGCCGAGGAGTGCATTCTCGACAGCAATGATCTGGAACGGGAACGGGGCATCACCATTCTGGCGAAAAACATCGCGCTGGAATACAAAGGTGTGAAGATCAACATCATGGACACGCCGGGCCACTCCGATTTCGGAGGCGAAGTCGAACGTGTGCTGCGTATGGCCGATGGCGCTTTGATTCTGGTCGATGCCTTTGAAGGCCCGCGACCACAGACGCGGTACGTTGTGCAAAAGGCGCTCGCGCTGGGGCTGAAGCCAATCGTTCTGGTGAACAAGATCGACCGACCCGATGCCCGTCCGGAAGATGTCCTGTCGGAGACATTTGATCTCTTCGTCAGCCTCGGAGCAGACGACGACACGCTCGATTTTCCTTACCTGTTCTGCAGCGGACGCGATGGTTATGCGTCGCACGATCCTGATGATCGCGAAGGGGTGATCACGCCGTTGCTTGACGCCGTGCTGGACCATGTTCCCGGACCGATGGCCGAACTCGACAACCCTTTCCAGATGATGGTCACAAATATCGAATGGTCGGAGTTTGTCGGCCGGATTGCGATTGGCCGGATCACTCGTGGCTCGGTCAAAAAGAATCAAAAGATTGCGCTGGTCAAGAAAGATGGCAAGATCGTCAATGGTGAAGTCGTTAATGTTGAAGCGTTCGACAAACTCGGCCGAACGGAAGTCGCACAATCGACTGCCGGTGATATCGTCGCTTTGGTGGGTCTGCCGGATGTCGACATCGGCGATACGGTTGCTTCACCCCACGATCCGATGCCTTTGGAGTGGGTGCATGTCGATGAGCCGACACTTTCAATGCTCTTCACCATCAACTCGTCTCCCCTCGCCGGTCAGGACGGTAAGTACGTGACCAGCCGGCATTTGCGGGGCAGGTTGTATCGGGAATTGGAATCAAACGTTGCGTTGCGTGTCGAAGAGGCGGGCGAAAAAGACGCCTTCAAGGTCTCCGGTCGGGGCGTACTGCATCTGGCCGTGTTGATCGAACAGATGCGACGCGAAGGTTACGAGTTGTCGGTCGGCAAGCCGGAGGTCATCCGCAAGCAGGTCAATGGCAAGTGGCATGAACCGTTTGAGCTGTTGGAGGTCGATGTTCCTTCGGGGGAAGTCGGCCCGGTGATGGAACTGGTGGGTAACCGTCGTGGACAGGTGACCGAAATGAACACAGGAGAGGATGGCATCGCCCATCTCGAGTTCACGATTCCCGCCCGCGGACTGATTGGCTTGCGAACCCGACTGCTCAACGCCACGCGGGGCGAAGCGATCATTCATCACCGCTTTGACAGCTATAAGGAATGCGAGGGGGACGTTCCCCGTCGTCCCAATGGTGTGATGGTCTCGCAGGTGCAGGGAACGGCTGTGCCGTATGCGTTGTGGAAACTGCAGGAACGCTCTGAGATGTTTGTCGCTCCCGGCGATCCGGTGTATGAGGGAATGATCATCGCCGAGAACTCGCGCGACAACGATCTGGTCGTCAACCCGACGCGCGAGAAAAAACTGACGAACATCCGCTCCGCAGGAGCCGACGACGCAATACTGCTAAAGCCCCCGCGAAAGATGAATCTCGAAGCGGCGCTGGAATATATCGAAAGTGACGAACTGGTGGAGATCACGCCGAACGCCCTGCGGCTGAGAAAGATTCACCTGACGGAGAATGAACGTAAACGAAACCGGGGAAGTTATTGAGACTGCAACTGCTATAGTCTAAATTCCTTTAGAAGCTTGGGGTTGAAAATGAACGCCCGTTCATATGTTGTGGCCATAGCACGAAGCTTGCGGGTTTGAGCGGGACGCTTTTGAGAATCAGCTATTCGGGTTTGCCGAGGCCAACGAGCGGTTCTTACGCTAGAAAACGCTGAATCTTCGCGGCAACACTTTCTAGGTCCGTCTTGATCTCACATTCCCACAGAATAAGGGCTTGCCACCCGTCATCTTGTAATGCTTCCATGTTCCTCTGATCTCTTTCAACGTTCTTCTGCAGTTTATCTACCCAGAATTCCATCCGTGTTTTTGGCACTGGCCGTCCTAATTTGCAGCTATGGCGATGCCAAAAACAGCCATGAACGAATAGCACCTTTTTTCTGCTCTTAAAGACAAGGTCAGGCCTTCCGGGTAGCTCTTTTCCGTGAAGTCGGTATCGAAAGCCAAGGCGATACGTCAAACGTCTCACCACCAATTCGGGCGTTGTGTTTTTTCCTTTAATCGCCGACATACATCTTGATCGTTGTTCTTTCGTGAGTACATCCGTCAAGAATCTATCCTCTCTGCGACGATTGCCACGAATTCCTCAACAGTGAGCAGATTCATTTTTGTATCTTTCGGGTACTCTCTATGCAGTTTATTTGGGACGATCAGAGTGACGTTCGCCTCTCGCATTGCCTCAAGCTGACGGGGGGAGATGCCTGGTTGCATTGTGAGAATGTGTTTTTGGGGAATCCTTTTCGCTTCATTTAAGACCTGTCGCCAACGATCCTTGCATGTAGTCTTCACACCAACCATAAATAGTTTGTCGTCCGGAAACGAACTGTCCTCATAAGCTTCCCTGCTTGGAAGCAATACGTCCGGTTCTCCATCCACCTTCGGACGAACGTCAAACGGGAGGCTCGAACCCTTTAGAAGATATTCAAAGTGGTTCTCCAAAGCGCGGCCCGCCCGAGATTTTCGCCTGTTCATTATGCTCGATGCAGTCTTAAGAAAGTCGTCTACAGATTTGAATAGTCGCTGAATCTGAGGCGAACACAGCATCCGCTCCACTCGACGAAACAGCTCATACTCGGCATGTACGAGAGAAACAAGGCGATCGTCCATCGTCTTTGAAAGAAACCTCTTGATACAGTATTCAAGAATCTTCTGAGTGCCCTCAGAGAATTCTGTCGTTGACGGAAAGTCCTTGAGATCACGGGCGAATTCCTGAAATTGTCGTTCCATGCATAGATCTTCAGATTCAGGGATTTCGCTCTCTGCCCGATAGACTGCACCGTTCTTGTCCATCACTTCAACACCGAGAGCGGCGTTTATTTCCTCAATGTCATCATCGAGGTCAAGGACATAGGCCGAGAACTCCTCGTGCGTCTTCGGGATCAAAACGAGAAGATCACCAACAGTATCCTCATCGATAAAGGGAAAATCCCGTCCGAATCTCGTCATTCGATATTCGCTTCGTGTCCCTTTTCCATACCAGACAACTCGTGACTCAGTCTGCTGGCCGTTCTGCCAAGTTACTGTTGGCCAGGAATCCTTATTGTCGCCTTTCTCAGGTGGGTGCGGCGTGAATAGATCCCATCCGGCCTTCGGCAGGTAGTAACCGCACTGATGGCCTCCGGTCAGGCCCACATCATTTTTGGAAATGAATTTTAGAATTGCCTTCCCATGTTCAAGGGCTTCTTCTGTTGCACGCTCTGCATACGGTGAGGCCATTTGTCATGCTCTCTTCAGAAGGCATCCGGCATTCTCCTGGACCTGCCAACACAGCACATTTACGACTTCTTTCGCAACCACTTCTATCACCCCCGGAACTACAGCGTTTCCGAATTGTTTGTAAGCCTGTGTGTCCGACACCACAATTGGAAGCTCATCAGGGAATCCCATCAATCTCGCTGCCTCGCGAGGTGTAAGCCGTCGGGGGTTTTTCCTTCGCTGAGGGATTAGCACCTCCGATCCATCCTTGTAATAACGAGCGCTGAGAGTACGGGAAACTCCATCAAGTTTCGTGAGCCCGAAACCGAAACCATTCCCCTTTGCCTTGTGTTTCGCCGCATAGTCTTGAAGGTACTTCCAAAGGTGGTCCGTAAGCGTGTACTTTTTGTCCGGCGAAGATTCTAAGATGTCGCGGAATTTCGGCATTGAATCTTTGGGAGGCTTTGGGAATTGAAATGGCGGGCTTTTCCCAAACATCTTTTTGTCAAAGCAGACGATAACAATCCTCTCACGATGCTGCGGAACATAGTTTGCTGCATCGATGATCTCGTCAAACACGGTATAGCCCAACTCCTCCAACGTGGATCTGATAACCTTCCATGTCTGCTTTTTGTTGTGTGACCGAAGGTTCTTCACATTTTCGAGGAGCAAAACGGGAGGCCGTTTGTTTTCGATTATCGTCGCGAGGGTAAAAAACAGCGTGCCTTGCGTCGCACACTTGAATCCGTGTGCATGGCCAAGACTCTTCTTTTTCGAGACCCCCGCAATCGAGAATGGCTGACAGGGAAACCCTGCTGCGAGTATGTCGCAGTCAGGAATATCTCCAAACTGAATTTCATTGATGTCGCCCGCAGGAACTTCCCCAAACCATGCGCGGTATGTTTTCTGCGAGAAGCGATCAATTTCACATGAGAACTTGCATTGCCCTCCAGCTCGCTCCAAGCCAAGCCTCATGCCTCCGATCCCAGCAAACAGGTCCACGAAGGTGAATGGGAGACCTTCTGACCGTCTAACTACCTGTGGTTGGTCAAAAAGTGTAGGGCCATTCTCCCTTTTGTAAGAATTCTCCAGCAAACTGAGGAGAAACTCCTGTTTGCTCATCACTTTGTTTTTTCGCTCCTTTTCAATCCAAGTGTGGATATCCTTCGGAACGTCTCGTATCAGCAGGTCGGGCATCCGTTCTCCTCTCTGGGAATATTTGATATCAGATGATATCATTTTGTCCCAGCGAGACAAGTTCAGTCATCGACGCAGCCCAAAAGTTCTCGAAACAATTCTTCTCCGTATTCGTAAATCAAGTCCCCATCCGGAAGCGTGAGTGCTTGGTCGTGTAGGGCGTCAATTGCCTCCGCATCCTCCTGCTGAAAAATCTCTTGCCCATCTTTGTCCACGTAGTCGATTGCTGAAGTGTCAGGATGATAGCAAAGGCCAAGTTTTCCAATCCTGCTCAGCAGGCATCAGGTCGCACTGAGGAGAAACTCCTGTTTGCCCGCCCTAATGGTCGGTCTCAAACGAGCCTGAGCGAAATGGAAGAGCCAAAGGCTCTGGAATGGAGCGAGGGGGAATGATTGGTTATAATCACACCGAAGACACAAGAAATCGGGTAGCGACCAGAATGGGACGTTCAAACCAAATACGGTTGCCCTGCAAAAGAACTACAAAATACGATTCACACTATTTTTACCGAGGTTTTGAGTCAAAAACACCTTTGCGAGAGTGGCGGAATTGGCAGACGCGCTAGATTTAGGATCTAGTGTCCTTTGGACGTGCAGGTTCGAGTCCTGTCTCTCGCACTGTTTCATAGCAAGGACTTACGGCAATTCGCTGTGAGTCCTTTATTTTTTCCCTTGGATAACGCGGACAAATCGCGGACACAATTGCAGTGATATTGAGGTGACACTGCAAACCAGGACGAACTGACGGATGACTCTGCAAAGGACCAATCAAAGATTGGGGGAGTAATGTCGTTCGATCCTTATCACCTTTACCACTGCGGACGACGATTTGCCCACGAGCAAAATCGACATCCTTAATTCGCAACCGGACGCACTCCATCAGTCGTAAACCA
>JANQSH010000029.1 GCA_028284145.1 Planctomycetaceae bacterium | reverse complement strand
GAGCGACAAAAGAACGGGGCATGTTCATTCACACTCCAGAACAAAGCTCTGAAAAGGCACTAACGACGCACATCCAATGCCAATCTCTGCGCTGACCTGACCGGGGAAGCCGGATGGTTGAACGTGGATGGCGGCACTGGTAGGATCGAAAAAACATTATCACGGCTGGAACAGCCGCAATTCCCCCGCCATACCGGTTCATCAGTATGTCCGATTCGCAAGTCGAAGGTCAGTCGGTTCCGACGCAGCAACGTTGGGACCAGAAACATCTCGTCGGCTTGCAGGATCTCTCAACAGATGAAATCACAACAATTCTCGATCAAGCCGCAGAATTCAAACGGTTAGCTGAAGAAGGCAAAACAAAACTCTCCGCCCTGCAGGGTGTGGTGGTTGCCAATCTCTTTTTTGAACCTTCGACACGCACACGAACCAGCTTCAGCCTCGCAGCGAAACGCCTCTCTGCCGATACAATCGACTTCAGTTCGTCCGGCAGCAGTCTTGTCAAAGGAGAAACCTTTATCGACACGGCGGCAAACATTCGTGCGATGGGGGCACAACTCGTCGTGGTCCGCCACAGCACGCCCGGTGCACCTCATCTGCTCGCTCGCAATGTCGATGTTAATGTCCTCAACGCGGGTGATGGCACGCACGAACACCCGACGCAGGCTTTGCTGGACTTGTTCACCATTCGTGAAAACCGGGGATCACTCAAAGGGCTGACGGTCACTCTGGTCGGAGACATCCGTCACAGCCGTGTCGCGCGATCCAACATCTGGGGTTTGAAAAAACTGGGGGCCAATGTCATTGTCTGCGGCCCGGCGACACTCATTCCCCGCAACATTGAAAAACTGGGAGTGCGGGTTTCTCACAGTCTCGATGACATCCTGGAAGAGACCGACTGCATCAATCTGTTGCGCATCCAGTTCGAACGGCAACGTGGCGCGTACTTTCCCTCGATTCGGGAATACGCCCATTTGTTTGGTATGAATGGTGATCGCGTTCGCCGGGCCAAAGATGATGTGTTGATTCTTGCACCGGGACCGATTAACCGGGGCGTCGAATTGACTCCGGAAGTCGCCGACGGTGAACACTCGGTGATTCTCAGCCAGGTGACAAATGGGTTGTTGATCCGAATGGCCTGCCTGTACCTGCTGCATCAGTACAACAAAACACAATCGGACTGAAAACCCCGACCTCCCACGCGAGATTTGAGACCGCATCCATGACAACAATCCATATCCGGAATGGCCGCGTGATTGATCCGATTCAGGAGATTGATCAAATTGCGAACGTCGTCATTCAGGATGGCAAAATTGTGGAGATTGCAGAGTCGAATTCCAATGTCGGAGCGGATGGCGTGGAAATGGTCGATGCGAGCGGATTGATCGTCTGCCCCGGTTTCATCGACCCACACGTTGCATTACGCGAGCCCGGTTTTGAGGAAGATGAAACGACGGAGACCGGAACGGCAGCAGCACTGGCCGGTGGATTCACGACGGTGGCGGCAATGCCCAACACACTGCCGGTGGTCGATAATCAGGCGGCTGCGGAGTTTGTCCGTCGACAGGCGGAACGAGCCGGGTATTGCAATGTCGTTCCGCTCGGTGCGGTCACCAAAAATCTGGAGGGGCAGGAACTGGCCGACATTGGACACATGCGGGAAAGTGGCGCGGTTGCTTTCACCGATGGCAAACGTCCGCTGGCCAACCCGGAAATCATGCGAAGGGCGTTGGAATATACATCGATGTTCAACTGCCCGATTCTCAACCGGCCTCATGTTCCCGAATTGGTTTCCGATGGAATCATGCACGAAGGAGACATATCGACTTTGCTCGGTCTGCGGTCGATCCCGGCCGCTGCCGAAGACATCATGGTCGGTCGCGACATCGCGCTGGCGGAAATGACAGGTGGTCGCATTCATTTGATGTGCATCTCGACGCAGCGTTCCGTCGAGCAGATTCGCCGGGCGAAGCGGAATGGCATTGCCATTACCGCAGACGTGACGCCACATCATCTGTTGCTGACCGACGAGACCATGCAGACATTCGAGTCGCGATACAAGATCGAACCGCCTCTGCGAACGCAGAGGCATATCGACGAACTGATCGCAGGCCTGAAAGATGGCACGCTTGACATGATCGTTTCCGACCATGAACCATACGCGGCCGAAAAGACCGACGGCGAACTCGATCTGGTTCCATTTGGCAATGTCGGTCTGGAAACTTTGCTGCCCCTCTGCGTTGAAGCCCTCATCGCACCACAACATTTGTCGTGGCCGGAATTGCTGGCCAGGCTGACCATCAACCCGGCGAAGTTGCTCGGGCTGGATCGTGGGACATTACGAACCAGTGCGCTCGCCGATATCACGCTGATCGATCCTGATGCCGAGTGGACAATCGATCCGACGCGATTCCATTCAAAAAGCAGAAACACGGCGTTTGCCGGGCGAAGTGTCCGGGGACGTGTGAAGCAGGTTTTCATCGGTGGCGAGTTGAAATATCGCTGGAATACCGACGAGCCGGTTGGGTGTTTGCTGTAGCGAGTCTTTATCGGCTGCCGTGTCTTTGCCCGCATGAGCACGCTATCGCAGAGGGGACAGGAGCCGTTTACCCTCTGGTATAACGCCACTGGCTCGTGGGGGCCTTTTCGTCGGTGACTTTCATTTCAAGGCGCGGGTTTTCGGGCGTGTCGTGGCAAGACATGCCCTGCAAAAAGCGAGTGACCGAATTTGCCAACCATCTTGCCAAATGGTACGGTTCATCAGGCGGCGAGCAAACTTCTCCATAATATCCCGCCTGGTAACATTCGATTTCAATTTCAACCTGAGCAACATCAACCTGAGTAATTTATGCAAACAGCAGGCACCATCATCTTCACCATTACGTTTCTCATTCCCCTATGCGCTTATTCCCAGAGTGCTGCTCCTCCGGGATTTTCTTTTCATCGAGACAGCGAGAATCATGTGACCGTTTTCTACTCGGGGAATTCCGGCCTTCGGAATGGTAAATTAAGCGAATTGCACAGGCTCCGTTCCGTTAATATCAGCTACGGCACAAAACTCACATCCGACGATTTGGCGTACCTTTCAACGCTCGTGAATCTTAAAGGTATCAGGATCGGACAAGAGATCTTTGACTCGCCCATCATTATCGAGGGAGATTTGTCAAAATTGGGCAGCATGAAATCCCTTGAATGGGTTCACTTGTGCAAACATGACATCAAAGACTCTGATTTGAAGTTTATCGCTTCGCTCCCGAAAATTACAGAATTGGTGTTCAACGCCGAATCGGAGCTTCAGAGTGGAGGCTCAGCGGTGAGTGATCTTTGCGCAGATTATCTGTGTCGTGCGAAGACGCTGGAGAGTATTTACGTACAGGGATATGGAAAACTCACGGACGAATTTGTTTTGAAGATTGCTGATGGCTTGCCCAACCTGAAACATCTGGACCTGTCCTGCCCAAATCTGACTGACAAATCACTTCGGTTTCTTGCAAAGCGATGTAAAAAACTAAGGTGGCTCAATGTTCATTCAAACAGATTCACTGATCAGGGAGTTCAACAACTTTCAACGGCTGAACATCTGGAAATTTTATGGCTTGACTCGAATGCGTTAACAGAGAATTGTGTTGAATCTGTTGCTGCGCTTCAGAAGCTGCGGCAACTCAAACTGACCGTACCAACGATTACAGACAGGGGTGTTCAAGTGCTGGCCAACCTTGGGCGGCTTGAACTGATTATTTTGAGACAACCTCCTCTGACTGACGCACAATTTCGGATGTTCCAGAATCACCCAACCCTGGAATCGGGTTTTATCAATGGTGAGAAGATGTCAATTGAAAGTGTAATCAAAGTCATCGATACGATACCAAACCTGAGGCATCTCAGTGTTGGTACCAGGGCCTCAGACTTGCAGGCTGCGGTCAATCGGGCACTGGCGACGAAATCTCACTCTCAGAGTGCGTCCAAAAAGTGAGCTTTCACAATTTTCAGCAGTTGTCAGGCTGGTTGCCTGAACCTGTCGGAATCGGTTGTTGACGCCCCCGGACTGATCCGGGTACTGATCATCCCCTCCGAAGATCAGCTCTGACACTTCGTGAAAGACGCGCATTTGATTCAGGAACTCTTTTGAATCAAACGCCAGGTCAGCTGAATCCGCTACAGACGCATTTCAGGCTCCTTTGGCCAGCCGCTGTTTTCGCAACACACTGAACAGACGCGAAAACTCGCGTTGACGTTCCTGTGCATCTTCAATGGAACCGGCCGTTGCTGATTCGCACGGCGTTTCTGTTGAGTCGTCCACAGTCAGATTCTCTTCCGCTCTGTTCAAATCCGCTGGACCTGTTGTCGAATCGAGAGAATGCAGATCGCGATCATGGTTATCGCTTGTTGACTGCGTCGCCTGTTGCGTTTCAAGGCAGACTTCCAGTACCGAGGCTCCGATTTGCCCTTCGATATCAGTGTCCGGAAGAAATTCGGCATGATTCTCCGGCTCAGAATTGGACTGGTCTGGTGGCTTAATCGAATCTGATGGCTCAATCGAAGATGGAAGTTGATCACCTGAAGGAACGTCCTCAGCCTTTCGGTCATCCAATGCGTTTTCTGATTTGAGAATGGTAAGCGACTTGCGGAACTCTTCGTCGCTCAGGTTCGCATGACGCTTATCAAGGACGTTGTCGATCATCGGGATCAGCCGATCGATAATTTCCGCCGGTTCTGGTCGTTCCTCGTCGGTATCCGAATTTGGCTCCGAAGAGATTTCGCCACAAAACTCCCGCGGTTCCTGTGGTACGCCATGTTCAAGATGCGCTGACTCATTCACCGCTTTAATCACTTCGGCGGCTTCATCAAGTGTTTGCTCCGCACCACAATCGCCTCCGTTTCGGCATTCCAGATTGATGGGCAAATTCGCTTCTGTCCGATCGATATTCTCCAGAATGTCTGCTGTCAGTGTGCGACCAGAATCGATGATGGCGTAACGATCAAAAATAATTTCCTCTTCGGTCACATCCGGTGAAACGGTCGCTTGAGACGCCATTGTCTCAGCATCAAATGCTGGGGAAGAATAGGGTGGATTCATCTCTTCATCGTCCGAGGTTTTGTTGCGGATATCTTCAGTGACGAATGGTGGGCCTTCACTTTCGGTGTGGTCTTCAACCGGAGCATTCACCTTGCTGGCTGTTTCCTCCAAAGGTTCTGTCCGGTTCTTTTCGACCGACCAGGTTTCGGAAAATTCCCTGGAATTTTGTTCGGCTTTGATCTCGGCTGGCTGATCTGCTGATTGATCGTTCTGAACATCTGACAGGGCGACCTCTTTGCTCACTTCATGCCCCACCTCAATCGCCGCGATCTCACCAGATATCGTGTCCCTATCGACTGATTCGCTTGCGACCGATTCGTGATGGACTGGGCGATCCAGTTCGATCGGCCTGGATTCTGCCTCGTTTTGGGCACATTCACTCTCTGGTATCTTGCTATCTGCACTTTCACTGCCTGCACTTCCACAGTCGCTTCCAATTTCGACAGCCGGAAGTGGGGCAGCCTCAACAGCCTCTTCCACAATTGCGGAAGATTCCACATCAGGCTCATCGTTATGATCGTATTGAAAAACCGAGTCGTCGAAAATATCGTTCCAGGTGAGTGGTAATTGTTTCAGATCTTCCAGCGCGGCATGAACGATTTCCGCATCAATCGAGCTCATATCTTCCACGTACGTCAACACCAGGCAGTGATCACATAACTGGTTCAGGCAACGGGGCGAGCCATCACTCGCTCGGCAAATCAGATGAATTGCCTCGGGAGACAGTAGTTTTGCCGGCTGTCCCCCGGCCTGCAACAACCGTTCCTCAACGAATCGGACAGAATCCTGAATGGAAAGAGGCTCCAACGTGACCTGACACCCAACGCGTTGATTCAACCCCTGCAACATCGGGTGGGCGAGGGTTTCTTCCAGTTGAGGCAAACCACTCAAAATGATCTGCACCAGAGGTTCCCCATCCTGGGCAAGATTTGTCATGCCGCGGAACTCATGCAAAACCTCAGTGCCGAGTTGTTCCGCTTCATCCACGATCAGCAGCAAACCTGATTGCCTGCCTTCGGAACCACGCAATGTTGCATCGAGCTGCAGCCGAAGTTCCTGTTCAGTCAGATTGACGTAAGGTTGTGATAGTTCATACAGCAACGCTTTCAAAAACGACGAAGCGTCTGCATATTTGGCATTTGCCAGCAGAACAATACGACGGATTTCGGCAAACTGTTCACGCAATTTTTCGCACAGAAGCGTTTTGCCCATTCCGGCGGAGGCGGTCAGAACACCAATACCCAGGCCAAGTTCGATGCACCGGGTTAATTCCGTTTTCGCAGCAAGAAAGGTATCGATATCCACAATGGATTGCGTGTCAGGTGTGGCGGAGAATGGACGACGAGAAAGTTGGAAGTGGCTTTCGTACATGATGTTTCGTCGATGGCCCTGTCATTGGAGAGAATGGTGGGAATCAAGGGGATGATGGCAGTTCGATACGGGCGAAAGTCGGCGCATAACCTTCGTCGAACCAGACAGACCACCATCCGGACACGATTCTTTCATCGAATCGATGAAATCCGAACCTTGAGAGGAATCATCAAAACTCACAAAACCGTCAAACCTGAACCTGGAACCAAATACACGGAAACACGTTAAACCACTACAGAACAATCACTTACAACTATTTCTCATGCAGAATGTGCATTGTCAATTCGAGTTCTCCCGGAGAAATCCCGGGTGATGCCAAACCACCGCTTTTCAACCCCGAATTGCGAGGGTAGAATACAAGAGTAAGCAAGACCCCGTTGGCGATGCCTTTCGCTGCGGGGTTCTGTAGTTTTGATCAACCGGAAATCCCGGTTGAAATATGCAACTGGAGAATCCAGTTGAATGACTGTTATCAGGACGGGGGGCCGACCAGATTCCTTCACTTCGACAGGTGATATCGATCTTTCCAGAGGATATTACGCTCTTCTGTACCGCGATGGATGTCGTTTGGCCTGCAAATACAGGCTCCTCACGAGCCGGAGATATCACACAAAAAGGTAAACGGCTCTAAAGAGTGATACCCTGTACCTCCCTCGGACAGAATTCGGAGAATCAATATACTGTCTATGAGTGAAGCGACGATTTCATTCGCTGATCATGATCAGATCCGCGTGTTGTTCGGCGCCCGTGATCAATATCTCCGACAGGTTCGTGATACCGTTGGCATCGATGTCGTACTGCGTGGAGATGAACTGAAACTCCACGGCAACGATGAACAGATTGAACGTGCAGTGGAAATCTTCACGGAATTGCGTTCGATCATCGAGAAAACGGGGAACCTTCCGGAATCGGAAGTGCAGCGAGTTATCACTGCGGACCATCGACCCCAAAGCGGAAACGGGCAAAATGTCGTTGCACCGGTCGAAGACGCCGCGTCAAAGATCGATGTTCAGGAGCGAGCGAAGAATATCCGGCCTCGCAGTCCTGGTCAGGCTGATTATGTCGAAGCCATCCGCAAGAATGACATCGTCTTTTGCGAAGGCCCGGCAGGATGTGGCAAGACATATCTTGCAGTTGCGATGGCCATCAATGCGCTGCGCAGCAATCTTGTTCGTCGAATTGTCCTCGTTCGTCCCGCAGTGGAAGCCGGTGAAAAGCTCGGTTTCCTTCCCGGCGACTTGTTGGCGAAGGTGAACCCCTACCTGCGACCACTGTTGGATGCTTTGAATGACATTCTGGACTTTGAACAGGTAAAACTGTACATGGAAAACGACGTGATCGAAGTGATTCCGCTCGCCTACATGCGCGGGCGGACGCTGAACAACACGTTTGTCATTCTGGATGAAGCTCAGAACACAACCAGCACGCAAATGAAAATGTTCCTGACACGAATGGGAGCCGAATCAAAAATCATCGTAACGGGCGATGTCACGCAGATCGATCTTCCGGATGACAACACCTGCGGCATGATTGATGCCACGAAGCGTTTGAAGGAGATCGATGGAATCGGTTTTATACGAATGACAGGCCGGGATATTGTGCGTCACCGGCTGGTGCGAGATATTGTGCAAGCCTACGATGCAGAAAGTGCGAAAGGCAAAAAACGTAAATGATGGATCTTTGCACGATGTCGATCGCCGGCCGAAATTGTCAGTGCCCCAAATCAAAAATGGCTTGTGACCAGGAAAAATCACACGTGGAAAAAAAATAGCGAAGCGTTCTAACGCGATTATCAATAATCCATTCGGTTTTGGCCGATCAAGAACAACCAATCCCATGTCACTCTTTGGACAAAAGAAATCTCGTTCATCCCGAGCCCAGGAGATCCGCTCGACCACCTCCTGGTGGAAACGCGTGAGTGAACAGATGCGAGATCGCAATGTTCTGCTGCGGCTGTTGATCTGCGCGGTGGCAATCGTTGCTTTGACATGCGCAGTGGAAGGATGGCGGGCTCCATTCCCTTATCGAATCGGGCAGATTTCTCATCACGGCATTTCGGCAAAAGTCACTTTCAAAAGGGAAAATAAATCCGAAACAATCCGCCTGCGTAACGAGCGGGAAGAGCAGATTCCATACACATTCAATCACGATCCTGCACCGCTTGGCACACTCGGCCCTCTGCTGAAAAAGGACCTTCTCGATATCGCCGCTGCGAATCGGGTGACGCAATTGTCCGGTGAGTTGCGGCGCTCCTTTGGATTGACTTCAAACAGTCGCGAAAATGGAACCGACGAATCCGCAAATGAATCTGATGATCAGACACAATTTGAGGATCTGCAAACGCGGCTGGCGACAACTGATGGAACAGAAGCCGAACAGATTGAACATATCGTCACGGAATTCAATCGTTTTATTGCACCATTGAAGGAACATGGTCTGGCAGACAAGAAGGCGCTCAAGTCAATCAACATGGATGAAGATGCCATTATCCGCGTTGTGACGGTTGATGTTCCGGCTCCGGAAACAGCGGTCAGCCAGGCGGAAGTCGTTATCGATGAGCTATTCAATGAAGCGGGTCTGCTGGGGAGTGCGTGGGACCAATATCCCAAACTCAATGAATTCCGAAGCGAAATTGAAACCTGGCTGCTCGCCCAGTCGGCCCGAGCTGTGACTCTGACTTATGACAGCGAGACCACGCAGAAAGAGCGTAAAGCGGCTCGCGATAGTGTTGCCCCGGTTGTTCAGACCTTCGACCAGGACGATCTGCTTGTTCGTCCGGGTGAAACCATCGACGAGGAATTGCTGGCCATTCTGCGGGCGGAGTACGAGGCAGTGGAAGCGAACGTGCCTTTCAACTCCCGACTCTTGAGAGTCACAACAGTCATGTTGATGTTCGTGATTCTGATCGCCTTGAATGGTTATTTTCTCGTCCGTAACGAACCGGTTTTAATCCGTAGCCTGTCGCGGCTGGGCATCTTCTTCATCACGATTACGGTTGCCGTGTTTCTCTGTCGTCTGTTCTCGGTCGATCCCTGGCGGGCCGAAGTCATCCCCCTTGTCGCCACGGTGATGGTGCTGGCGATTGCCTATAATCAGGTGATGGCAACAGTCACCGCCTTCACGCTGACGATTGTGGTGACGGTTTCAACAGTGGACACGATTGGCCAATTCATCGTGTTGATGAGTGTCTGTGCTGCAGCCGTGATCCCGCTGCAATCTGTCTCTTCGCGTTCCACGCTGATCAAGGCAGGGTTCTGGACCGGGCTGATTTACCTGGTGGTCTTCTGGGGGGCGGGGGTCATCCATAGCCAGTCAGTTTCTGAGGCATGGTCGAATGGCACATTGCTTTCGCGGGCGTTTCAGGGTGCCGGCTGGTGTCTCGTCACCGGGTACCTTGTGGCCGGTTCTCTGCCGTTTATTGAATCTTCTTTTGGAGTCGTTACCGATATCTCGCTCTTGGAGATGAGTGATGTCTCTCACCCGTTACTGCAGGAGTTGGTTCGGCGGGCACCGGGAACGTATAACCATTCCATCACGGTCGCCACCATTGGCGAATCAGCCGCCGAAAGTATCGGTGCCAACGGTCTGATGGTCCGTGTGGGTGCCTACTTCCACGACATCGGCAAGATGTTAAAGCCGCAGTATTTCATCGAGAATCATGTCGAAGGTATGGAATCGCGACACGATCATCTCGCGCCGGCGATGAGTACGCTGATTATTATCGGACACGTCAAAGATGGGGCCGATCTTGCTCGACAGCATCATCTTCCAACACCCATTATCAACTTCATCGAGCAGCATCACGGGACAACGTTGGTGGAGTACTTCTACCACGAAGCCACAAAGCAGGCCGATCAACAACCCGAAGAACACAAAACGCGAGTTGAAGAATCATCCTTCCGCTACCCGGGACCCAAGCCGCAAACGCGGGAAGCCGGTGTGATGATGCTGGCCGATTCGGTCGAGAGTGCAAGCCGAACATTAAGTGATCCGACACCAAAACGCATCGAAACTCTGGTACACGATTTGACGCTCAAGAAACTGTTGGATGGTCAGTTTGACGATTGTGCGCTGACGTTGAAAGAGATCCATCGCGTTGAGAAGTCGCTCACCAAATCACTAATTGGTATCTACCACGGTCGTATCAAGTATCCTGAACAGCGAACCGCCTAAGAACAGATCAGGAGATTTTTCAGTTTCGATGTCCGACTCTGCAGACAACTCGGCTTCCACTTCACCGGAAGATACGGACGAATATCCGGTACAGGACTTCTCCGATGACGATGGTATTCCGTGGGGAGAGGATGTTCCATCGCAGCACAATGGCATTCAACTCGAGATCGCTGACGAACAGACGCTGCTCAAGCAGAATCATGATCTTTTTAGACAGATACTGAAATACACGCTTGATCGCCACGGGGTCGCGAACGCTCACATCAGCCTCGCGCTGGTTGATAATGAAACGATGCACGCACTGAACCTCCGGTTCCTGCAACATGACTATCCCACCGACGTCCTGAGTTTTCTGCTCAGCGATCCGCCTGCGATCACCTCGAAATCGGAGCAGTCTCTGGAAGGGGAGATCATCATCAGCACCGAATACGCGATGGGCGAATCCGCGAGATTCGGCTGGCGGCCTGAGGATGAAGTCACCCTCTATTTCGTTCATGGAATGCTGCATTTGTTGGGCTTCGATGACCACACAGATGACGAGCGTATGCGTATGAGAAGTGAGGAACGGCTGATTCTGGAGCGTTTCGGCAAACAACCCCAGCATGAGGAAACCCGGCGTTGAAAAAAGCATGTTCAGAGATTGAAGATCGGCTCGAAATCTCGACAATGAGTTTTTGCTCTTTTGGCGTGCCACACGTTGGCCGAGGCCGCGTCGAAAAATGATCCAACCCATACTCTTTCTGATCCTGTTGGTGGTGCTGTTCGCGATCGGTCTTGTCCGGTTTGGCCTGGCCGACTTTTCACGCAGCCGGTTGGATCGTATCTGTCAGGCTCGCGGTAATCCGAATCGCTTTGGCGCGATTTTGAAACGCCACGAACGCGCACTGATCGTGATCGAGTTTCTGTACCTGCTGACGTTTTCGGTTGCCGTCATCTGGAGCCGTTTTCTGCTGGACTTGCGATGGCCTGAGTCACGTCCGAACATTCAAACGTTTTGGGAAGTCGGGAAATGGTTGCTGGTTGCAATTGGATTTGCCTTTGGATGTGTCGCGCTTCCCTGGACAATCGCCAGAGTCTCCGGAGAAAAGGTACTCTACCGGGTTTGGCCGCTGCTGAGAGGCATGATCCTGCTGGCCCGTCCATTCCTGACGATTTTTGATCGGGTCGATGGAGCATTACACCGATTGACTGGTCGTGAAGAACGCGACAATGGCGAATCGACACTGGCAGAAGAGATTTTGTCTGTCGTCGACGAAGGGCAACGTGAGGGCGTATTGGAATCGGAAGCCCGATCCATGATCCACCGTGTGATGGAACTGGCCGAGGTCGATACCGGCGCTGTTATGACGCCTCGGACCGACATGTTCTGTATTCCGGTTACGCATACGCTGGAAGAAGCCCGACAAACGATGCTGGAATCGGGCCATTCCCGAGTGCCGGTCGTTGGCGAATCGACCGATGACATTTGCGGAATTCTCTACGCCAAAGACCTTCTGAAATACATTCACGATAGTGAGACCTCAATCCCACTTTCAGAAATTGTACGTCCACCATTTTATGTGCCGGAATCTTCCGGAATTGACACGCTGCTGGAAAGCCTGAAGCGAGAACGTGTCCATTTGGCGGTTGTCATCGACGAGTATGGTGGTGTCGCCGGACTGGTCACTATGGAGGACATTCTGGAAGAGATTGTCGGGGACATTTCCGACGAATATGACGAAGCGAAAGAAACCCTCATTCGGGAAATCGACGACAACAACATCGAAGTCGATGCGCGGGTGCACATCGACGATTTGAATGACCGATTTCGGTTTGAGCTACCCGAAGACAAAGACTTCGACACGGTTGGCGGATTTGCGTTCTCCCAGTTCGCCCGTGTTCCCAATGCCGGGGAGTCCTTCACCTGGCAACAGTTGCGTTTTACGGTGATCGACGCTGACGAACGGCGCCTGGGCAAACTCAAAATTGAGGTCGACCCGAGCCTTGCGGCGGCGGCGAATGAAGAGTGACTCCTGCTTGCTCATTGACCGATATGATCCGGTTCTGAACAGCTTTTGCAGTCGATTGGCTTGCCAATCTGAATGGGACCGAAGAGCCTGGTCGAAATTCCTGTGTGAAGAGTTCTGTTTTCCGGACAGTGATGGAGGGGTGGTTCTTGGCGAACGCTATCATCGCGTTATACTCATAGTGCGGGTGTCGACGGGCAACATGAGGAGATGGTGGAAGAAGCCACGCCGGTCGCCCGTTTCAACAGGCGAATTTTCATTATTTGAGTGAGACCATTGTGGCAAAAAATCAAAAAGCCGGGCTGCTGATCATTTTCGTGACCGTGTTCATCGACCTGCTCGGCTTCGGAATCGTGATGCCACTGTTGCCCCGCTATGGCGACTACTATCAACCTGCCGATCATGTTCTCGGCCTGCTGATGGCTTCGTTTTCGGCAATGCAGTTTGTTTTCGCACCGATTTGGGGTCGCGTCTCGGACCGTGTCGGACGCCGACCAATTCTGATTCTGGGTCTGGCTGGTTCGACTCTGTTCTACTATCTGTTTGGTCTCGCTTCGACACTTTCTGATACCGAAACGATGCTCGGCTTTTCAGCGTTAACATGGTTGTTCATTACCCGCATTGGGGCGGGAATTGCCGGAGCAACCATTCCGACTGCGCAAGCCTACATTGCGGATGTCACCGGCCCCGAAGACCGGGCCAGGGGAATGGCGCTGATTGGTGCCGCCTTCGGTATCGGGTTTACGTTTGGGCCTTTAATCGGAGCCGCGTTTGTCACGGATAATCCAAATGGCCCACCCAGTGCAGGACCAGGTTACGCGGCGAGTATGCTGTCAGGGATTGCTTTGCTGATGGCCATCTTCAAACTGCCCGAGTCGCTGCGGTCCGATTCCCGACCAGCCGACCGTCACTGGCTCGATCTTAATCATCTGCAAACGGCCCTCCAGAGACCGACCATCGGATTGCTGCTGGTGATCATGTTCCTGACCACGTTTTCGTTCGCACAATTTGAAAGCACACTCTCGCTGTTGACTGCCGACCTGAAGGTCCCCGATCGGCACAACTTTTTTGTTTTCGCGTATGTCGGCTTCGTGCTGACGATCGCACAGGGCGGATTGGTTCGTCCACTCGTCAAGCGGATGGGGGAATTCAAAATGGCATTCGCCGGGGCAGTACTGATGTCCGCCGGCATGCTGCTCATTGGCTGGTTCTCACGCGGGCTTCCCACTGATGGGGAAATCAGTGATGCAACTGCGAAAAGCCTGTTGACCACCCTCTATCTCATCATGCCCATCAGCGTGGTCGGCTTTGCCGCCATGACCCCCTCTCTGCAGGCAATACTGTCGCTGCGGAGTTCGGATCAGGAGCAGGGAGGCATTCTCGGTGTGGGTCAAAGCATGCTGGCACTGGCCCGTATTCTCGGCCCTTACGCCGGTATCGTGCTGTTCAAGAAGATGGGGCAATCCTCGCCCTACCTGATCGCCGGAGTCTTGATCGCGTTAACGATCTTCATGCTGTTGGGTGTCCGCAGACCGAAAGAAGAAATGCTCATTGCCAAAGAGGAATGAGCCGGGAATCGGATGGCATGATTCGTGATCAACTCATACAGCGGCCTGCGGGAAGGCAGTCAAAATGCCGCGAAACCACTGACAGGAAATTTCCGCGAAACCTTTTTCGCCATTCGATGTTGATTCTGGCATGCGGATTGACATAACCCATTCCGCTGTCGCTCCTTGCAACTTCATCAAGCTTGACTTTCAGTCTTGATGGTTCACCAGGCAGTTTACCATCTGGTGTGACGCCTCTGGCTCGTGGGGGGCCTGATGTTTGCGGGCCTGAGGGCGCCCATCGCGGCACAGAAGAGCGTAAAACGCTCTAACAGTTCGACATGAAAATGACCGATTTCCCTGAAAACGACTACACACCTGCAAGTATGTGATCGTTCTTCTTTTCGGCAACGTTGGTCTACCATCCACTCCCGCCTCTGTTACGATGGATTCTCGTTACGATGAGAATTTGGATTCGAGGAATTCAACAGATGCGCCACCATCTGATCTACCTGCTGATGTTTGTCGGCCACTTTGCCTGGTCTGCCACTTCAAATGCGGAAAACGAAGAACCAGCGAAGAAGCCTGACACCGAGGCAACCGTCCGCAATGTGGACGAGATTTTCAAACGACTGGATCTCAATGGAGACGGTTCGATCTCTATTGCAGAGGTTCCGAAAACCGGCCAGTCGCTTGTCCGTGTTCTGCTGAAACGGGCTGGAAAATCCGATTCTGCAACGCTGACCCGCGCTCAGTTCGAGCAACTCATCCAGCAAAACACGACTACCGGCACAGGTCCGAAAAAAAGGAGTGCTCCCATCGATTGGAGTCGCGTTCGATTTGCAGAAATGATTGATCGCGACAACGATGGTTTGCTGAGCATCGAAGAACTCCCGGCAATCCGAACGAAATTCGATGAACTCGACGCAAATCGTGATGGCCGGCTTTCTCCCAGTGAACTGCTGGTCGGCATTCGACCGGAAGCAAAAACCGAGACAGCCGGCACTGATGACTCAGCCGCCATCGTCGCACAACGTCTGTTTCGCGAACGGCTCGACAAAAACGGCGATGGCAAACTCTCACCCGAGGAGTCGCCCGGCTATGTTCGGGACAACTTCGCCATGTTTGATCAGGACGGCAATAGTTTCATCGACGCAAACGAGTTTGAACGGTACTACAAAGAGTCGTTGATCAAGAAGCCGTGATATCGGTTGCAATCGGGCTGCTATCACGAAGATGCTGCACCCATGCCGGTGGAAAATTGGGAAACACCCAACTGGTCCGCATGCGTTGCTCCTTCAAATAGGGCAAAATAATCGACTCCAACGAACGGAATCGCTGCCGTTCCGATTTGCCCGACATACGCTTGCGAACACCTCGTACAAACATGTACTCGAAATAGGAGAGGACTCCACCAGGGGCAAGCAGGCGAAAGTAGGACTCAAAAATCTCCTGCACAAGCTCCGGCGAGAAATTGTTCAACGGCAGTCCGCTGATAATGAAGTCATACGGTTCATCGACCGAAAACTCCTGCAGAGGCTTGGTGTGTATGTCAGAAATCTCGGCGACTCGGCAATAGTCGGCATCATTCTCAAATCGGCTTCGCAGCATCCCGGCAAATGCCTCATTGATTTCCACCAGATCGAAATGGTCTTCCAATGTCAGACTGTGAACGATGTGACGCGTAACAGCTCCGGTACCGGGACCTATTTCCAGCACGCGGGCAGCAGACTTTCGCTTGCGGAGCGGACCGGTCATCGCCCGAGCGAGAAACCGGCTGCTCGGGGCAATCGCGCCAGTAGTGTGAAACCGCTGACGAAACTGTTTGAAAAATTCCACATAATCCCGCACCAGCCTGATTCTCCTGTTCGATACGTCATCTTTTTTGTTCACCCTGCCATGCGTTCCGCCGCAACGGTTTTCATCTGGTTGATGATATCCACACCGACCAACTGTTGCCACGCATACACGAGTTGCGCAAAGACAGGCCCGGGTTGACCATCGCCAATCGGCTTGGCATTAAACCGCGTCACCGGCAACAGACAGTAGGGCGTGGATGATGTAAACGATTCATCAGCATCGAGGACATCTGCCGCGAACAGATCACACGCCGTGTAGTCAATCCCCAGTTTCTCAGCCAGTTCCAGTACAACCATCTGGCTCACACCACCTAATGCAATTTCCGGAGAGGGCGTACAGATAACGCCGTCCCTGACGATGAAAAAGTTGCCGGAACTCGTTTCGGTCACGCGGTCATGATGATCCAGCAGCAGCGATCCGGCGGACGGATCAATTTTGCGTGCCTGTTTGTCAGCTAGAAACCAATGCAGGCGAGAACGCATCTTGATGCGGGGATCGATCACATCAGAAGGGATGTGCCGGATTGCCGGCGTCACCAGGTGTTGGCCCACCTGAAGTTTTTCCGCCCACAATTCAAATGGAAGCGGAAAGGTGTGGACACAAAAAGTTGGCTTCAACCCGTCACTCAAACCGGCTGATCCGACATAAGTTCTATTCAGTCCGGCTGTTACGAACAACACAATTCCCAAATCATGATGCGCGGGAATCAGGCGACAATTGTGCGAGACGACATCGTTCACGATCTTATGGATGCCGGCTTCATCGAAATCGAAATCAAACTCGACTGCCTCCAGACTTCTCTTGAGGCGTTGCAGATGATCATCCAGTCGAAAAGGCTGGTGATGGAATGTGCGAATCATTTCCGTCACCGATGCCCCCTGCACCAGTCCCAAATCAAAAATCGAGACATTCGCCTTGGAAAGCGGTTTCATCTCGCCTGAGAGGTAGACAATTGGCTCATCCATCTTGCGTGGTGCCTCAGTATACGGGTCGGGTTGGGTCATATCAGCATCAATCGTGGTCTGTGGATTGGTCGTCCCAAAGTTGCGGTAACGGGGGGACCCTGTATTGTGACGAATCGAATTTCAATCCACCACCCACACGATTTTGGCCGATTCGAGCAGAACTTATCGAACCTGACGAACGTGACTTCACATTTCGACTCCGATATACTGGTGCCTTGTCAAGGCTTTGTCTGGGGGGCGAATTGACATAACCCGCTCTGTTGTCGCTCCTTTGAACTTCATCAAACCCAGATTTTCGTCTTGACGATCCACCAGGCAGTTCGCACATAATTCTGGAATTCACTGCACTTGACAGCAAAACATCTCTGCAATCGCTTCTTCGGCCCAATTTTTTGACGAGACAACTGGTTACGGCCAATGACTACATTGACGATTTCTCCGGAAACAACCCACATCGGCTGGATAGGCACCGGTGTGATGGGCAAAAGCATGGTGAGCCACCTGATGGACGCCGGCTTTTCCGCAATCGTCTACTCGCGTACTCGAGGCAAAGCGGAAGGTCTGCTTGACCGCGGAGCAAAATGGGCCGATTCCCCCAGGGCGGTGGCTGAAGCGTCGGATGTGATCTTTTCGATCGTCGGTTTTCCGGGTGATGTGCGCGAGGTCATTCTCGGCGACAATGGAGCGTTAATGGGCTGCAAATCGGGCAATGTGCTGGTCGATATGACAACCAGCGATCCGACTCTTGCCGTGGAGATTTCCGAACAGGCCAGAAAACGGGATGTTCACAGTGTCGACGCACCAGTTTCCGGAGGTGATGTCGGTGCGAAGAGTGGCACACTTTCCATCATGATTGGTGGCGAACAGTCAATCGTTGAGGCATTGGAACCATGCTGGCAGGCGATGGGACAAACGATTGTCTATCAAGGTGGCCCTGGTGCCGGGCAGCATACCAAGATGGTCAATCAGATCTTAATCGCGACAAACATGATCGGTGTCTGCGAAGCTTTGCTGTATGGATACAAAGCGGGGCTGGATCTGCCCACCGTGTTGCGGTCGGTTGGTAGTGGAGCAGCTGGGAGCTGGTCGTTATCCAACCTGGGGCCGCGCATTATGGAGAACAACTTCGATCCCGGATTCTTCGTGGAACACTTCATTAAAGATATGGGAATCGCGCTGGCCGAATCGAAAAGAATGGGACTCGCCCTGCCCGGGTTGGCGTTGGCACATCAGTTATACCTGGCATTGCAGGCTCAAGGACACGGTCGCGACGGCACACATGCATTGCAACTCGCTTTGGCCAGATTTTCCGACGTCGACTGGGCAGACCGCCGAACAAAACAGGCCTGTCATACAATACCGAATCAATGAACCCCACAGCAGACATATCGAATCAATACCAGGAAGGAATTTCCATGTCCGATCAGGAACGACTCTTTGCCGGACTGACTGTTGCGTTGGTCACTCCGTTTCGCGATGGACAGGTCGACGACGCGGCTCTGAGAAAGCTCGTTGATTTTCAGATTGAAGCCGGGACCAATGCACTTTGTCCGGCCGGGACGACGGGCGAAAGTCCGACCCTCACCCATAATGAACACGAACGAGTGATTGCCATCGTCTGTGAGCAGGCAGCAGGACGTGTCAAAGTGATGGCAGGCACCGGTTCCAACAGCACAGCCGAGGCGATCCGACTGACGAAATATGCGGAATCGGTCGGCGCCGATGGAGCCATGATGGTGGCACCTTATTACAACAAACCGACGCAGGAAGGATTCTACCAGCACTACCAGGCGATTTCCGAATCGACCGACTTGCCGATCATTCTGTACAACATCCCCGGTCGCACGGCGAAAAACATGGAGCCCGAAACGATTGCCCGACTTGCCGAGTTGGACAACATCGTGGCGATTAAGGAAGCAACAGGTTCGATGGATCAGGTGTCACAAATTCGCGCGTTGTGCGATCTGACGGTGCTCTCGGGAGACGACAGTTTGACACTTCCGCTAATGTCGATTGGCGGGAGTGGTGTGGTTTCAGTAGTCGGAAACATTGTCCCCGGCGACGTACTGAGTATGCTTTCCGCGTTCAACGCGGGCGAATATGGCAAGGCGCGCGATTGGCATTACAAACTGTTCCCACTTTGCCGCGATCTGCTGGGTTTGGCCACCAACCCCATTCCCATCAAGGCGGCGATGGAACTACTCGGACGTGATACAGGAGATGTTCGTCTTCCCCTCTCCTCGCTGGAGACTTCACAAAGAAAATCGCTCGTAAAAACATTGACCAATTACGGATTGATGTAACGCATCGAAAGCCTGGTGCCTTGTCAAGACTTTCGTTTTGAGGTACGGATTAACATAACCCGCTCTGTTGTCGCTCCCTGCAACTTCATCAAACCCAACTTTTCATCTTGACAGTCCACTCGTAATTCGTGATCAGGTTCGACCTGGTTGAGTTGCAGGCCAGATCTCCCGTATTATCCTTTAGAGCGCGTCCGAGATAACCGTAGCGTCATCCGAATGGGTATTTCAGTTCCAAATGGTTCGCCAGCCGCTACGATAAAACCAGACGTAGTCTAGTCTGTAATTCACGTTCTCTCTGACGACTCGACGACCGCATTCGCCGGTTCGCAACCTTAACTTTGTCCAGAATTTGATGGAGGATTCGGTGGGAATCTTTCGGAAGAAAAATCAGGAACCGGACAATCAATCCGACGATGAGTTTGACGAAGAGGAAGAGCAGCGACCACTTATCCTCTTCCAGGGTGCGACCAACGGTAAGAACGCGAATATTGCCGCTTATGCACGGCTGGCTGAGGCAGGACTGATCCCCGCTAAGGAATTGGTCACCGATGGCGTCCTCCGTCGGGCGGAGTTGGTAAAACTCGATGTCAAAGGCGAGCGGGCGCTCATCAATTTTCAGATCGATGGCCTGAACTACAAAGGACATCGTCTATCGAAACAGCATGCTGCCGCCATCACACAGATGCTCAAACTGCTCTCCGGGCTCGATGTGAAAGAACGCGCGAAACCACAACGTGGCGGAATTCGGGCGGAATTTGAGGAAAAGAAGTACGAAGTTGAGGTGGTCACAAAGCCGGTCGGAAAGGGAGTCGAACGGCTGCAACTCAACATCAAAGATCTGGCCATCAGTCTTGAAACACCCGATGACCTCGGTTTTTCGGCAGAGTTCAAAGGCAAAGTCCGCAGCGCAACTGAATCGAAAGGGTTGGTGATTGCCTGCGGTCCTCCGGGTTCTGGTACCACGACCACAGCGATGGCAATGTTGCGGTGTATCGATGGATATGTCTATTCTGTCTTCACCATTGCAGACATGATGGGGCGGGACATTGCCAACGTCGTTCCCTTCGAGGTCAACGAAGGAGATGAATTGCCTCAGACGATCGCCCGACTCGTTCGTAACGAAGCCGATGTTGTTTTCATCGACCCCTTGCGTTCTCCCGAAATGGCGAAGACCGTGCTGGAGCTTTCCCGGCAGGTGACATTCATGGCAGAATTGAACGCGAAGGACTCGATTCATGCCATACATCAACTGATCAAAGCCAGTGGCGATCCCGAAATGGTTTCTGAGAGGGTCAACTGCATCGTTACTCAGAAACTGGTTCGCAAGCTTTGCGAAGGTTGCAAAATGGCCTTTCGCCCAAATCCGAAAATCCTCGAAAAGGTGGGGCTGCCTGTCGAAACGCGCGTTCTTTACCACCCGCCCCCCAAACCAACCGGCGACGAAGAGGATGAGGAAGTCCCCGAACAATGTACGGAATGCCTGGGACTCGGCTACCGTGGACGCGTGGGGATGTACGAGTTTATCGAATTCACTGATGAACTCCGTGCGGCAATTCAACAGGGTTCCAGTGCCAACGATCTCAAAGCAATCGTCAAAAAAGCCCGGATGCAGACGCTGCAACGTGATGGCATCCGGCTTGTGGGTGAGGGAAAAACTTCTCTGGAAGAACTGCAACGTGTCTTCCGTTCGAAAAAGTAAATCCGTAACCCACTTGTTTTTAAGCAGTTGCTGCGCAAGCTGAAAGACACGGCCTGATCGACCCGGTTACGCTTTTTTCCGATTGTGCGGATTGTACCGAAGTTTCCGGCCTGTGAGGTCGATAATAAAGATGACTTTCCCTGATGGGAATACCGCGATCATTGGGTTGCGATATTGAATGGTCATTCCCGCAAACAATGAACAGACCCACGATTGGAGAAACGCACCGATGTTATCATCCGCGTGCAAAACCCGGCCCCTTCCGAGCAGACTGGTCCGTGGTCTGGCGACATTGGCGGTTGTCGGCTGCATGAGCGTGACACTCACCGGCTGTCAGTCCACCACTGGAGGCCAGACGCTGCCGTCCGGTTATTACCTGGAAGATGATGTGCAGTACTTCCCGTCCGGCCCCGAGTTCCTGCTGACGAATCAGGTTCAGGCTTTGGAACAATATAAACTGGAACAGGAAGCCGCGCAGGAAAACCAGTAGAGCGTATTACGCTTTTCCGTGCCGCGATGGGCGTTGCTCGGTCTACAAACATAAGCCCCACGAGCCAGGGACGTTACACTAAAAGGTTAACGGCTTTAGACAGGAACGTATCGACAGTCTGGCCGATAATTCGATCCACTCACCCGAAAAAAAGCCCCCCTTCCAGAGCCAAACGGAATTCACAGACAAGACCTCCGACTTTACGGACAGAAGTCACCGCGTTGGGGGGACGCGATTCCTTCGCAAACGACTGTTCGCCGATTTGTCCTCGACCGATCAGCTCGACGTCGTATGCGAAGGTTTTTTCCTGCGCTCAAGTCAGTTCAGCTCAAAACAGTTCAAATGTTCTGTGACAATCGCTGTGTCAGCCGCTCCAGCGCCGGGCTGACATCGTACGGATCAAGATGCACATTCACATGCTGAACGTGTCCTTTGCTGGCCAAAGCCGCTTTGAGTGCCTTGACCAGATCGTCTTCCGTTCTCTCTTCAAGTATGCCATAAAACTGCAGAACATAATCCCCGGGAATGACAGAGATGCCGTTCAGCCCGCAATCCTGCAGGCATTGGATCAGGCAATAGCCAATTGACTCGCAACGGGGTCAGTAAATACAACGTCGATTGCCGAAGATGGCGAATCCGGGATCGATCGGGTGAGAAATATGAGGGATTGTCCCAAAAGGATAGAATCCCGGAATGCCGAGAGAATGTTGTTTCGTGGCTCCAACAGGTCAAACCTGCAAATGCAAAACCATGTAACACATTTTGAGAATTGACTTTGCGCCATTTTTCAGAAAACAGGATGCGAGAACGTCAGTCAGGAATCATGAGTATTTCGCAGTTCAGGAAGTCGGGTTGACCTCATTATCCGTTTGTGCGAAAAACCTCTCCTCTCTCACACCTTTCTCAATCAACATTCATCTCTTCGCAACATCGCAGACGACTTCAAACATTTCGCTGCGAGATTGCATTTGATTCCTTTCCGAATCGATTTCCGGGCTCCTTGCGTTCGTACCAACTCGTACACCGCAATGACCCACACACCCCTCACAACACCAACGACATGTCACGTTGTCATCCCATTGTTTTTTT
Source organism: Planctomycetaceae bacterium (assembly GCA_028284145.1). Taxonomy (GTDB): domain Bacteria; phylum Planctomycetota; class Planctomycetia; order Planctomycetales; family Planctomycetaceae; genus JANQSH01. The sequence goes on along the minus strand of JANQSH010000029.1, from coordinate 16,954 downwards.
GATTCTGCTGGTTGTCAGTCCGAATATCGGCTGCGTGACCATGCTGGAGTCGGACAGCATCGAAGCGTTCACTCAGGCGTTGGATGAATCCGATTACACCGGTCTATATCATGCGTCATCAAAGACATTCCGCCAGAAGGCATTGCGGAATGCCGATGCCTGCTTCAAAGATCTGAAAATTTTGAACATTCCGGATGGCGAAATTGCAGTTCTCAAAATTGATGACGTCTCCCCGCTGCAGAAAAAGGTCACGGTTGAAGTCGGAGAGAAAAAGCGGAAGCTGCGTTATGAACTTGTCCGGGACAGTGAAGAGGCTCCCTGGGTTGTGGACGACATTCTGATGGCCCAGAAACGTAACGGTGTCACCGCAACACGTTCTGTCACCGAGCAGATGGATCTGCTGTTGTCTGTGCGGGAGTTCATCGCAACCTGGAACAGCGGCGAACGCAATGAGGTGTTATCCTCAACCACCAGGGATCTTTCCGCAACACTTGCCAACCTGCCCCCGGTCTACCTGGCCCATCTCACGCAGAGCGTTGCGGAAGCCCACGCCAAACAATCGAATATGAAGCCGTCTGCTCAGCTGGATGATGACACCGCCGTTGTCCGCCTTCCTCGATCTGGTGGCGAAACGGTTGTCATGCTGAAGCGAATTGACCATCAATGGCGGGTGAGCGAAGTCTCGATCGAAAATAAGGACGCCGACAAAAGTGTCTCCTCGATCGCCCGCAAAGCGGAAGCCATCTCAGCAACCATTGCCTTTCTCGATGCCTATCGCTCTGAAAACAAACCTCGCCTGAAACTGGCGGCCACTCGGAAGTTTTATTCCCGAAGCCTGGCACCGGGCGACTTGCGTACGGTGAAACTCCCATCCGCCGATGTTCCCCCGAATGATTACAAGGTGAAGTTGCTCGGCGAGCGAGCCGAGTTCTTGTTACCGACGCCGACCGATTTGTACAAATTCAGCCTTGTCCGGGAAGAAAAGCCGAACGCTGTCAGACCGGAAAAGCCGTTCCGCGTCGAAGAGGTGACCGTCTACCAGTTGGATGGCGATCAGGAGATGCGGCTGTCCGCGTTATTTACCGTACACGCGACGGCGGAAATTTTTGCCGACGCGATGACCAGCAACGATCTGACCGTACTACGACACACCTCGACCGGAGATCTGACACACCGCGTCTGGCATTTGTTGGACGACGAAGATGTGAAGATGTTGCCTTTAGTGCGAGTACCAGAACCGAAGGTCGAAACCGTGGATTTCCGTGGTGCGCTGGCGGAAATCACGATGAAGCATGGCAAAATGGAACATCGGATTATCCTGCGGGGCCGTAATGGAGAATTCCGAGTCGATGACGTGCTGACACAGTCTCCTGGTCTACCCGATTCGCTGAAGACACGTCTGCAGGTTCTGATTCCGATCATGCAGTATGCTCGGGCATTAAAGGAAAACGACGTGCAGCAGCTTCAGCGATTCTCCTCCGCCGATTTCAACCGATCCGTCTGGCGGCAGCTGGATAAGGTTCCCCATCTGGCAGAAGAAGCTGGACAGTTTCTGGCCAGTCCTTTGCGGAAGATCGAGTTGCAGCAGGATCATGCGATCGCCACGCTTGGTGATGATCGCCGGGGTGCGCAAATCCGGCTGGCGTTGGACCAGCATCGCTTTGCTGTGGACGAAATTGTCGTTGTCAAAGGTCCGGAAGCCACACAACGGACTCCCCTGAAGCAGACTTTGCGATTGCAGATGGCGCAATTGACGGCACCAGTTCACAAATCGGTCGGCCCGTAAACGATCTTGCGGCGATTCTCCACCGCGACTTATATTTCCCGTGCGCCCGCCCATCCTGCTTTCGCCTGTGGAGAATGAACCATGCGTAATCTGTTGCTCTGTCTTGTCTCTGCCCTGATTGGCGGGTTGGTCGCCATCGCCGCAACACAAACGCCGCTGTTTTCCCCAACTCATGCTGTCGCTCAGAATCGGGACGAACGGGGGCCTTTGTTCCCACTCGTCGAACCGGAACCTCGCCCGGAAACGCCGCGACAACCGTTGATGGTTCAGCCGAAGGTGAATCGGCCTGCCAATCCCCCCATTGCAGGCGGCCTCACCGACTATGAACAGATCAATGTCGCGGTCTATGAAAACGCCAATCGTAGTGTCGTGCACATCACAACCAAAACATCGCGCCCCGATCCCTTTTTTCTCGTTGACCGATCCTCGGAAGGTTCCGGGTCAGGTACGGTGATCGACAAGTCCGGCCATATTCTGACCAACTTCCACGTTATCGAAGGTGCGGGCCAAATGGCGGTGACCATGTTTGATGGCAAGACCTATGACGCGGAATTTGTCGGTGCTGATCCCATCAATGACATCGCCGTGGTGAAAGTGAACGTAGAACAGGAAAAACTGCATCCGGTGGAAATCACAGATTCCAGCCATCTGAAAGTCGGCATGCGTGTATTCACGATCGGGAATCCATTCGGACTGGAACGATCGATGACCACAGGCATCATCGCCAGCCTGAATCGCAGTCTTCAGATTCGCGGCAACCGAACCATCAAATCGATTATTCAGATCGATGCATCGGTGAATCCCGGGAACTCAGGTGGCCCGCTGCTCGATACCGCCGGTCGGCTGATTGGCATCAACACGGCAATCGCAAGCAAGAACGGCCAAAGTGCCGGTGTCGGCTTTGCAATTCCCGCCAATCTTGTTTCACGTGTCGTGCCACAACTGATCCGGCATGGCAGGGTCATTCGTCCGGAAGTTGGTATTGCCCGGGTCTATGAAACGGATGAGGGACTACTGATCGCTCGTTTGACTCCGAATGGTCCGGCAGAACGGGCGGGATTGCGTGGCCCGAGAATGATCCGCGAACAACGGGGACCATTTCTGTTTGAACGGATTGACCGCGCCGCTGCCGACTTGATTATCGCGGTCGATGGACGCCCTGTCCGGACGGCGGACGAATTTATGGCGTATATTGAAAGCCAGCCAGTTCATAGCGATGTCACTCTGACCATTGTCCGCAATGGTCGGGAAACCCGCATCAAAGTACGGTTGGGCGGTCCTGTTCTGGAAGCAGCTCCCCGTCGCCCCATCGATCGGCTGGAAAACCCATTCCGTCGACCAGGCAGTTCTTGACGTTCCTCCCCCACCGGCTTTAGGATGGGAATCAGGCGAAGACAAATGACAGTGTTTATTGCAAGCCACATTGAACGATAGTGGCCTTCACGCTGCTGTTACAGTTTCAAATGAGGCTCAAGCCGCCACAGAGAAAAATCCGTCGGACCAGGCGGTTGACCTTCTGGCGCGCGTTTCTGGCTCATGGGGGGCCTCTATTTACAGGCCAAACGATGCTCATCGCGGCACAGAAGGACGTAATACGCTCTCATCCTCGCCATCGCTTTTCATCCTGATTGAGGAACTCGTTATGCGTATGCAAATCAGTCTGTTGGCAATGTTGATCGCACTTTCAATTCGTCCGCCCATCGAAGCACAAACGACTCTCATCCAGCCGTCGAATGTTTCGGCAGTTTCCAACACCGTGTCGCAGTTGCAACCATACGCCGTGACAGCATCGTCCCCGACCGGCTATGTTCCGCGTAGCATCAATTGCTGCGTTGAGCCAGTCACGGTACAGTGCCGTCCGTCGGACTGTGCGGGTGAAACGTGGCACAACTCCGGCTCGCATTTTGCACAATATTGTCGATACACTCCGCGGTCCTGGCAACCATGCGTTGCGTACTCTCGCGTCTACTCGTTTAGTGGCAACCGCTACCCGGTGTCGAAGCCAGCTATCGTACACGATGCGCCAGTTTGTGGTTCGCCCGGATATTACGCGACATCCTGCTACCGCCCCTGTTCTGCCATTCCTCGAAGGGGCTATCACAGTTATCCCGCTACTTACAGTTACCACCGACCATGGTACACCTATTCGGCGGGATATTATCTGTATCGTCCCTGGTATGCAAAAACGCCGCGCTACTCGCCGTGGAATCACTCCTATTCCGTGTATCCCTACAGTTCCTGGACTTACCCCTACTATTCCAGGTCGTATTGGCCAGGCCACTCCTATTCGCGCTACTGGTATCGACCGTATCACGGTTTTCATTTCGGATTTCGCTTTTGAGTCGATTTCAGGATGAACTTTTCGATGTTGTTGATGAACACGACCGTGTGATTGGTCAGGCCCCGCGCCATGAGGTACACGCACGGAATCTCCTGCATCGTGCCGTTCATGTTTTCGTTTTCGATTCTCAGCATCGGTTGCTGCTGCAACTTCGATCGACGACGAAAGACCAATACCCGTCCTGCTACACCTCGTCGGCATCGGGTCATGTTGATGCGGGTGAGAGTTACGAAACGGCAGCTCGACGCGAGTTGGCCGAGGAACTTCACCTCGCGACCGACATTCATTTCGTCACGAAACTTCCGAATGCCGGGCCAGAAACCGCCTATGAGCATACGGCTTTGTTCTTTACCCACACCGATGAAATTTTGGAGTTCGATACAGACGAAATCGCAACGGTCGAGTTTCGTACGCTGCAGAGCATCCACGATGAGATGTCATCGACATCGGAGCAATTCACGCCATCCTTTTGTGCACTGATACAACACTGCGATGAAAACAGGCTGTGGCCAGACAATTGATTGCTGAAGTTCACACAAATGTCTCGGTCATGAATTCGCGGATTGTCAGCTCGGGAAACAATCCGATCGAGTATTCACGGTTCTCCAGCACCTTGCGCGACTCTTCCCATCGTTGCCGATCTGCCATTATGCGTTGAATCTTTGACAATTCACCTTCCGCAAGGCTTGCAAGTTGCAACCGGACTGCATGGAACCGTCGCATTCGTTCAAGGTTCTCTCGCGACCAACTCCGGCGCTGGGCGCGCGTTCCCTGTCGTGCTCGGGCAAGTTCCTGTTTCCTGATCAATCGTCGCTTTTCTGCAATCAAAGCAGCCTCTGTCTGCTGCTGTTGTTCGGTGAGATATCGATCAGGGTTATAATGCAGATCACGGGCAGATTGTTGCAGGTTCGCCAAATCTGTCATCGACTCAATCTGATCCGGAGTACTCAATGGAAGATACAACGTTGCCGAGAGAGTCAGGAATTCCGGTGGCTGCAACTCGAAAAACCGAACGATGATCTGGTCAGTCATTTCGTCGTACTTCGAGCCACCAATTCCGTGCACGAACAAATCCGCAAGGAATAACCTTGTAAATAATGTCGTGGTCAAAGCACGGGTTCGCAGTCGCAACCCCTGTTCCTGTTGTAGCCGTTTCAACACGTCCACAGCTGTAGCGGCGTCATTGTCACATCGCATGGGCAGAGTTCCAATGGTCGTCCGACCATCAGACAATGCCACCTCACCATCACCGTGCCTGACGAACATTCTTCGACGCTCGGTCTCGGATTGCGACCAGACCCAAAACGGAACTTCCAGCCAATCGCCGTCCAGTTTCAGCTCCGGGACCGGATGAGTCTGGCTGCGAATTCGATAAACGCGACGGTACTCCCCCAACACCTGATTGTGGATCATGCAGAACCGGTGAGCCTGACACAACAGGTGGGCCATGAACCACAAAAACGGTTCGGTTTGACACATCCGACTGATCGGTAATTCCAGGTTTCGTACGCCCCATTTGCGTTCACAGCGATACCGAGCTGCGGTCAATGCACAGGCGAGCCGACCCGTTTGTTCTTCCGCCTGTACAATACCTGGCCACCAGTCCGCAAGCATCGGATCGATTTGCCAGCGCTGCATGTGATCGTCGACCGACTCACCAAAATCCAGGAACGTCGTCCGATCATTGACTCTGGCCTCTTCCCACGGACAAGACGAGTAACCGTGATCAAAGGGAATCGACTTGTATCGAATTTGTTCGCCATCCCTGTCAGGCAGAGAAACTTCGCGACGTGAGATCATATCGTTGTCGACGACCAGGTTCAGACTCCAACCTTGCGTCTCTTCCGCCAAAGCATGGGCGGCGAAATTCTTCACCCAGACACCAGGATGGAATAAGGACGGCTGATGCCCACTGACAAAACAAAGTCCGGCAGGTGACTTGCCGGCTCGCAACGTCGGGACATCTTCGCCCGCTAATTCTGCGGTGTATTTGCACGCTGCATGAAACAAAAGTTCGCGCGCCCATTCCCGCAGATATCGCAGCGATCGATCCTGAATGACGCAATCAGCCGTTTTCAAACGCTCCGCATTCTCCCGGGCAAATCTCGATGCTTCGGAGAGTGTCGGAACAGACAGCAAAGATCTGTTTGCTCCCGGTACGCTGAGGCTTCGCTGGCGGAAGGACACAGATGAATTCCGGGAGTCGTCCGACGACCGCACAGCGGTTTGGTGATTCTCACCTGGAATGTCTGTCTCACCCGGAATGTTTGTACGTTGTGAATTCGCCATCGGGTTCAACATCAAAGAGCCTGTGGAATGGAAACTGCCGCATGGAACGGAACCGCGTCTCTCCAACATGGCGGATTGATTCCACGACGTCAATCGACACAAGACGGTGTCGAGACATGACGTAATTGGGAAACACGAAGTTCACTGCCCGCATGGAAACACACGATCGAGATGCTCGCGTTGGGATTCCATCTCTGCAACGAGTACTTCAAGATAGTATGCCCGTCGCTGTTCCGAATCATCCAGCAATCCGCCAAAGGAACGTTTTTCTTCCAGGTAGACCAGAGGCACCGGAAACTCTTCAATCGACAACCCCTGTGCGACTGCCTGCACCCACAACTGCAAGGGCATCGCATAACCTTCGCTGGTAATGTTCAACGACTTTAATGCTTCGACACGGTACGCCTTGAATCCACAAAAGGAGTCGGTCAGATTCAGCCCCAGTGTTCGATTCAACCGATTGGTGATACAGCGGTTGATATGCATGCGATCTTCCGGAGGGGAACTGTCACCTTCAAAGTGCGCGAGGTAGCGACTTCCGGATACAATATCGACCGGTTCTCCTCCCGTCGGAAATACCGACGATGCCAGATCGTTAATCAAACGAGGCTCATGCTGGCCATCACAGTCAATCGTGACAAGGATGTCGTACTCATGTGCAATCGCATATTCAAAAGCGGTTCGCAATGCCGCCCCATAACCCATATTGTGCGGATGGGACATCACCCGACAATCATCACGCGATGCCAGAATTTCGGGCGTTTCATCATTCGAGCCATCATCAATCACCAGCACATCGCTGGCATATCGGCACACCTCCGACAGCACGGAATCAATATGCCTCGACTCGTTGTAGACGGGTAAAGCGGTCAGAATACGGTATGCCATTTTTTTTCCAGTCGTTGGAAGCCAGAAAGTCTGTCTCGGCTATCAGGTGGTGTAAAGCCGCAGTGACGTCCTTTTCACCACGATTCATTGTAGAGGGGCAAAGCCCGTCGTCAATCTGCAGCGCAATGCGGAAGCGCACACTATACTCGTCCGCATCAATTGACTGACTGCCGGGACCAGCCGAAGAAGGTTCAAGGGAAACCGCCGAAAAAGGCAAAACTTCACGAGTAAGTTGGTTGAGCCCTGATTCGGACCATCTACAATGGAGGGAGGAACGACGGAAATAATTCAGACGATCAACAGTTGCGACAATGTCCGGTGACACTTTCTCATTCGCACCTGCCTTTTTCCATATCCCCCCCGAAAAGGAGAATACTTATGGCTTACAGTTTGCCCGACCTGCCCTATGCGGCCGACGCGCTGGAACCTCACATTGATGCCGAAACGATGAGAATCCATCATGGCAAACATCATCAGGCCTACATCACCAAGGTGAACGATGCGATCACCGGAACCGATCTTGAAGGCAAGTCGGTCGAAGATCTTGTCAGCGATTTGAGTGCAGTCCCTGAAAACATTCGCGGAGCCGTTCGCAACAATGGCGGCGGTCACGCCAATCACTCCCTTTTCTGGACCGTGATGAGCCCGACAGGTGGTGGAGAACCGGGTGGCGAATTGGGTGATGCCATCAATGCCACGTTCGGAAGCTACGACAACTTCAAGACGGAATTTGCGAATGCCGGTGCGACGCGGTTCGGAAGCGGTTGGGCCTGGTTGAGTGTGGATGGTGGCAGCCTGAAAGTGGAAAGTACACCGAACCAGGATACACCACTCTCGGAAGGCCGCACCCCCATTCTCGGGCTCGACGTATGGGAACACGCCTATTACCTGAATTATCAAAACCGACGTCCTGACTACATCTCGGCATTTTGGAATGTTGTCAATTGGGATGAAGTTGCCAGTCGTTTCGCAGCGGCAAAATAGGCAATTTGCCATTAACAGTTCGGAATCAACAGGACGGAAGGTCTGTGACATGGCAGATCTTCCGTTCTTTTTTGCCCGGCATTCCCCTGTTGCGACGATATCACCAATAGATTCGTATCCGCGTGTCACTGCTGACTTGCTCAGCGGTTCCATTTTCCGATTAGCTTCGCGCGCCTGGCAATTCAATGAAGTCCCTTCGACTACTCATCCCGGCATTCCTTTGCTTCAGTCTGACTGGTTGTTTTGCCGTGCCGGACTATCAACTGCCACTGGGATTCAGTTCGACCTTTCATCAGTCGCTGCTGGACCAGCACGAATTCAAGTCAGAGGTCGTTCCGTTTGCGAATCGACAGGCACCCGATTCCCTTGGCCGCCGCGCAAGGCTGGGACAGACTCAGACCGTCACTGAATCACAAGACCGTTAAGACGATTTCACAGGACAATTCGCCGCAGTAATTCACCTGGCAATATCAAAGTGAATTCGGCCTGCCGTACATCAGATACTATGGAGTGCATTACCAGCACGACTTCTGCAATATGTTGTAAGGTTTCAGTTTTGCGTTCAATTGCCTGACCGTCTCTGCATGTCGCGGGTCGTTCGCGAGATTCATCACTTCGTCCAGATCGGTTTTGTGATCATACAACTCGACACCCGCCTTTTCGTGCATCCATCCGGTGCACCGGCAGCTTGGCGTGCAAATCGAAAAGACCTGTGCGTTCGGGCTGTGAAAGACCTGTGAGATCGCCGGTTTATCCGAGGTGGAAGACGGGTCGCTTAACAACGGACGCAATGATCGACCATCCAAATGTTCTGGAGCCTCGTTACCAGTGTAGTCGAGAATGATCGGATACATATTGAACATTTCGACCGGCTGATAACAGTTTGGATTCCTCTACTGACAATCTGCTGGCGAACCTGGAGGTGAAATTCAGCGTCAGAAACAGAAGTGTCACGACAAAAAATTGCTTCGGCATGTTTTTCACCCAAGATTATTGCGATGGAAGTGTCGTTTGGTGATCTGCCATCATCACAGGGTCGGGTGACGACTGCAAACGAGCGACTTTGGGCAAATCCAGGTCGAGTTCACCAAAGCTGGGCTGATAAAGATGCCACGGAATCGAGTGCCACGATGTAACCAACCAGCAACTCAGTAACAACCTCAAGCATGCAACATCAATCTCCAGAAACACACAAGCCGACAGGAGCCGATGCTTTCATTCTCTCGCTCGGATTTGCACACCGGCCATATGCTGGTTCCGATCCTCTCGTAAGTCGAAAGATGAACCATTGGCTGCCGGCGCCGATGACAGATGGCTCAGATTGCCCGGTCCGTTTGAGTCTCGAATAGTCAGAGTGATAGAATAAAATCTCGTTCGAGTTCACTTTCAAGACCGACATCCAATAAAAAGGTAAATGATGATGTGCATATTCACATCTCCGCTTGTGCTGGTCGTTCTTTTCACTTTGAGCCTGCCAGTGTTGAGATCATCAGTCGAGGCTGGGGAGTTCAAACCGATTTTCGATGGTAAGTCATTGGACGGCTGGAAGGGAAAAGAGCCTTTCTGGAGTGTGGAAGATGGTGCGATCACTGGCACCACAACGAAAGAACACCCGACCAAAGAGAACACGTTTCTTATCTGGCAGGGAGGGAAAGTGGGCAACTTTGAATTGAAGCTGAAGTACCGAATTCATTCCGGCAATTCGGGCATTCAGTATCGCAGTTTTGAAGTGACGCCCGACAGCTTCGTTGTGGGCGGTTATCAAGCGGACTTTGAATCGGGAACGAAATGGTCGGGTATTGTCTACGGCGAAAAGTTCCGCGGCATTCTTTCCCAAAGGGGTGACAAGACAATCTTCACCAGGGAAGGAAAGCCAAAAGTGGTCGAAAAAATTGGCGATCCCGCCGAGTTGCAGAAAGTCATCAAGCAGGGAGAATGGAACGACTATCATATTATCGCCGATGGTTTCACTTTCACTCACAAGATCAACGGCGAAGTCATGACCATCCTGATTGACGAACATGAAGACAAGAGGCGCGCAAAGGGGATTATCGCATTGCAGGTACACACTGGCCCGCCGATGAAAGTTCAGTTCAAGGATATCGAACTGAAGAAACTCGACTGAACCCACACCAGCGATTCCAGAACCGGTTGCGTCAACTGAACAGGGGGGAGACCACTTCGCCCTTGACCAGTTCGCGCGGCTGGTTGAGGTGATTCATGACCATCGTGTGCGGGTCGATCGCGAAACTGTGGTAGATGCTTGCGAGCAAGTTTGCGGGATGCACGGGATCGCGCAACGGGCCGGAACCGGTCTTGTCCGATTCACCGTGGATGTAACCTTGTTTCGTTCCACCACCGGCCACCACAGCCGTATAACAATAAGGCCAGTGGTCACGACCATCGTCGCTGTTGCCATTGCCAGAGGTGCTCACGCCACGTTGCGGGCTGCGCCCGAATTCGCCAACCGCCACGACCAGCGTTTCCTCCAGCATTCCTCTCTCATTGAGGTCTTCAATCAGCGAGGTCAGGCCGTTGTCGAGCATGGGTGAAGCCTGGTCCTTCATACGCTTCGTCAGACCTTTGTGGACGTCCCACGAGTGATTGTCGGAGTTGGCAACTTTGGGCCAGATCACTTCGACCACCCGAGTTCCGGCTTCGACGAGTCGGCGCGCCAGCAGGCAACTTTGGCCGAATGTTGTCCGACCGTAGCGGTCACGGGTGGCGTCCGATTCCTTATTGAGCGAGAATGCTTCGCGGGCACGGCCGGAAACAACCAGATCGATCGCCCGTTCGTAGTAGCCATTGAGTTTGTACTCGCTGACCGCCTTCTCAATTCGGGGCATTCCCTGTGTGATTGTTTCGCGCAATTCAGCGCGGCGTTTCAGTCGCATTGCATGAACATCCGGACGCAGTTTCAAATCGTCGACACGAATCCTGTCCATCTTCGTGTTGTCCATGTCATCGCCGGGAGGGTAGAGTGTGTACGGGTCGTATCCCCGGCCGAGAAATCCCGCCGTTCCCCCTTTACCCACGACGCTACTTTCCTGCAGTGGACGAGGCAGCATGACAAACGGCAACATCGGTACGTTGGTCGGTCTCAACCGGATGATGTTGGAGCCGAAATTCGGAAAATCTTTCGGACTGGGTGGTTCCAGTTGACCAGACGGGCTGACTTTGTCAGTCGTGTAGCCGGTCATCATCTGATAGATGGCAGCAGTGTGGTTGAACAACCCCTTGGGAGTGTAGCTCATCGAGCGAATCATCGTCAGCTTGTCGTTGATTTGTGCCAGACGCGGTAGCAACTCGGTAAATTTGACGCCGGGCAGCCGAGTACTGATTGGTGAAAAGGCACTCTTGACATTATCCGGCACATTCTCTTTGGGGTCCCACAGGTCGATGTGACTTGGGCCACCCTGCAGATAACAGAGAATAATGCTCTTCGCTTTACCCCAGCCAGTTCCACCAGATTGCTCAGCGGCAGCGGCCTGCATTTGAAGCATTGAACCGAGCGTCACGCCCAGCATTCCGGAGCCACCAACCCGCAAAACATCGCGGCGGGTGATTCCGAGGCTCGGATCGCAAAGGTCTTTTCCAGATTGGCCGGGAATAACAAGCATGTGAATTCTCCAAGTTTCTGGATTCGGACAAAGCAGCCCTGACGAATTGGGCTCTAACGAAGTTCGACTTAATGATTGAAGAGAAACGCGGGACTATTGACCAGAACCCACGCCAAATCCTGAGCGATTGTCAGACGGCTTTTCTGCAATTGTTGTTCACTCAAACGGACATCCGTCCGGTAACGTTCCAATTTGTCATCTTTGGGTAACGGACGCGAAGCGTAAGCATGAGCCTCCTGCAACGTCTTCAATTGCGGGTCAATCGGTCGTGGCTTTTTACTATCGGCAACCGCCTTTGTCTTCTGACTCAACACCGGATCAACCTTGCGAAAGTAGTCGGTGAGCTTCTTCTTCTGTTGGTCGTTTCGCTGATCAACTGGTGTCGCCACAATCGCCGCGATCTCCTGTGGTGCACTATCAAGTTGAACCGGACGGGGGCGGGTCGTGACCGAGAGCCGAAACCTGCCGATGCTGTGTTGACCATCCTGGTATTGTTGCTTGAGGATGAACGTGAGTTGTGTGCCACTTTCAAATCCAATGTCTTTGGATGTCTCAAACACTGCAGTTCGATTAACGCCCAATTGGGGCGCACTGGCCCATCCATTGGCTGATGCCGCAATTTTGCCGTCGATGGCTGTTTTGACGTCGTAACCACCCTGACTGAAGTCGGCTTTGGCGTTTTGCAGTTTGACCTTCGTCACTTTGCTGGTGTCGCTCGTTGGCGCGATCTGCAATTCAAACTCACTTAACACGAAGTTGCCGTTACTGGGGGAACGCCCCGGTCCCTTCTTCGGCAGTCGATCATCGGCCAGCAATTCCAACCGAATGCCAGTGATGTTCTTCAGATCGGTCTCGGCGATAATTTTGTAATCACCCTTGCCGTTTTTGCCGGACGCGAAAACGGAAAGATCATCCTCGCGGGTCAACTTCGCTGCATTCGTCGCGGCGAGATCGACAGGATCAATCACCTTCCAGTTCTGTTGCTGCTCAAATGTCTTTTCCCAGTTCATCTGGTGTGTGACCAGATCGTTCTGGTACGCCTGCAAATCGGCCAGAAGTTTTGCCGTCCGTTCGCGCTGTTTCTTATTCAATTTTGCTTCACGTGGTGCGATCCTGGCGCGGTAGGCATCCAACTGTTTTTGCACCGCAGCAATGGCGGCTTCACGCATTTTTGCCTTCCGCTCTCGTTCCTCAGCACCGATCTGTTCGTACTCTTTCATTTCGCGAACCAGTGCGTTATGTTCCTCCCGCAAGGATTCCCGCACTTTGATGACGGTTGTGATTTCTTTTCGCGTTGCCGGACGGTTGAGAATGCGGAGGAACAATTCATTCACCAGCGCCGCGTCATCTTCCTGGCTGGCAACCAGTTTAGCAATCGCGTTGTTTTCATCACTCAGGGCGTTGCCAACTGTCGGACCAGAGACAAACGCCATAATTGGGCCAAGTTGCATTGAACTTGTCCGTTCACATTCACACGCGCTTTCTCGTGCGGGTCGTCCAAGTTTGCCCAGAAAACCATCTGGCAGTTTCACACCGGAATCGGGCAATTCCGCGGCCCTTGTCCCGGCGGGAACACCTGGCAGTCGAGAGACCGAACCAGTCACCCGATGCACAGCGTCGTACAACACTTCTGCGGGAAGGCGACGCGCGATGGCGTGTGAGTAGTTGATGGTGTCATCTTCATTCCATTTGTTTGTTTCGATCGAGAGTTGATACGTTCGCGACTTGCAGATCATCCGCACCAGTTCGCGCGTGTTGAAACCACTGTCGATAAATTCGCTGGTAAGATGATTGAGCAAATCCGGGTTGGTCGGAGGATTACCGGCCCGGATGTCATCAATCGGCTCAATGATCCCGGTCCCCAACAGGTAACCCCATATGCGGTTGGCATAGCTTCGCGCGAAATAGGCATTATCGGGCGACGTCATCCAGGCAGCGAGCATTTGACGTCGGGTCTTCTTCTCTGGTTCATCAAAGTTGGTTGCAAAGGGGAACCTGGGCGGTGTTACCTGACCGGTGCGATCGTGTTTCACCTCACCCTTGTCCATGTCGTACACGATTTCATATAGCGGCTTGCCCTTTTCGATGGCTGTTTTTCCGATTTCCTTCTTGCCACTTTTGGGATCTTTCTTCAAACCGAATTGTGCAAAGTAGGCTGCCGTCTCGTAATACTGGTCCTGAGTCCAGCGTTCAAACGGATGATCGTGGCATTTGTTGCAACTGAAGCGAACGCCGAGGAACAAATGCGTTGTGTTTTCCATCGTATCTTCAGGCGTGCGGGTGATTTTGAAATAGGACGCAGCCGGGTTTTCCAGATTGGAACCTTCAGCCGTGAGAATTTTGTGCGCGAATTCGTCGTAAGGTGTGTTGGTCGCAATTTCGTTACGAATCCACTTGCGAAAGGCCGCTGCACCGGATGTATCGAGAAACTTCCTGTTCACCTGCAGCAGGTCGGCCCATTTGTTGGTCCAGTATTCGATATAATCGTCGCTGCCAATCAGTTTGTCGATCAACTCATCTCGCTTGACCTTCGTTTCCCGTTCATCGGCGAGAAACGCTTTCACTTCCTTCGACGTGGGGGGCAGCCCGGTCAAATCGAGATAGACACGGCGAATAAATTCAGCATCGGTGCAGAGTCCCGATGGCAGGGTTCTGGTCCGTTCCCACTTCGCCACGACAAGGACGTCAATCTCGTTATTGACGGGTGGTTCCTGCCAGGTGAACCCGCTGCGATCGCCCATCACCGTGAGCGTGGTTGAGGCATACGCACCTTCGTACCGGGAAAGAACCGGAGTCTCTCCCCGACGTAAAGTATGGATCAAACCGGTCTCATTGGCGGTTGCGATTTCCGTATTACCAGTTGATGTGAACGCTTCGGCTGTGACGTCACGAGTTGAGCCATCTGGGTAAGTGGCGATCACTCGCACTTGTTGCCGGGCACCGGGAATCTGCACGATCGGATTGGCAGGATGGATTTCGATTGACGAAACACGTGGGGCTTCAAGATCGAGAACTGCACCATCGGCAATCCATTTACGAATGACTTCATAATGGGGCTCGCCGGGGGAAGCAAGCAAGCTACCCGTGTGCGGCACATTTGCCGCCATTTTCAGCAACATCAAACTGTCATCGGGAGAAGCCGGATTCACCCGTCGCGATGCGAGATCATCGGTAAAGGCGCGACTGTCAAAAATCGGATCGTAACCGCGTAACGAAAGTTTGAAGCCGTTCTTGCCATCTTTGGCACCATGACATGTGCCTGCGTTACAGCCAAGTTTGGAGATGACAGGGCCGACATCTGTAATGAAGGCGGGCGAAAAGTCGTCGCCAATCCCTGTGACTTCAACCGGAATGTTTGCCGTTTGACCATGAAGCGACACCCCCAGATTGAATTGCCCGTCAGTCACTGGTCGCATCAATCCGCTGGAAGAAAGCGAAACGGTCTGCTGCGGGAATTCAAATTGCACTATCCGTGTCACGTCGACGACATCGCCCGTATCAAGTTCTCCAAAAACCAACAGTTGTGCCGTTTCAAAAGGCTGGCGAAGTTTGACGTTCGACGGTTCAACGCGCAGGCCGGTCAGTTTGGTCCCTTTGGGCAATGTTTCTGGTTTGCCTGTCGTTACCGACTTCGATTTCGGTTTGATCCCTGTAATGACAGAACGTTGTGCGTCGGGAGTGACCGGGGCGGCGGCAAACCGTGCGATTTCCTTTCCGCTGTCGACATCAAATGTCGCGACTTCGCCACCCGTTCCGGAAACAGCAACCGTCCTGCCATCGGGACTGAAAACGACCGCATAACCGGGAGCCATCGACTTTTCCCAGACCGTCTTGCCATCGCCCGTTTGATAAACCTGCACATGCCCGGCATTGTTGAGACTGCTGACTGCTGCAAATTTCTGCCCGTCAGGTGCGAAAGCAACACCAAATACGCGCCCCGGCATCTTTGCGTACTCACGAATCTGGTTCGGATTTCCGCCACTGGCCGGGGCCGCTTTCGCTTCCATCCTGAAGAGTTTCGGCTGACCATCGGCTCCGGCTGTGATCAGTTGATTATTCGTTCGGTTCAGCGCGACGGTATTCAAACCACCTTTGAGTACGCCTGGAGTGTGCGTCGTAATGTTGCCGATGAACCGTTCCGTCCTGATGTCCGTCAGCTTCATGGTGAAATCGCGACTCACCGAAACGACCGATGTCCCCTGCGTGTTGATGACTGTATCGAGTACCCAATCGTTGTGTGCCCCCTGAAACAACACCTGCTTGCCGGTCGACGTGTCGATCGCGCGAACGGTATTGTCGGCACAACCAAAGGCGAGCAGCTTGCCATCGGGTGAATAACTGGCACCGAAGAGCGTGTCGTGCGTCATCGGGACGGAAAGCCGAAGTTTCTTCGTGGCGACATCCCAGAATTGAATCTCGCCCATACGAGCCGGCAGACCGCCGACCACGGCAAGCGTTTTCCCATCGGGTGAAAACTTCACCGATTCGACTCGTTCAGATAACCCCACCAACCGAGCGACCAGGCCAGAGCCATCCGCGTTATGCAGTAGCACTTCGTGAAAACCGGCAACGGCAATCAAGCTGCCATCGGGTGAGTAATCGAGTGAAGTGACCACCGGTGGCGCGACGTAGACCGGAGGGTTATCCTGGTCATAATGCACCTGTGCGCTGGGTGGTGAATCATCTTTGGCACCTTCGGAAACCCATCGGCGGATCAATTCGATTTCCGCATCGGTCAATGCCGGTTTACCCTTGGGCATCTCCGCAACACCTTTGTTATCTGGCGTGATCAGATCGAGCAGGTAACTCTCTTTCACATTGCCAGCGGTGATTGCGTTCAATCCGCTTTCACCACTCTTGAACAGCTTGTCGAAGGTAGTCATGTCATAATCGCCACCCTTTTTGGCAGGCTGGTGACAACCCTGGCAGTGTGCCTGAAAAATTAGCCGAATCTGAGAGGAGTAGCTGACCGGCACCTTTTCGACAGACTCTTCAGCAAAGAGCGAATTGGGCAGCAGAGAGAGAGCTGACGTCAGGATACAAATC